>NZ_JBEYVQ010000001.1:74043-812500 GCF_040644075.1 Nocardia sp. NPDC047038 | reverse complement strand
GCGCGCAGCCGCGACGAGGGCGGCGCGGGCCTCGGCCTGGCCATCGTCCGCGACGTCGTGGAACGCCACGGAGGCACCATTCACGTCACCGACGGCGCGCCCGGTGCCCGTTTCGTGGTCACGCTGCCCGCAGCCGGTACGTAGAGCGATTCGTCCGCCTGGACGACGCGCGCAGCCGCGACGAGGGCGGCGCGGGCCTCGGCCTGGCCATCGTCCGCGACGTCGTGGAACGCCACGGAGGCACCATTCACGTCACCGACGGTGCGCCCGGTGCCCGTTTCGTGGTCACGCTGCCCGCAGCCGGTACGTAGCCGGGCGCTACGGGTTCGACGCCGTGCCACGACTGGTGATGATCGGAATCGAGGTCCGCACCACACGTCCGATCGAGCACGTCGCGGTCGATTCCGTTCGACTCCCGGCCGGGGACCCACGCCCATCGATCGTTGCGCGCCGCTACTCGGCCGCCGTGTCCGTCTTCTCCGGTGCGATCCCGTGGTTCGACGTGGGCAGGTCATGGACCTACGACACCGCCACGGTGCCCACGACGAATCCGCCGCTCGCAGCCCTGGACAGCCCCGTCGGCGGCGAGGCCCTGCCCTTGTCCCGCGTCATCCGAGGTCGCACGCGAACCGGGCGGCGATAACGCGATTCGGCACCGCACCGTCGTTCAACTGGCGAGCGCGCTACGCAGACTCTCGATGACGACCCGACGCGCGGCACGCCCTTCCGGGGTCGGGGTCAGCGGATAGACATGGGGCAGGCCGGGAGCCTCGTGGTAGTCCACCACGACCCCGGCGCCGCGCGCCGCCTCGATCAGCAGGCGGGTGTCCGGCCACAGGATGTCATCGGTGCCGCAGAAGACCGTCAGCGGGCCGAGTCCGCGCGGGTCGGCGGCCAGTGGGCTGACGCGCGGGTCGGCGAGCTCGAGATCGCCGCGCCAGTGTTCGATGAACACCCGCGATCCCGCGACGCCCAGCCACGGGTCCCGTGGCTGCACGACCTCGATTTCCGGATTGGTCAGCGACAGATCGAGCGCGGGGGCGATGAGCACGGTGCCGGGTAGCCGCACGTCGTGCTCGTCCCGCAGGGCCACCGCGGCCGACAGTGCGATCTGCCCTCCGGCGGAATCCCCTGCCACGCATACATTTCCGTAGGCCTCCCGGTTGGCGAGCGCCAGCTCCACGAAGCCCGCGACGACCTGACCTGCCGTCCCGAACGGAATCAGCGGGTAGATCGGGACCGTCACCGCCGCACCGGCTTCCGCGGTGACCGCCGCGCACAGCGCCCAGTGCTGCGGCGCGATCTCGTGCACCCAGCCGCCGCCGTGTGCGTACACAACGTTCCCTCGTGGCGTGCGCCCGCGCGGAGTGAGGGTGTAGACCGGCCAGCCGCCGCGACGCTCCACCGTGATCGTCACATCCGCGCGCAGCCGGCGCGGCGGACCGTAGTTGCGCGGCCGCACGCTCCGATCGAGAACCCGCTTGCGCGCGGACTCGGCATCGATGAACACGCGATTGGCCCGCGTCGCCTTCAGGTACCCGCGCACCACCTGGTTGGCCAGACTCGGCATCGCATCTCCTCCACTCCGGCGACCGGCGAACGGCGAGTTCGCCATCACCTCGGAAGGCGATTGTGCCGCACCCGGGCCGGCGGCAGCCGTCGGCCCGAGCCGGAATTCGCACCGTCAGGACAGCTTCAGGCTGCGTCCGATGATCTCTTTCATGATCTCGGTGGTGCCGCCGTAGATGGTCTGGATGCGGGCGTCCATGTAGGCCTTGGCGATCGGGTATTCCTTCATGTAGCCGTATCCGCCGTGCAGTTGCAGGCAGCGGTTGATCAGGTCGAGCTGCTCCTCGGTGCTCCACCACTTGGCCATCGCCGCGTCCTCCGCGGTCAGCTTGCCCTCGTTGAGCAGCTCGATGAACTTGTCGCCCATCAGCCGCACCGCGGTGGTCTTGGTGGCCAGTTCGGCGAGCACGAAGCGGGTGTTCTGCAGCGCGCCGATCGGCTTGCCGAACGCCTTGCGGTCGCGGACGTACTGCACGGTCATGTCCAGGCAGGACTCCATCGCGGCCGCCGCCATGACGGCGATCGACAGACGTTCCTGCGGCAGGTTCTGCATGAGGTGGATGAAGCCCATCCCCTCGGTGCCGAGCAGGTTCTTGCCGGGCACGCGCACGTCGGTGAAGCTCAGCTCGGCGGTGTCCTGGGCCTTGAGGCCGAGCTTGTCCAGGTTGCGGCCGCGCTCGAAGCCGGGCATGCCGCGCTCGACCACGAACAGGCTGAAGCCCATGGCCCCCTTCTCGGGGTCGGTCTGCGCCACCACGATCACGATGTCGGAGTTGATGCCGTTGGTGATGAAGGTCTTGGCGCCGTTGAGGATCCAGTCGTCGCCGTCCCGCACCGCGCGAGTCTTGATGCCCTGCAGGTCCGAACCGGTACCCGGTTCGGTCATCGCGATCGCGGTGATGATCTCGCCCGCGCAGAAGCCGGGCAACCAGCGCTGCTTCTGCTCCTGGTTGGCCAGCTCGAGCAGATAAGGCGCGATCACATCGTTGTGCAGCGAGAAGCCGAGACCGGAGTACTGGCCGCGCACCGACTCCTCCGAGACGATGGCGTTGTAGCGGAAGTCCTTCACCCCGCCGCCGCCGTACTGCTCCGGCATGGCCATGCCGAGGAAGCCCTGCTTGCCCGCCTCGAGCCAGACCGCCCGGTCGACGATGCCCTGCTCCTCCCACTTCGCGTGATTCGGCGCGACGTGCTGATCGAGAAACTTGCGGAACGACTCCCGGAACAGTTCGTGCTCGGGTTCGAACAGTGTGCGTTCCACGCCAACCTCCTAGTGACCACACCGGCCGGTCCACACCGACCAGTCGTTGCCCCATACCGTACCCGGGGCGAGAATCCCTGTTCACTTCTGGGGCAGGAACCATGGTCTCACCAGGAGCGGCGGATCGGGTCGAGATCAGCGGACGAGATTCCCGGCAAACGATCGAAGGCATGGGACGATTGATCGCCACCCTGGGCGGGACGCCGCAGAACGAGGCCGGCCTGCCACTGACCGGCACGCGCTTCAGTTGTCGATCAAGACGAAGGACTGCGCGACCACGGACACCGACTGAGCAGACTCAGGCGCAATGCCGACAGGCGCAGACACCGCTCGCCGATGACAACGACCGCCGCGGTCGCCACCCGGCGCGCGAGGTTGGATCCGTCGACGGCCCGATGGTGTCGGCGCGGATGACCGGAGTGACTGCGAGCCGCTCGGCCAGGCGAGCCCCAGCCATCCCAGTGGTGCGCGAGGTGTCCGGCCTCGGACATGACAGTCGGCCGGACCCTCCGCCGGTCCAACCCAGCTCGCGGCGCGTTCGAGAACCGGCCGTCACTCGACCTGTTCCGACGACTCGGCCCGCCGACCGCCGCCGCCGCGCAAGCTCCAGGTCGCGATGGCGGTGCGTCCGGCCGGGAAGCTCCGCGGCTGAAGTGCCGATCGGGCGTGGGAACGGTCGAGCCGTGAGCTCTGCGACGAATCGCCCTACGTGACGTGCCGCGCTCGCAGCACCGACGCCGACGCCGAACAGCCGGACGATGAACAGTCGACCGTCGCGCGGATCGCCGCAGCCCTCAGCGCGTCAGCCAACCGCGCAAGCGGCCCACCAAGGTGCGCCCTTCGTCGCGCGCCCGTTCGGCGAAGAGGAAGTTCATCTCCTCCTCCAGCGCTTTGCGCACTACGTCGCGGAATTCCGTGGCTGCGGCGTGCATGTCGCCCGCGTTGCGCCACGGCGCCGGGTCGATGGGCGCACCGGCGGAGAAATAGAAGCGCTCCGGACGCGGGATGACGGTGGGACCGACGCCGCGGATGAGTGGCGGGGTGAGGTCGCGGCTGAGCCCGAGCGCTTCCACGGTCCAGCGCAGGGGGCGCAGGATCGGATGGTCGCCGTCGACCAGGATGTCGTAGGCGTCGTCGACGCCGATCATCGCGACCGGGACGATGGGCGCGCCCGCCTCGATCGCCATGCGCGCGAAACCGCTGCGCCCCTCCCACTTCAGCAGGTACTTCTCGTTCTTGCGGCGGACCGCCTCCCGGCCACCGCCAGGGAACACCATCACGGCCTCGCCGCGCCGGAGCAGGGCCAGGCAGTTGGACCGAGTGCCGCGCACCGCGCCGTAGTGGTGCAGCAGGTGCCGGACGCCGGGAACGTTGATCAGCACGTTCTCGGCGAGACCGCGGATCAAGCGGCCGCGGCGGCGCAGCACCTCGGGCAGCAGCATGGGGGCGTCGATGCCGCCCAGCAGGTTGTGGTTACCGACCAGCAGCACCGGGCCGTCGGCCGGGATGTTCTCCAAGCCGTAGAAGCGCGGGCTGGTCCACGCGCGCAGCGGCGCGAGCAGGGTGTCGATCACCCACAGATCGGTGTCGGTCAGCGAAACCGACAGCGGCGCACCGTCGCTGAGCGCCGGATCGGCGCTGTTCGCGGCGCCGGAGCGCCGGGTGCGGGAATCGGAGCGGGCGTCCGACATGAACCCTCCTGGTGTCGATTCGATGACGATAGCGCAACGAAATCGACTGCGTCGCACCGGATGTGCGCGTCGCATCGCGACACGCACATCCGGTCGATCGACCAGCTCGTTCGCCGTCCCGGCAAGCCTGTCGCGAACTCGCACTTCAGCGGCGGTCCGCGAGCACGGATACGCCGCGAACCAGCGCGCGGAAAGACAGCGTCACATCTCAGGAAGTGAGATGCTCGACCTAATCCTGCGTACCGGCCGTGCCCGCGTGCGCGTACTCCGACAAGGCGGCGGCGAGAGCATGCGGGACGCGCGCGTGGACGCGGGTTCCGCCCTCTTCGTGATCCGAACCGAGGATGCGGCCATCGGCGTGGATGCGGGCGAGCAGGTCACCGCGCGTGTACGGCAGCAGCACGCTGATCTCCACGTCCAAGTCCCCGAGCAGCTCGGCGAGCCGCTCGCGCAGCCCATCGATCCCGCGGCCGCTGCGCGCCGACACGAACGACGCGTCGGGCAGCAGCGCACGCAGGTTGGTGAGCTCGGTCGGCCCCATCGCGTCGGTCTTGTTCACCACCAGCAGTTCGGGCGGGGCGGGTGTACCGGATTCCTTGATCACGTCCGTGATCACCTCGCGGACCGCCTTGATCTGCTCGGCGGGCAGCGCGTCGGAGCCGTCCACCACGTGCACCAGCAGGTCGGCGCCGGTCACCTCCTCCAAGGTGGAGCGGAAGGCCTCGACCAGCTGGGTCGGCAGGTGCCGCACGAAGCCGACGGTGTCGGTGAAGACGACCTCGCGCCCGTCGTCCAGCTCGGCCCGGCGGGTGGTCGGATCGAGGGTGGCGAACAGGGCGTCCTGGACCAGCACGCCGGAGCCGGTGAGCTTGTTCATCAGGCTCGACTTGCCCGCGTTGGTGTAGCCGACGATCGCGACGGACGGGATGCCACTGGACGTGCGGCGCGACCGCATGGTGTCGCGCGCGGTCTTCATCTCGCGGATCTCCCGGCGCAGTTTGGCCATCCGCTCACGGATGCGACGACGATCGGTCTCGATCTTGGTCTCACCGGGGCCGCGCAGACCCACGCCGCCGTTGCTACCGGCGCGGCCACCGGCCTGCCGGGACATCGACTCACCCCAGCCGCGCAGCCGGGGCAGCATGTACTCCATCTGGGCCAGCGAGACCTGCGCCTTGCCCTCCCGGGAGGTGGCGTGCTGAGCGAAGATGTCCAAAATCAACGCGGTCCGGTCGACCACCTTGACCTTGACCACCTTCTCCAGGGCGGTCAGCTGAGCGGGGGTCAGCTCACCGTCACAGATGACGGTGTCCGCGCCGGTCTCCAGCACCACGGAGCGCAGCTCGTCGGCCTTGCCGGAGCCGATGTAGGTGGCCGGATCCGGCCGGTCGCGGCGCTGGATCAACGCTTCCAGCACCTCGGAGCCCGCGGTCTCGGCGAGCGCGGCGAGTTCGGCCATGCTGGCCTCGGCCTGCGTGGCGGTCCCCGTGGTCCAGACCCCGACCAGCACGACGCGCTCCAGGCGCAGCTGCCGGTACTCGACCTCGGTGATGTCGGTGAGCTCGGTGGACAGGCCCGCAACACGGCGCAGCGAACTGCGGTCCTCCAACTGCAGTTCACCGGTGGTCGGATCGGCCGACCAACCCGATCGCCGCATCCGTGCCCGGTGCTCGGCGACGACGTCGCCGGTCACCGCGTCTTCGCCGGACACCGCGTCGTCGGCCGCATCGGCGGCGCGATCGTTCGCGTCCGCCGGAGTGAATTCATACGTCTCTGACTTCCTCATACATCATCCATGCTGCCACGACATCACCGCAGCACGCACCCGGTTATCGGGGCGATGCCGCTACCGACCGTCCCACCAGGACCCGGCGAGGCGGCCCGAGGCCAGCAGGACCGACGGCCCGCGCAGCCATGCCGAGCCGCGCTCGAGCCCGACGGTCAGTTCGCCGCCGGGCACCCGGACCGTCACCCGACCGGAGTCGGCGCCGATCCGGAAGCCGTCGGCGGCCAGCGCCGCGGCGGCCGCGGCGACGGTTCCCGTTCCGCAGGAACGGGTTTCGCCCACACCGCGCTCGTAGACCCGCATGTCGACCGACCTCTCGGCGTCCAGCGCCGTGACGATCTCGACGTTCACCCCGTGTGGGAACAGGTCCGGATCGAAGCCGGGCGGCACGGTCAGGTCGAGCTTGCCGAGCGCGTCCACGGACATGCCCGGATCGACGCAGGCCAAATGCGGATTGCCGACATCGATGCCGATCCCGGGCAGCGCCCAGCCCGCGATGGTCGCGGTGGACGGGCCGAGTTCGCGCACCCGGCCCATGCCGACGGTGACGTCCCCGGTGACCGAGTTCCCGGCATGCACGGTGACCGGGCGCGCCCCGGCGCGGCTGCCGACCACGAAGCTGTCGCGGGTTTCCAATCCCGCCGCGTGCAGGTAATGCGCGAATACGCGCACGCCGTTGCCGCACATCTCCGCGATCGAGCCGTCGGCGTTGCGGTAATCCATGAACCAGTCGTCGGCGCCCACGTCCTCCGGAAGCTCCGCCAGCACACCGGCGGCCTGCAACGCACCGGCCCGCGCGACCCGCAACACGCCGTCCGCGCCGAGGCCGCGCCTGCGATCACACAGCGCGCCGACCTGCTCGGCCGTCAGCGCGAGGCCGGCCTGTGGGTCGGGCAGCACCACGAAATCGTTCTGGGTGCCGTGACCCTTGGTGAACTCGATATCCGGCACGTGCGATGTCTCCCTGTTCTCGTCGTCATTTGGCAAACGTCCGGCGCTGCCGGGAAATTTCGTAGAGCGCCACCGCGGCCGCCGAGGGCGCCCCCAGCGAGCTGGCCGTCCCACCCATCGGGATGTGCACCATGTCGTCGCAGGCCGCCTCCCACGCGGCGCTCATACCGCTGGTCTCGTTGCCGATGACGAGGATGGTCGCGTCGGTGAAGTCGTAGTCGTAGGCGGCGTGGCTGCCGCGCTCGTCGGTGCCCACGATGCGGGTCGGGATGCCGCGGCGGATCTGCCGGTTGCGGAACTCCAGCACCTGCGCGGGCCCGGCGGCGCGGATCACCGGCACGGCGAACAGCGAACCGGTCGAGGCGCGCACCGCCTGCGGGTCGTACTGGTCGGCGCCGTGTCCGGTGACGATGACGCCGCTGGCGCCGAACGCGTCGGCCGAGCGGATCAGCGTGCCCAGGTTGCCCGGCGAGTTGGGCCGGTCGAACACCACGACCACCGGCGCGTCCTCCCCCGGCTCACCCGGCTCGAAGGCCTCCAGTTCGGGCTGCCGCGACTCCGCGACCGCCACCAGTTCCGGTATCCCGGCGGCCTTTTCGCCGAGTTCGGCCATCAGCTCGGGCACCAGGCCGACCTGTGGCACACCGCTGGTGTCCAGCACTTCGCGCGCCCAGCTGGACAGCTCGGGGCCGCCGAGCCGGTACAGCAGCGTCTCCAGCGGCCAGTCGTTGGCCATGGCCTGCGTGATCGGACGCACGCCCTGCACCAGGAAACGGCCGTCGCGATGACGCTTGGTGCGGTTGTTGAGGTAGGCCTGCCACACCTGGACGGAGGCGTTGCGCGTGCTCACACGTCGGGTCACTGCGGAGTCCGTTCTTTCTCGTCGAGCAGGGCCAGCGCCGTCGCGGCCGGATCAGGGGCGGCGCCGTCCACCCACCGCACCCGGGGATCGCGCCGGAACCAGGAGCGTTGCCTGCGCACGTAGCGCCGCGTGCCGATCAGGGTGCGTTCCTGAGCATGGTTCAGGTCGTATTCGTTGTCCAAATAGGCCAGGACTTGTGCGTAGCCGATGGCCCGCCGGGCCGTGACGCCCTCGCGCAGGCCACACTCGATCAGGCCGCGTACCTCCTCGACCAGCCCGCCTTCGAACATCGCGGCGGTGCGCCGCTCGATGCGCGCGTCCAAGGCCGCGGTCTCCCGGTCGACGCCGATGACGATCGTGCCCCAGCGCGGCTGCCCGATGGTCGGCGCCGAGGCGGCGAACGGCTGTCCGGTGAGTTCCACGACCTCGAGCGCACGCACCATACGGCGCCCGTCGGTGGGCAGGATGGTGGCAGCGGCCACCGGATCGGCCGCGCGCAGCGCCGCGTGTACGGCCGCGACGCCCCGCTCGGCGAGCACCGCCTCCCAGCGCGCCCGCACGGCCGGATCGGTGGCCGGGAACTCCCATTGGTCCAACAGCGCCTGGACGTACATCATCGAGCCGCCCACGATGACGGGCACCCGGCCGCGCCCCATGATCGCGACGACGTCCGCGCTCGCCGCCGCCTGATACGCGGCCACGGACGCGGTGTCGGTCACGTCGAGCACGTCGAGCTGGTGGTGCGGGATGCCCCGGCGCTGCGCTACGGGCAGCTTCGCGGTGCCGATGTCCATGCCGCGGTACAGCTGCATGGCGTCGATGTTCACGATCTCGCCGCCGAGTTGTTCGGCCAGGTCGAGAGCCAGATCGGATTTGCCGGTGGCGGTGGGGCCGACGACCGCGATCGGAGTGATGCCGGAATCCGTCACGGCGCGTCGTCTCCCGCGGGCCGCCAGAGGCTCACGTGGTAGCCGACTCCGAACGGGGCGTCCCGGTAGCGCGTCTCGACCAGCGGATCGGCGCGGAACAGCCCGGCCAGCACCTGATAGGCCGGGCGGCCCGTCACGCCCAGTTCGGCACACAGTCCGGAGTCGAGTGCCCGCAACGCGGCGCGATCACCCGCGCTCAGCGCGTCGTCCAGCCGGTCCTGCACCGGACGGGCCCGTTCGTCGAGGTAGCCGGGCGCCTTGACCGACAGCGTCGCCGCGCCGTCGGCGACGACCAGCACACCGCGCGGCTCGCCGTCGCTGTCCAGCTCGGCACGCAGCTTCGTCCCGGCCTCCCGGCAATGCTCCGCGGGCGCGTCCGCGGCGACGACACTCGCCTCGGCGACCGCGTCGGGGGCGACCTGCCCGCGTAGCCACCCGCCGATCAGTACGGCCAGCGGCAACCCGGCATCGGCCTGCCGCGCTCCGGCGACGGCGGCACTCGAGAGGCCGACCCGCACGTCGACGCCGAAGCCGCGGAACGTGCCGACGGTCTCCGGACCGAACGTGCGGTCACCGGCATCGGCGCCGATCACTGTCCAGTGGCCTGTCACGGACGCGAAGGCGCGCACGGTGTCGAGCACGGCCGACCGCAGCACCGCGCGCGGATCCGAATCCCCTGCTCCCGCCGTGTCCGCCGCACCACCGCACAACTCGGGGACCAGCACGGGCGGCGACGGAACGAGGGCGGCGACGGAGAACACGTCGTAACCGTAGTCGTTGCGGGTACTGCCGGTACCGGCCGGCTTCGAGTGTCTCTGCCGTAAATACCGCCGAGATTGATAGTGTTCGAGGAGCTACAACCCAGGTCATCAGGGGTTGGAATCCGCGGGATTCCTCCGTGGGAAGGCATGGATCGATGGTCACAAGGGCTCGGACCGGGTTGAATGGAATGAGCTAGGGCGTAACCAGGCAGCCGTGACGCGCGGCAGGGACGAGGAAAAATGACCGACAGCAACGGAACCGCGAAAGCCGGACCCGGCAAGATGCCCCGTTCTTCCGGTGCTCCGAAACCGGGCCGCTCGATTCAACCGCCCAAACCGCACGCGGTCAAACCCGCCCCGGGCCCGGCCCAGCAGCATCCCCATCCCGTCGTCGTGCCCACCGTCTCCGATCCGAGCCGGTGGGGCCGGGTCGACGAAGACGGCACCGCGTGGGTGAAGACCGCCGAGGGTGAACGCCAGATCGGCTCGTGGCAGGCCGGTGACGCCGCGGAGGGCTTGGCCCACTTCGGCCGCCGGTTCGACGATCTGGCCACCGAGGTCGCCCTGCTGGAGGCCAGGTTGGCCGCGGGCGCGGACGCACGCAAGACCAAGGCCGCCGCCGTCACGCTGGCCGAGTCGCTGCCGACCGCCGCCGTCATCGGCGACATCGAGGGCTTGGCCCGGCGCCTGCAGGCCATCGCCGAGCACTCCGAAGAGGCCGCCGCGCACGCCAAGGAAGAGAAGGAACGCGCCAGGCACGAGCACACCGAACGCAAGGAGGCGCTGGCCGCCGAGGCGGAGAAGATCGCCGCCGAGTCCACCCAGTGGAAGGCCGCGGGCGATCGGTTGCGCGAGATCCTCGACGAGTGGAAGTCCATCCGGGGCGTGGACCGCAAGGTCGACGACGCGCTGTGGAAGCGCTACTCCAAGGCGCGTGAGGCGTTCAACCGCCGCCGCGGCGCGCACTTCGCCGAGCTGGATCGCGAACGCGCCGCCGCGAAGGCGCGCAAGGAAGAACTGTGCGTGCAGGCCGAGGAACTGTCCGGCTCCACAGAGTGGGTGGCCACCGCGGGCATCTTCCGCGATCTGCTCACCGAGTGGAAAGCCGCCGGTCGCGCGCCGCGCGAGGCCGACGAGGCGCTGTGGCGGCGCTTCAAGAGCGCCCAGGATGTCTTCTTCGCCGCGCGCAACGCCGCGGTCTCCGAGCGCGACGCCGAGTTCGAGCACAACGCGGCCGCCAAAGAGGAACTGCTGAACCACTACGCCTACATCGATCCGTCCGCCGACCTGGAAGCGGCCCGCGGCGCGCTGCGCGAGCTCCAGGACAAGTGGGACGCCATCGGCAAGGTTCCGCGCGAGCGCATGCAGGAACTGGAAGGCAAGCTGCGGGCTATCGAGAAGCGTGTGCGCGACGCCGTCGACGCGCAGTGGCGGCGCACCGACCCAGAGGCGATGGCCCGCGCCGCCCAGTTCCGCGAGCGCGTGGCGCAGTTCGAGGAGCAGGCCGCGAAGGCGCAGGCCGCGGGCAAGGCTCGCGACGCGGAGAAGGCGCTGGAACAGGCCAAACAGTGGCGAGAGTGGGCCGAGGCCGCCGAGGGCGCCGTCAGCAACCGCTGAGATATCGGCCCGATCGAAACGAACAGCGGCCCCTCCCGGCTGGGACGGGCCGCTGTCGTATGGAAAGAGCCGGTCAGGAATCGCCCATGAGCCGACGACGGTCGCGTTCCTCCGCCGCCGCGGCGGCGTTGCGGCGCTGCTCCTCCGCGGCCAAGTGCAGCGCGGTGCGGCTCCACACCACCCGGATCCAGTGGAAGGTGAGCACGACGGTCACGATCGCGCCGAGGATCAGGCCGAGGCCGGGGCCCGCGCCGACGTAGTTGCCGAGCCCGGGCGTCTGGCGGTGCCAGATGGACAGCACGCCGAACACGGCCGCCACGGCACTGCCCGCGACCGCGACCCAAGCCAGCACCCAGCGGCGGGTCATCAGCGCCAGCATCGAGAAGCCGATACCGAACACCACGACGAACCACACGAAGATCCGCGAGGGCAGCCCGATGTGCTCGGCCCGCGCGACGTCGGTGTTCAGCAGCACGTCGAAGCCGCGCGCCGCGCCGGCGTGCGACAGCACCAGCGAGGCCAGCAGCAGGAACACCGCGCCTGCCACGACCATCGCGCGGACGCCGGGATCGATCTCACCGGCGATCTTGCGCTCCACGGCGTCGAGATCGTCGCGGAACTGTTCGAAATCGGCGGTGCTCTCGACCGAGCTCACGGAATCCTCGTTTCGTTCGTCTGCGTCGGGGCTCGCCGGCTCGCGCCCCCGGTCGGCCGCGGACGCGCCGCGCTGGTCGTCGCCGGACGCGGGGACAGATCCATCGGCGCCACGGGTGGCGTCGTCGTTGTCCTGCGGGCTCGCGGTCATGCGTCGCAGCCGGTCGAGCAGCTCGCGGCCGCGGGTTCCGGGGCGGGTGCGCCGATGCGAGGCAGTCCGAGCCCGACGCCGATCGGCGCGGTCTTCGGGGTGACGCCGCGCTCGTGCGCGTCACCGGCGCGGGTACGGCGGTGGGTCTTGATCGCGGCATCGGCGACCAAGTGGTGCGGCGCCGCGGCGGTGATGTCCACCGTGATCAGATCGCCGGGGCGGATCGGCTCGGCCGTGCCGCCCGGGCGGAAGTGCACCAGCCTGCCGTCGCGGGCGCGGCCGCTCATGCGCGCGGTGGCGGCGTTCTTCTTGCCCGCGCCCTCGGCTACCAGCAATTCCACCTCGGTGCCGACCAGCTCTCGATTGGCCGCCAAGGAGATCTCCTCCTGCAACGCGATGAGCCGGTCGTAGCGCTCCTGGACCACGGCCTTGGGCAGCTGATCGGGCATGTCGGCGGCGGGCGTACCGGGCCGCTTGGAGTACTGGAAGGTGAACGCGCTGGTGAAACGCGCCTGCCGGACCACGTCCAGGGTCTCCTGGAAATCCTCCTCGGTCTCGCCGGGGAAGCCGACGATGATGTCGGTGGTGATCGCGGCGTGCGGCATCGCGGCGCGCACCTTGTCGATGATGCCGAGGTAGCGCGCCTTACGGTAGGAGCGGCGCATCGCCTTGAGCACCCGGTCCGAACCCGACTGCAGCGGCATGTGCAGCTGCGGGCAGATGTTCGGGGTCTCGGCCATGGCCTCGATCACGTCGTCGGTGAACTCCGCCGGGTGCGGCGAGGTGAACCGGACCCGCTCCAAGCCGTCGATGTGTCCGCACGCGCGCAGCAGCTTGGCGAACGCGCCGCGGTCGCGGGGTTCGTCCGGGTCGGCGAACGAGGCGCCGTAGGAGTTCACGTTCTGGCCGAGCAGCGTCACCTCGAGCACGCCCTGATCCACCAGCGCCCGCACCTCGGCGAGCACGTCACCGGGGCGGCGGTCGACCTCCTTGCCGCGCAGCGACGGCACGATGCAGAAGGTGCAGGTGTTGTTGCAGCCGACCGAGATGGAAACCCAGCCCGCGTAGGCGGATTCGCGCTTGGCGGGCAGGGTGGACGGGAACGCCTCCAGCGACTCCAGGATCTCCACCTGGGCTTCCCTGTTGTGCCGCGCCCGCTCCAGCAGCACCGGCAGCGAACCGATGTTGTGGGTGCCGAAGACCACGTCCACCCACGGCGCCTTGCGCACCACGACGTCGCGGTCCTTCTGCGCCAGGCAGCCGCCCACGGCGATCTGCATGCCCGGATGGCCCGCCTTGATCGGCGCGAGGTGGCCGAGCGTGCCGTAGAGCTTGTTGTCGGCGTTCTCGCGCACCGCGCAGGTGTTGAAGACGACGAGGTCGGCCGTCGCGCCGGGCGCGGCCTTCACGTAGCCCGCGTCCTCCAGCAAACCCGACAAGCGTTCGGAATCGTGCACGTTCATCTGGCAACCGAAGGTGCGGACCTCGTAACTGCGTGCTGTGCCCTCGGCGGGCGCGGGAGACAACACTGCCTGTCCGATCGAATCCACCCGTCCAGGGTACGGGGCGGCCTCCGGTGGCTTTCGCGGGCATCGACGCAGGCTCGGGGCGGTCCACCGCCGACGACGGAGGAACCGCGAAGTTACGCGCACATGTCGAATCGGCGTGGCGAGAGGGTGTGTCGCCGAAAGTCGGGCAAATTTCCGATTTTTGCCTAAGGTCATGACCATGACCGACGACGACGCCGCGCCCGCCACGACCGGGGACGCCTCTGCCGGGGCCGTCAACGCCGCCACCAGCGGCCCACCGATGATCTTGATGCGCAAAGTGGACAAACACTTCGGCGACCTGCACGTACTCAAGGACATCAACCTCGAGGTCCCCAAAGGGCAGGTCGTCATCGTGCTGGGCCCCTCGGGATCCGGCAAGTCGACGCTGTGTCGCACCATCAACCGGCTGGAGCCGATCGATTCCGGCGACATCGCCATCGACGGTGTCCCACTGCCCGCCGAGGGCCGCGCGCTGGCCGCGCTCCGCGCCGACGTCGGCATGGTCTTCCAGTCCTTCAATCTCTTCGCGCACAAGACGATCCTCGAGAACGTCGTGCTCGCGCCGGTCAAGGTCCGCAAGATCAAGAAGGACGCCGCCCGGACCCGCGCCATGGAGCTGCTCGACCGGGTCGGCATCGCCGATCAGGCCGACAAGTACCCGGCGCAGCTGTCCGGCGGCCAGCAGCAGCGCGTCGCCATCGCCAGGGCGCTGGCGATGAACCCGAAGGTGATGCTGTTCGACGAGCCGACCTCCGCGCTGGACCCGGAGATGGTCAACGAGGTGCTCGAGGTCATGGTGTCGCTGGCCAAGGACGGGATGACGATGCTGGTCGTCACCCACGAGATGGGCTTCGCGCGCCGCGCGGGGAATCGGGTGCTGTTCATGGCCGACGGCCAGGTGGTGGAGGACGCGACGCCGGACACCTTCTTCACCGCCCCGAAGTCCGAGCGAGCGAAGGATTTCCTGGGCAAGATCTTGAGCCACTGACCTGCCGGACACAGCGGCCAGCACACCCACTGGATAGGGAGAAGGAACTCGATGAGGATCAATCGCGCTCTGCGCATCGGTGTCGGGGCGATCGCCCTGACACTCGCCGCCGCGACCGCCACCGCGTGTGGCGGCGGCGGCGACAAGTCCGCCCTGGAGCACGCCAAGGACGGCAAGCTCACCATCGGCATCAAGTTCGATCAGCCGGGTCTGGGCCTGCGGAACAAGGACGGGTCCTACAGCGGCTTCGACGTCGAAGTGGCCAAGTACGTCGCCGGGAAACTGGGTGTGCAGCCGAACGACATCACGTTCAAGGAAGCGCCGTCGCCGCAGCGTGAGACCCTGATCGAGAACGGACAGGTCGACTACATCGTCGCCACCTACTCGATCAACGACAAGCGCAAGGAGAAGGTCGACTTCGCCGGTCCGTACTACGTCGCGGGACAGTCGCTGCTGGTGCGCGCCGACAACACCGACATCAACGGCCCGGACAACCTGAAGGGCAAGAAGGTCTGCTCGGTGAAGGGCTCCACCCCAGCCCAGAACATCGAGAAGAACTTCCCCGACACGCAGTTGCAGACCAACGACACCTACTCGCTCTGCCTCGAGGGCCTGCGCGCCGGATCCTGGGACGCGGTGACCACCGACGACATCATCCTGGCCGGTTACGCGGCGCAGAGCAGCGGCGCGTTCAAGGTGGTCGGCAAGCCGTTCACCACCGAGAACTACGGCATCGGGTCGAAGAAGGGCGACAAGGAACTGCGCGACAAGATCAACGACGCGATCGAGGCGATGATCGCCGACGGTTCCTGGAAGAAGGCGTTCGACTCGACCGTCGGCGCCTCGGGCTACCAGGCCCCGCAGCCGCCGACGGTGAACCGGTACTGAGCGTCCGCACCGTTCGCCTCAGCACGGGTGGCCCGTCCCCGACCGGGCCGGGCCACCCGCCGCACCTCCCCTGACCATCGCGACCCGATCGGAGGAACGCGTCCACCGTGTTCGACCTGATCTCGAGGTACGACAGCCAAATCCTCGAAGCCTTCTGGGTGACCATCCAGCTGACCGTGCTGTCCGCGGTCGGCGCGCTGATCCTCGGCACCGTCGTCGCGGCGCTGCGCGTGTCCCCCGTGCCGGTCGCCCGCTGGGTCGGCACCGCCTACGTCACCATCTTCCGCAATACTCCGCTCACGCTGATCATCGTGTTCATGTCGCTGGGCCTCTACACGACAATGGGCTGGCGCCTCGCCGGCGAGGGCCCGAACTCGCTGGCCCAGAACAACTTCCGCTTCGCGGTCGTCGGCCTGAGCATCTACACCGCCTCCTTCGTCTGCGAGTCGCTGCGCGCGGGCATCAACACCGTGCCGATGGGCCAGTCCGAGGCGGGCCGCTCGCTCGGATTCGGCTTCCTGCAGAACCTGCGGCTGGTCGTGCTGCCGCAAGCCTTCCGCTCGGTGATCGCCCCGCTGGGCAGCGTGCTGATCGCGCTGACCAAGAACTCCACCATCGCCTCGGCGATCGGCGTCGCCGAAGCGGCGACCCTGATGGCGGAGATGACCGAAACCGAGGCCGCGGTGCTGGCGATCGGCGCGATCTTCGCGCTCGGCTTCGTGATCCTGACCCTGCCGACCGGCCTGTTCTTCGGCTGGCTGGCCAAGAAATACGAGGTGTCCCGATGAGCGCAGGCGCTTCGGTCCTGTTCGACGCGCCGGGCCCGAAGGCGAGGCTGCGCAACAACGTCTACTCGCTGCTGGTCGTGGTCGCCGTGGCCGCGACGGGCTGGGTGCTCTATCGCGGTTTCGCCGACAAGGGGCAATTCACCGCGGAGAAGTGGAAGCCGTTCCTGGAGGCGGAGGTCTGGTCGACCTACCTGCTGCCCGGTCTGCGCGGCACCGTCGTCGCCGCGCTGCTGTCCATCGTGTTCGCGCTGATCATCGGCATGATCTTCGGCGTCTTGCGGCTGTCGGACCATCGCGTGGTGCGCTGGGTCGCGGGCACCGTCGTCGAGGTGGCGCGCGCCATCCCAGTGCTGATCCTGATGATCTTCCTGTTCGCGGTGTACTCCCAGTACGACGTGTTCCAGTCCGAGGATCTCGCGCTCGCCGCGGTGGTCACGGCGCTGACCGTCTACAACGGCTCGGTCATCGCGGAGATCGTGCGCGCGGGCATCCGCTCGCTGCCGAAGGGGCAGACCGAGGCGGCCGTCGCGCTGGGCATGCGCAAGAACCAGCTGATGCGGTTGATCCTGCTGCCGCAGGCGATCACGGCCATGCTGCCCGCGCTGGTCTCACAGATGGTGGTCGCGCTCAAGGACTCGGCGCTGGGCTACCAGATCACCTACGTCGAAATCGTGCGCTCCGGCCAGCAACTCGGCGCGGCCGAACAGAACACGATTCCGGCGCTGATCGTCATCGCGATCGTCATGATCGCGCTCAACAGCGCGCTGACGCTGGTGGCGACCAGGCTGGAACGGCGGCTGCGGGCGCGCAAGCGCGGAAAGGGCGGCGGCGCGGTCCTCGCCGCGGACTCGGTCATCACCGATGCCGCGCCCGGCGTCGACCTCGGCCAGAAGCCCTGAGCCGGACTGCGGAAACCTTGCCGCGCAAGCGAACTGGCTAGCGTGCGGCAATACCGCACGGGTGCCGGAGTGTTGTGCTCGAGCTGAGCGCAACACTCGTGCCCTCGGCGGCGTCCCGTCAATCTCGTAGGCATACGCCGATCCCCGGTATTCGACCGGTGGGACGGTCATCAGCGCGTCATACCTGCGGGAGTTGATCGATGACCAGCCGTACCTCCGACCTTCTCTTCGACGAGTCCTTCTCCTTCCCCGGCGAACTGCGCCACCCCGGGAACGCGGGCCCCGCACGGGTCGCGGTGATCGGCGCGGGCGCGAGCGGTCTGGCCGCCGCCTACGAGCTGCAACGCCACGGTCTGGACGTGACCGTCTACGAGCGCACGGCACGTCCCGGTGGGCGGGTCCGCACCTGGCGGTTCTGGGACGGCACCCACGGTGAACTCGGTGCGATGCGGATCCCGGGCAACCATCACTGCACGCTGCACTACGTCGACGAATTCGGCTTGGCCACCAGGCCTTTCGTCAACGCGAATCCGGATGCGTACTACCTGCTGCGGGGCCGTCGGGTGCGCAGGTCCCAGGTGGAACAGGTGCTGCCCGCCTACCAGCTGGAGGAGGCCGAGCGCACCGACCCGCTACTGGTGCTCGAGCGGCTGCTGCGCGCCGCCTGGCAGGGTCTCGGCGATCATCGGCGCAAGGCCCTGCTGGCCGGTGACGTGGCCGACCCGGAGCTGGACCGGCTCGCGGCGACCTCGCTGTGGCAGTTCACCCGGCAACGCCTCTCGCCGGACGCCTGGGATCTGATCGGGCATGCCAGCGGACTGCTGCACTACGAGCACGCCTCGCTGCTGGAAGTGCTCGTGGATTACTTCGGGTTGTTCAATGTCGACCAACTGGAGCTGGTGGACGGCACCGATGCGCTCATCCGCGGTTTCACCGACGCGCTGCGCCCGGGCAGCCTGCGGCTGGCCACCCGCATCACCGAACTGCACGTCACCGGCGACGGCGTGCGGTTGCGCGGCGAGCGGCACGGCGCGGCGTTCACCGACGAAGTCGACTTCGTGATCTGCGCGGTACCCGCGCCCGGCCTGGATCAGATCGACATCTCCCCCGCGCTGCCCGCGCCCCAGCGGCAGGCGATCCGCGGCATCAGTTACGCCAGCAGCACGAAGACCCTCGTCCACGTCCGTGCGCGGCACTGGGAGCACGTCGACGGGATCTTCGGCGGCGGCAGCTTCACCGATCTGCCGATCCAGCAGGTGTGGTACCCGTCCGACAACGCCCGGCTCGCCCCCGAGTCGGCCCGCTGGAGTGCGGCGGATCCCGAGCGCTCGCACGCACCGGCCGTGCTCACCGCGGCCTACCTGTGGGAGAACAACGCCCGGCGGTTCGCGGCGCTGCCCGAGAGCGACCGCACCAGAATCGTGCTCGCCTCGCTCGAACAGCTGCATCCCGGCCTGACCGCCGTCGTCGACGACGTCGTGCACTGGGCTTGGGACGAGCAGGTCGGCATCGGCGGCGGGGCGTTCGCCTACCTGGCGCCGGGACAGCACGCGCGCTACCTCGCGGAAATCGGCGCACCGCATCCGCATCCGGCGCCGCGGGTGTTCTTCGCAGGCGAGCATCTCTCGGTCGCGCACGCCTGGATCCAAGGCGCGCTGCAATCGGCGCTGGAGTCGGTCCGCCACGTGCTGGATCAGGTGAGCGTGCCGCGTGCGGCTTGATCGCGCGACCTGGGTGCTCGCCTCGGTGAGCACCGTGTGGGGCGCCAGCTACACGGTCACCGGCTGGGGTCTGCGCGAACTGGACGTGGTGACCTTCAACGCGATCCGCTTCGCCGCGGCCGCGCCACTGCTGCTGGTCCTCGCGTGCGCCGTGGAGGGCAGGCCCGCCATCGCGCGCCGGTGGTGGCCGCGGCTGGCGCTGTCGGCCGCGCTCGGCATCGTGGCGTATCAGCTGGCCTTCAGCGCCGCGGTGGCGCTCACCACGGTCACCGAGTCCGCCATCCTGATCGCTTTGTCGCCGTTCTGGACCGCGCTGCTCGCGCGGCTGAGCGGTGAGCCCGTCCGCGCCGCCGTGCTGATCGGCGCGTGCGTGGCGATGGCAGGCGTGGTCCTGGTCGTCCTCGGCCGCGAGGCGGGCCACGCGGCGCCGAACCGCGCGCTCGGGGATCTGGCCGCTTTGGTCGCGTCCGCGCTGTGGGGCGCCTACCCGGTCGTCACCCGCCCCCTGCTGGTCGATCACAGCCCCCTGCGGGTGACGGCGTGGGCCTCGGTGATCGGCGCCGCGGTACTGCTGCCCGCGGCATCCGCACTGGCACCGCCGCGCGATGCGCCGAGACTTTCCGGAACAACCCTGGTATCACTGGCCTTTTCCGTGCTGGCCGTGACCATTTACGGCCTCGTGGCGTGGTACTGGGGCGTGCGGCGGGTGGGGTCGGCGCAAACGATGGTCTTCATGTTCGCGGTGCCGGTGGCGGCGGCGGTGTTCGCCGTCGCGGCCGGCACAGAACGCGTCACCTGGCCGCAGGTCGCCGGTGCGGGGCTCGTGCTCGCGGCATTGACCTGTAGCCAACGCAATCCGAAAGTCCTCGACACAGGAGTAGGAAATGACGGTTACCACGACCTCGATCACGCTGGAACGCGCGACGCTCATCGTTAGCGAAGCGCTGGCCTACGGCGCCGCGCACGGGTTCGACCCGCTCACGGTGGCGGTTCTGGATCCCGGCGGACATCTCGTCGCGTTACAACGCCAGGACGGCTCCGGCATCCTGCGACCACAGATCGCGATCGCCAAGGCCTGGGGCGTGCTCGGCCTCGGCGTCTCCAACCGCGAGATCGCCCGCCGCGCGGCGGCCGCGCCGACCTTCTTCACGTCGGTGGCCGCGCTCGCCGAAGGGCACATCCTCGATGTCCCCGGCGGTGTCTTCATCCGGGACTCGGCGGGCGGGATTCTCGGCGCGGTCGGTTCGACTGGGGCCGCGACTTCCTTGGAGGACGAACGCGCCGCCGTGGCGGGTATCGAGGCCGCCGGTCTATCCGCCGATACAGGAGAGGTGTAGACCGACGATGCCGCACCCGAAACCCGCGCAGCGTTGCACCTCCGCCGCGGCGGTACGAAGGGTACAGACCTCGACCGCCGCGGGCCGGGCCCCGATCGGCTGTCCGAGCAGCGACAATCAGCAAACCGATCGAAAACGCCGTAGTCGCCCGCGTTTTCGCTAGCACGGCGGCTGCGCCGGGCCGTACCCCGAGCAGTAGCCGCACACCGACCATCCGTATCCCGCACAGCCGACCGGCGTGGAGCGCAGTTGTGAGCGGGATAGGGCTTCCCCCACCGGGCCGGATCCGGTCCGCGCCAACCGTACGCGCCCCCCTGCACGACCGCGCATGGCTTCGCAGCGGTGACCAGGTGCCGATTCCGGTGAGATCGGTACCGCCGACGAACTCCCACCAACTCGCGCGGTTCGACTGCCGCCGGTATACGACAACGCCTCGACCTGATGAAGCACGGCTCCCGATCGCCGGGAGCCGCATGGGCGAGTTCAGTCGATGGTCTCGTCGAGGTCGCCCTCGAACCCCTGATCGGCCAGTTCGGCCTTGACCACCCGATACGCCGTGGACTGACCGTAGCCACGGCGGGCGAGCATGCCGACGAGGCGGCGAATCATCTTGTCCCGGTCCAGATCTCGCGGCAGAGAGCGCAATTTGCGGCGGACCAGCTCGGCGGCGCGGGTTTCCTCGTCGTCGGTGGTGATGGCATCGAGGGCGGCCACGGCATCCGATTGCGCGACGCCCTTGCGCCGAAGTTCTTGCGCGAGCGCCTGCTTGCCTTTACCGGAGAAGGTGTGCCGGGAGTGCACCCATTGCTCGGCGAAGGCGGCGTCGTCGACGAGACCCACTTCGCCGAGGCGATCGAGCGCCCGTTCGCTCACTTCGGCCGAGTACCCCTTGGCGGCCAGACGCTGAGCCAGCTCGGCACGGCTGCGGGCGCGAACGGCGAGCAATCGGAGACACGCCTCCTTCGCCTGTTCGACCGTTCCGGCTTCGGATCCGGCCGCTCCCGGATCGGCCGTTGGTCCTTCGGTGAGACCGGAGTCGGCCGAGGGCGAGCCGATACGCGCCCGCGCACCCCGGGGACCACGACGGGACCCAGCCGGGCGCGCCCGCTGCGGATCGGACGCGCCCGGCCGAGTTCCCATGGTGTCCGGCGCAACCGAACCACCTTCGGCCCTCCGGACGAGCTCGGCGTCCTGTCCGCGGGACCGGGCACCGTCTGGCGGACCGGAAGCGGACAAGAGTTCTTCCAGCCGACGCCGCATCTCCTGCACCGCGTCGGCCCGTGGCCGCCCGGAATCGGCCGGAGCCGTTCCGGGCGAGCGACGGCTGTGCGTCGGCTCAGAAATCGGCGGGCACCTCCGCGGCCGCATCGGCCGTCACGTCGGCGCCGATGCCGAGCTTCTCCTTGATCTTCTTCTCGATCTCGTCGCGGACGTCGACGTTCTCCAGCAGGAACTTGCGGGCGTTCTCCTTGCCCTGGCCGAGCTGATCGCCCTCGTAGGTGTACCAGGAGCCGGACTTGCGGATGAAGCCCTGCTCGACACCCATGTCGATGAGCGAGCCCTCCTTGGAGATGCCGTGCCCGTAGAGAATGTCGAACTCGGCCTGCTTGAACGGCGGGGAGACCTTGTTCTTCACGACCTTCACGCGGGTGCGGTTGCCCACCGCGTCGCTGCCGTCCTTGAGCGTCTCGATGCGCCGCACGTCCAGGCGCACCGACGCGTAGAACTTCAACGCCTTGCCGCCGGTGGTGGTCTCCGGCGAGCCGAACATCACGCCGATCTTCTCGCGCAGCTGGTTGATGAAGATCGCGGTGGTGCCGGAATTGTTCAGCGCGCTGGTCATCTTGCGCAGCGCCTGGCTCATCAGGCGGGCCTGCAGACCGACGTGGCTGTCGCCCATCTCGCCCTCGATCTCGGCGCGCGGCACCAGCGCGGCCACCGAGTCGATGACGATGATGTCGATGGCGCCGGAGCGCACCAGCATGTCGGCGATCTCCAGCGCCTGCTCACCCGTGTCGGGCTGGGAGACCAGCAGGGCGTCGGTGTCGACGCCCAGCTTGCGGGCATAGTCCGGATCGAGCGCGTGCTCGGCGTCGATGAACGCCGCCACGCCGCCCGCGGCCTGCGCGTTGGCCACCGCGTGCAGCGCCACGGTGGTCTTACCCGAGGATTCCGGGCCGTAGATCTCGACGATGCGGCCGCGCGGCAGGCCGCCGATGCCCAGCGCCACGTCGAGCGCGATCGAGCCGGTGGGGATCACCGAGATGGGCTGGCGCGCCTCCTCGCCGAGGCGCATGACGGCGCCCTTGCCGAAGCTCTTCTCCACCTGGGCCAGCGCGAGTTCGAGCGCCTTGTCCCGGTCGTACGCCTGTGGTGCCATGGTCCTGCTCCCCTTTTCGACGGGTAAGTCTCGTTCTGTGGTTGGCGCCTACAGTAGAGCGCGGCACCGACAAGTTCTGGCGACCAGCCTAGACGAACAGGTGTTCGAGTCAAGCGACGCGCCCGGCGCGCAGCGCACCGCTCGCGCCCTCTCCGGCGAACGCCGCGCGATCAGCGCACCAGGGCGATCCGGTCGGTGTCCAGCAGCGTCTGCGCCTGTTTGAGCACGCGCAGGGAAGGCGTCACTTCCACGTCGGTGATCCCGTCCAGCGCGCCGAGGCGCTCGGTCACGTACCGGTAGAGATCCGCGGTGTCGCGGCAGATGATCGAAGCGAACACATTGGACGGCCCGGTGGTGGCGGCGACGAACACGATCTCCTGGTGCGTCGCCAGCGCGCGCCCCACCGCGTCCAGATCGGCGGGCCGCACGCGCAGCCAGAGCGCGCCGCGCACGCCGTAGCCCATCCGCTCGATCGCGAAATCGACGTCGAAGTACAGCACGCCCGCCGCGGTCAGCTCGGCCATGCGCCGCGCGACTCGCGGCGCTGTCCACCCGGTTTCGGCCGCGAGCTGGGCGTACGGAGCGCGCCCGTCCCGGCCGAGCAGCGTGAGCATCGCCTCGTCGGCAGCCGAAAGGTGCACCGGTGCGTCCGGTCCCGCGTCCGCGGTCCGGGGCCGGGCGGGGCCGAGTGCGTCGAGCTGGGCGGCGGTGAGCAGGTGCCGATAGCGCGGCCACTCCTCGTCGAGCGGAAAACGATGGATGACCTCGTACGCGGTCAGCGCCAGCACTTGCGGGGCGCGCGGCAGGATCTGCAACAGCAGCGCGTCGCGCCGCTCGATCGAGCGCGGCCTGCCCACGCAGGTCACCTCGGAGCCGGTGGACAGCAGGGTCACCCAGCTCAGATCCGGGAATCGGGACAGGGATTCGGCCAGCCGCAGCGCTTTGTCCGGTGTCGATTTCAAGCGCAGCACCCAGCGCGCGTGACCGAGCGGCGCCGCGTTCACCTGTCCGGCCACGTGCAGGATGCCGCATTGCCGCAACGCGCGGTAACGCCGCGCCACCGTCTGCTCGGAGACGCCGAGAGCGCCGCCCAGCCGGGCGAACGGCATCCGGGCGTCGTGAACCAGCGCGTGCACGATCTGTTTGTCCAGGACATCCAGATCGGAAGATTCCCTAGGGCCATCGTCGCGCACAGGAGGAATCTAACGCAATTGCCGCTGTGGCTAGGGGGATCCGTCCGATTACCGCACGCTTGGCGTCGAAATCATTCGAATCCGCCGTGGAGGCTCCCGTGAGGAAATGGCTCCCCCTGTTCGCCGCGTGCCTCGGCACGCTGATGCTGCTCATCGACGTCACCATCGTGAACGTCGCCCTGCCGGATATCGCCGCCGATCTGGACACCGGATTGTCCGGCTTGCAGTGGGTGGTGGACGGCTACGCCTTGGCGCTGGCGGCGCTGCTGCTGGTGCTCGGCTCGCTCGCCGATCGGGTCGGCGCGAAGCACGCCTACCTGGCCGGACTGGTCGTCTTCGCGATCGCGTCGCTCGGGTGCGGCGTCGCCGAGAACGCGGCGGCCCTCGTCGCGGCGCGGGCGTTGCAAGGCGTCGGCGGCGCGGCCATGTTCGCCACCACGCTGTCGCTGCTGCACGCCACCTACACCGGCCGTGACCGCGGCGTCGCCTTCGGCGTCTGGGGCGCGGTGTCCGGCGCGGCGGCGGGCATCGGAGTGGTGCTCGGCGGCGTGCTCACCGAGGCGTTGTCGTGGCGCTGGATCTTCTTCGTCAACCTGCCCGTCGCCGTGCTGGCGATCGGGCTGACCGCCACCGTGTTCCCGCCCGTCCAGCGGCGCGTGGGCCGAGCGGTGGATGTGCCGGGCATGCTGACCTTCGCGACCGCGGCGACGGCGGTCACCTACGGTGTCATCCGCGGCGGCGAGCACGGCTGGACGGACGCGGCCGCGGTGACGGCGTTCGCGCTGGGCGCTGCCGCGACCGCGATCTTCGGCTGGGTCGAAGCGCGCGGCGCCGCACCGATGTTCCCCTTGGCACTGCTGCGCAACCGCGATTTCGGCGCGACCCTGTTCGGCGCGTCCGGACAGACGTTCGCCGCGTTCGCGAGCACTCCTCTGGTCTCGCTGTGGCTGCAACAGCAACTGCACATGTCGCCCCTGCACGCGGGTCTGGCGATGCTCCCGATGGCCGCGACCGCGTTCGTGGTGGCGGGCGCCTTCGGTCGGCTGCTGCACGATGTCGCGCCGAAATGGACCATCGGCGCGGGGTTGGTGGTGGTCGGCCTGGGCAGTTGGCTGCTGATGAGCGTCGGCGCCGAGTCCTCCTGGGTCGCGCTGATCCCGGGATTCGTGGTGATCGGCATCGGGATCGGCGTCAACGCGCCCGCGCTGGTCTCGGTCGGCATGGCGGCGGTCGCCCCGGAGCAAGCGGGCACCGCCGCGGGTGCGGTGAACACTGCCCGGCAGCTGGGCCTAGCGCTCGGCGTCGCGGTGCTCGGCACCGTCTTCCGCGGGGTGGCCGACGCCGCGCAGCCGATGACGTCGCCGCACTTCGTCGCCGGGCTCGACGCGGCGTTCGGCATCGCGGCGGCGGTGGGCATCGGATTCGGACTGGTCGCGTTCGGACTGTTCCACCGGAAGCGCGCGGACGCCGGATCGCCCGAAGCCGAGCGGCAGGCCCTCGCCGCCTGATCGCGATCCGGCACGAAGAGACGGCGGCGTCCCGGACGGGCGCCGCCGTTTCCCGTGCCCCGGCGGCCCTAACGCTGCGGCAGCACCGACTCGTCACCAGGCTCGCGTGGCCCGAAGATGCGCCGCTCGGATTCCCCGATCGGGACATCGTTGATGCTGGCCTCACGCCGGGACATCAGCCCGTCCGGCGCGAACTCCCATTGCTCGTTGCCGTAGCTGCGGAACCACCGGCCGGACTCGTCGTGCCATTCGTACTGGAACCGCACGGCGATGCGGTTGCCGTGGAAGGCCCATAGATCCTTGCGCAGCGCGTAGCCGTTCTCGATGGACCACTTCCTGGTGAGGAACTCGACGATGGCGTCACGGCCGGTGAAGAACTCGTCGCGATTGCGCCACACCGAATCTTCGGTGTACGCGGCGGCGACCCGTTCGGGATCGCGCGTGTTCCAGGCGTTTTCCGCAGCCCGCACCTTGGCTTCGGCGGATTCCGCGTCGAACGGGGGTAGCGGAGGTCGCATGGGACAACTCCTTTTCTCGAAGTTTCAGGGATTCACGGGAGAAAGTTCGGCAGGGCCCCATCGCAGCGCTCCCGTGGATCGCTCGACCACCTCTTCGATGGTGAAATCGAGGGAGCACTGCGCGCCCGCCGTGAAGGTCTCGGCTGCCCAGACCAACTCGGCCGTGCCGGTGAGCTGCAACGTGGCGCCCGTGGACCAGTCCGGGATCAGGATCCCGCAGCGGGGGTTGACCGCGAGGTTACCGAGCGTCATGAACATCGAATTGCCCCGATAGTCCGGCCAGCGCAGCCGCGTGGGCGAGAGCACTTGCAGGAAGCCGGGATTCCCGCCGCGATGCGAGGCGTCGGCGTTGCCTTCCTCGTCCGCAGTCGCGACGAAGAACGTGTCGGCCGAGGCGATCGCGGACCGCTGCTCGGCATCCAATTCGGCACCGCGACGCACCGCGGGCGTCGTAGCGCCGGGCGAGTAGCTCGCGACGTCCCGCCGCGAGATGTACTTGGGACAATTCGAGTACACCTGATCGGTGACGATGCGCAAGCCCGCGTCCTCCGGCGCGGACCTCCCATTGACGCGCATCCGCCTGCGCCGCTGCGGTTGCAGGGCGATCATGCCGACGCGAGACCGGCGGGTCAGCGCTTCGTGCAGCGGGTCGGCGGCAGCGGGCATGGTGCCGATCGAAATGGTCCGGTCGTCCACCGCTCGGACGAATCCCGGCTGCCCGACCAGCTCGCTCGCCCACAGCCTGCCCGCCGCGTCGGCGGCGGCGAGCACCACCATCCGCTGTTCGGCCAGGAAATCGGCCGCGACCGCGGGGATATCGGCGCGGATCATGCGACCGACCCGTCCGGCGATGTCCGCCTGCCCCATCCGGCGCTGCACGGCGACCTCCCCGCGGTGGAACGCCTCCATCGCGATACTCCCTTCGCTACGCGGCCGGATCAGAAGAAGCCGCAGGTCGGTGCCGCACCGCTGGGCGCGGGAGCAGATTCCGCGCCACTGGGCGCGTACACCTCCAGCCGGATGCCGTCGGGATCGGTGAAGAAGATCCCACCGGAGGCGACGCCCTCGCCGTGCGCCACCACGCCGTCGTGGGCGAAGGCGACCGAGAGTTCACGCAGCACCCGTTCCACCGCGCGTACCTCGTCGATGCTGTCGACCTGGAACGAAAGATGATGCAGCCCCGGCGTTTCGGTGGAGAACGCGCCGCCGCTCTGCTGCCACAGGGTGACCACCAGCTTGCCGTCGCGACCGAGGAAGGCCCAGCGGCGCTGCTCGTCGGCGCTCGCGGCGAGCTGTTCGAAACCAAGGGCCCGGCGGTAGAAGTCCACCGAACGATCCAGATCCGAGACGTTCAGGCCGATGTGCCCGGTGCTGAGCTGAGGCGCGGCAACCGTGGTCATGAGTTCCTCCTCGGAAGATTCAACCGCCTTATGCGGTTTCACTGGTTAGAACGTACCGACCCGGGAACAATGGTGTCAACCATCTAAATAATTTTCAACGGTTATAAAGGAGGTGACGGCCGTGGACGACGGCGCCCACTCGGTACCCTCGGGCATGCCCGATCCACGCCCCCACCTCGGTGAACCCCTGGCGCTCGATCTGCTGAACACGAGATGGATCGAGCACGGACCACAGGACCTGCTCACCGATGTCACCGGCCTGCACACCTGGCTGGCGTCGGCGGGCCTCACCGATCGCGCGACCGCCGACGAAGCCACCCTGAACGCGGTGCTGACCGCCCGGACCGCCATCTACGACGTGGTGGTGCACGCTTCCCCCGCCGGACTCAACGACGTGCTGGAACACGGCCGCGTCCGCCGCGCGCTCACCGCGTCCGGGCCCGCCGACCTGGTGGACGTCCCGGAGCAAGCTTGGTTGCCCGGCTGGCTGGCTGCCGACAATCTGCTGGAGCTGCTGCGCACCGCACCCGATCGGATCCGCCAATGCGCGCATCCGGAGTGCGTGCTGTTCTTCTACGACACCTCGAAGAACGGAACCCGCCGCTGGCACTCCATGGCCACCTGCGGCAACCGCACCAAAGCGGCGCGGCACTACGCGCGAAAACCCTGACTCAGAACAACTCGTCGAGCAGCCGGTAATACGTCAAGCGGCTCTCGTCCGGCTCGGCCAGTCCGTAGGCCGCGAAGAAGGCCGTCACCTCCGCTTCGCCGAAATCCGCGCGCAGGTCGCGGACGGCGAGCGCCAGATCACGGTAACGGTCGGAAACACCGAGCCCGCCGACATCGAGGAGGACGCCGTTCGCCAGCACGTTCGGCGGGGTGAAATCACCGTGCGCCACCACCAGATCCTCATGCTCCGGCCGCTGTGCCAGCAGCCGCTCGAGGATCTCCGCGGGGGTGGACTCGGCGTTGTCGTCGTCGAAATCGTCCGCGTCTACGAGACCTTCGACCACGTTGCGGCGCGCCCGCGCCAGCACGACGTCCAGGCGTCCGTCGAACGGGCACTCGGCGACCGGAATGCTGTGCAGCCGGCGCAACAGCGCGCCGAGCACGGCGCCGATCGAGGC
Organism: Nocardia sp. NPDC047038; assembly: GCF_040644075.1. Classification (NCBI taxonomy): domain Bacteria; kingdom Bacillati; phylum Actinomycetota; class Actinomycetes; order Mycobacteriales; family Nocardiaceae; genus Nocardia; species Nocardia sp. NPDC047038. The sequence goes on along the minus strand of NZ_JBEYVQ010000001.1, from coordinate 783,971 downwards.
CGCGTGAGCGCCGCCGGAGCCCGCCGACAAGCTGGGCGCGCCCACGTCCGCGAGCACCAGCACGTCGTCCTCGAACGCCGTCACCTCCGGCACGGCGATCCCGCGCTCACGCAGCCAGGTGAGCCGCCGATACTCGGCGACGGCGTTCGGACCGCGTTTGAGCCAGTAGACGCCGTCGACGCGCACCACGCCACCGCTCATGCCCTCGTGCTCGTCCGACCAGCTCGGCACCTCGCCGAACAGCGCCGCGACGGTGGGCGGCAACGGAATCGGCAGCTCGCCCAGCGTGTCCAGCGCGGTGCGGGTGGCTTCGATCTCCTCGGGATCGCCCTCGGCCACGCGCAGCCGCATCGCCTCGGCCAGCAGTTCGCGCGCCTCGGCCAGGTGGTTCCGTTCGGCGAGCGCCTTGCCCAGGTGCTGCACGGCGAACGAGAGCACCTCCGGCGCGGCTACCCGCGCGTGTTCCACGGCGCGGCGGTACAACGTCTCCGCGGTGCCCGCGTCGCCGCGATAGCGGTAGACGTCGCCCAAGTTGATCCACACGGTGATCCGGCGCCGCTCCGTGTCCACCAGTTCGAGCGCGCGATCGAGGTGGTCGAGCGCCTCGTCGTAGCGGCCGAGCAGCATCAACTCGATGCCGGTCTGCCGGTAGCTCGCGAAGTCGTCGGGGTGTGCCTGCGCCACCCGGACCGCCAAACGTTCCGGGTCGTGCGGGATCATCCGCTGCCGCTCGTCGAACCGGTACAGCGGCTCGTCGCGCTCCACCTGCCCGGGGGCGCTCACCAGCGCGTCCTCGGCACGTCGAATTCGGCGCACAGGGCGCGCCAGACGTCGCGGGGATCGGTTCCGGCCTCGATGGCGGCGGCGCCGGTGCGCCCGCCCAACGCCGGGATCACGTGGTCGGTCAGCAGGGCGTCGCCGCGGGCCACACCGAACTCGGTGTGCAACAGTTCCTGAAACTCGGTCAACCGCACCGTCCCGAACTTACTCCCGTCCCGCGCGTTCGCTGGTCAGGGGCACGCCCGGCACCCGCTCCGGTCAGGGTTGGACGGCGTAACAGACCTGGTGGCACAGGGCGACCGGGTCCGGGAAATCGCGCGTGGCGGCGGCCTCCCTCGCCGCCCGGGTGTAGCGCGGGTCGGCGAGGATCGCACCGACCGCGGCACGGACGGCCTCGGGTGAAAGCGGCCGGACGACGATCGAACTACCTTGTCGCGCCGCGCGATTGGCCAGCTCCCACTGGTCGCCGCCGCCGGGAACGGTGACGATCGGGACGCCGGCGGACAGCGTTTTGGCGAGCAGGCCGTGACCGCCGCCGCCGACGACGACGGACGCGTGGGTCAGCAGTTCGTCCTGCCGCCCCAACCCCGCCGTGGCCCATGGCGGAAGATCGGCGGGCGGCGTGTCCAGCATCGAAATGACCACGCGGACACCGGTTCCCTCCAACGCCCGCAGGACGGTCTCGGCCATGCCCGCCACACCGGTGTGCGCGGTCGAGGGGGCGACCATGACCAGCGGCGCGTCCCCGGGCGGCAGGTCCAGGATCGCGTCGGTCGGCTCCCACAGCAGCGGGCCGATCACGTGGGCGGATTCCGGCCAGTCGGGGCGCGGTACCTCGAGCGCGGGCAGGGTGGCGATCAGGCGCGCGGCGGGCCCGGGATCGACCGCAGGCAGGCCGACGCTCTCGCGCGCCCGCTCCCGCTGGCGACGCCCGCTCCGCAGCGCGCGTGCGGTCATGCCGCGCAGTACGCCGTCGCGCACCCGACCGCGCAGACCCGAACCGGGCGCGAGCCCGCTTCCGATGGGCGGCAACCCTTTCGACGGCAGGTACAGCGGATGCGGGGACAGCTCAACCCAGGGGACGCCGAGCCGTTCCGCGGCCATGCCGCCGCCCGCGGTCAGCACGTCGGAGATCACCAGTTCGGGCAGCATGGCGCTCAATTCGGGCAGGATCTCGGTAGAGATGTGCGCGGCCCGCTCGTGGATGCGCTGCCCGGCGTCGGCGTCGTCGTCCACCGGTCGCGGCGCCAGGCCTTTCAGTCTGCGCACCCCGATTCCGGCGGCGAGCGCGGCGTCGAACCACCGCGGACCGGTGAACAGGACCGGCTCGTCACCGGCGGCCAGGAATTTCGAGCACAACGCGATAGCGGGGAACGCGTGACCGGGATCGGGCCCTGCGACGACGGCTACTCGCATCCGCCTAGCCTGCCACACCCCCTTCGGGGTCGATCACACCCGCATCGCGGCACCGCTCGCTACAGCTTGCTCACCGTCGACTTGTCCGAGCCCGAGACCGCCTTGTACAGCAGGTACAGCCCGAACACGATGGCGCTGATCACCAGGATGGGGAACAGGCCTTTGATCAGCGCGCCGATGACGGCCAGCGCGATCCAGACGACCGCGACGATGCCGATGATCTTCCACAACATTTCGATGCCTCCAAGAAGTCGGTTTCCGCTTCGAGCATGGCACTTGGATCAGCGGAAATCACCAGGTGGGGAGGCATTTCGGGGTGTAAATCAGGGTTCCCCCTTAGGCCGGCGCCCCGCTTGTCGCGCGGCGATCGGGGTTTCGCCGCCGACCGAAGATCTCCCGTCCCGAACACGCCACGATGGTGTGCGCGTCGGAGGACGCGCACACCATCGTCGAGGACGAGCCGATCAGCGGGGCTCGGCGTCCGGCAACTCGCCGGCCAGAGGATCGTCGTGCGGCATGCCATCCGGTTCCCGCATACCGAGATCGGCAGTGTCGACCGCGTAGGGGTCGACCATCGGATCCAGGCCCATGCGCGACCGATCGCCGGACGCCGGCATCCGCAACGTCTCCTCGTCCGGACCCGTATTGTTCCGCATACGCGCGGTGGCGACGCCTCCCGGCTCCCCGGTCCGCCGCTCCGGCGGGCGGGTCATCGCGGGGCGGGTGCGCGGCGGCTGCGGCACCGGCTGCCTGCCGTAGACATCCCAGGCGGACTGATCCGGATCGATCTGATAATGGTCGAACAGTTCCTGCTCGGCCTGTGGGCTGATCTGCCCGTTGTGGTCCAGCTGCGGCGAGGCCTTGACCGCGTCCTTACCGACTCGCACCTGCAACACGGCCGCCTCGGGGCGATGCTCGGCGCCCGCAAGCGGGACCAACGCGTCGGCGCTGAACAGACCGGTGGATACCGCGATCCAGGTGGGCGATCCGGAATTGTTGTCGACGTAGACCCGTTTGACCTTGCCGATCTTCTCGCCTTCGGGGCCGTACACCGAGCTGCCGATGAGCGTTTCCAGCATTTCAGTCATGGGTTCCTCCGCAGTTCGTCCGTGCGATGCGCAGCTCGACAGAACGCGGCTGTCCACCGCGCGTGCTGGGAAAAGCAGTTCAATCGCTGGTGGGTCGATCCGTGACGTCGGGGCTCGCGACGACGCGCTGCGTTCTGCGCGACAGCCGCACCGGGTCCTCGGCGCTGTCACACGTCAGATACCGGCTGACGTCCAGCCGCTGCGTGTCCTGGTCGAGCAGCGATCGACGGTAGGAAACATCGAGCATGACGTGCTCCTGCCAGTAGTGCATGTGCCCGGCCCCAGACGAGACCGGAAATGATCAGCTACATGATGGCAACTACCCGTGCATTCCTCGACCAAACCAGGCTCAGTACCCAATTCGCCGACACGCCGCGCCAGAAGCGACGACACAGCTATCTGATAGCTATTCGTTATGTATTTCGCTGCGAGTTCCCCGCGCGCCCACGCTTGATCAGCATCAGCGCCGACGGTCCGCTGGTGAATCGGAAGTCCTTGCCGCGATGGTCGACCTCGCCATCGGTGGCCAGCGACACCGCCTCCTCGGCGACCCGTACATCCACGCGGGAAACCCTGCGGTGCCGATAGGTGGGTGAATACTCCAGCGTGCCGGTGAACGTCGCGAAGACCAGCCGCAGCCGCGAGAACGGGACATCGGCGCGCAAGTAACGGACATCGAGGGTGCCGCCGCGCAACTCCGGACGCGACATGGGGATCTGGTCGGCCGGGTGGTAGGTGCCGTTGCCCACGAACAGCATCCAGAGCGCGGTGTGGGCGCCATCGACGGTGACGTGCAGCGGCTGGGCGCGGAACAGCACGCGCACCATGGCGATTCCCGCCGCGGGCCATTTGCCGATCCGCCGTTCCCAGCGCTCGCGAACACGGACGAAATCGGGATAGCCGCCGAGACTGGCGGTGTTCACGAAGGTGCGCTGCTCGGCGCCGTCCAAACAGACACCCGCCACGTCGACCCGCACCGCTTCGCCCGCTTCCAGCCCGGCGACGGTCACGTCGGTCCGCTCCACTCCGGCGTCCCTGGCGAAGTGGTTCAGCGTGCCACCCGCGAATACCGCCAGCGGCAACCGGTGACGGACCGCGTACTCCGCGACGGCCGACACCGTTCCGTCCCCGCCGACGACGCCGAGAGCGCGGAGATCGTCGCGCCTCATTAGTTCGTCGACCCGCTCCTCGAAATCGTCGCCGCCCAGTTCCAGCACCTCGGCGGCGGGCAGTCGCTCACGCAGGTCGGCGAGCGCGTCGTCGCCATCGCCCGGTCCCGCGTGCGGATTGCCGATCAGCAGCAATCCGGCGCCCTTCGGCAGCGGGTCGATGTGTTCGACCGGACCGAGCGCGGCGGGTTCGTCGTCGCGCACCGCCCACCACCGCCGAGTGACCAGTGCGACCGCACTACCGAACAGCGCGCCCGCGACCACATCGGAGGGCCAGTGCACGCCGATGTGCACACGCGAATATCCCACCGCGGCGGCGACCGGGGCCACCGCGACAGCCGCCGCGGGCGATTCCAGCGCCAAGCCCGTCACGAAGGCCGCGGCGGAGGCCGCGTGCCCGGAGGGGAACGATGACGAGACCGGCGGCGCGACCAGCCTGCGCACGAACGGAACGGATTCGTCCGGCGGACGACGGCGCGGGAACAGCGGCTTGGCCACACCGTTGGCCACGCCGCTGGCGATGCTCAGCGCGAGCAACCCGCGCACCGCGCCGCGCCGGGCCGAGCGATCTCCGGCGACGAACAGGACCGCCCCGAGCGCCATCCACAAGCGACTCTTGTCGGCGGCGGTGCTCAATGCCTTCAACGCCCGGTCCGCCGGAGTCGCACGCACGCGCGCACTGCGGCCGACCAGCCAGCGATCCAGGCTGCTCGTCATTCCGATCACCCCACCGTCGCGTTCGCGAGTCGAGAGAAACCGCATCGCCGCAGCCTACCGACCGCTCGAGCGCCGCGCCCACACGACCGCTCCATGCGGACGCGAGCGCTCAGGCGTGCGCCGGATCCCCCGGCGCGGTCGAGACCGATGCGACTTCAGTGCACGGATGTACTCTGATCTTCAACGCCAAACGGCGCTGCGCGACAACAGGGAAGGGATGATCCAATGACGCAGACACCCCAATCAGCACACAGTCATGCACTGAATCTCCTCTGACGGCCGGGACCCCGATGGAACAGACGAACGAGCTGGCACAGGAACTCGCGGCCGCGGCCCGGCGGCACGGTTCGGCGATCGCGGGAATCGTCGGATCGGCCGCCCGCAAAGCCTCGTGGGAAGTGCTCGACCTCATGGCCGAGAGCCGCGAACTCGTCGGCGCGGCGTTTCGGGCCAGGGCCGAGGAACTTCGCCGCCGGGACCGGCCGAGCTGACCGGCCCGGATCAGATCGGTGGCCGCGGCGACGCGGGCACCGATTTGTCGGCCACCTCGATGAGGGCCTGCGCCCATCCGTCCAGCCGGTCGGAGGCGTGGCGCAGATCCGCCACGATGGTGTCGAAGTTGTGCCGCATCACGGTGGTCTCCGGCACCGCGAGTATCCGGCCCGCCGCGGCCACCACCTGCTCGTACTCCGTGACGCCCGCGTCGAGCCTGGCCAGGATCAGCCGCAGGTTCTCGGTGAGCGCCAGCGCCGCGGGCGAATTCGCGCTTCCGATGGCCCCGAGCCCCTGTTCCATCGCCGTGATGTCGGCAGCCAGCGCATGGAGCGCCGCCGCGCCCGACGCGGCGGTCTCGAGCATGTCGGCCAGTTCGTCCGGGGGCAGCCGATGCGAGCGGGCGATCTGAACGCCCAAGCCGTGCAAGGCCTTCTCCGCGCGCACCAGACGCGCGATAGACGGCCGGGCGTTCGACCATACCGGTGGCTGCTTACGCGGGAGGAACGCCGCATGCGGCAGCGGCGCTCCCCGCAGTCGCAGATAGCGACGAGTGCTCAGCGCCGCGCCGGTGACCAGTGCCACCGCGCCGCCGCCGACCACGACCACGGCCCACACCGGCGCCGAAAGGGCGACGAGGCCAACGGTTCCCACTGTGGTGAGGCCGGACACCGTGCCAAGCTGGAAGGTGCGGCGGCGGGCCCTGCGGCGGCGGCGCAGCTCCCGCTCCCGTGGATCGGCCCAGCGCCGCACGGCGACGAGCGCGTTCTCACCGACTTCGCGAAGACTGTCCGGCAGGCTGCCCGGCTGTGGCGCGAGCGCGGCTTGGGCCCGGATCATCGCCGTCCCGCGCAGGCGCCGCGTTTCGGGCCGACGCTCGCGAAATGCACTGCCGCTCATACCTTCTCTCCCACCGGTTGCACACATCGGACAGACCGGGACCCGACTCGGCCGACGGCCGGCCGGTCGGGTCCCCACGCCTTGTCCTCCAGTGAACCAGCCCCCACCGACACGTGTTCGCCGAACACCCGGAGGCGGCTACTGCTGCGCGGCCTGTCCCTTGTTCATCTGCGGCTGTGCCGAACCGGCCTGTGCCGGATTGATGGCGGGCTGGGCGCCACCGGCGGGCAACTGGTCCCCGCGCATGGACGCGCGGATCTGCTCCAGTTTGCTGTGCCCGGCCATCTGGATGCTGGCCTGCTGCACCTCGAGCATGCGGCCCTGCACCGAATTCTGCGCGAGTTCCGCTGCGCCCAGCGCGTTGGCGTAGCGGCGCTCGATCTTCTCGCGCACCGCGTCCAGGCTCGGCGTGCTGCCGGGCGCCGACAGCGTCGAATCCATCTGCTGCAGCGAGGCGGAGACCTGCTCCTGCATCTTGGCCTGCTCCAGCTGGCTGAGCAGCTTGGTGCGCTCGGCGACCTTCTGCTGCAACAGCATCGCGTTCTGCTCCACGGCCTTCTTCGCCTGGGCGGCCGCCTGCAGCGACTGGTCGTGCAGGACCTTCAGGTCCTCGACGGACTGCTCGGCGGTGACCAGTTGCGCGGCGAACGCCTCGGCGGCGTTGGTGTACTGGATCGCCTTCTCGGTGTCGCCCGCCGCGGTGGCCTGATCGGCCAGCAGGACGGCCTGACGTGCGTTGGCGTTGAGCTTCTCGACCTCGTCCAGCTGCCGGTTCAGCTTCATCTCCAGCTGACGCTGGTTGCCGATGACCGAGGCGGCCTGCTGCGAAAGGGCCTGGTGCTGCCGCTGGGCTTCCTCGATAGCCTGCTGAATCTGGACCTTCGGATCCGCGTGCTCCTCGATCTTCGCGTCGAAGAGGGCCATCAGGTATTTCCAGGCCTTGACGAACGGATTAGCCATCGATTGATCCCGCCTCCATCTGACATGCCGCGCTCCGGCGCGACTCCAGTGCGCGACCGTCACGCACCCGATATGTGCCTATCCTCCACCATGTGGCACCAGGGCCGGGCGAACCCGGCCCAACCGACGCCTACGGAGAATCTATCCGCTTTCCGCACCGGCCCGCAGCGTTGCCGCCATGGCCGCAACTCGTCGCCGGTCACGCACCTTTCACCAGGACCAACATGTCCGATCGCGGAGCCGGGATGACGATCCGGGTGTCCTCCGCCAGCGGCAGCGGCCGCGCCGCGGCGTCGGCCGATATGGTTGCCGCCGCGGACGCGGACTCGGCCTGTGCGGCGGGCTCGGCCGCCGTCCGCTCCGGCTCGGCCGCGGCGGCCGCGGCCTCGTCCGCGGGCGCGCCGGCCGTCGCCGCGTCGACACCGGCCATGATCGTGCTCACATCCCACAGCACCCGCGACAGCGGGACGTCCAGCGCTTCGCAGATGGCGGCAAGCAGTTCGCTGGAGGCCTCCTTGCGACCCCGCTCGACTTCGGAGAGATAGCCGAGACTCACGCGCGCCGATGTCGACACCTCGCGCAAGGTCCGGCTCTGGGCGAGACGCGCACGCCGCAGACTGTCCCCGATCGCCTCTCGCAGCAGCGTCATCTCGTTCTCCTTCGCTCCCGGTCGCGGGGCCGACGCGATCGCCGACCCCACGCATGCCGTTCTTTCTGGCACAACGTCGGAACCGGGGTGGATGGTTCCCGCCGGAAGCACCTCAGCCGCTCCGCCCGACGCGGTCGGCCGGGTCCGTGCCCGCCTCCCGCACACACCGCAGCAATTCCGCCACCGCCGTGCGCGTCGCACCGATTCTGATCGTCCACCGGTCGCCGGGGAGTTTCAACCGCATCACTTCGGTGTGCCCGGGACCGGCCAGTCCGAGGAAGACCGTGCCGACCGGGTGCCCGTCCTGGGAATCGGGGCCCGCCACGCCGGTCAGCCCCACGCCCCAGTCCGCGCCGCAGCGCGTGCGCGCGCCGACGGCCAGCTGTTCGGCGGTGCTCGCCGCCACCGGGCCTTCGGCCGCGAGGACCTCCGCGTCGACGCCCGCGAGGCTGTGCTTGAGGTCAGTGGCGTAGACCACCAACCCGCCGCGCAGCACGGCACTGGCGCCCGGTACCCCGGCGATGGTCGCGGCGAGCAGACCCGCGGTCAGCGATTCCGCGGTGGCTACCGTTTGCCGCACAGTCACCAGCGCACGAACGAGATCGATGGCGGGCACGTCGGCGACCAGCGGATCGCTCATGCGCCGCGGTTCCGCCCCGGGCCGCCCGCGAACCACACCCGGGCCGCCTGACCGACGTAGTCGAGGCCGGTGGCCACGGTCAGCGCGACCGCCACATACATCAGCAGCATGCCGATACCGGCGACCCAGCCCGACAGCGGCAGCAAGAGCATGGCGATGGCCACCGACTGGACCAGTGTTTTGAGCTTTCCCCCGCGCCCTGCGGGAATGACTCCGCGCCGCACGACGATCAGACGCAGCAGTGTGACGCCGATCTCCCGGCCGCAGATCACCAACGTGATCCACCAGGCCAGGTCGCCGAGCACGGACAAGCCGATCACCGCGGACCCGATCAGCGCCTTGTCCGCGATGGGATCGGCCAGTTTGCCGAAATCGGTCACCAACCCGTATTTGCGAGCCAATTGCCCGTCGAACCGGTCGGTGATCGCGGCGATGCCGAACAGCGCCGCGGCGGCGATCCGCCAACCGGTCTGGTGACCATCTCCGGCGAACAGCGCGACGACGAACAGCGGCACGATCGCGATGCGCAACATGGTGAGCACGTTCGCGATGTTCAGCAGCGGAGGGCCGCTCTCGGCCTGCGCGGGCGCGAAGCCGGGACGGACCGGGGCGGGCGCGCTCCAGGGGCGGTCCGTCTCGTCGGGTTGCACGCTCATGCCATCGCCTCACCGGCGATCGGCTCGCTCACGGCCGCCTCGTCGGACCGCCGCGCCGCCCGGCGCGATGCGGTGAGTTGGACGAGTGGATCTGCGGCACACGTTCAGACTATCGGTAGCCGAGCCGACTACTGTGCACCCCATGACCTCTCGGGGACCACTAGGTGGTTCGACCAGCGACGCGTATCCGGGCGCGGCTTCGGCCGCGCAGAGCTCCCTCCCGGTCGTCCGACGCGCGCGAACCTCCGACGTGCCCGAGATCAAACGCCTCGTCGACGTCTACGCCGGCCGCATCCTGCTGGAGAAGAACCTGGTCACCCTCTACGAGGCGGTGCAGGAATTCTGGGTCGCCGAACTCGACGGCCGCGTGGTCGGCTGCGGGGCGCTGCACGTGCTGTGGGCCGATCTCGGGGAGGTGCGCACGGTCGCGGTGCATCCCGACGTCAAGGGCAGCGGTGTGGGCAAGCTCATCGTGCAACGTCTCGTCGCGGTGGCGCGCGAGCTCGAGCTGGAACGGCTGTTCGTGCTGACCTTCGAGGTGGAGTTCTTCGGCAGGCACGGCTTCGTCGAGATCGACGGCACGCCGGTCACCGCCGAGGTGTACGCCGAGATGTGTCGCTCTTACGACACCGGCGTGGCCGAGTTCCTCGACTTGAGCTATGTGAAGCCGAACACTCTCGGCAATACTCGGATGCTGCTGACGCTCTGAGCCCAACCCACAGGAAGCGATACCCGTGCCGATCTTTGCCGTCCACTACGCCTATTCCGAGGCCACCGCCGCAGACCGCGACGTCCACCGACCCGAGCACCGAGCCTGGCTGGCCGGGCTGCTCGAGTCGGGCACCCTGCTGAGCAGCGGTCCGTACCCGGACGGGTCCGGAGCGCTGCTGCTCTTCCGCTCGCCGGACGCGGGACAGCTGAAGGACCTGCTCGCCCAGGACCCGTTCGCCCGCGCGAACCTCATCGACGAGGTCCGCGCCGTGGAATGGGCTCCCGTCTTCGGCGCCTTCGCGCCCTGAGCGGCTACCGGTCCGCTCGGACCCGCGTACGGAGCAGGCTGGCGACCGTCGCGACCACCAGGATGACCAGGATCACACCCAGCGAGACCGACGTGGAGATCTCCGGGACCGCGACGTGCTCGCCGCCGTTGACGAACGGCAACGTGTTCTCGTGCAGGGCGTGCAGCACCAGCTTCATGCCGATGAACGCCAGGATCGCCGCCAGCCCGTAGGACAGGTACACCAGCCGGTCGAGCAATCCGCCGATCAGGAAGTACAGCTGCCGCAGGCCCATGAGCGCGAACGCGTTCGCGGTGAAGACCAGGTACGGCTGCTCGGTCAGTCCGTAGATGGCCGGGATGGAATCCAGCGCGAAGAGCAGGTCGGCGAACCCGATGGCCAGTAGCGCCAGCAACAACGGCGTGACCACCCGGCGTCCGTCCACCCTGGTCACCAGCTTGTCGCCGTCGTATTCATCGGTGGTCGGCAGGACCCGCTTGGCCAGCGCGACGATCCGGCTGTCTCGTTTCTCCTCGACCTCGACCTCATGGCCGCTCTCGCGCAACAGCTTGATCGCGGTGTAGACGAGGAACATGCCGAACAGGTAGAACACCCAGCTGAACGCGCCGATCGCGGCCGCGCCGACGGCGATGAACGCGCCGCGCATGGCCAGGGCGAGCACGATGCCGATCAGCAGCACCTTCTGCTGGTAGATCCGCGGCACCGCGAAGGTGGACATGATGATCAGGAAGACGAACAGATTGTCGACCGAGAGCGCTTTCTCGGTGACGAAACCCGCGTAGTACTCCCCGGCGTAGGTCGAACCCCACTGCCAGGCGACCACGCCGCCGAACAGCAGCGCCAGCCCGATGTAGACCCCGGACCAGAAGCCGGATTCCCGGAACGTCGGCTCGTGCGGAGTGCGCACGTGGGCGTAGAAGTCGAAGACGAACAGGCCGAGGATCACTACGACGGTGATCCCCCATTCGAGTGCGGTTACGTGCATGCGGCGTGCCGATCGAAGAACATGATGTCCATAATGCCCGATTTGTCCGTTGCTGCGCGATAGCGAGGTGATTGCCGACCATAATTCCACATGCGTTCACCCGGCCGTTCGTGCCACCGTCGACGTTCGTGGCCGACGACTACCGCACCGCCTACTTCGAGACCGACGCCTGGTTCAGCCGGACCACCACACGAACGGAACCTCTCGGCGAGGTCGTGACCGCGCTGCCGCGGCGGACCTCACGCTGACCGGCCTGGTCGAACATCGCAGTGTTCCGTGGAACGCGCTGCCCGGCCTGATGACAACGGGCCGGGACGGTGAACGGCGGCTGACCCGGCACCCGGAAAGGCTACCGTTGAGCTATACCCTTCAGGCACGGAAGAACTGACCGGGTAGGGTCGTCGGCTAGGGAAAAGCGGTTCCCAACACCGACATCCGGTGTTACCTTCTGAGCCGGCGAAGATCAGACCACAGGAAGGCGAGACGATGACCGGGACGGCGGAGCGACAGGTGTCGCCGAGCGATGTCTCGCGCACCGGCGCCGCGCTATCGGCCTGGTCCGTCTCCTGGCGAGCCGCGCGGAGCCGCCCCTGAACGTGTCTTTCGCAGACCGTGTCGAAAGGGGTCACTCCGCGGCGAATCGCCAGGAGCGACCCCTTTTTCGTGCGAACGGACGTAGCTCAGCCGGTAGAGCAGCGGTCTCCAAAACCGCCGGCCGGGGGTTCGAATCCCTCCGTCCGTGCCCAATCCTTCAGGTCGGAACCCCGACCGATCCCTCGTAGCCCAATCGGTAGAGGCGCCGGACCTAGATTCCGGTAGATGCGAGTTCGAATCTCGCCGAGGGAACCAGCCGGATCACTCCGACTCGTCGGAGTCGCCGCCGTCCCCGCCGCCGCGGATCGACCACAGCAACCCTTCCAGTTCATCGGGTTTCACCAGCACGTCGCGCGCCTTGGACCCCTCGCTCGGGCCGACCACGCCCCGGGTCTCCATGAGGTCCATCAGCCGTCCCGCCTTGGCGAAGCCGACGCGCAGCTTGCGCTGGAGCATGGAGGTGGACCCGAATTGCGAGGTGACCACGAGTTCCACCGCCTGCAAGAAGACGTCGAGATCGTCGCCGATATCGGGGTCGACGTCCTTCTTCTCGCCCGCCTTCGCGGCGGTGACGCCTTCTTGGTATTCCGGCTCCGCCTGGTTCTTGGTGAAGTCGACGACGCCGTGGATCTCCTCGTCGCTGATGAACGCACCCTGCAACCGGGTCGGCTTGCCCGCCCCCATCGGCACGAACAAGCCGTCGCCCATGCCGATCAGCTTCTCCGCGCCGGGCTGGTCGAGGATGACGCGCGAGTCGGTCAGCGAGGAGGTCGCGAAGGCGAGCCGGGAGGGCACGTTGGTCTTGATCAGACCGGTCACCACGTCCACCGATGGCCGCTGCGTGGCCAGCACGAGGTGGATGCCGGCCGCACGAGCCTTCTGCGTGATGCGCACGATGGCGTCCTCCACGTCGCGCGGAGCGGTCATCATGAGATCGGCCAGCTCGTCGACGATGGCGAGGATGTACGGGTAGGGCCGGTACACCCGTTCGCTGCCCAGCGGCGCGGTGATCGCCCCCGACTTCACCTTCTTGTTGAAGTCGTCGATGTGGCGCACCTTGTTGGCCTGCATGTCCTGGTAGCGCTGCTCCATCTCCTCCACCAGCCAGGCCAGGGCGGCCGCGGCCTTCTTCGGCTGGGTGATGATCGGCGTGATCAGGTGCGGAATGCCCTCGTACGGCGTCAGTTCCACCATCTTCGGATCGATCAGGATCATCCGTACCTCGTCCGGCGTCGCCCGCTGCAGCAGCGACACCAGCATCGAGTTCACGAAGCTGGACTTGCCCGAACCGGTGGAACCGGCGACCAGCAGGTGCGGCATCTTGGCCAGATTCGCCGAGACGAACTCGCCCTCGATGTTCTTGCCCAGGCCGATCACCAGTGGATGGTGGTCGGTACGCGTGGAGGGCGCCTTGAGCACGTCGGCCAGCCGGACCAGCTCGCGGTCGGCGTTGGGCACCTCGATGCCGACGGCGGACTTGCCGGGGATCGGCGCGAGCAGCCGGACGTTCTCCGTCGCGACGGCGTAGGCGATGTTGCGCGCGAGCGCGGTGATCTTCTCCACCTTCACGCCGGGCCCGAGTTCGACCTCGTAGCGTGTGACCGTCGGGCCGCGCACGAACCCGGTCACCGCGGCGTCGATCTTGAACTGCACCAGCACCTCGGTGATCGCCTCGATCATCGATTCGTTGGCGGCGCTGCGTTTCTTCGGCGGATCCCCGTCGGTCAGCAGCGACAACGGCGGCAACGTGTAGTCGCCTTCGACCTCACGGTCGGTGACGAACTCCAGCTGCTTCGGCGGCGGTGGCGTCTGATCCTCCACCACCGCGGCGGGGCGCTGCTTCTTCGGCTTCGGTTTCGGCGCGGGTTCCTCGGCCCCGATCTGCTTGGCGTCGCGCAGCGGGGGCTCGCCCAGCGACTCGGTGACCGCGTCGGGATCGCCGAACTCGTCGGGCGGGTAGTTCTCCGCGGGCGTGCGACCGCGCCGCTTGGCGGTGGCGCGATGCACCGGGAATCCGTCGGCGTCGTAGTCGGCCGGGTCGTAGTCCCTGCGCTCGCCGTCGAATTCGCCGTATTCGTCGCCACCTGTCTCGGTGCCGAGGTAGCGCCGCAGCTTGGCGGGGACCTCGCGCACCGTCGTCCCGGTCACCAGCAACGCGCCGAAGACGATGGCCAGCAAAAGGATCGGGACCGAGAGCCAGGCGGTGAGGCCGTCGGTCAGCGGCCCGCCGGTCACGAAGCCGACGAAACCGGCTGCGCGGGAACGCCCGTGCGCGTCGGTGGGGGCGCCCGCGGCGATGTGCCACAGCCCGAGGACCGGCAGGCCGATCAGCAGGCCGCCGAGCACCAGCCGCGGCCGGATCTCGGGGTGCGGTTCGGTGCGCATCAGGACGACGGCGATTCCGGAGGCGACGAACGGCAGGCATGCGGAGGCCGATCCGGAGATCGCGCGGATCACGTCCTCGACCAGGTGGCCGATGGGACCGCCTGCCGACAACCAGACCGCCGCCGCTATCACGGCGCTCACCGCGATCAGCGCCAGCGCTACGCCGTCGCGCCGATGTCCGTGTTCGATCTCGCCCGCACGGCTCAGGGCGCGTGTGGTGGCGCCGAGCCCGCGGGCCAGCATGGTCCAGCCGCTGCCGATACCCCGGGTGATCACCGTCAGCGGAGCCGTGTCGGACGGACGGCGCGCCGGGCGCCGGGCGGCGGTGGCGCGTCGGCGAGGCGTGGCGGTCGCCCTGGGCGTGGCTGTGCGGGGCGTGGCCGTGCGGGGCGTTGCCGCGCGAGACCGCGCCGCAGTGGTCCTCCCCCGCGCCGATCCCGCCCGCGCCCGACTGGTCGTGGTGCTGCGGGACTTACCTGCCATGGCCCCAGGCTAGCCGCAATCGCCCCATCCGGACCATCCGCAACACTGGTGCCGTTGCGCCTCTGGCGGCTTTTCGCCGATCCCCCGGTCCCGCGCGACGGGATGGCGGCGCGGAAATCAGAACGACCGGTCGGACTCGAGTACCGCCCGAACGGCCTCGGGAGATCCGGCGGTCTCCAGCCGCACTTCGTCCCGGCCGAAGGCATGCAATACCAGTTCCGACGGCTTGCCGGTCAGCGTGACGACGTCCTCGGCGGCGGACCGCACCACCGTGCGCCTGCCGTCCGGCGTCGCCAGCTCCACCGTGACCGGCGCCTTGCGGTAGGCCATCCTGGCCATCTTGCGCAGCACCGACCACAGCTGTTCCTCGTCGGCCGCGGGCAGTTCACGTGGCTGCCAACCGGGCTCGGCGCGGCGCACGTCCTCGTGATGGACGAACATCTCCGACAGATTGACCACGGCGTCGACCGGTCGCAGCGGCGACCACCACGGCGGGCCGGTACGCACCAGCTCCAGCAGTTCGGGGAACGGCTTGCCCGCCGCCTTCGCTTGCACGCGCTCGAGATACCCCGCAAGCGGCTTCAGCAGGATGCCCGGCGCGGCGTCGGGCCGCCGTTCGCGAACCACCAAGTGCGCGGCCAAGTCCCGCACCGTCCACGCACCGCAGAGCGTCCGCGCGTCCGGTCCCGCGGCCTCCATCGCCTCGACGATTCCCCGGCGTTCCCGCTGTGCCATAGTCACACCCTGAACATACCGACCGCTCGGCCATGCCGCCGCGCGGCGCGACGCACCGCGATCACCGCAACCGCCGCGCCACCAGCCGATCCCGCACCGGGATCTGACCGCAGCGCGCGGCCGACCGCGGAAACCGAAGCACTGCCGCACCTCGGCCTCATCCGGAACCGGATCGTTACGACCTTGCGGTTCAGCGGTTTTCACCGCGCAAAAAGGCAGCGTGAGTTCCGCCTCCGTGTTGCGAGGCAGCTGACCGTGGGCCACACTTGGCGCCACGCCGATCGACGTGCATCCATAGCATGGCATTCGCGGCTCTCCCTGCCGGGAAATCTCCGGCTAGCGTAATGAGAATCGGCTCTGTACCTTGTCACTCGGTCCATCGGGTCGTGGGCCAATGACAAGAAGGGGCAAATCCTCGTGAAGAAGTTTGCTACCGGTGTGGCCGCGCTCGCGGCGGTAGGTGCCGCGCTGGCTGTCAGCGCGCCCGCCGCGAATGCCTACACCAACAACTACGGCGCGATCGCGCTGTCCACCTCCACCGGTCTGATCGGGTACTCCTACGACTACCCGAACTCGGCTGCCGCGGAGCAACGCGCGATCAGCTCCTGTGGCGCAGGGGATTGCCAGTCGGTGGTCTGGTTCCGCAACGGCTGCGGCGCCGTGGCGTACTCCAGCGGCACCGGCACCTGGAGCTGGGGGTACGCGTCGTCGCGGCGCAGCGCGCAGGGACAGGCCTTGGCGCACAACGATTCCGATGCCTACATCGTGCACTGGAACTGCACGTCCAACCACGGCTGACGCCCGGAATTCGAGAAGGAAACAACGTGAAGCACCGCACTTTCCGGACCACCGTGGCCGTCGTCCTCACCGCACTGGCCTGCTCGCTGACCGCCTGCGCCTCCAACGACGACTCCTCGTCTCCGAGCACCAGCGCCGCTCCCGGGCACCCCGCAGGTGAATTGGAGGGCGGCTCGGGCAAGGGCGACAAGGAGGCAGGTTCCGCGCCGACCACGCCGTCCTCGCCCGTATTGCCGAAGCCCACCACGCAGCAGCTCAACGAGCGGCTGCAGAAGGCGTTCGACCCGAACGTGCCGAACACCGAGAAGATCAGCTGGATCCAGGCCGCCGAGCAGGATCCCTATCTGGTCGCCAACCTCGTCGACGCCGCGAAGAAGCAGAAGGTCACCGTCGAGGTCACCAACGTGGGCGACCCGAAGGACGGCAAGCTCAAGGCCGACGCCAAGGTCACCATCGACGGCACCCCGGTGGACAGCGCGTTCATCCAATTCGTGTCCGAGGGCGGCCAGTGGAAGGTCGACCACACCTTCGCCTGCAACATCGTCAAGAGCGCGAAGATCGAGTCCGCGGCCTGCCAGGAGTAAGCCGCTACCGCGTGAGAAGCGCCGGGCAGCTGGGCTGCCCGGCGCTTTTCGCTGTGCGGAAGGTCAGACGCCGATCACGGTCGGCACGATCATCGGACGACGACGGTAGGTATCGGCCACCCAACGGCCCACTACGCGGCGCACGCCCTGCGCGATGCGGTGAGTGTCGGTGACGCCCTCGCCCGCCAGCCGCAGCAGTTCGGCTTCCACCAGTTCGGCCGCATCGACCAGTGCGGTGGGATCGTCGGAGAAGCCGCGTCCGCTCAGCTCCGGCGTGCTCACCGCCTTGCCGGTGGTCTCGTCGATGGCGACGGTGATGGCGATGAAACCGCCCTCGCCGAGCACCAGCCGGTCCGACAGCGTCGATTCCCCGACGTCGCCTACCGAAAGCCCGTCGACGTAGACGTGTCCCACCGGCACCCGGCCGACAACCGAGGCTATGCCGTCGACCAGGTCGACCACCACGCCGTCCTCGGCGAGCACCACCCGCTCCTGCGGCACCCCGGTCGCCACCGCCAGCGCCGCGTTCGCACGCAGGTGGCGCCACTCGCCGTGCACCGGCATCGCGTTGGTCGGACGCACCGCGTTGTACAGGTACAGCAGCTCGCCCGCCGAGGCGTGCCCGGAGACGTGCACCTTGGCGTTCTGTTGGGTGATCACCGTGGCTCCGAGCCGAGCCAGGCCGTTGACCACCGCGAACACCGAGTTCTCGTTCCCCGGGATGAGCGAGGAGGCCAGCACCACCAGGTCGTCGGGGCGGATGTTGATCTGCCGGTGGTCGCCGCGCGCCATCCGCGACAGCGCCGACAGCGGCTCGCCCTGCGAACCCGTCGAGATCAGCACCAAGCGATGGCCGGGCAAGGTGGCGGCGACGTCGAGGTCGACGACCACGCCCTCCGGCACGGTGAGATAGCCCAGATCCTGGGCGATCTGCATATTGCGGACCATCGAGCGGCCGACGAAGCACACCCGCCGCCCGTACTTCTGGGCCACGTCGACGACCTGCTGGATGCGGTGCACGTGACTGGCGAAGGACGCGACGATGACCCGGCCGCGTGCCTTGCCGATCACCGAGTCCAGCACGCCGCCGATCTCCCGCTCCGGCGTGACGAAGCCGGGGACCTCGGCGTTGGTGGAGTCCACCAGGAACAAATCGACGCCCTCGTCACCGAGCCGGGAGAATCCGGCCAGGTCGGTGAGCCGCCCGTCCAGCGGAAGCTGGTCGAGCTTGATGTCACCGGTGTGCAGGGCGACGCCGGCCGGTGTGCGGATGGCGACGGCGAGCGCGTCGGGAATGGAGTGGTTGACGGCGAAGTACTCGCAGCCGAACGGGCCGTGCGCGGTGTGCTGCCCCTCGGTCACTTCGATGAGCTTCGGGTGCAGGCGGTGTTCCCGGCACTTCGCGGCGACCAGCGCCAGGGTGAATTTCGAGCCGACGACCGGGATGTCGGGCCGCAGCCGCAGCAGGAACGGCACCGCCCCGATGTGGTCCTCGTGCCCGTGCGTGAGCACGACGGCCACGACGTCGGCGATCCGGTCCTCGATGGGGCGGAAGTCCGGCAGGATCAGGTCGACACCGGGCTGCTGGTCCTCCGGGAACAGCACGCCGCAGTCGACGATCAGCAGTTGGCCGCCGTACTCGAAAACCGTCATATTGCGGCCGATTTCGCCGATGCCGCCGAGGGCGACCACGCGCAGGCCGTTCTCGGGGAGGGCGGGCGGAGCGCCGAGCCGGTCGTGCGCGGCGATCGGATCCGCCTGCGCCGGAGGCTCTTCGACCCGCCGCGCACCGGACTGTCCCCGTCCACGGCCCGCTCGCCGGGATCCCGCATCCTGCGTCCTGGTCTCTCGACGCGCCTGCACGGGCGCGGGCCGCTCGGCTGGAACGGCGGGCACCGTCGTCTCGTCGAGCGCCGGTTCGGGCAGCGCGACGGTTTCCGGCGGTGTCTGCTCGGCCGGTGCGGCGGGGGCGGGCGCTCCGGCGGGACGGGACGCGCCGCGACGGCGGCGACGGGGTAGGGACTCGCTCACGAAAGCACTCCGACCACTCGCAGGTCCGCGGCGAGCGCTTCCAGCTGCTCACCGGTCGGCATCAGCTGCGGCAGGCGCGGTTCGCCGACCTCCACGCCGAGCAGCCGCAAACCACCCTTGCTCATCGCGACGCCGCCCAGCCTGGCCATCGCGGCGTGCAGCGGCAGCAGCGTGGTGTTGATCTCGCGGGCGCGCACGACCTCGCCCGCCGTGTACGCCTCCAGCAGCGCGCGCAGCCGTTCGGGCGCGAGATGTCCGATGACGCTGATGAATCCGGCCGCGCCGACCGACAGCCAGGGCAGGTTGAGCGCGTCGTCACCGGAGTAGAACGCCAGACCGGTGCTCGCGATGAGTTCGGCGCCCATGTTCAGGTCGCCCTTGGCGTCCTTGACCGCGACGATGCGCGGATGCTCGGCGAGCTTGCGGATGGTGTCGCTGGCGATCGGCACCACCGACCGTCCGGGGATGTCGTACAGCGTGACCGGCAGATCGGTGGCATCCGCGACGGCGGTGAAATGAGCGATCAGTCCCTCCTGCGAGGGCCGGGAGTAGTACGGCGTCACCACGAGCAAACCGTGCGCACCCGCCCGCTGCGCGTTGCGCGCGAGCTCGATCGAATGGGCGGTGTCGTAGGTGCCCGCCCCCGCGATCACGGTCGCCCGCTTGCCGACGGCGTCGACGATGGCGCGCAGCAGATCGGCCTTCTCCGATTCGGTGGTGGTCGGCGATTCACCGGTGGTTCCCGAGATCGCGAGCAGGTCGACGCCGCGGTCGACCAGGCGGGCCGCGAGCGCGACCCCGGCATCGACGTCGAGCTTGCCGTCGGCGCTGAAGGGGGTCACCATAGCGACACCTACCGTGCCGGACGCACGCAGCTCCGTTGGCGTCGATTCACCGTTCTTCATGGTCAGAAAGGCTACCCGGTCGGGGACACGCCCTCGACACCGTCGTCGGCGATCAGGCCGCAACAAGGACGCGAATCCATATCGACGACGGTGCGATGATGTCATTTCGCCGCTTGCCCGATGTCATTCATGACATCACACTGACATCATGGATTTGAACAAATACACCGGCCAACTGCGCGAGAGCCTGATCGCCGCCGCGGCGCTCGGTGACGAGAAGACGCAGGCCACGGCGGCCGCACTGGCCGCGGCGACGGAAGGCCCGGCCCGCTTGGTGCTGCTCGCCGCGCTGTCGGACCTCGCCGCCGAGGTCAGCGCCGCGCTCGGCGACCGCACGGTGCACGTCTCGGTCGACGGCACCGACGCCTCCATCGATGTGCGCAAGAGCACGGTGGGCGAGCAGAGCCCCTCCTTCGAGGAGATGACCGGGGACATCAGCAGGGTCACGCTGCGGCTGGTGGAACAGATGAAGGCGCGTGCGGAAGAGGCTGCCGCACAGAGTGGTCAGTCCCTGAACTCGTGGCTGTCGAGCGCCGTCCACGGAGCATTGCGCGATCAGATGCGCGGGTACGGGCCCAAACGAGACATCTGACCCGAACGCGCTACAGCAATGCGGCGAGATTGCCGCGATCGCCTGTCGCGACCTCGTCCAGTTCGAGCCAGTCCGCCAGCTCGCGCAGCGCGCCGCCGAGGGCCTGCGCGGTGGCCGGAGTGTCGTAGCCGGGCTCGGCGAACGCGGCCGGCACCCACAACCGGCCGTTCGCGCGTTCCGCCCGCATATCGACGCGGCCCACGAGTTCGCCGTCGAGCAGGAACGGGAAGACGTAATACCCGTGCACCCGTTTGTGTTCCGGGGTGTAGATCTCGATGCGGTAGTGGAAGTCGAAGATCCGCTCCGTGCGGGCGCGGAAGAAGATGAGCGGGTCGAACGGGCACAGCAGCGCCGCGCCTTCGATGCGACGCGGCGTGGGAGTGCCCGCCCGCAGATAAGCCGGTTTCCCCCAGCCCGCCACCTCCACCGGGATCAGCTCGCCCGCGTCCACCAGAGCGGCGATGGCGGGTTCGGTCTGGGTGCGTTGGAGGCGGTAGTAGTCCCGCAGGTCCGCTTCGGTGCCGATGCCGTGCGCGGTGGCGGCACGCAGCACGAGCTCACGAACGGCGTCCTGCTCGGTGACGTCGCGTGCCAGCACCTCGGCGGGCAGCACCCGCTCGGTCAGGTCGTAGTGCCTGGTGAACCCCACACGCGTGGCCACAGACAGCGCGCCCGCCGCGAAGAGTTGCTCGCAGATCATCTTCGTATCGCTGAGATTCCACCAGGAGCCCTTCGGCCGCGGCTTGTCCAGCTCCAGGTGACGCTCCACCTCACCCGCGGTGGCCGGGCCCACCGCGGTGATCACGTCCAGGATGTCCTTGCCCAAGGTCGGATTGCGCTCGACCACCTTGCGCATGCCGGACCAGCGCCCGTGCTCGTAGCGCCGCATCCGCCAGCGCAGCAGCGGCCAGTCCTCGACCGGGATGAGCGCGGCCTCGTGCGCCCAATACTCGACGAGCGACCGTGGCCGCCGCGAGCCGTTGCTCCACGCGGCCTGATCCAGGAGCGTGCGGTCGTAGGGCCCGATCCGGCTGAACACCGGCGCGTAATGCGCCCGCACCACCGCCGACACCGAATCCAGCTGCAGCAGTTGCGTCCGGTCCAGCACGCCGAGCACCGTCCGCCGCGTGATCCGACCGGGCTTGCGCGCCCCGAAGCCCTGCGCCGCCAACGCCGTTCGCCGCGCCGCCGCCGCACCCATCTTCCGCATAACCGACAACGATGCCATGGGGCACCGACAGGTCAGGTGGATACCGTGACCGCGCCCGTGGCGTCGATCTCGGTGCGGCGGTCGCGGTCCGACGCGGTAGCCAGGACGGTCGCCAGGATGCGGCGGCCGGTCGGGAGGATGCGGACGGTGACCGAACCGTCGTTGGCGGCGTCCAGTTCTTTGGTGGCGGCGTCGATCACCTGCTGGCGCACCCGATGCGGGACGCCGGTGAAACCGCCGTCGTCGAGCAGGATCACCTCGACACCGCGGGAGCGCGCTCCGCGGGCGGCGCTGCTGAGTTGGTCGGTGGCCAGCTGCGGGGCCCGAAGCCCGTCGCGGAGTTCGGCTTCCAGGAGCCTGCACTGTTCCCGCTCGGCGGCGGTGAGTTCGTCGCCGTCGGCGATGCGTTCCAGGATCGGGCGCGCCACCGCGTCCAACCGAGCCAGCTGACGGGTGCGTTCGGAGTTCTCCGCGGCCATGGCGGCTTCGGCGGCGGCGCGCATGGCCGCTTCGTCGCGCAGCAGCCGCAGCGATCGCTGGGTGGGCCGCATGATCGCCGCGAACAGGGAAACCCCGGCGACCGTGGCGACCGGCACGATCGAACCGACGACGACGCCCTCCCGCAGGCCCGCCACCACACCGACCACGGCGATCACCACGCCGATGCCGGCGACACCGAGCCAGGCCGCGGCCGATCGTCCGCGCAGCACCAGCACGGCCAGCACGTAGGACGCGGCGAACGCCGTCCACACCTGCTTCGACCAACCGTGCTCGACATCGAACGAGGTCAGGGTGGTGGCCAGCGGTCCGGAGGCGGCGACGAACACGGTCGCGGGCCAAGGCAGCGGGTCGGTGGGCGCCGCCATCACCACGACACCGGCCAGCGCCAGCACGACCAGTGCCGCGACCGCCGCGGCCACCGGCGATTCCGAGAAGTTCCGGACCATGTACAGCACGATGGTCGCTTCGAGCACGACCAGGAACAACCAGGCCGCGCGGTCGCGGAGCCCGAGCAGATCGCGCAACCCGAATTCGGTTTCCGTCTCAGCCATTTCCGCCCCACACCAGCGTCACGGTCGTTCCCTCGCCCGGCTCGGATTCCACGAACCCGGCGCCGCCGGACAGCTGACGCATGCGGCCCAGGATGCTCACCGAGATGCCGAGCCGATCGACGGGCACCGCGCTCAGGTCGAAGCCCGCTCCGTCGTCGCGGAACACCACGCGAATCCCGCCGGCGCTGATCGTCACAGTGACGGTCCGGCGCACCTCTCGCCCGACGACGGTGGCGTGCCGCAGGCTGTTGCGCACGGCCTCGGCCAGCGCGGCCGCGATCGTGCTCGCGGCGTCCACCGGCAGGTGCAGATCGTCGAATCCGGCCCAGCGCCGCGTGGTGAACCGGATACCGGGGTTCACCTCGTGCACGGCCGAGCGCAGGAAC
This sequence comes from Nocardia sp. NPDC047038, assembly GCF_040644075.1. Classification (NCBI taxonomy): domain Bacteria; kingdom Bacillati; phylum Actinomycetota; class Actinomycetes; order Mycobacteriales; family Nocardiaceae; genus Nocardia; species Nocardia sp. NPDC047038. The sequence goes on along the minus strand of NZ_JBEYVQ010000001.1, from coordinate 760,745 downwards.
CCGATCGCGGATTGCGCGTCCAGCCGGTCGGGTTCGATCTCGGCGCCCCGGCACTCGTCGAGTTGTTCCAGGGTCCGTTCAGCTTGGCGGCGCAGCACCGGAGATTCGGTCCCGGTGCGAGAGGCATCCAGCAGAGTGGACAGCACGGCGTCGTGGATCAGCGCGGCGAATCGCGCTCGTTCCCGTTCCCGGGCCGCCGTGCCCGCGACCGCCGCCGCGCGGCTGCTCTCGATCGCCGACTCACGATCCACTCGGGCCGCCGCCGCCCTGGCATAGATCACGCACCACAGGAACAGCGCGCTCAGTCCCGCCGCCCTGGCGAAATCGCCCAGCAGCGCGAGTGCGGTGGTCTCCCGCAGCACGACCAGATTGGCCAGCGCGCTGAACGCCGCACCCACCACCAGGTAGGCCACGGCCAGCGGTGGGCGCCAGGCGAGCACGGCCGCGAGCACGCCGAGTGCCAACACCCGATACAGCCACACCGAAGCCGCTTCGGCATTCGGCGCCGCGTACGCCACCGGAACCACCGCCATCGCCCCGAGGAAACTCACCGCCGCCGCACCGGCCACCCGCTGGATCACGCGCGGGCCCATACCGACCGAAACGACCGCGAGCACCGGGAACAGTCCGAACGCCAGCACCACCTCGACGATCGTCCACTGAACGGGCACGAAACGGCCTTGATCGGCGATCTCGGGCAGTTCCACGATCGCGGCGATCACGCCGGCGATGCCGATGGCGAAACCGAACCGGCGCAGGATGCGATCGGCGGCGCCCTCGGAGACCTTCTCCCTGGACAGCGCGACGACTCCGCGACGCCAACGGCTCGCACGCGGCCGGTCGAGCGGGCGGGAACGGGGGTGCGACGGAGTGTCCAGCATGCTGGACGCGGTCATCCGCGCGGCTGCCGCTCGGGAACCGGCAGCCACCCGTCCTCCACCGCCCGCTTGTAGAGGTCGGTCTTGGTGGGCGCCGGACGACCGGCGTCGGCGTACTTCTGCCGGATCCGGCCGAGATAGTCGTTGACCGTCTGCTCGGACAGGCCGGTCAACCGCGCGACCCGGGATGCCTTCTCTCCGGACGCGTACAGCGTGAGCACTTCCTCCTGGCGCGGGCTCAGGCCCACGTCGGACAACTGCGGATCGCCGTCGATGGCGGCCGCCCAGTCGGTGGTGACCACCTGTTCGCCGCTGGCCGCACGGCGCACGGCGGCGACGACCGTCGGCACGTCCTCGGACTTGCGCACCACACCGAGCACCCCGGCGCGCGCGGCGGACCGCACCAGGAAGGCGTTGTCCGCGCCGGTGAAGACCAGCACCTCGATGCCGCGGTCACGCAGGGCGCGCACGTTGTCCTCGGGCGAGGACCCGTCGGCCAGCCGCAGGTCCAGCACCACCAGATCCAGCTTCGGCGCGCCGTCGGCGGCGGACAGCAGTTCCGGCACGGTGCCCGCGGTCAGCACCAGATCGAGATCCGTTTCCCGCGCGAGCATCGCGGCGAGACCGATCGCGACCGATTCGTGGTCCTCGACCAATCCGATTCGGCGCGGGGCGTTCTCGCTCCCTTCGGCCCAGGTCACCTGGCTCTCCCATCCCGAGGTACTCGTCCACATCCCCACCGCGACAACATCGCAGACAGTATGCCGGGCAATGGTGCGCCATGGTCAGACACCAGAATTCGGGGGATCAGGGCATCAGCCCGGCCGCGAGCGTGGCGCCCAGCTCCCAGCACCGCTGCAAATCCTCCTTGGCGGGCGGACCGGAGACCACGACCGCGGCGGAGGCCTGCTCCCAGCCCAGTCCGGTGGTGATGCTCGCCACCCCGCGCTCGGCGCCCTCGGTGCCTTCGTTGCCGTGCAGATACATGCCGTACGGACGCCCGCGCGTGGAGTCCAGGCACGGATAGTAGAACGTGTCGAACGCGTGCTTGAGCGCACCACTCATGTATCCCAGGTTCGCCGGACTGCCCAGCAGATATCCGTCGGCGGCCAGCACGTCGGACGCGGTGACGGCCAGCGCGGCTCGGCGCACCACCTCCACGTTTTCGATCTCGGGGTCCGTGGCCCCGGAGACGACGGCCTCGAACATCGCCTGCATGTGCGGGGACGGCGTGTGATGGATGATCAGCAACCGGGCCACCCTGCGATGGTATCGGCCCGCGCGATCGTCAGTCGGTGCCGCGCTCGTGCCGTTCCAAGGCGACCGCGCGGCGCATGGTCTCGCGGGCCCTGGTGCGGTCACCGGCGTAGTCGTAGGCGCGCGCGAGGCGGTAGGAGACGCGCCAGTTGTCCGGGTCGGCCTCCCACTCCGCCTTGACCGTCGCGAAAAGCTCGTCGGCGGCCGAGCGTTCGATGCGGCCGGACGGCAGGCGCGGCAACGCGGAGGTGTCGAGTTCCAGGCCCTCGTCGTGGATGCGCCGCGCCAGATGCTGATGCGCCAGGGCCGCACGCACCGTGGCCACGACGATCCAGACGCCCAGCAGCGGCAGGATCAGCACGCCGACGCCGATCACGATCGCCGCCACCTCACCCGAACCGATCAGGCTGAACGCGATCCGGCCGAGCAGCAGGAAATAGAACACGAGCACCACGATGAGCACCGCGATCGGCGCGACCACCTTGACGATTTCCCCGCTGCCCTTGCGCTCGGCAGGCTCCGAGCCGCTCACGGTCGCGCTCCAGCCCGCCGCGGCGCTCGCCGCCGGCTCACAGGTCCAGGAACGGGTCGAGTCCGACGGTGAGGCCGGGGCGGTTCGCGATCTCACGCACGCCGAGCAGCACACCGGGGGCGAACGACGAGCGGTCGATCGAGTCGTGCCGGATCGTGAGCGTCTCACCCTGCGTGCCGAACAGCACCTCTTGGTGGGCGACCAGACCGGCGAGCCGCACCGAGTGCACCCGCACCCCGTCCACCTCGGCGCCGCGCGCACCCTCCAGCTCGGTTGTCGTCGCGTCGGGACTGCGGTTCAGGCCCGCTTCGTCCCGGGCGGCGGCGATCAAGCCCGCGGTGCGGTAGGCGGTCCCGGACGGCGCGTCCGCTTTGTTGGGGTGGTGCAACTCGATGACCTCCACCGATTCGAAGAACCGGGCGGCCTGCTCGGCGAAACGCATGGTCAGCACCGCGCCGATGGCGAAGTTCGGCGCGATCAGCACGCCGACTTCTGGGCGACCCGACAACCAGCTCCGCACCTCCGCCAAGCGAGCCTCATCGAAACCGGTGGTGCCGACCACCGCGTGGATGCCGTGCTCCACCAGGAACTTCAGATTCCCCATCACCACGTCGGGGTGGGTGAAGTCGACGACCACCTGGGTATCCGCCGCGACGAACCCGTCGAGCGAATCGTCCTTGTCGACGGCGGCGACCAGTTCCAGATCGTCCGCCGCCGTCACCGCCGCGCAGATCGCCTGTCCGACTTTGCCTCGCGCTCCGAGCACTCCGACCCGAATGGCCACCGCACCTCCTCGTTCCGTTTCCGGTGGGATCAGCCTAATGGGCCGGGCCCACCGCGAGCCCGCCGCCCGACAGTGCCCCGCGAAAGGGCGGCAACCGCCTATCGCGCCCGCTGCGGTTCCCCGATCTCCGAGTTCGGCGCGCCGCCGAGATTCTCGACCATCCGCTGCAGGGTCCGCACGGTCGCGGCGAACTGTTCGTCACTGATTCCCTCCGCGAACTGCCTTCTACGCTCGGCGATCCGAACGAATGCCTGGTCGTGAGTGATGCGGCCCTCAGCGGTCAGCGACAGCACGCCCCCGTCGTCGGAGACCAGCCCGTCGGCGACGAGTCCGGCCAGTTCGGTCGGCCATTCGGAGTCGTCGGTCCAGAACGTGTCGAGCGCGTGGCGGATGTCATCGGCGCGCTGCGGTCCGTCGGCCAGCGAGTGCGTCACCTGCCAGCGCCTGCGAGTGAGTCGATCCGAGGCGAGGTCTTCGTCGAAGCGCAAGTTGATCAGTCGATCGAGCTCCACCAGCCAGTACCCGATGGGGCGATGAACGGCCATGACCACTTCCAATCTATGCATGTCAACAACTACATGTAGTATTACATATAAATTCCGGGCATGACAAAGTGAGCGAATGGACGAGGACGATGCGATCACCGTCGCCGTCGAAGCGGCGATGGTTCGGATCCGGCGCAGGCAGACACGCGGTGCGCTGAGCGACGGCGCGATTCCGGTCGCGGTGTTCCGCGCGCTGGACGCCGTGGCCGACGGCGCGGCCGACACGGTCGGCGCGCTCGCTCCCGCGCTCGGCGTGGATCAGCCGAGGGCCAGCCGCCTCGCAGCCCAGGCGGTGTCCTCCGGCCTGCTGGAACGCGTCGCCGATCAACGCGACGGACGGCGTTCGGTCCTGCGCCTGACCGCCGCCGGGAACCACGCGGTGGCCGAGGCCAGAGCGGGCAGGCGCGCCGCCATGGCCGCCGCCATGGCCGATTGGACCCCCGCCGAGCGCGCCGAGTTCGCCCGCCTGCTGGAGCGATTCGTCGACCGGATGGACCGGCCCGCCGGTTGAGCAACGCGCGCCGCACGCCGCGGTCGAGCGGGCTCCGGCGGCGCGCCGGGTCAGTCGAAGACGATGACCTGCCGCAAGGCGTGGCCCGCGGCGAGTTCGTCCATGGCGCGGTTGATTTCGTCGAGCCCGACGTGCGCCGAGACGAGCCGCTCCACCGGCAGACGTCCCGCCCGCCACATGCGGACATACTCGGGGATGTCCCGCGACGGCACCGCGGAACCGAGGTAGCTGCCGACGATGGAGCGCCCCTGGGCGACCAGCGCCAACGGCGAGATGCTGGCACGGGCGTCGGGAGCGGGCAGTCCGACCGTCACGGTCGTGCCGCCCGGAGCGGTCGCGGCGACGGCGGTCTCGAAGGCACGGACGTTGCCCGCCGCCTCGACCACCACCTCGGCCTGCACACCGAGCTCGGCCACCTCGGCCGGGGTGTACGCCGCGTGCACGCCCAATTCCCGGGCGAGCGCCAGCTTCTCCGGCACGGTGTCGACCGCGATCACCTCGTGTCCCTCGGCGGCGAGCGACACCGCGACCAGCACCGCCGCCATCCCGACGCCGCCCAGGCCGACGACCATCACCCGGTCACCGGCGCCGGGTCGCGCCGAGTTCAGCAGAGCGCCACCGCCGGTCAGCACGGCGCAACCGAGGACGGCGGCGACCTCGGCGGGCACGTCGTCCTCGACCGGCACGACCGACCTGCGATCCACCACCGCGTGGGTGGCGAAAGCGGACACACCCAGGTGGTGGTGCACCTCGGCGCCGTCACGGGACAACCGCCTGCCGCCGTTGAGCAATTCGCCCGCGTTGTTGGCGACGCTGCCGGGCACGCAAGGCGTGCGACCGTCGGTCGCGCACCCCGCGCACTCACCGCACCGCGGCAGGAACGTCATGACCACACGCTGCCCGACCGCGATATCGCCGTCACCGGGACCGACCGCTTCCACCCGGCCCGCGGCCTCGTGGCCAAGCAGCATGGGCACCGGCCGGACCCGGTTGCCGTCCACCACGGACAGGTCCGAATGGCAGATCCCCGCCGCCTCGATCCGGACCAGCAGTTCTCCCGGCCCCGGCTCGCGCAGCTCCAGATCGCACACGGTGATGGGCGCCGACTCGGCGAAGGGCGCCTGCGCCGCGATCTGCTCCAGGACCGCTCCACGAATCTTCATGCCGCCGACGCTACCGCGCCCTGCGGTCCGGGCACATGGGACGGTCGCCGCTCCTCGCCACGTCGGTCGCCGCCTGCGTACGATGCCGCGCATGGGTGTGGATCTGGTGGATGCGGTCGAGCGGTTGCACGCCGACCTCGCCACGTGGCTCGGGTCGCAAGCGCAGGCGGAGGTGTTCGAGCGATTCGCCGCGGCGCAGCACGAGCGGTTCAGTATGGTGACGACCGGTGGCGAAGTACTCGGGCGCGGCGCGTTGCTCGCGGGTGTCCGCGGCGCGCGAAACGCTCTGCCAGGATTGGCGATCGAAGTGTCCGAAGTCGAGGAACTCCTGCGCTCCGGCGACATCGCGGTGGTGCGATTCCTGGAGACACATCGGACGGCCGGAAGCGTCACCAGCCGCCGGGTGACCGCCGTGCTGACCACCGATGACCCCGGCGCGGTTCGCTGGCTGACGGTGCACGAGACCGAGTCCGCACCGACCTGACCCTTCCCAGCATCGGGATGCGCGCGATGCGTTCGCGTCCCGCCTGCCGGACAATTTCGACCTCGTTCCCGGACGCGGTTCGACGGTCGGGAACAGGGTGGACTCGAGGAGGTCGGTGCCGGTGGACCGGTGGGAACGCGACGGGCTGCGCTCCGCCAACAGCGGAATCCGCAACCAGGTGGACCACATCCTGGATGCGCTCGCCGAGCAGCGCACCCACCTGTCGGAGGCGCGCGACAAGCTGGCCGCCGTGCGGTGCACGGCCGCGTCGGCGGACAAGTCGGTGGAGGTGACCGTTGACGCGGCGGGCGTCCTCGTCGACGTACGGTTCGCGCCGACCGCGCTGCGCGGCACACCGGAACAGCTGGGCCGTTCGGTCACCGAAGCGGGCAAACAGGCGGCTCGGCTGGCCCGTGAACAGCACGCGGCGATCATCGCTCCGATCATCGCCGAGGCAGGCTCGATCCCCGACCTGCCCGATCTGGTCCCCGGCGCCCCCAGCTTGCGCGCGGTGTGGGAACCCGCGCACGACGAACCGACGGGCTGATGCGCTCGGCATCTCCGGAGCGGTGATTCCTCGCCGGACGGGACGACCCGGGCGCACCGGGCCGACTCGACCGGCGAGGAATCACGGCCACCCCGAGTCCCGTTGCGGTGTGGGGCGACTCGAGGTGGCTCGATAGTGCGGTTGTCGAATGTCGGCCCATGGCATCTACCTCCGTTCTGGCGGGCAGCGCACGGGCTGCCGGTGGATGGGCGCGAGAATCAGGCGTACAGCTTCGCCAGGAACGTGTTCAGGTTGTCGCGCACCCGCTCGATCTTCTCTTCTGGCGTGAGGTCCTCGCGGTATCGGCTCCCGAGCGCGGGGCGCTTCTTGTTGCGCGCGTACAGCGAGCAAGCGAGATCGGTGCACATGTAGGTGCCGACCGAGTTGCCCCTACGGCCGGATTCGCCCGCCTTGTGCGCGGTCATCAGCGAGACCCCGCCGCCGGTATGGGTGGTCAGGCAGATCGTGCACATCTGCGCCCGGCCGGTGCCGCCGGTCGCATAGCGCAGCGCCACGCCCACCAAGCGGTCGTCCCGCGGGACGACCAGGTAGCCGCGCCCGGGCAGAGACGGATCGCTCCAGCCGAGGAAGTCCAGATCCGCCCAGGGCCGTTCGTCCAGGTCCTTGGGTACCGGCAGCCGTTTGGCATCGCCTTTCGAACAGTTGACGAACGACGACCTGATGTCGCGTTCGGTGACGGGTTCCACGATGGGTCTCCTTCGGTCGATCGGTGGACAAACTCGAGCGACGTTACGGTTCCGTGCTACGGGGAACAACGGATTTTCCGCCCTCCGCGCACCGCGCCCAGCTCCCATCGAGTGCGCCGAAATCATCGAACATCACTGCCTCCGAATCTGTTTCGGAGCCCACCTGCCGGGTATCCGTCGCGAGCGGAGGTGAGGCGGGTGGCGCAGGGATTGCAGAAGAGGTTTGCGGTGCGACGCCGGCTGCGCGGGCCCGCGGATCTGCCGTGGCGGTCGTGGTGGGGCGTGGTCGAGCGGTCGGTCGGCGAGTTCCAAAGGGACAATCTCACCGACTGGGCCGCGGCGCTGACGTACTACAGCGTGCTGTCGCTGTTTCCGGGGTTGATCGTGTTGACCGCAGGACTGGGCATGCTGGGACGCGACGACACCAAGGCGCTGATCGACACCATGCGCGAGATCGCGCCGGGCAGCGGTACCGATCTGCTCGTCGACGCGGTGAACAACATAGAGCAAGCGCAAGCACCCGCCGGACCGCTGGCGTTGCTCGGATTGGCGTCGGCGCTGTGGACCGCGTCCGCCTATATCGGCGCGTTCATGCGCGCGACCAACGCCATCTACGACATCGCGGAGGGGCGGCCCGTCTGGAAGACCGTGCCGGTGCGGGTCGCCCTGACCGCCGCGGTGGTGGTCCTGCTGGGCGCCTGCACCGTCGGCGTCGTCGTCAGCGGTTCGCTGGCCGAGCAGATCGGACGGTGGCTCGGCCTCGGGCACGCCACGATCACAGTGTGGGGAATCGTCAAGTGGCCGGTGATGATGGCGCTGATCGGTCTGGTCTTCGCCCTGCTGTACTGGGCGGCGCCGAACGTGCGGCAGCCGGGATTCCGCTGGCTGACGCCCGGTAGCGCCATAGCCGTTCTCCTCTGGGCGGGCGCCTCCTGGGGATTCGCTTTCTATGTCGGCCACTTCGGCTCCTACAACCGGGTCTACGGCTCTCTTGGTGGCGTGGTCGTCTTCCTCGTCTGGCTGTGGATCTCGAACATCGCGATCCTGCTGGGGGCGGAACTCGATGCCGAACTCGCGCGTGCGCGCAGCATCGCAGGCGGCCACCCCGAGGAGGCCGAGCCCTACTTGCCGCCGCGCGACGAGCCGGACGAATGAGCGACAACCGCAAGGGTTTCGCGGGGAAGCGCCGGCGCATCGGTGACACAGCCACGCCGCACACGGCGTTTGAACCCGTCCGGTCAGGTCAATCGAAGCCCGTCTGGATCGGGCATTTTCGAGAGGATTCGCATGGCTCAGCGCACTGAAAACCCCGTCGCCGGAAAGCCCGCCACCATGCCGTCGGACATCAAGGGGAAACTGTCGGTGTTCGACCGCTTCGCGACAGCGGCCAGCGCACTGGCCTCCAAAGCGGGATTCTTCGTCTTCTGTGTGATCCTGGTCTTGGTGTGGGCGCCGACGATCTTCCTGCTGCCGAGCGTCGACACCTGGCAACTGGTCATCAACACCGCGACGACGATCATCACGTTCCTGCTCGTCGCGTTGCTGCAGAACACCCAGAGCCGCTCCGACGCCGCCATCCAGCAGAAGCTCAACGCCATCGCCGACGGGCTGGGCGATCTGATGCGCGAGCTGAGTTCCGAGCACCCCGAACTCCTACGTCACCGCCGCGAACTCACCGACGCCGTCGGCCTCGAGAACCGGGAGAGCGCGGGATGATCGGCGCGCAGGCCGGCAGCAGCCGGCCTGCGCGTCCGCCGATCCGTCACCGCTGCTCGGTCTCGCCGCTCTTATCGGCTTCCCGGATCGCTTCGGCGAGCTCACGGCGCAGGCGCTCGGCATTCGCCTCGTCACCCGCGTCCGAGGCGGTGGTGATGTCCTGGCGCAATTGCGCGATCGTGTCCTGCGAAACCATAGGACCTCCTCGTCTCTCGGGACGGCGTTGTCAAAGGACGCCACCGCGCCCTTCGTGGTCAGGGTGGCCGCTGAGGTGCGGACGAAACACGTCGATGCCCGCGCCACCCGCCCGTGCTCCTCCCAGCTGCCCGATGCGATCGCCGCGCGGCGGGTAGAGTAGGAGTCTCCCGACGGTTGAAACGCAGCCGGAGCGGGTATTCACCTCATCTCGGTGCGTGCGGGATCGGAGCCTCGTCGCAGTTGGTGGCACCAACCACGCGCCTCGCCTGAATCGACCACGGTTGTGACCAGGCCGTACGTCGAAGCGGAGTCGCTCGACAAACCTTTTACGACGTGCTGGGCGGGATGCCTTATCGAAACAGCAGGAGTGTCGCAGCAATGGAGTCATTGGCCTTCCACAGCGACAGTTTGGGCGACACAGAGGAATTCCTCAATTCCAACTACACCAGGATGCGGATCGGCACCAGCACCGGTGTGGCGGTGCGCACGGACATCACCCGGAAAATGCTCGGTCCGGTCAGCCTGGATGATCTCGACCTGAGCTTCGACATGAAGTACGACGCTCAGCCGCTGGGCAAGATCTGCCTGTGCGAGGTGGACTCGGGGTCGATCGAAGAGAACTATGCCGACGGCACCACCGACTTCTTCCGGCCCGGTGAACTCGGGCTGCTCGAGCTACCGGACCTGCCGTACTCCGGGGTGGTCCACCACGCCCGCTACCGCATCACGATGTTCGATCCCGCGCTGCTGACCCGGGTGGCGGCCGCGAGCCCCGAGCACGACCTGGAGCCGGTTCGCCTGACGGGTCACCGCCCGGTCTCCGCGGTCGCGGCGAAGCATCTGTCCGACGTGCTGGGGCATATGCGCGGTCTCGCCGCGGATCCTGTGGCCAGTGAGGCGCCGCTGATCGCATCCACCGCCGTGCAGTACTTGGCCGCCACCGTGCTGCACACCCTGCCGAGCACCGCACACCTGGATCCGACGGCGAGCGACCGCAACGACGCCCATCCCGACACCGTGCGGCGCGCAGTGGCGTACATCGAGGCACATGTGTGCGAGGACATCAGCGTGGCCGACATCGCCGCGGCCTCCTATGTCAGCGCCCGTGCGCTGCAACTGGCGTTCCGCCGCCATCTGGACACCACGCCCATGGCGTATCTGCGGCGGCTTCGCCTGCGCGGGGCGCACGAACAACTGCGCGACTTCTCGCCCGACGAAGGGCACACAGTGACCTCCATCGCCGCAGCTTGGGGCTTCGCTCACCCGGGACGATTCGCGACCGCCTATCGCGGCGCGTACGGCCGACCCCCGCACACGACGCTCAGCGCGTGACGCGGCGGGGCCTTCGGCCCGCGACGAGTCCGGGCGACCGCGGTCAGTCCCGCATGGCGCGCTCGCGCAGCTCGGCGAGCGTCCGCGCCAGCACCCGGGAGATGTGCATCTGCGAGACGCCGAGCACCGCGGCGATCTGTGCTTGCGTGCGCGATTCGAAAAAGCGCATGTGCAGCACGCGCCGCTCTCGCTCGGGCAGTTCGGCGAGCAGCGGAGCGATCGCCAGGGCCTCGTCGGTCAACTCGTAGGACGGGTCCTCCTCGCCGAAGGTCTCCGCGATCCGGACCGAGGTGCTGCCGGTGTCGTCGTCCTCGACGACGGCGTCGATCGAGTTCGTGGAATAGGCGTTGCCTGCCAGCAGCGCTTGCGTGACTTCCGTCAGGTCGAGGTTCAACTCCACGGCGATCTCCAGAGCGGTCGGCATCCGTTCCAGGCGCTGGGAGAGCCGCTCCACGGCCGGGCCGATGGTCAACTGGATCTCCTTGATCCGGCGCGGCACCCGCACCGCCCAGCTGTGGTCGCGGAAGTGGCGACGCACCTCGCCCATGATCGTGGGGACCGCGAACGACAGGAACGACGGTCCCCGCGCCGGGTCGAACCGATCGACCGCGAGCACCAGCCCCACAGCCGCGATCTGGTACAGATCGTCGTAGTTTTCCCCGCGACCGACGAAGCGACGGGCGATGTGCTCCGCGAGCGGTAGACACCGCCGCAGAATCGCTTCCCGCAATCGCGAGCGTTCGGGATCGTTCTCGTCCATCGCGGACAGTTTCTCCAGCCACGGTTCGATGCCGTCGTAGCTGTCGGTTCCGCGCCGCGTCCGGCGGGGTGTGGCGGTCCTGTGGTTCGCGGTCGCCAATGACATGAGCTTCCTCGATTCCCGTTCTCCAGCGATCGACGCGCTCACCGGTGGTGAACGAGGCGATGATCGCGGGGTACCGCCCGGCGGCTGCCTCAAGCGCTCGTGGGCGGTCTTATTCGTAAATCGGACGGCCGACAGCGTGGATCTGCGTTCTCGGGACCGCGGGTCAGCGCCGGACGCCGCCGGAGCGGAACTCCGGACGTACGGCACTCACGCGGGTCGTGGGCACCGCCGTGTACCGCAGGCGCCGGGCACGCGACGACCGGCACGCTCCGTCCCACTCCGAGGACGTCCACGATGCGCCGCACAGGGCCGTCTTCGGGCACGGTCATGCCGACCGAGATGCCCGATCGCGCAGCCCATCCCGCCAGCCGCAGCACCATACTGACGCCCGCGCAGGAAAGGAAACGCAGCTCGCAGAGGTCGATCACGACCGAAGTAAGATTCGCAGTTGTGTCGCAGTAGTTTTCGACGACATCGATGATCGCGGTGAAGCACTCGTCGGCGGTCGCGGCGTCCAGTTCACCGTGCGTCACCACGAGCAGACCATCCGCGGTCCGGATGCCTTTCACGCCGTACTGACAGGTCATGCGCACCTCCCGCGGCCGGTGTCGGCACGAGACCGCATGCTCGAGCCTGACAGCCATCGACGTGCATGTCAGCGCGTTAGACGAAGTCCCACGGAACATCGGTCCGAAAAACGAAATGCCCGCACCGCCGGGGGGCCGCCTCTCGCACGATCAGTCGGGCGGTATCCGGTGATGGACGGTGAGCAGGATGTGGTCGAACGCGGCGACCAGGTCCGCAGGTGGCGGCGGGACGAGGGGAAGTTCGGCGATCAGTTGCTGGGCGAGCGATCGCAATTTGGTGTTGGTCTCCTGAGAACGCCAGCGCAGCACTTGGAACGCCTGATCTGCGCTGATCTGATAGATGCGCATGAGCACCCCTTTGGCCTGCTCGATCACCGCGCGATTCTCGTAGAGTCCGGGCAGGGTCGCGGCGAGCATGGCTTGGTGCGCTTCGGCGATGGTGCCGGAGAGGTCGACGTAGAAACCGGAGGTGCCGACGGCGGTGCCGGCGTCGTCCAGGATCCGGTCGGCGACGACGAGCACGGTGTGTTCCTGACCGGACAGGTCGATGAACCGGTGCCTGCTCGAGAAGGTCTCCCCTCGGTCGATGGCGCGCTCGATGATCTCGGCGACGTGCGTGCGGTCGTCCGGGTGCTTGTGCGCCAGCAACAACTCCGTGGTGGGCTCGATCTCACCGGGCCGGTAGCCGTGCATGCGATACACCTCGGCCGACCATTCCCAGCGACGGGTGGCGAACCAGAACCGGAAGCTTCCCACCGCGGGCTGGTCCGACGGTATGGAGCTATCTGCGAGCACGTCGGACATGTGGGGTTGCACGTGTTGAGTCATGAATGCAATGCCTCTCCGAGGTACAGGGGCTTGCGGCCGCGACACCACGGCACCGCCGCCATCCCTTCGACGGGATCGCGCGGACACGGGCGCGTTCGGCCGAGAATCCGCTGTTGACTCAACGGCCGGCGCGCGCACATCGTGATGGCAGCCGGTGACCTGCGAACCCAGTATGTCATCCGCGTCGGGCTCGGGCACGAGGAGGTTCGGTTACCGCCGGAAAAGCGAGGCAGGACTCGGTTTCCGAACTTCGGGGTGATCGCTTGGCACACAAGGTTTTCGAGGCAGGCGGATCAGGTCCACAGCCGGTCCCAGGCGGCGGACGCTCCGGAAACCGTCGCCGCTTCCGTCTCCGAGAACGCGGCGGCGGCCCCCGACCCGACGAACTCGGCTGCCGCGAGCACCGCGCGGCGCACCGCGCTCTCCGGTCCACGCCCCTCGGCCAAGCGGGCTGCCGCGGCAACGGCGAAGCTGTCCCCCGCACCGCAGGTGTCGGCGCCATCCGGCGCCTTTGCCACGGACGGAAGCGGGATGCGCAGGCGTTTGCCCGACGCGCGCAGGCAGACCAGGGCCCCTTCCGTTCCGAGGGTCACCGCGATCGCCCCGACAGCCCACCCTTTGGCGAGCCTCCACAGGTCAGGTCCGTCGTCGAGCCGCCCGGACAGCAGGGTGAGCGCTTCCGCGTGATTCGGGGTGACCAGGGCCGCGCCCGGGATCGGTACGGGTCCGCGGGGATGGGGGTCCCAGACGATCGGAACGTGGTCGGCGTGGGCGCGCAGCAGCCCACGGATCTGCGGGTGGGCCGCGGCGCCGCCACCATAGTCCGAGACCAGGACCGCGCGCGCCGCCGCAAGCACGGCGACCGCCTCGTCGGGAAGCAGGTCGGCGCCGACCTGCCCGGCGCCGGAGTCGATTCTGGTGATCAGGATGGGCCGCCGGGACTGCCGGGCACGGGCGTGGCCGTTCGGGGCGCAGGGGCCGATCGCCCGCACTCGCTGCTTGCAGACCGTCGAACCGCGCTGGGGAAGGGCGATGACCCGCACGTGCGAGTCCAGCAGCCCGCGCAGCCGGGCAGCCGCCTCGTCTTCCGCGAAGCCCGCGATCAGCACCACTTCGCGCTCCTGCGCCGCGGCGAGCCGGGCCGCCAATCCCGCGCCACCGGGGCGGAACGTCCGGTGCGCGACGTCGACGACGGGAGCGGTCGTATCCGGGCTGCATCGGTCGGCGCGGCCCTCGACATCGATGTCGAGCAGCGCGTCGCCGATCACGACGAGCGGGTCGCCCGCTGCCATCACGGCTGCTCCAGCTGGGAAGACCCGAAGTCGGCCGACAGGTGCCGGGCTTCGGCGGCGCTCCCGCCACGGCCGTCGCCACCGGATCCGGCCGCCGGGCCCGCGTGCTCGGACACCGTGACGATCTGCACTGCTGTCTCCGTTCGCCGAGGACGATTGGATGGAACGCGCAGTTACCGATCCGGGCCTCACGGCGAAGCCCGCACGTGCGGACATGCCCGGACCGACCGCGCCGAAACATTCGGTCTCGGATGCGGCGCGGTTTGTGCCGTCGGACCCCGGGTAGAACGACGACATTCGTTCCGGGCCGTCGGATCGTCTCCACAGGAGGTCGCATGGGACAGACGAGCGCGATCGATGCGGAACTCGTCTCCTCTCGTCCGGTGCTCGGCTCGCTCGGCGAGACCTTCCCCGATGTGCGGCGCATCGCGGTACTGCGCGGCGGCGGTCTCGGCGATCTGCTGTTCGCCCTACCCGCGATCCATGCGCTGGCGGCGAGGTATCCCGGCGCCCGCATCATCTTGCTCGGTTCCGCCGAGCACGCCGCGCTGCTGGCCGACCGGCCAGGCCCCGTCGACGAGGTGGTGGTCGTCGACGGGGAGGGCAGCGACGGAGGCGCGGGCGGGCACCGGTTGGGCCCGATCGATCTGGGTGTGCAGCTGCACGGCGGAGGCGCGTGGTCGAATCCCTTCCTGACCAGCTTGCGGCCACGGTGGACGGTGGGTTCCCGCGCCGAAGGGGCCGCTCCCCTGTCCCGCATGCTGCCGTTCCGCTACTACCAGCACGAGACCTTGCGAGCGCTCGAGGTGGTCGGCCTGGCCGGCGCGGCGCCCGTGCTGCTCGAACCCCACCTCGAGCCGACGCCGGCGGATCGCTCCGCCGCCGCCGAGATCCTGCGCGGCCTGCACGGGCCGGTCGCGGCCGTTCATCCCGGAGCCAGAGATCCCCGCCGTCGATGGCCCCCGGAACGCTTCGCCGAGGTCGCCGGTCACTGCCTCGACCGGGACATGGCGGTCGTCCTCTTGGGCTCGGAGCCCGATCTCGACCTCGTCGAGGACCTCCGCCGGCGTATCGGCGCGCGATCGTCCGACGGCGTGCGGACCCGGCAGGTCCGCACGCTGATCGGCGCGCCGCTGCCCACGCTGTGCGGCGTCCTGGCCCGCAGTGCGATCTTCGTGGGCAACGACAGCGGACCCCGTCATCTGGCCAGGGCGTTCGGTACCCCGACCGTGGGCATCTTCTGGATCGGCAACGTGATCAACGCCGGGCCGCTCGGCCGCGCCCGTGACCGGGTGCTGATGTCGTGGACCACGGCCTGCCCGCTCTGCCACCGCGACTGCACCGACGAAGAACTCCCCCGCTGCCCGCACGACGTGTCGTTCGTCGCGGGCGTACGGACCCGAGACGTCGTCCGCGATATCGATGATCTGCTCGATCACCGCTGACCACAGACCGGTGCACACCCGCGCGAGTCCGGGGAACCGCTCACCAGGCGACTGATACACGTTCTACGCCGGTTGGCCGGTACCGCACAGCAGGTCCACCGGGGGATGGCGAGTGACCATCGACTGGATGTGATCGCGTGAACCCGGCGGAGCGGAGCGGCCGGGTGATTTCGTGGAGCGGATGACGGGATTCGAACCCGCGACCCTCACCTTGGCAAGGTGATGCGCTACCAGCTGCGCTACATCCGCATTCGCATCGCGGTGACCGTGATGCGACACAGAACATTAGCGGACACTCGTGGCAAAAAGCCAATCGCCGCTATGGCCGTACGACCCCAGACCGGTCGCGGCGCAGGCCGAGGCCGGCCGCGATCAGGCAGGCGACGGCGACGACACCGACGAACCACGGGAACACGGTGCTCAGGCCCCAGGTGGTGGCCGCCCAACCGGCCGCGATGGTGGGCAGCGCCATGGCCGAATAGGCGAGCAAGTAGTACGCCGACATGGTCTCGCCGCGCTTGTGTTGCGGCACGACATCCGACAGGTGGCGCAGCGATCCGCCGAAACCGAGTCCGAAGGTCGCGCCCAGCGCGACGCCCGCGGCGAGCACCACCACCCAGTTGTGTGTGGCCAGCGCGGGCACCGTCAGCACAAGCGCCAGCGCCATGCCGGTGTCGCCGAGGATCGCGGCCCGCCGAGCGGGCACGCCGGTCGCGAACAGTTGCGCGGTGGCGCCGGAGAGGGCGGTCGAGGCGACGACGGCGCCGCCGAAAACCAAGTTGTGGATGCCGGTCTGCTGCGTGGCCAGCGACGGGTATAGCGACAGCAGCACGCCCAGCACCGACCAGGCCGCCATCACGCCGATGGCCGAGAACCAGAAGTCGGCCCGAATCTCCGGCGGCACGGCGGGTTTCGCGATCCGGATGCGCCCGGCCACCCGGGCCGAATGCGGTTCGCGCAGCGCGAGCACGCCGACGCCGATCGCGAGGCAGACGACGGTGATCACGACGTACGGCGTCCGCAACGGATGCGGCGCGTACTGGGCCAGCAGCGCCGAGCCCAAGATCGCCACCGCCATTCCCACGTTGAACGCGACGCCGCTGAGTTGCCCGGACCGCGCGCCGCGGTGCGGACGCAGATCCAGCAGCGCGGCCGCGCCCGCGACCACGGTCGAGCCGACCGCGACGCCGTGCAGCGCACGGGCCAGCAGCAGCATGGGCACGCTGTCGGCGAGCACGAATACCAGCAATCCGGCGACCATTGTGGCGAAGGCGCCGAGCAGCACCGGTTTCCGGCCGACCACATCGGAGATCCGCCCGGATACCAGCACCGCGCCAAGGGCGGCCACCGCGTAGACCGCGAACACGATGGTCGTGGTGAGCGGCGAGAGATGCCACTGTTTCTGATAGATGCCGTAGAGCGGCGCGGGAACGCCCGAAACCCCCAGCGCCACGCCGCTGGCCGCCAGCACCAGGGCGTAAGCCCAGCGCTGTGAGGTCTGCTCGTCGACGGCCACCGCCATCGTCGCTGCCATCGGAACTCCGATCAGGTAGGTTTGATGATGATCGAACAGCAGTCGACGATACATCCGGTACGACGATCATCAAACCCGAGAGTGAGCCAGATCATGGTCGATGTCCGAGACGCGGACCAGCAGGCGCCCCCGGTGGCCACCCTGCCCGCGGTGCTCAGCGCGCTGCAGGACCCGGTGCGCCTGGAAATGGTGCGCCGGCTCAGCAATGCGGGAACGGCGGTCCGCTGCGGCGCGCTCTACGAGGTGATCAACAAGTCGACCGCCACCCACCATTTCAAGATCCTGCGCGACGCGGGCGTGATCGAGCGCCTGGTCATCGACGGCCAGACCTGCCAGCGTCTGCGCACCGACGACCTCGAGTCCGCTCTGCCCGGACTGGTGCCGACGATCGTGGCGGCCGCCAACCGCGCCCGGCCGGAATGACCCGGCCGAGCGGGTCTGCGGTCAGCAGTTGTCGAAGCGCCACTGCCCGTCGACGAATGTCCAGGTTTTGGGCTTCGAGTCGTCCTGGGCGGCGCGGGCGTCGAAATTCTTGACCGTGACCGTCCCGGTCGATCCGGACGTGGTGACGGTGATCTCCGACGGCTTCGACTTCAGGTCCCGGCCGTCGTACAGCTGCGCCATGGACGCCACGTAGTCGTCCTCGTTGAGCGTGAGCCTGCAACGCGCGGAACGGAATCGGTACGCGGCGGCGTAGTCGTGACTCGCCAGCGCCTCGGTCATCTTCGTGGCTTCCGTGCGCAGTGCGGCCTCGGTCGGCTCACCCGGCTTGCCCGCGTCCGCGTCCGTTCCGCCGCACCCGGCCAGCACGACGACGGGCAGCGAAACCGCGCCGAGCAGGCGAAGGGCACGACTTGTTCGGTTCATCTCGACTCCTTGCCAGAGATCGCCGGATCCGACACCCGGACAATCGAGTTCAGCGCCCTCCGGCGAAGAACCGACGGCCGGGCGGCCGAAACAGTATCGCGGCGGGGGATGCTCCGCCAAGCGGCAACCCCGCGCCCGCGTGCGGATCAGCTCGGCACCAGCCGCCGGACGGCAGCGGGCAGATCACGGGTGCGCTTGTACGGTCCGGCGACCGACGCGGCGAACGGCCGCGCCAGCAAGGTCCGCGCGACGGCCGACACTTCCTCGGTCGTGACGGCGTCGATGCGGGCCAAGGTCTCCGATACGGTGCGGTGGTTGCCGTAGCTGAGTTCGCTGCGCCCCAACCGGTTCATACGCGAGGCCGAATCCTCCAGACCGAGCACCAGCCCGCCGCGCAACGAGCCCTTGGCGCGGGCGCACTCGGCGTCGCTGATGCCGTCGGCTGCGACTTCCTCGAGAACGCCGCGGGCCAGTGCCGCCACCTGACCGAGGTTCTCCGGCTGGCAGCCGATGTAGACCGAGAACGCTCCGGTGTCGGCGAAGGTGTCCACGCTGGAATACACCGAATAGGCCAGTCCGCGCTCCTCCCGGATGCGCTGGAACAGACGGGAACTCAACCCGCCGCCGACCACGGTGTTCAACACCGACAGCGGCCAGCGCCGGTCCCCTTCGTGCCGCCCGAAGGCGCGCACGCCGAACACCAGATGAGCCTGCTCGCTGTCGCGATGGCTCCAGTGCAGCTGCGGGTCGCCGTGTGGGCGGAACCGGCCCTCGCGCCGCCGGGCGGGCGCCGCCGCCAGGTCGAGCCGGTTCTCGAAGGCACGATGCACCAATTCCACGGTGTGGTCGTGCTCCACGTTGCCCGCGACCGCGACCACCATCCGGTCCGGCCGGTAACGCCGCAGGTGGAACGACCGCAGCTGCGCGGCCCGCATCCCCTCGATGGATTCGATCGAGCCGATCACCGGACGCCCGATCGGATGATCGCCGAACAACGCCGCCAAGAAGGAGTCGCCGACCAGGTCCTCGGGGTCGTCGTCGCGCATGGCGATCTCCTCGAGCACCACCTGCCGCTCCACGTCCACGTCCGAGGCCCGGCACAAGCCGTTGAGCACCACGTCGGAGACCATGTCGACCGCCAGGGGCAGGTCGTCGTCCAGGACATGCGCGTAGTAGCAGGTCTGCTCCTTCGCGGTGAACGCGTTCAGCTCGCCGCCGACCGCGTCCATCGCCTCGGCGATGTCCAGGGCCGACCGCGTCGGCGTCGCCTTGAACAGCAAATGCTCCAGGAAGTGGGCAGCTCCCGCGACGCTCGGGCCCTCGTCGCGCGACCCGACACCGACCCAAACACCCACGGACGCCGAGCGCACCCCGGGCAGATGCTCGGTGACCACCCGCAATCCGCCGGGCAGTACGGTACGCCGCACGCCGCTGTCCGAGTCCGCCCGCAGCTCGAGTGACGAACCCCCCTGCCCGGTGCTGAGCAGAGGGGTTGTCGTCTTCTTCTTCGTCACAGAGACAAGTACTACTCGGTCCCGGCCGAACCCGCATCGGCCGCGTCGTCGCCGGTCTCCTCGGCGTTCTCCTCGACCGGCACGAGCGAGATCTTGCCGCGGTTGTCGATGTCGGCGATCTCCACCCGCAGCTTGTCGCCGACGTTCACCACGTCCTCGACCTTGGCCACGCGCTTGCCGTTGCCCAGCTTGGAGATGTGCACCAGACCGTCGCGGCCCGGCAGCAGCGAGACGAACGCGCCGAAGGCGGTGGTCTTGACGACCGTGCCGAGGAAGCGCTCGCCGACCTTCGGCAGCTGCGGGTTGGCGATGGCGTTGATCGCGTCGATCGCGGCCTGCGCCGACGGGCCGTCGGTCGCGCCGACGAACACGGTGCCGTCGTCCTCGATGGAGATGTTGGCGCCGGTCTCCTCGGTGATCTGGTTGATCACCTTGCCCTTGGGGCCGATCACCTCGCCGATCTTGTCGACCGGGATCTTGATCGCGGTGACGCGCGGCGCGTACGGGCTCATCTCGTCCGGGGTGGCGATGGCCTCGGCCATCACGTCCAGGATCGTGGCGCGCGCGTCGTGGGCCTGGCTCAGCGCACCGGCCAGCACCTGCGAGGGGATGCCGTCCAGCTTGGTGTCCAGCTGCAGCGCGGTGACGAACTGGGGGGTGCCCGCGACCTTGAAGTCCATGTCGCCGAAAGCGTCCTCGGCGCCGAGGATGTCGGTCAGCGCGACGTAGCGGACCTCTTCCTCACCCTGGTCGTTGGTGATGGTGTCCGAGACCAGGCCCATCGCGATACCGGCGACCGGCGCCTTCAGCGGCACGCCCGCGTTCAGCAGCGACAGGGTGGAGGCGCACACCGAGCCCATCGAGGTGGAGCCGTTGGAACTCAGCGCCTCCGAGACCTGGCGGATGGCGTACGGGAACTCCTCCTGGCTGGGCAGCACCGGGATCAGTGCCCGCTCGGCCAGCGCGCCGTGGCCGATCTCGCGGCGCTTGGGCGAACCGACGCGGCCGGTCTCACCGGTGGAGAACGGCGGGAAGTTGTAGTGGTGCATGTAGCGCTTGCTGGTCTCCGGGCCGAGCGAGTCGACCTGCTGGGCCATCTTCACCATGTCCAGGGTGGTGACGCCCAGGATCTGGGTCTCGCCACGCTCGAACAGCGCCGAGCCGTGCGCCCGGGGCACCACAGCGACCTCGGCGGACAGCGCGCGGATATCGGCCAGCCCGCGGCCGTCGATGCGGAAGCCGTCGGACAGGATCCGCTGGCGGACCAGCTTCTTGGTGACGGAGCGGAATGCCGCGCCCAGTTCCTTCTCCCGCCCGGCGTAGTCGTCGGCCAGACGGTCGAGCACGGCGAGCTTGATCTCGTCGATCTTCTCCTCGCGCTCCTGCTTGCCGGAGATGCTCAGCGCCTCGCCCAGCTCACGCTTCGCGGTGCCCTCGACGGCCTCGTACACGTCCTGCCCGTACGGCGGGAAGAGCGGGAACTCCTCGGTGGGCTTGGCGGCCAGCTCGGCCAGGTCCTGCTGGGCGCGGCACAGGCGGGCGATGAACGGCTTGGCGGCCTCGAGGCCCTCCGCGACGACGGCCTCGGTCGGCGCCTGCGCACCGCTCTCGACCAGCGCGATGACGTTCTCCGTCGCTTCCGCCTCGACCATCATGATCGCGACGTCGCCGGAGTCGACCACACGGCCTGCGACGACCATGTCGAAAACGGCGCCCTCGAGCTGCTCGGTGGTCGGGAAGGCGACCCATTGGGACCCGGCCCCGTCGTGGATCAGCGCGACGCGCACGCCGCCGACCGGGCCGGAGAACGGCAGGCCCGCGATCTGGGTGGACGCGGACGCGGCGTTGATGGCCACCACGTCGTAGAGGTCCTTGGGGTCCAGGCTCAGCACGGTGACCACGACCTGGATCTCGTTGCGCAGGCCGTCGACGAACGACGGACGCAGCGGACGGTCGATCAGGCGGCAGGTCAGGATCGCGTCGGTGGAGGGGCGGCCCTCGCGGCGGAAGAACGACCCGGGGATGCGGCCCGCGGCGTACATCCGCTCCTCGACGTCGACCGTCAGCGGGAAGAAGTCGAACTGGTCCTTGGGCTGCTTGCCCGCGGTGGTGGCCGACAGCAGCATGGTCTCGTCGTCCAGGTAGGCGACGACCGAACCGGCGGCCTGCCTGGCGAGGCGTCCGGTCTCGAACCGGATGGTGCGGGTGCCGTAGCTGCCGTTGTCGATCAGCGCTACGGATTCGAACACGCCCGGCTCGACCTCGACGGCCGAGCTCTTGCGTTCAGTTGTTTCGGTCATTCTTCTCTCTCAACCTCTCGTCTTCGCCGGCTCCAGCGCACGCTGGCGCGATCCGGCTGTCGTCAGCCGTACCGGGTACGGACGCGCGGCAACCCTCCTGGCTGCGGCGCGCACACCCGGCCGAATCCCCTTGGACACGGCGACGCGGAGGCGGTCATCGATCGAAGCCCGACGGCGCCAACTCGCTGCCGATAGGCCACTACCGAAGACCGACGCCACGCGACGGGTGCATACGGCTGTGCAATGTTGTCGTGCGACGGGGGCAATCCGCACCCCTGTACACATATAACCAACGGTGCGATTGTACGTCTCCCCGTTGGCCGAACCAGCGACCGCCTCGGACACCCCCGTGTCGAGCAGCCGCCTACCACTCCGTCCATCGGCGCACCGGCTGCCCGGTGGCCACGGCCGGAAACCGCGCAAGCAGGGCCGGACCGATACCCCTGATTTCTGACGCGGCAGGCGCAACAACCACCTGTTCCGCGTCGGGTCCGTATGAACCACGACAGATCGCCTCACGAGCACGTAGGCCTGCACGATCGGGCAGAGCGAAAGCACTACGAGCAATGGCTACCAGCGGGTTCAGAGCGTGAACTACCTATCGGCGCGACCTCGCCAGACGGCGAACGAACAAACCGACGCCGCAGCCCCGACGGATAACTCTCGACAACGCGGCCCCGTACGACGGGCATACACGACCGCACCGTCAGCAAAACACGCGCTCAACTCGCCTCGACCATGTCTTTCGAGCGAAGCGAGACCTAGCATGCGCGGTTCACGGCCCGGCTTGCGTCCGAGCGATCGCTGCGTCCGCGACGAAGTCGCCAGCAGCGGTCGCCCGGACGCGAGCCATGAAGGGGCCGCGAACACCCAGCGCCGCAGGCGCTGGAAAAAATTACCGACGCAGCCCGAGCCGCTCGATCAGCGAACGGTAGCGGTTGATGTCGTTGTCCTGCAGGTACTTCGACAGCCGCTTGCGACGACCGATCAGCGCCATCAGGCCGTGGCGGGTGTGGTGGTCGTGCTTGTGCTTCTTCAGGTGCTCGGTGATGTCGGCGATGCGCTTGGAAAGCAGCGCGATCTGCGCCTCCGGGGAACCGGTGTCCTTCTCGTGCAGGCCGTACTCGGCGAGAATCGCCGACTTCTGCTCGGTGGTCAGTGCCATGGGGCATCCACTCCTGTTTCTCAGTTCCGCGCTCGAATGTCCGGTTACCCGGGTGCGGGCGCCACCGCGGACCGCAGCAAACCCGAGGGACCACCCTACCGGACCGGGATCTTCCCGCCGAAATCGCGGGCCGACCGAGTCCCATCCGGGCAACGACGCTCGCCCGCGCTGATCGAGCACGAGACCCGCCGCTACAGCGATCCGCTCGGGTTCGGAATTCCCGACGCTCAGCGGGCGTCGACGGCGGTGAGGATTTTGCGCGCGGTCTCCACGTCGCGGCCCATGCACTCGATGAGCTCGTCCACCGAGTCGAATTTGCGCTGGCCCCGGATGTGCTCGACGAAGTCCACCGCGACGTGCTGACCGTAGAGATCGGCCTCGCCGTCGAGCACGTACGCCTCCACCGTGCGGGCGCGTCCGGAGAAGGTCGGGTTGGTGCCCACCGAGACGGCGGCCATGGCCCGCTCGCCCGGGGTGACGGTGCCGATGGTGGGGCCGGGGCCGAGCACGGTGAACCACCCGGCGTACACGCCGTCGGCGGGAATGGCGGCGTGCATCGGCGGCGCGACGTTCGCGGTCGGGAAGCCGAGTTGCTTGCCGCGGCCGTCACCGTGTACGACGACGCCCTCCACCCGGTGCGGACGCCCGAGCGCCTCGGCGGCGGCCGCCATGTCCCCCGCGTCGACGCACGAGCGGATATAAGTCGAGGAGAAGGTCACGGCGTGTTCGGCGAGCAGCGTCACGCCGTCGACCTCGAAACCGAATCGCTTGCCGAGCTCGCGCATGGTCTCGACCGTGCCCGCGGCCTTCTTGCCGAAGGTGAAGTTGTCGCCGACCACCACCTCCACCACGTGCAGCCGCTCCACCAGCAGGTCGTGGACATAGCTCGCCGGAGTCAGCTTCATGAACTCCTGGGTGAAGGGCATGACGCAGAACACGTCGACACCCAGTTCCTCGGCCAGTTCGGCGCGGCGGGTCAGGGTGGTCAATTGCGCGGGGTGCGACCCGGGGCGGACCACTTCCATCGGGTGCGGATCGAACGTCATCAGCACCGCGGGCACGCCGCGCGCGGCGGCGGACTTCACGGCCCGGCTGATCAGCTGCGCGTGGCCGCGGTGCACACCGTCGAACACACCGATCGTGAGGACACAGCGCCCCCAGTCCGCGGGCACCTCGTCGAGACTTCGCCATCTCTGCACAGTGCGCAGCCTACGCAAATCAGGTAGCGAACAGTATTCGGGCGTGCTGATCTCACACAACGGTTGCGCGGCCGTGAGCCGACGTGGAAGTGCGAACCGCGCCGGGGCCCCGCGCGCAGGTCGTGCGCCGCGCGGCCGCGCCGCGAACCGGTCGGATCATCCGAACCGCGGCACGACTCGTGCCGCAACCGCGGCGGTGGGATAACCGGCAGGTCGCCGTGGCCGTCGCACGACGGCGCGCCACGGGGCCGCTACGTCGGGGTCGGCGACATCGCCGCGGAAGTCTTCGCGCACCGGAAACTAACCGGACGGATTCGCGAAAGCGCCGATATACCCCGGGTTTTCCACGGGCCCGCAAGCTCGTCTCACCAGCAGCGGGAATGGTCTAGCGTCCAATTCGTCGATGACGGAATGCCCCGGAGTAGCCATGAAAAGCGCAGTCAAGCACGTGCGTGTGATCAAACCGTCCGATGCGGCCGAAACAATCGGACGGCAACGACAACGCCTCATTCCTTGCATCACCACGGAAACCTGTGGCGCCACCGGCATTTCGGCGGGCATGGTCAACATGGCCCCGGGAGCGATGTCGAAAGCGCATTATCACGCGCACAGCGAGATCGTCGTCGTTTGCCTGCGCGGGCGAGCGGCCACCTTGATCGGCCCGGAACTGACGCCCTATTTCCACGGTCCCGGTGAGTTCATCTACATCCCCGACGGCGTCGTGCACGTGGCGGTGAACCTCGACGATGCCGAGGACCTGGTCGCGGTGGAAATGCGGACCGATCCCCTGTTCAACGACGACGTGGTGCTGACGCCGGAGTACGACGCCCACGTGCCCGAAGCCGTTGCCCGCCTGCGGCGGCGCGGGCAGGCCGGCGCCTGACATGGCCGTCGGCAAACGCAGCCGCGGCGCGGCCGAGGTGACCAGCGGTCCCATCGACGATATCTTCGCGGCACTGGCAGGCCGCCCCGACGTGGTGTCCTTCGCGGTCGGAGCGCCCGATCCCGCTCTGCTGCCGAGCGAGCTCGTGGCGACGCTGGCGCAAACGGTCATCGGCAGATACGGCAGCGCCGTCCTCCAATACGGCATGACCCGGGGATTCGCTCCGCTGTTGGACGAAGCCCGAAACCTTCTGCACGGCCGCGATATTCAGTGCACGCTCGAGCGCCTGCATATCTCGACCGGCGGCTCCGGCGCATTGCACAACGTGTGTTTGGCGCTGCTCGACCCGCAGGACGTGGTTCTGGTCGAAACCCCCACTTACGGCCCGGCGGTCAAGGAATTCCGCAGCCACGGAGCGACCGTCGTGGCGGTGCCGTCCGACGAATTCGGCATCGTTCCGGAAGCGCTCGAAGAAGCCCTGGCCCGATACGACGCGGCGTTCGTCTACCTACTGCCGACTTTCCAGAATCCGACCGGCCGGACGATGCCCGTCGATCGGCGCGAACGAATCGCCGAGATCGTCGTCCGCCACGGCACGCTGGTCATCGAAGACGACGTCTACACCGACCTGCGCTATCGCGGTGTGGCACCGCCCGCGTTGTCGTCTTTCGCGCCGGACAACTCGGTGTACATCACGTCCCTGTCGAAAACTCTCGCTCCTGCGATCCGCGTCGGGATCACCGTTATGCCCCCGGATCTGCTGCGGACCGTGCTCGCGTTGAAGCAGGGCATCGACATGCAGACCTCGACGTACTGCCAGGCGATTGCGGCCGAATTTCTCGGCAGTCCGGACGGGGCCGCGCACCTCGCTCATGTCGTCGACGCCTATTCGGCCAAGTTGGACGCGTTGACGGTCGCGCTCGAGCGGCATTTCCCGGCTGGGTTCCGGTGGGTCGAGCCGGAGGGCGGGATGTTCCTGTGGGTCGAGGGGCCGCCGGGTTTCGATGCCGACGCGCTGCTGGCGCGGGCACTGCGGCACGGAGTCGCGTTCCTGCCCGGCAGCGCGTTCTACGCCGACGACATCACCGAGCACCGCAACACCATGCGGCTGAGTTTCGCGAACGTGCCGCGCGACGCCATCGATCGGGGCATCGCCGCACTGGCGTTCGTCTGCGGGGACACGGCATGAGTGGTCAAGCCCGGAGGCGGCAGCGCAGCGTGATCGCGCAGAGGCCAACTCGTGCCGGCGACGAACACAGCGCGAGCGATCGGCATCCGGTGCTCGGCACCTGGGAGGTTCGCGCCGACGGCGCTCCGTTCGGCTACCACGTGATGCAGTTCCACCCTGGCGGCACGATGCTGCAATCGAATCCCGACCACGGCAATCGCGCCACGAGCGACAGCAACGGCATGGGCACCTGGCACGGCGCGGGCAACCGGGTCACCGGCGCCTTCTTGGAGTTCACCGTCGATCGCACCGACCCCGCCGTAGTCCGCAAAGGGATCGTCGCCTTCGAACTCGACGTGACCGGCGACGAGTTCACCGGACGCGCCACGGCGACGTTCTACAAGTTGTCCGGCGAGCCGGTCGGCGCGCCCGCGACCGCCCGGTTGGCCGGTCGCCGATTCGACGGCGTGGCCGCGCATCGGAACACGCTGGATCTGTCGAGAACGGTATGACCCAGGCGGACCGGCATCGGTCCACCGCTTCCAAATGGGTGAACGGCGAATAGCGATTCGCTGTCGATCGGCCGACGGCAGGTCGAGGATGTGTGTATCGGCGCGCCAGTGCCTAAGCTCGGGTATGTGCCAGGTAAACGAGATATCGCCACTCGACGCGAGTTGGCCGACGCCCCGGCGCCGGGCGATGCGCACGGCGGTACCGCGACCATCGCGCCTGTGCTCTCCTCGGTCGCCCAGGACTACCTGAAGGTCATCTGGACGGCGCGGGAGTGGTCGCAGGAGAAGGTGACCACCAAGTTGCTCGCCGAACGGATCGGCGTATCGGCCTCGACCGTGTCCGAAGCCGTCCGCAAGCTCGCCGACCAAGGGTTGGTCGAGCACGCCCGCTACGGCGCGATCGCCCTCACCCCGGAGGGCCGCCGAGCCGCCGTCGCGATGGTGCGCAGGCATCGGCTCATCGAGACCTTCCTGGTGAACGAGCTCGGCTACGGCTGGGACGAGGTGCACGACGAAGCCGAGGTGCTCGAGCACGCGGTCTCCGAGCTGCTGATGGCCCGGATCGACGCCAAACTCGGATACCCCGATCGCGATCCGCACGGCGACCCGATCCCGTCGGTGGACGGCGCGGTGCCCACCCCGCCCGCGCGCCAGCTCAGCGACTTCCATGCCGGTGAATCCGGCCGGGTCGCGCGCATCTCCGACGCCGATCCCGACATGCTGCGCTACTTCGACTCGGTCGGCATCGCCCTGGACACCGCCATCGCCGTCGTCGAACGCCGCGACTTCGCGGGCACCATCGCCATCCGCATCGGCGCCACCGAGTCACCGACCGACCTCGGGCGCCCCGCCGCCGAGGCCATCTGGCTCACCGCCTGACCGGGGCTCCACAGATCAGGCCCACTCCGCCGAACCGGCGGTAGCGGGTGCGGCGGGCAGCGTCGGGCTCGGACGCTGCCGGGCGTGCCATCGGTGCCGCACTGGGTAACGGCATGGCGCAGGACCGGGGTCACGCAGCCCTCCGCCGGCCACGCGACGACTCGAGCCCGGCGATGGATGACCACCGCGAAGCCCGGGCCCGAAAACTGGCGAAACGATCCCGCCCAGACCGCTTCCGAACACCCCCGGTTTCAAGGGTTCCGGCCGCGGGCTCAGCCCAGGTCGGCCCCGAGGGCGGGACGCACCAACTCGGCCGCGCGGGTAGCGATGGCGTCGCCCAGTTCGTCGGTGGTCGAGGTGCCACCGAGGTCCGGGGTGCGGACCTCCCCCGCGGCGAGCACGTCGCACACCGCTCGGTCCACCGCGGCCGCCGCGGCGGACTCGCCGAGATGATCCAGCAGCATCGCGCCCGCGAGGACCTGCGCGACGGGGTTCGCGATGCCCTGACCGGCGATGTCGGGCGCGCTGCCGTGCACCGCCTCGAACATCGAGGGCCCGGTGCGCTCGGGGTTGACGTTGCCCGACGGCGCCAAGCCGAGCCCGCCGGTCACCGCGGCGGCGAGGTCGGAGAGGATGTCGCCGAACAGGTTCGAGCCCACGATCACGTCCAGCCGGTCCGGGTGCAGCACGATTTCGGCGGCCAGCGCGTCGACGTGCATCTGCCGCGTCCGCACCTGGGGATACTCGGTCGCGACGCGTTCGAACACACTGTCCCAGTAGGGCATCGAATGGATGAGCCCGTTCGACTTGGTCGCCGAGCACAATCGCCCGGATCGCTCGGCGGCCCGCTCGAAGGCGTAGCGGATGATTCGCTCGCATCCGGTGCGGGTGAACACCGATTCCTGGAGCACGAATTCGTCGGGGCGGCCCTCGTTGTGGATGCCGCCGATCCGCGAGTACTCGCCCTCGGAGTTCTCCCGCACGATGAGGATGTCCAGATCGTCGGCGGTCCGGCCGCGCAGTGCCGATTCCGTGCCGGGCAGCAGGCGCACCGGGCGCAGGTTGACGTACTGACCGAAGGCGCGGCGCAGCGGGATCAGCAGGCCCCACAGCGAAACATGGTCGGGCACACCGGGAAAGCCGACAGCGCCGAGCAGGATCGCGTCGAAGCCCGCGAGCCGCTGCGCGCCGTCCGGCGGCATCATGGCGCCCGTGCGCACGTAGTTCTCGCACGACCAGTCGAATTCGGTCCATGCCAGACCGGGCAGCACGGCGTCGAGCACACGTACCGCCGCCGCGGTGACGTCGACTCCGATCCCGTCACCCGGGATGGTGGCGATGCGGTACTCGCTCACTGGCACTCCTTCACAGTCGCACTCCGATGTACTTGGTCTCCAGGAATTCGTCGATCCCGGTCAGCCCGCCCTCGCGTCCGAGCCCGGATTCCTTGACGCCGCCGAAGGGCGCGGCCGGATTCGACACCACGCCCTGGTTGAGGCCGACCATCCCGGTTTCCAGCGCCTCGCACACCCGCAGTCCGCGCCGGAGATTCTCGGTGAACACGTAGCTCACCAGCCCGTAGGGAGTGTCGTTGGCCCGGCGCACGGCTTCGTCCTCGGTGTCGAAGACGCCGATCGCGGCGACCGGTCCGAAGATCTCGGTGTGGCACAACTCGGCGTCGTCGGGGACGTCGACCAGGACGGTCGCGGGATAGAAAGTGCCCGGTCCGTCCCAGGCCGCCCCTCCGGTGAGCACCCCGGCCCCACGGGCGCGGGCGTCGTCGACCAAGCGCTGCACCTTGGCGACGGCCTCGGTATCGATCAGCGGGCCGACCACGACGTCCGGCTCGGTGCCCCGGCCCATCGGCAGGGCAGCCAGCCGCTCGGCGAGCCTGCGCGCGAAGACCTCGGCGACGCCGCGCTGAACCAGAATCCGATTGGCGGCGGTGCACGCCTGACCGATGTTGCGCATCTTCGCCGCCACCGTGCCCTCGACCGCCTCGTCGAGATCCGCGTCGTCGAAAACCAGCAGCGGCGCGTTGCCGCCCAGTTCCATCGAGGTGCGCATCACCGTCTGCGCGCACTGCGCGAGCAACTGCTTGCCGACCGCCGTCGAGCCAGTGAACGACAGCTTGCGCGAGCGGTCGTCGAGGATCAGCGGAGTCATCACCGCGGCGGGATCCGCCGTCGTGACGACGTTGACCACCCCGGCGGGCAACCCGGCGTCCGCCAGCACCTGAGCCAGCGCCAGCATCGAAAGCGGCGTCTGCTCCGCGGGTTTCACGACGCAGGTGCAGCCCGCGGCGAGCGCGGGCGCGATCTTGCGCGCGCCCATGGCGACGGGAAAGTTCCATGGCGTGATGAGCAGGCTCGGACCGACCGGCTGCCGGGCCACCAGAAAACGCGAGCCGCCGGTCGGCGCGGGCATGTACCCGCCGTCCAGGCGGACGGCTTCCTCGGCGAACCAGCGGAAGAACTCCGCGGCATAGGCGATCTCACCGCGCGCCTCGGCCAGCGGCTTGCCCATTTCGAGCGTCGCGATCAGCCCGAGGCGGTCGGTGTCGGCCAGCAACGCGCGATGCACGCGCATCAGCAGATCGCTGCGCTCGCGCGGCGCGGTGGCTGCCCAGTCGGCCTGCGCCGCGCACGCCGCGTCCAGCGCCGCGCGACCGTCGTCCGGGTTCGCGTCGGCTACTTCGCACAGCAGTCCACCCGTCGACGGATCGAAGACCGGCAGCGTGCGGGTCGTCGCCCGCCACTGCCCCTGGATGAACAAGCCGCGCGGCACCGTGTCGATCGCGGCGCGTTCGGGCGCGCTCAGCGCGCTTTCGGTGAGCATGGTCGGTGGCTCCTTTCGGCAGCGCGCAGCGTCCGGCCATTGCTGCGACCCGTGCGGCCATGTTATGCATATTGTCGACAATCCGACAATAGACAATGGCCCTCCATCCCACCCGCACCGGGAGGCGAACCACCATGACCGAGCTCTCGCCCATCCTGAAACAGGCCACTCCGGTGACCGTCGACCACGGCGCGGGGTGCTACCTCTACGGCACCGACGGACGCCGCTACCTGGACTTCACCGCCGGCATCGGCGTGACCAGCACCGGCCACTGCCATCCGAAAGTGGTCGCCGCCGCGCAGGCACAGGTCGCTTCGCTGATCCACGGCCAGTACACGACCGTGCTGCATCGGCCGCTGCTGGAGCTGACCGAACGGCTCGGCGCGGTGCTTCCGGAAGGACTGGACACGCTGTTCTTCGCGAACTCCGGCAGTGAGGCGGTCGAGGCCGCACTGCGACTGGTGCGCCAGGCCACCGGGCGGCCGAACGTCGTCGTCTTCCACGGCGGTTTCCACGGCCGCACCGTGGCCGCCGCGACCATGACCACCTCGGGCACCCGCTTCTCGGCCGGGTTCAGCCCGCTCATGCCGGGCGTGCACGTCGCGCCCTTCCCCACCGCCTACCGCTATGGCTGGAGCGAGCGGGAGGCCACCGCCTTCGCACTGCGCGAACTCGACTACTTGTTCGCCACGCTCACCTCGCCCGCCGAGACCGCCGCGTTCATCGTGGAGCCGGTGCTCGGTGAGGGCGGTTACGTCCCCGGCAACACCGAGTTCTTCCACGGGCTGCGCGAACGCGCCGACCGGCACGGCATCCTGCTGGTCTTCGACGAGATCCAGACCGGTTTCGGCCGCACCGGGAAGTTCTTCGGGCATCAGCACTTCGGCGTCCGGCCCGACGTGATCACCATCGCGAAGGGCCTGGCGAGCGGCTTTCCCCTGTCCGGCATCGCGGCGCCGCGCGAACTGATGGCGCGGGCGTGGCCGGGTTCGCAGGGCGGCACCTACGGTGGCAACGCGGTGGCGTGCGCGGCGGCGATCGCCACGCTCGACGTGATCGAATCCGAAGGGCTGGTGGACAACGCGGCCACCCGAGGGGCGCAACTGCTGCGCGGTATGCGCGAGAGCGCCACCAAGGCGATCGGCGACGTCCGCGGCCTCGGACTGCTCGTGGGCGCCGAGTTCACCACGGCCACCGGCGAGCCCGACACGGCCACCGCCGCGGCCGCCCAGCGCGCGGCGGTGGACAAGGGACTGCTGCTGTTGACCTGCGGCGCGCACATGAACGTGGTGCGGATGATTCCGCCGCTGATCGTGACCGATACTCAGATCGAGGACGCTCTGGCGATCTGGTCCGAGGTGCTCGCCGAGTTGTAGCGCGCACCCCACCCGTCCGCAGTGCCCGCCCGGCGGGCCCGATCAGGAAGCAGGACCGCATGGCCCGCTACATCACCATCACGCTCACCAAAGCCGCGGTGACCTGCCGCGCCCGTTTGCTGGACGAGGAAGCGCCGCAGACCTGCGCCGCGGTGTGGAACGCGCTGCCGCTGGAAGGCGACGCCTTCCACGCCAAGTACGCCCGTAACGAGGTGTACACCCTGCTCCCGCGCATCGGCGCGGCCCCGCATCGGGAGAATCCGACGGTCACGCCCATCCCCGGCGATGTGTGCCTGTTCGACTTCGAGCCGTGGGAGATCGGCAATCCGGCCTACGGCTACGAGCCCGGTTCCGCGGCCGAGCACGAGCGCGGGGCGACCGATCTCGCGCTGTTCTACGGCCGCAACAATCTGCTGATCAACGGCGACCTCGGGTGGGTGCCGGGCAATGTGTTCGCCACCATCGAGGAGGGGCTCGCCGAGATGGCCGCGGCCTGCAACACGCTGTGGTTGCACGGTGTGCAGGGCGAGACGCTCGCCTTCGCCCGCGCCTGAGCGACGGTGACGAGTGGCCCCGCGGTCTTCCGCGGGGCCATTCGCGTTCAGGAAGCCAGCACGAATTCGGCGTAGCGGGCTACCGCGAGGATCAGATCGTCGGAGTGGCGCGGGCCGATGATCTGCAACCCGACCGGTAGACCCGCGCGGGTCGTGCCCGCCGGGATGCTGATCGCGGGTTGCTGGGTCATATTGAACGGGTAGGTGAACGGCGTCCATTCCGGCCAGCTGTGCAGGCCGCTGCCCGGTGGCACGTCGTGTCCCGCTTCGAACGCGGGAATCGGCACCGTCGGAGTGATCAGAATGTCGTAGTCGTTGTGGAAGGCGCCCATGGTGATGCCGATCTGGGCCGCGACGTTGCGCGCGTCGAGATACTCGACGGCGGTGACGGTTTCACCGCGCTCCCAGACCGCGCGCAGGCCCGGGTCCACCCGTTCGCGCGTACCTTCCGGGTACCCGGACAGCATGGTGGCCGCGCCGGCCGCCCACAGCAGCTCGAACGCCTCGCGCGGATCGGCGAATCCGGGATCGGCGGCACTCACCTGGAGTTCGGCGTCGGCCAGCCGGGTCACCGCCGCTTCCACGATCGCGGCGACCTCGGGGTCGACCGTGGCGTAGCCGAGCGCAGGTGAGTACGCCACGCGCAATCCCCGCACATCGCGCTGCATTTCGGCGCGGAAGGCGGTGAGCGTGGGAGCCAGCGCGGTGGGATCGCGCGGATCCGGCAGCGACAGGATGTCCATCAGCAGCGCCGCGTCCTCGACGGTGCGCGTCATCGGTCCCGCATGCGCCAGCGGACCGAACGGGCTGGCCGGGAACAGCGGAATCCGGCCGTAGGTGGGCTTGAACCCGACGATGCCGCAGAAGGCGGCCGGAATGCGCACGCTGCCACCGCCGTCCGTGCCCACCGACACCGGGCCCATGCCCGCGGCGACGGCCGCGGCGCTGCCGCCGGAGGAGCCGCCCGCGGTGGTGGACGGGTCGGCCGGATTCCGCGTGACACCCGCCAGCGGACTGTCGGTGACCGCCTTCCACGCGACCTCCGGGGTGGTGGTCTTGCCGAGGAAGACCATCCCGTCCTCGCGCAGCCGCGCGGCCACCGGACTGTCCACCAGCCAAGGTCCCGCCGGGTCGATGGACGTGGAGCCGCGCCGGGTTGGCCAGCCCTCGGTCAGGAAGACGTCCTTGATCGAGATCGGCACGCCGTCGAGCAGCCCTCTGGCATGACCGGACTGCCAGCGCGCCTCGGAGTCCTTCGCCTGCACCAGCGCGCGATCGGGATCGACCAGACAGAAGGCGTTGAGCGCGCCGTCGCGATCGGCGATCGCGCGCAGGATCGCCTCGGTCGCCTCGACGGGCGACAGCGCGCCCGCCGCGTAGGCCGAGACCAGCTCGACCGCGGTCATGGCGGTCGGGTCGGTGGGTTGGTTCTTGTCGGGGTAGCTCATGGATGGGCTCCTTCAGCCGGGCACGTACCCCAGCCTTTTGTCGACCACGTTGTCCAGCGGACGTCCGGCGATCCAGTTGTCGAAGTTCTCGGTGAACGCGTCGACGATCTCGGTGCGCCATCCGATGAAGTCACCGGAGTTGTGCGGGGTGATCCGGACGTTCGGCAGTTCCCACAGAGGGTGATCGGCGGGGAGCGGCTCGGGGTCCACCACATCGAGCGCCGCCGCGGCGATCGATCCGGTGCGCAGCGCGGCGACGAGATCGTCGGTCACAACGAGTTCCCCGCGGCCGACGTTGACAAACCTGGCGTGCGGCTTCATCGCGGCGAAGGCGGCGGCGTCGAACATGTTCCTGGTCCGCTCGGTGAGCGGAGCGATCGCGACGACGTAATCGGCGCGGGCCAGTTCGGCGTGCAGATCGGTGGTGACCTCGCCGAAATCCGGGTCCGCCGCGCGCTCCCGCCTGCCGACGGCGCGCACGGTCATGCCGACCGCGCGCAGCAATCGGGCGATATGACGCCCGATCGAGCCGGTGCCCACGATCAGCGCCGTCGACCCCGCGACCCGTTCGGATTCCCGATGCCGCCACTCGTGCCGTTGTTGCAGCAGCAACGAACCGGACAGGTCCTTGGCGAAACCGAGAATCTGCCCGAGCACGTACTCGGCGATCGCGGCGTCGAAGACGCCTCTGGTGTTGGTCACGACCACGTCACTGGCCCGCAGTTCGGGAAACATCGCCGGATCGACGCCGGTGGATCCCATGTGCACCCAGCGCAGCCGGTCGGCGGCATGCCAGGCGCCGGGCAGCGCCCGGGTGCGAAAGTCGTAGACGAACAAGATCTCCGCTCCGCGCAGGGCGTTCGCCAACCCGGGCGCCTCGGTGTACCGGATGGTGGCGCGGCCTGCTACTCGGTCCATTCGTTCGTCGTCGGGCACACTGTCACTGTGCAGGACGACGACAATCGGGCCCTGTTCCACATTGACACACTAAGATCACATCGTATGATTGTCAACAATCCGATCGTGTTCGGAGGTCGTCCCGGCTGAGCGCGAGAGGGGCCGTAGTGGATTTGAGCTTTCCCGACCTCGAAGGGCCCGTTGCACAACGGGGTATCGGGATCATCGCACCGTTCGACCTCGCCCTCGAACGAGAGCTCTGGCGCTGGGCGCCTCTGGAGGTGAGTCTGCACCTGGCCCGTACCCCCTACGAACCGGTTCCGGTGTCGCTGGAGATGGCCGAATTGGTCTCCGACGCGGCGCATCTCACCGCGGCCACCCGCAACGTCCTGCACGTGGAACCCGAAGTCGTGGCCTACCTGTGCACATCGGGCAGTTTCATCAAAGGCCTCGCCTACGAGAAGTCGTTGCGCGACACCATCTGCCGTGCCGGGGCGCTGGACGCGGTCACCACCTCGGGCGCGTTGCTCGAAGCGATCCGCCATCTGGACCTCACCCGGATCTCGGTACTGACCCCGTACGACGAGATCCTCACCCACCGGCTGCACGAGTTCCTCGCCGAAGCCGGCTGCACGGTGGTCCGCTCCGATCACCTCGGGCTCGGCGGCGGCATCTGGAAGGTCAGCTATCGCACGATCGCCGAACGCATCGTCGGCGCCGACGACCCCGAGGCCCAGGCCGTCTTCGTCAGCTGTACCAACCTGCCCACGTACGACGTGATCGAGCCGCTGGAGAAAGCCCTCGGCAAGCCGGTGCTCACCGCCAACCAACTCACCATGTGGGCATGTCTCGGCCGGATGAAGCTCCCGATGATGGGCCCGGGCAAGTGGCTGCTCAACGTTTTCTGAAGGAAGAACATCACATGCACGCACCCACCGTCGGTTTCATCTACCCCGACCACGCGGCCGAGGACGACTACCCGCTCGCGGCGGCAGCGCTCGGCGCGCACCTTCCGGTGGCCCACATCTACGGCACCGATCTGCACGCCGTCCCCGAACTGCTCGAACTGGGCAGCCCGGAGAAATTGCGCCTCGGCGCCTCACTGCTCGCCCGGCACCGCCCCGACGCGATCGTCTGGGCCTGCACGTCGGGCAGTTTCGTCTACGGACCCGAGGGCGCGCGCGATCAGGTGCGCGCACTGGCCGAGGTCGCGGGCGTCCCGGCGACAAGCACCAGCATCGCGTTCGCCGACGCCGTGCACACGCTGGGACTGCGCACCGTCGCGGTCGCCGCCAGCTATCCCGACGAGGTCGCCCGGCTGTTCGTGGAGTTCCTCGCCGACGCGCGCATCGACGTCGTCTCGATGTCCAGCGCGGGGATCGACACCGCCGCCGAGGTCGGCACCCTCACCCCGGCCCAGGTGCTGCGGCTGGCGGCGGACAACGACCATCCCGACGCGGAGGCGCTGCTCATCCCCGACACCGCGATGCACACCGTGGCGGTGCTGCCGGACCTGGAGGCTACGCTGGGCAAACCGGTGCTGACGGCCAATCAGGTCACGATCTGGGCAGGGCTGCGGCTGGCCGGCGCCGAGCCGGTCGTTCCCGGATTCGGGACCTTGTTCGCGGAAAGGCAGATCGATGTCCGTCGTTGATTTCGAGCCGGTGAACCGGCAGTCGACCGCGGAGATGATCGCAGATCGGCTCCGCGAGGCGATCATGCGCGGCAGTCTCGCGCCAGGGTCGCAGCTCGGCGAGGCCGACCTCGCGGCGCGGTTCGCGGTCTCGCGCGGTCCGGTGCGCGAGGCGATGCAGCGCTTGGTGTCCGAGGGTCTGCTGCGCAGCATCCGCCACCGCGGCATCTTCGTCATCGAACTGAGCCTCGACGACGTCGTCGACATCTACCGGGCCAGGACGGCACTGGAGGGCGGCGCACTGGAGCTGATCCTGGACGGTCGCCGCCCGATCGCCTACGAGGCGCTCGGTCCCAGCGTCGAGGAGATGATCGCGTGCGCCGAACGCGGCGACGCGGTCGGCGTGTCGGAGGCCGACCAGGCCTTCCACGAGGCGCTGGTGGAGAGTGCGGCCAGTCCGCGGCTGGTACGCGCGGCTCGCACCTTGCTGATCGAGACGCGCATGTGCTTGGGCGCCTTGCAGACGACCTATCCGGACCTACGGGAACAGTCCCGCGAACACATCGGCCTGCGCGACGCGATCGGCGCAGGCGACCCCGCGCGCGCCCGCGCTCTGCTCGTCGAGCACATGGACGACGCCGTGCAACGCCTCCGGCACCAGATCGGCTCCTGAACGCCGACTCACCGCGACCCGCTACCCGGCCACGGCCGCCGCAGGCGACTTTCCTGCGCGAATTTCCTTGCAGCGGTGGTTATGCGATGAACGCCCTCGGCGGGCCGGAGCTGGTCACGGAAATCAGCAGACGAGGCTCGAATCCTGCGGCACGGGCAGGTGCGAGCATTGCACAGTGCCGAGCGAGCGCCGCGAGGTGGCCAACCACTATCGCCCGGGATCAGAGATTGGCGGGGCGGACGACCATCACCGAGGACGCGCGATTACCGGATTCCCGGAGCAGGGCGATAGCGCGGCCTTCCGGATTGATGGCGGCGTAGACGCCGGGCATTCCGGCCGGAGCGAGCCAGCGTCCGTTGCGCAGATCGTCGGCCTGCTTGTCATCGATGTCGCGGCGCGGGAACGCCGTTCGCACCGCGGCATCGATATCGAGGCTCAGTGGCGGCACGCCGGACTCAGCGGCGGCGGCCAGATCGTCCAAGGTGCGTGCATGCTCGAGCGTGAACGGCCCGACGCTGGTGCGGCGCAACGCGGTCAAGTGGCCGCCGACGCCGAGCCCGGCGCCCAGGTCTCTGGCCAGCGCGCGCACGTAGGTACCCGAGGAACATTCGACCACCACGTCCAGGTCGACGAAATCGCCGACATCGCGCCGCGCGAGCACGTCGAACCGCGACACCGTGACCGGGCGGGCGGCCAACTGCACGTCCTCGCCCGCACGGTGGCGGGCATAGGCACGTTCGCCGTTCACCTTGATCGCGCTGACGGTGGCGGGCACCTGCTCGATGTTCCCGGTCAGTTCGGCTGTGCGCGTGGCGATGTCGGCGTCGGCGAGATGACCGGCCGGTGTCATGGCCAGCACCTCGCCCTCGGCGTCGTCGGTGCTGGTCGCCTGTCCCAGCCGGATGGTCGCGGTGTACGCCTTGGTGGTCAGGGTGAGCAGGCCGAGCAGTTTGGTCGCGCGTTCCACGCCGAGCACCAGCACACCGGTCGCCATCGGATCGAGCGTGCCCGCGTGGCCGATCTTCTTGGTGCGCAGCAGCTTCCGGCATTTCGCGACGACGTCGTGACTGGTCCAGCCACCGGCCTTGTCGATGACGAGCAGCCCGCCGAGTCCGTCCATCAGACGTGCGCGATCGCGGTCAGGATGTACCCGTCGGTGATCAGCCAACGACCGTCGAACGCGATCAGCGGCGTGCCGCCGTCGGTGGTCTGCCCCGGCACCAGCAGTTCGGTATGGAAGCTGCCGCGCCCGGAAGCGGCGGAGCTGTCCTCGATCTCGAACGTGATGTGCGCGTCCTCGAAGCCGAGCCAGCGCAGCGTCAGCGGGAACCACGCCTTATAGGTGGCCTCTTTGGCGCAGAACAGCAACCGGTCCAGGTGCAATTCGGACTCGGTGGTCTTCAGCCATTCCCGCTCCGGCGGCAGGCTGACCGAGTCCAGTACGCCGTCCGGCAGGGTGGCGTGCGGCTCGGCGTCGATGCCGATGGAACGGAACCGCAGTTTGTGACCGAGCGCGGCGGCCTGGTAGCCGTCGCAGTGGGTCAGGCTGCCGACGATTCCGCGCGGCCACACCGGAGCGCCGCGCTCGCCCTTGCCGATCGCGACCGGCTGCTCACCGAGTTGCGTGAGCGCAAGGCGGGCGCAATGCCGCGCGCCGATGAAGTCACGGCGCCGCTTCTCCACCGACTTGGCGATGAGATGCTCCTCCGCCGGATGCGGCCGCAGATCCTCCGGGTACGCCAGCAACTCGGCCGAGGCCACACTCGCGGGCAGAATGTTCTCGATCATCACCGACGAGCGTAGTCGAGCCGCACCGGGTGGGATCGCAGCGCCATGTGCGTGGGACTACGCCAGCCCGCGCCGCTGCTGCGCTTTGCTGCGCATCTCCGCGGCGGCGGCTTCCATCTCGGGAGTCACCTGGAAGTGTCCGCCCCACTTGTTCAGCGTGCCCGGCGGATACTGCGGGGTCGGCAGGATCTGGCGCAGCAATCGCTCGGGCAGGCCGCGGCGCTGCCACTCGCGCGGGTAGCCGAGCGAGACCTCCTCGAATCGGACGCCGTCGTAGTGCGAGGTCCGCGGGATGTGCAGGTGACCGTAGACCGAGCAGACCACGTTGTAGCGGGTGTGCCAGTCCGCGGTGAGTTCGGTGCCGCACCACAGCGCGAACTCCGGGTAGAACAGCACGTCGGTCGGCTGCCGCACCAGCGGGAAATGGTTGATCAGGACGATCGGGGTGCCCGGGGCGAGCGCGTCGAGCTTGCGCTTGGTCACCTGTACCCGGGCGTGGCACCACGCGTCCCTGGTCAGGTACGGATCGGGCGAGAGCAGGAATTCGTCGGTGGCCACCACGTTGCGCTCACGCGCGATCGCCAGACCCTCCGCTTTGGTGGTGGCTCCTTCCGGCAGGAACGAGTAGTCGTACAACAGGAACATCGGAACCAGCGTGACCGCTCCGCCGTGCTCTTCCGCGCCCGCGCCCTGCCACACCGGAAACGGATCCTCCGGCGTCAACACATCCAGGTCGCGGCAGATCGACACCAGGTAGTCGTAGCGCGCCACCCCGACCATCTGCACCGGGTCCTTGGCCGTCGTCCACAGCTCGTGATTGCCCGGCACCCAGATCACCTTGGCGAACCGGCGGCGCAGCAGCTCCAGCGCCCACCGGATGTCCTCGGTCTTCTCCCCCACGTCGCCGGCCACGATGAGCCAGTCCTCCGGCGAGTCCGCCTTGATCTGCTCGACGACCGGCCGATTCCCCTGGTGCCCGACATGAATGTCGCTCACCGCCATCAACTTGGGTATCACCACACCTACCTTGGCACATCGTTTCGGATTCGCGCGCACCGGCCGAGCCGGGTGTCGCTCACCTCGGTACTTCGGCGCCGACCAGGGCCCACCGGCCCGACAGCGCCCGC
The DNA here is from genome assembly GCF_040644075.1 of Nocardia sp. NPDC047038. Classification (NCBI taxonomy): domain Bacteria; kingdom Bacillati; phylum Actinomycetota; class Actinomycetes; order Mycobacteriales; family Nocardiaceae; genus Nocardia; species Nocardia sp. NPDC047038. The sequence goes on along the minus strand of NZ_JBEYVQ010000001.1, from coordinate 720,719 downwards.
CCCGCGACGGCGATCAGCCGCAACAGCATGAACGCGGCGAGGCCGGACCAGATTCCGGCGACGCCCCAGTCGAAGGCCAGCGACAACCAGATAGCGGGCAGGAAGCCGAGCAGGGCCGCTCCGAGCGTGGTGGTGCGCAGGTAGGCCGCGTCACCGGCTCCGAGCAGGACGCCGTCGAGCGCGAAGACGATGCCCGCCACCGGAATGAGCGCGACGAAGAACCACCACACCACGTGCGCGCGCTCCAGCACGTCCGGGTCATCGGTGAACAGCGCGGGGATCGCCACCGCCCCCGCCGCGAAGCAGGCGGCGAGCCCGAGGCTGAAGATCTCCGACCAGCGGGTCACGCGCCGGGCGATCCCTCGGGCGCCGGTGGCATCACCCGCGCCCAGAGCCGCGCCCGTGAGCGTCTGCGCGGCGATGGCCAGCGCGTCCAGGGCGAGCGCCAGGAAGTTCCACAGTTGCAGCACCAACTGGTGGGCCGCCACCGACGCGGCGCCGAAACGCGCGGCGACGGCAGCCGCCGAGACGAAGCACGCCTGGAAGGCGAAACTGCGGACGATCAGGTCGCGTCCGAGGACGAGCTGGGCACGCATCACCGACCAATGCGGCGCGAGGGAAACCTCCTCGCGGATCAGCGCGTTCAGGAACAGGACCGCGGTGACGATCTGACCCGCCACGTTCGCCGCGGCCGAGCCCGGCAGACCCAGGCGCGGTGCGCCGAACAGTCCGTGCACCAGCGCCGGGCAGAGCACCGCCGACACCCCGAGTCCGGCGACGACGTAGACCAACGGCCTGCGCGTCTCCTGGACGCCACGCAGCCACCCGTTCCCCGCCATGGAGATCAGGATCAGCGGCACGCCGAACAGCGCGATCCGCACCCAGTCCAGCGCCTGCGCCGCGATGTCCCCACTGCCCGCGACGGCGCTGGTCACCGGCACGGCGAACGCTTGGACCAGCAGCAGGATCGCGACGCCGACGGCCACCGCGATCCACGTGGCCTGCACGCCCTCGGCGACGGCTCCTTGATGGTCGCCCGCGCCGTGACGGCGCGCCGAGCGCGCGGTGGTGCCATAGGACAGGAAGGTCAGCTGCGAACTCGTCTGCGCGAGGATCAACCCGCCCACGGCGAGCCCGGCCAGCGCGAGCGCGCCGAGCCTGCCGACCACGGCCAGGTCGAACAACAGGTAGATCGGTTCGGCGACCAGCACACCGAGGGTGGGCAACGCGAGGCCGAGAATGCGTTTGGGCCCGGCGGCGGCGGCCCGGTCGACGGTTTCCGGCTCGCTCGCGCGCAGGACCGGGTCACCGATATCCGCCCCACTACAACCCTGCGCGCTCACGAACACCTCCCCCGCATGTCGTCCTTCGAGACCACCGTCGTTGCGATCCGGCTCCCACCTTGGCACGGCCCACCGACAAACTCGGCGGCGTCCGGCTCCGGTCGCGGAGAGGGTCGCATCACCGGTGATTCCGGATGTGTGGCACGACGCCGAACCAGGCTCGGATGGCGAGGCGGGCGAACCGGCTCGACTTCCAGCGCCACTCGACAGGCAAACGCCCGCAGGGCACCGGGCACGAACGCGGGGCGCCCCGCACACGCCGAGAGTGCGCCGCATCCGCACACCGCCCCGGTCGATCCGCGGACCCGTCCGGACGAAGAATTCGGCCTCAGCACTCGAAAACCCGTCGGACCGGGACGTTTTGGTGAGAGCCGACCCGGCATTCGCCGATGATCGAACACGATCATCCGAGCGCGGTCAGCAGCGCGCCGATCAGGTCCTCGGGCGCGCCGTGTGCGGTGTACCCGGCGGCGAAGCGATGCCCACCACCACCCAGTGTCGTGGCCACCTCTGCGACGTCCACCCCGTCGCCCGCACACGCTCCGCTGTCCCGTGAGCGCAGCGATACCGTCCACCGATCCGGCACCACACGAGATTGCTTGAACACCGCGGCGATTCCCGCTTCGGCGGTCGTGCGCACGATGTCTATGACGCTCTCGACTTCCTCCGAACGCACATCGTCGATGTCGTCGCGCCGCACGAACGCGTACACCAATCCGACGCCGCCGCGCGCCTCCGGGACGAGCTGCGCCGTCCCGAGCACCCGCGCCAACATGGGCAGCCATCCGAACGGGTGCGTGTCCATCAAGGTGCGGGCGATATGCGCGCCGTCGATTCCGGTGGCCAGCAGCCGCTCTGCCAGTTCGTGGGTACCCGGCCGCACCCACCGGAACGAACCCGTGTCGGTGACCAGACCGGCATACAGGCAATGCGCCACGTCCGCATCGATCGGCACACCCCACGCGTCGAGCAGTCGCGCGATCAGGCTCGTGGTGGACTCCGCGGCGGGATCGACCACGTTGATCGCTCCGAACCGCGTGTTCGACCGATGGTGATCGATCACCAGTGTCGTTGCGGCATCGGACAATCGGTCGGCGAGCGCACCGAGCCTGCCCGCGCTGCCGCAGTCGACCGCGACCAGCAGGTCGACCTCGGCGCGCACTTCGGCGGGCGCAACCAGGTGCCTTACGCCGGGCAGCGACCGCATCGATACGGGCAATTCCGCCGGCTCGGCGAACGACACCTGCACCGGGACGCCGCGCCGGTGCAGCACCAGCGCCAGCGCCAGACCACTTCCTATGGTGTCCGCATCGGGCTGCACATGGCAGACGATGGTCACCGAGCGCGCGGCGTCGAGCGCCGCCACGGCCGTGTCCAAGCCGGCCGTTTCTCGCATCGTCGTCATCGACTACCGCATGTCACTCGTCGGCGTCGCGTTCGATCTTGTAGGGGTCGGCGTCGCCCGCGGGCCTGGCGGTGGCGGCCACCTTGGCGACCTCGTCGTCCGCGGCCCGCGCCCTGGCGAGCAGTTCCTCCATCTGCCGTGCCGCGTCGGGCACGGTGTCCAGTACGAATGCCAGCGTCGGGGTGAACTTCACCCCGGTTCCCGCGCCCACCTTGGAGCGCAGAACTCCCTTGGCCTTCTCCAGTCCGGCCGCCGCACCGTCGTAATCCGGTTCGGCGTCGAGGGTTTCACCCATCACGGTGTAGTACACCGTCGCCTCCCGGAGATCGCCGGTGACCTTGGCGTCGGTCACGGTCACGAAACGCAGCCGCGGGTCCTTCACCTCGTATTCGATCGCGGTCGCGACGATCGAGGAGATCCGCTTGGCGAGTCGGCGTGCCCTGGCTTGATCCACCATGGCCGTTTCCTCCTCACTATCAACTCTGTTCGATGGCGGTCGGAGCGTGGCTCGCGGCCGCCACCCGAGCTCCGTCGCTGCGCCGCGGTCAGTCCTCGGGCCCGAAGATTCGGCGGCGCACCGCCAGCAACTGTAACTCCGGACGGGCCGCGACGTGCCGTTCACATTTGTCCAGCACCTCGGTCAGATGATCCATGCCCGCACTGACCATGGCCACGCCCAGCAGCGAACGACGGTATAGATCGTGTTCCCCGCCTTCGGCGGCACTCACACCGAAACGCTGCAATTCGGCCAGGATCGGCCGGATCACCGAGCGCTTCTGTTTCAGTGAATGCACATCGCCGAGCAGCAGGTCGAACTCCAGTGCACCCAGGTACACCCACACCCTCCCCAGTCAGGAAGACCCGCCGGGCGCCGCGCACTTCGCGCGGCGCCCGGACTCGTCTCGGTCTATCAGTCGCGCGGCTTCTCGCGCAGCTCGTAGGCCTCGATGATGTCGCCTTCCTTGATGTCGGAGTAGGTGACCGTCATACCGCATTCGAAGCCCTCGCGGACCTCGGTGACGTCGTCCTTCTCCCGGCGCAGCGACGAGATCGACATCGTCTCGGCGATCACCACGTTGTCCCGGAGCAGGCGCGCCTTGGCGTTGCGCTTGACCGAGCCCGACGTGACCATGCAACCGGCGATGTTGCCGATCTTCGACGAACGGAAGATCGCCCTGATCTCGGCCCGCCCCAGCTCGACCTCTTCGTAGATCGGCTTGAGCATGCCCTTGAGGGCCTTCTCGATCTCATCGATGGCCTGGTAGATCACCGAGTAGTACCGGATGTCGACGCCCTCGCGGTTGGCCAGCTCGGTCGCCTTGCCCTCGGCGCGGACGTTGAATCCGATGATGATCGCGTTCGACGCCGAAGCGAGGTTGACGTTGGTCTCGGTGACGCCACCGACGCCGCGGTCGATCACCCGCAGCCGCACCTCGTCGCCCACCTGGATCCCGAGCAGCGCCTCTTCGAGGGCCTCGACCGTACCCGAGTTGTCGCCCTTGAGGATCAGGTTCAGCTCGCTGGTTTCCTTCAGCGCGGCATCCAGATCTTCCAGGCTGATCCGCTTGCGACTGCGTGCGGCCAGCGCGTTGCGCTTGCGCGCGTTGCGCCGATCGGCGATCTGCCGGGCGATCCGGTCCTCGTCGACCACGAGCAGGTTGTCACCCGCGCCGGGCACCGACGTGAAGCCGATGACCTGAACCGGCCGCGACGGCAGCGCCGCCTCGACGTCGTCGCCGTGCTCGTCGACCATCCGGCGCACCCGGCCGTAGGCGTCTCCCGCCACGATCGAGTCGCCGACCCGCAGGGTGCCGCGCTGGATGAGCACGGTCGCCACCGGGCCGCGGCCACGGTCGAGGTGCGCCTCGATGGCCACACCCTGCGCGTCCATGTCCGGGTTGGCCCGCAGGTCCAGCGCCGCGTCCGCGGTCAGCAGGACCGCCTCGAGCAGCGCATCGATGTTGATGTTCTGCCTGGCGGAGATGTCGACGAACATGGTCTCGCCGCCGTATTCCTCGGCGACCAGGCCGTACTCGGTGAGCTGCTGACGCACCTTCTGCGGGTTGGCGCCTTCCTTGTCGATCTTGTTGACCGCCACGACGATCGGCACGTCGGCCGCTTGCGCGTGGTTGATCGCCTCCACCGTCTGCGGCATGACGCCGTCGTCGGCGGCGACCACCAGGATCGCGATGTCGGTGGCCTTCGCACCACGGGCGCGCATGGCGGTGAACGCCTCGTGACCCGGGGTGTCGATGAAGGTGATCAGCCGGTCCTCGTCGCCGAGGTGGGTGAGCACCTGGTAGGCGCCGATGTGCTGGGTGATGCCGCCTGCCTCGCCCTCGCGGACGTTCGCCTTGCGGATGGTGTCCAGCAAGCGGGTCTTACCGTGGTCGACGTGACCCATGACGGTCACCACCGGCGGACGCTGTTCGAGGTCTTCCTCGCCGCCCTCGTCCTCGCCGTAGGTGAGGTCGAACGACTCCAGCAGCTCGCGGTCCTCGTCCTCGGGGCTGACCACGTGGACGACGTAGTTCATCTCGCTGCCCAGCAGCTCGAGGGTCTCGTCGTTCACCGACTGGGTCGCGGTGACCATCTCACCGAGGTTGAACAGGGCCTGCACCAGCGCGGCCGGGTTCGCATCGATCTTCTCGGCGAAGTCCGACAGCGACGCGCCGCGAGCGAGCCGGATGATCTCGCCGTTGCCGCGCGGCAGCCGCACGCCGCCGACGGCGGGCGCCTGCATCGAGTCGTACTCTTGCCGCTTCTGCCGCTTCGACTTGCGGCCACGCCGGGGCGCGCCACCGGGACGGCCGAACGCGCCTGCCGCACCACCGCGGCCACCGGGACCGCCAGGACGACCGCCGCCGCCACCGCCGCCACCGGGACGACCGCGGAAGCCACCGGCCGCACCACCGGCACCGGGCGCACCCGCACCGGCACCGGGAGCGCCGCCACCGCCACCGCGGTAGCCACCGCCACCGCCGCCACCGGGACGACCGGCACCGGCGCCACCGGGACGACCGGGACGACCCGCACCGGGGCCTCCGGCGCCGCCGGGACGCGCCGCACGCGACGGCATCGCGCCGGGATTCGGACGAGGCGGCATCGAGCCGGGGCTCGGCCGCGGTCCGCCGGGACGCGGACCACCAGGGCCGGGCGCCGGACGCGGGCCACCCTGAGCGGGGCCGGGACGCGGACCGCCCTGCGACGGACCGGGACGCGGGCCACCCTGAGCGGGGCCGGGACGCGGTCCACCCTGGGACGGGCCGGGACGCGGGCCACCCTGACCGGGGGCCGGACGCGGCGCGGGACGCTCGGGAGCCGACGAATAGGGGTTGTTACCGACGCGCGGGGTCTTCGGCCCAGGACGCGGGCCGGGAGCCGCGCCACCCGGGCGATGTCCACCCTGGCCGGGGCCGCCGGGACGCTGCTGCTGCTGCCCGGGGCGCGGGCCGCCCGGCGTCGGACGCGGACCGGCCGGGGCGGGCGCGGAACTCGCGCTCGCGCCCGAAGCCGCGGCGGCCTGCGGGTTGATCGATTCCCGGGCGGCGGGCTTGGGCGCCGGGGCCGGTCCGGGACGCGCGGCGGGGCCCGGCTTCACGGCCGGGGATTCACCGGTACGCGCGGCCGGGGCCGCGGTCTCCTGCGCGGTGGGCGCCGGAGTGGGCGCCGACGGACGGGGACCTGGACGCGGGCCTCCGCCCGCGGGCTTGGGGGCCGGACGACCGGACGGTCCGGGGCGTGCACCCGGCTTGTTGCCGTTGGACGGAGCGGATTTCGCCGCGAACGACTCACGCAGCCGGCGGGCGACGGGAGCTTCCACCGTCGAGGACGCCGACTTCACGAACTCGCCCTGCTCCTTGAGCGTTGCGAGTAGTTCCTTGCTCGTGACACCGAGTTCTTTTGCCAACTCGTGCACGCGGGCCTTGCCTGCCACTGCTCTCCTCACTGAGAGGCCGAGCAGCGCCACCGTTGGGGACGGCGGCCCGCACGACCTCGGGTTATCTCCGATGGACGTTCATCGTTGGTACTTCACGGTGTGCTCATGAGTGCTCGTGCCTGTTCTCGAGGTAATGCTCCAGGGCTGAGATATCCAGATGTCCGGACACTCGTAGTGCTCTGCCGATCGCTCGGCGCCGCTCTGCCGCGCGCAGACAAGCCGAAAGGGGGTGCAGCCAGGCACCCCGTCCGGGAAGTCTGCGCCGCGGATCGGGAACGATCTCGATGACGTGGGAGCCGTCTCCGGTCTCACGGTCCCGAGCCACGATCCGCAACAGATCGACGGCCAGCTCGCGCTTCCGGCACCCGATACACGTCCGTACCGGAGCCGCTCGGCGCCGGGGCGCCTGGTGCTGCTCGGTGGTGCGGTCGGGCATGGAAACCGAAGACTCGGACTGAACCTTGGACCACTCTACCGCTGCCACGCTCGGAACGCCGAACCCCTCCCCCGCGGAAGTTACGAACCTGTCATCCCGAGCACTCCGCGGGCGGGCTCCGGTCAACTGCGATGCGCCTCCGTCCGAACGGATCCGCCCATGTCGGGCGCGGCGTCGCTGCGGATATCGATGCGCCAGCCGGTCAGCCGCGCGGCCAGGCGGGCGTTCTGCCCCTCCTTGCCGATCGCCAGGGAAAGCTGGAAATCGGGGACCACTACGCGGGCCGCCCTTGCCTCCGGGTCGACGATAGTGACCGAAACCACTTTCGACGGCGAGAGCGCATTGCCGACGAAGGTCGCCGGATCGTCGGCGTAGTCGATGATGTCGATCTTCTCGCCGGCCAGTTCGCTCATCACGTTGCGCACGCGCTGTCCCATGGGCCCGATACAGGCGCCCTTGGCGTTGACGCCGGGCACCGTGGTGCGCACGGCGATCTTGGATCGGTGCCCCGCCTCGCGCGCCACGGCGACGATCTCCACCGAGCCGTCGGCGATCTCCGGCACCTCCAGCGCGAACAGGCGCCGCACCAGATTCGGGTGGGTGCGCGACAGCGTGATCTGCGGTCCACGCGGCCCACGGGAGACCCCGACGACGTAGCACTTGATCCGGTCGCCGTGCTCGTAGGTCTCGCCGGGCACCTGCTCGGCGGGCGGGATCAAGCCCTCCGCGCCGTGCAGTTCGCTGCCGATGCGCACCACGATGGTGCCGCGGGCGTTGGCGCGCGCGTCGCGCTGCACCACACCGCCGACGATGTCGCCCTCGTGGGTGGAGAACTCGCCGAAGGACTTCTCGTTCTCCGCGTCGCGCAGCCGCTGCAGTACGACCTGCCTGGCGGTGGTCGCCGCGATCCGGCCGAACCCCTCCGGGGTGTCGTCCCATTCGGAGATCACGTTCCCGTCGGCGTCCACCTCGCGCGCCATCACCCGGACCACGCCGGTCCTCTGGTTGATGTCGATGCGCGCGTTGGGCTGATGGCCCTCGGTGTGGCGGTACGCGGTGAGCAGCGCCGACTCGATCGCGGAGATCACGGTCTCGATCGAGATCCCCTTGTCGGCGACGATCGCGCGCAGGGCTTCGATTTCGATGTTCATTCCACGATCCCTTCGGTCGGCGAATCGGACGCTGTTACGGATTCGGACAGTGCATTCGGTGTTCCTCGGAGCTGCGCGGCGTCCTCGACCGCCACCGCGTCGTCCGCACCCGGAGCGGGCCGCCCCGGAACGACTCCGCCCGTGAGTTCCAGCTCTCGAGCACTCGGCGGGGAGAACTCGACTTGGACGACGGCCGTGGCGATGTCGGCGAGCGGGACCGTCACCCGGTGCGGGTCGCGTTTGCCGCCGAGCACCAGCGCCACCGAATCACCGGTGAGCGCGCCGACCCTGGCCTCGAAGGTCGCCGACCCCTCCGGCGGCTGTGCGCCTTCGCGTAGTCGCACGCGCACCTTCCGCCCGCGCGCCCGACGCCAGTGCCGGTCGGCGGTCAACGGGCGGTCGATCCCGGGGGTCGTGACTTCCAGCAGGTAGGGCGTCTCGCCGAACTCCCCCGCGTCGTCCAGCAGCGCCGACAGCTCCGTACTCAGAGTCGCCAGGGAGTCCAGATCGGAGGTGTCGCGGTCCACGGTCACCTGCACCCGAGCCTGCGCGTCCACGCGCGTGCCCGCCGTCGAGATCTCGACGCCCTCGAGATCGAATCCTCGGCGTTCGACGAGACCAGCTACTAGCTGGCTCACCCTTTCCTCGGTCGGCATCGGCATGTGGGCGGCTCCTGGTTCAGTTGTGACGCGGCGGGAAATTTCTCTACCGAAGGTCTAGCGTAACGCGCCACGAGAGTGTAAAGGACCAGCGGTCTCGGAGTCCGCACGCCACGGCCGATGCTCGTCCGGCGACGCCCCGCGAGTCTGGCACGATAGTGCCGTGCCCATCCGCCTTCCCGCCCCGCCGCGTGCCGGGCGCACTACCGGCATGCCCTCCGACCGGCACGAGCCCCGCCGCGCCGCCCTGGATCGTCGCAGCGCGCTACGTCTCGCCGGCGGCGGAACGGCCGGGGTGATCGCCCTCGGCGCGCTGGTCGGCTGCACCGGTGACGACGTGGTCCACGAGCCGGATCCGCTTGCCGCACAAGAGGTCGCGGCCCGCTCCGACGCCGCGGCGGCGACCGCGGCCATCGCCGTCGCGCCCGACCGGCACGCCGCGTTGGCGGCGATCGCGGCCGAGCGCACCGCCCACGCCGACGCCTTGCGCACCGAGATCGACCGCGCGATCGGCGTCTACGCCGACGGCACCAAACCGGCGCACCGCACCCGCGCCGGTGCGTCCGGCCCGTCGGCCGTGGCTTCGGGCAGCGCCGTGCCGCCCACCGTGCCGCCGAGCGTCGAGACGCTGCGCACGCAGCTCACCGCCTCCCAGAAATCGGCGGCCGAACTCGCCCGCGCCCTGACCGGCTATCGGGCCGGTCTGCTCGCTTCGATCAGCGCGGCCTGCGCGGTGCAGACGGGGGTGTTGCTGGCATGACCGAGGACGAACGCCGAGCGCTCATCGGCGCGCTGAACGCCGAATACGGCGCGGTGTACGCCTACGGGGTGATCGCCGCCTACGCCTCCTCCGAGCGCACCAGGCTGGTCGCCGAGCACACCGCCGCGCACCGGGCTCGCCGCGACACCACGGTGGACGCCCTCGCTCTGGGCGGCGCGACGGTGCCGCCGCCGGACGCGGCCTACACGGTGCCGTTCGCCGTGACCGATCCGATCTCGGCCGCCAAGCTGGCCGTGACGGTCGAGTCCGACACCGCCGTGGCCTGGCGGTCGGTGGTCGAGCGCGGTGACTCCATGGCCATCCGGCGCACCGGTGTCGAAGCGCTCACCGAGGCCGCCGTCCGGCTGGCCGCGTGGCAGTCGATTCTCGGCGCGAATCCGCCCACGGTGGCGTTTCCTGGCAAAGCCTGACCCGTCGACCTGGTCGACTGCCCGAGATCTGATGCGCCGCAGAGGAGACGACGCGAACGGCGGCCGCGGGCGCCCCGGGCCGCCGTTCGCTCGACAACCGGCCTACGGCCGCATCTCGTACGCGCCGTCGTAGGACGCGACCTCGGCCCACACCCGGTCGAAGCGCGGGCGATCGGCGACCGGCGGCCGCAACGCGGATGCCGCCCAGCCCTGCTGGTCCGGCGTGGCCGACGGCTTGCCGTACAGCGCGGTGGCGTAGCCGTTGAAGTCGCGGACCTGGAAGTCGAAGATCTGGTCGATCAGGTCGCGGTCCAAGCCGGTGATCGCGGCCTGCTCCAGGATCAGCTGGCCGTAGACCACCAGGGAGAACAGGTGGCCGATGGTCAGCATGAAGTCCAGGTCCTTCTGCTGCGCGGCGTCCGGTGCCGCCGTGGTCAGCAGCGTGCGCAGCGCCTGCGCCTGCTCGTAGAACCGGCTCACGTTCGGGATGTCGGCGTGCTTGTCGTAGATCGGCGCCCAGTCGGCGAAGCGCACCTTGCCCGCACCCCGCGCCGGGCCCTGGCGCCAAAAGAACGCGTCGTCGGCCGCGTCCTGCCGGGTGCCGATCTCCGGGTAGTCCTGCGGGTCGAACAGATAGTTGGGCATGAACTTCAGGATCTGCCCGACGTTCACGTGCACCGTGCCCTCGAGCCGGGGCAGCGTGCTGATCAGCCGTTGCACCTCGGCGAAGTAGGTGTTCTTCTCGAATCCCTTGGCGGCCAGCACATCCAGCAGCAGCGTCATGACGGTTTCGCCCTCGGAGGTCACCTTGGACTTCGTCATCGGGTTGAACAGCAGGTACCTGCGATCCTCCAGGCTCGCGCCGCGGAAGTAGTCGATCGCGCGGTCGCTGAACAGCTTCATCGCGATGATGCGCGCGTAGGCGTCGACGAAATTCGCCCGCACGTGCGGGAATTCGGTGACCGGGTTGCCGTAGAGGACGCGGTTGTTCGCATGGGTGATCGCCTCGTAGAAGGAGTGCTCGACCATGCCGATCCCGCCGTGGCACAGATTGAACTTGCCCACGTTCACGGTGTTCAGCGCCGCGGAGAACGCCTCGGGGCCGGTGTGCAGGATGTCCTCTGCGCGCACCGGGTAGTTCTCCAGCCGGAAGGTGCTCACGTACATCTGCTGGTGCACGACGTTGCCGAGCAGGCGATAGTTCTCGTGCCGGGAGTCGGCGGCGAACCAGACGTACGCGTCGGCGCCTTCGAGGTCGGCGCGGCGGGAGAACACCGACACCATGCTGGCCACGTTGCCGTTGCCGATGTAGTACTTCTCGCCGTTGGCGCGGAAGAGGATTCCGGCTTCGGCGTCCGCGCTTCCCGGCTCGGTCGGGGTCAGCACCAGGTCGGTGTTGTAGATGTCGGCGCCGTGCGTCTGCTCGGACAGACCGAACGCCATCACCTCACCCGCGGCCAGGTCGGCGGCCGCGCGCTTCTTGGCCGCCTCGTTGTCGCTCTGCCAGATCGGGCCGAGACCGAGGATGGTCACCTGCTCGGCGTACCAGTACGCCAGACCGTAGAAGCCGAAGATCTCCGACAGCGCCGCGTTGCGCGCGGCGTCCCAGCGGCGGTCCGGGTCACCGTCCGCGTAGGCCGCGGGGGTCAGGAAGGTGGCGAACAACTTCTCCTTCTTCACGAAGTCGAGGAAGTCCGCGGTCCACACCGCATTCGCGTCGTCGGCGAGCAGACGCTGCTTGCCCCGCCCCTCGAACCACTCGATCGTGGCGCGCAGCAGGCGCCGCGTCTCGGCGTCGAACTGCTGCGGATCATAGGTGGCGGGGTTGAACAACCGCACGTCGGTGTTTGTCATGCGGGTTAACTTACCAGCGGGTAACAGCAGCGTGGACGAGGTCTGCGGATCTGTGACCAGCGAATTCAGGTTACGGTCGCGTAGGTGGACACCGTCCCCGTTCCCGCGTGCGCATTCTCCTGCGGCCTTCGTGCCGATAGCGAACGGCCCCCGGCATTTTCTGCCGGGGGCCGTTCGGGGAAACGAGTCAGCCGCGAACTCTGGCCACCACCGCCTCCACCGCGGAGGCGGCGGGCAGTTCCTCGGTCTCGCCGGTGAAGCGGTCGCGCAGTTCGACCTTGCCGTCGGCCCAGCCGCGGCCGATCACCAGCACCAGCGGCATGCCGAGCAGCTCGGCGTCCTTGAACTTCACGCCCGGCGAGGCGGTGCGATCATCGAAGAGCACGTCCAAGCCCTGCGCGTGCAGGCCGGACACCACCTCTTCGGCGCCCGCGCGGGCCGCGTCGTCCTTGTTCGCGATGACGACGTGCACGTCGTAGGGCGCGACCGCCGCGGGCCAGCGCAGCCCCTTGTCGTCGTGCTGCTGCTCGGCGATCACCGCGACCATGCGGGAGACGCCGATGCCGTAGGACCCCATGGTCAGCCGCACCGGCTTGCCGTTCTCACCGAGCACGTCCACCTCGAACGCGTCGGTGTACTTGTTGCCGAGCTGGAAGATGTGGCCGATCTCGATGCCGCGCGCCGCCACCAGGGTGCCGCGCCCGTCGGGCGAGGGGTCGCCGTCACGGACCTCGGCGGCCTCGATGGTGCCATCCGGGACGAAGTCGCGGCCCGCGACCAGGCCGACGACGTGCCTGCCCGGCTCGTCGGCGCCGGTGATCCAGCTGGTGCCGGTGCCGACGCGGGGATCGACCAGGTACCGAATGCCGTTGGCCTGCAACGCCTTCGGGCCGATGTAGCCCTTGACCAGGAACGGATTCTCGGCGAAGTCCGCTTCGGTGAGCAGCTCGACCTCAGCCGGTTCGACCGAGGCGCCGAGGCGCTTGTCGTCGACCTCGCGGTCACCGGGGACGCCGATGCCGACGATCTCGGTCTTCCCGTCCGGGTGGCGCAATTTGACCATCACGTTCTTCAAGGTGTCGGCCGCAGTGACGGGGCGGCCGTAGCGCTCGGCGATGCCCGCGCCGTTGGCCCAGTCCACCAGCGTCGCGATGGTGGGAGTGTCCGGGGTGTCGTGCACGACCGCCTCGGGCTGTCCTTCGATGGGCAGCGGTTCGGGAGCGGGCGTGACCACCGCCTCCACGTTGGCCGCGTAGCCGGATTCCGGGCAGCGCACGTAGGTGTCCTCGCCGACCGGGCTGTCGGCCAGGAACTCCTCCGACGCGCTGCCGCCCATCGCGCCCGAGGTGGCGGCCACGATGACGTACTTGACCCGCAGCCGGTCGAAGATGCGCTGGTAGGCCTGGCGGTGCGCGTGATAGCTGGCCTTGAGGCCGTCCTCGTCCAGGTCGAAGGAGTAGGAGTCCTTCATCACGAACTCGCGCCCGCGCAGGATGCCCGCCCGCGGGCGCTCCTCGTCGCGATACTTGGTCTGGATCTGGTACAGCGTGACCGGCAGGTCCTTGTAGGAGCTGTACTCGCCCTTCACGGTGAGCGCGAAGAGCTCCTCGTGGGTGGGTCCGAGCAGGTAGTCCGCGCCCTTGCGGTCGCGCAGCCGGAACAGGCCGTCGCCGTATTCGGTCCACCGGTTGGTGGTCTCGTACGGTTCGCGTGGCAGCAGCGCGGGTAGCGAGATCTCCTGCCCCCCGATCGCGTCCATCTCCGCGCGCACCACGTCCTCGACCTTGCGCAGCACACGCAGGCCCAGCGGCAGCCACGAGTAGACACCCGGGGCGACGCGGCGCACGTAGCCGGCACGGACCAAGAGTTTGTGGCTGGGCACCTCCGCGTCGGCGGGATCGTCGCGGAGCGTGCGCAGGAACAGGCGGGAGAGGCGGGTGATCACGGAAGCACAGGGTAGTCGCTGGCCGGACGCAGGTCCCAGCGCATTACCGTATTCGTTCGTGCTGGTCCTGCTGCCTCCCTCCGAAACCAAGTCCGACGGCGGCGCCGGGGCGCCGCTCACCCTGGACTCGCTGGCGATGCCGCAGCTCACGGCGGTGCGCGCCCGGCTGATCGAGGAAGTGGTGCGCCTGGCGGCCGACCCGGAACGCTCCCGGCACGCGCTCGGCCTCGGCAAGGGGGCCGACGGCGAGATCGCCCGCAACGCCGCGCTGCGCACCTCGCCGACGCGGCCCGCGCTGGAGCGTTACACCGGCGTGCTCTACGACGCGCTCGACGCGCGCTCGTTCACCAAGGCGCAGCGGGCCAAGGCGGATGCCCGGCTAGGTATCGGCTCCGCGTTGTTCGGCGCGGTCCGCGCCGGTGACCCGATTCCCGCGTACCGTCTGTCCGGCGGCTCGAAACTACCCGGGCTGCCTACTCTTTCGGCCGTCTGGCGCGACGAGCTCGCGGCGGCGCTGCACGCCGAGGCGGCGGGCGAACTCGTCGTCGACCTGCGCTCGGGCACCTATCAGCAGTTGGGGCGGGTGCCCGGCGCGATCACCGCCAACGTCCTCACCGAGCATCCGGATGGGTCGCGCACGGTGGTGAGTCATTTCAACAAACACCACAAGGGTCTGCTGGCGCGTGCCCTCGTGCTCACCAGAGCCGAACCAGCCGACGTGCGGGGCGTCGCACGGGTGGCGGCCAAAGCGGGGTTGCGAGCCGAGATCGCCTCTGCCACCGAACTTCTGATAATCACCTGAGCGCGTCCGGCTGTTCCGTGGTGAGCGCGGCGAGTTCGGCCGCGAGGTTGGCTCGGGCCGCCTCCTCGTACCGGCGCCGCGCCGTGGGCGTCCGGAACAACCGCGGCTGCTCGGCCAGTTTCCGCAGCACCGCCGCCCGGCCCGCGCGGAACAGATCGTCCGGGACGTGCGCGTATTCCGCGCGCACCGCCCGCGTATAGGCGGCGTACCCCGACGCGTCGGCGGCGAGGATCGCCAGGTCGGCGTCGCAGAGCACGTTGCCGTTGCGATCGTCGGCTGCGGTCCGGTGGGTCGCGGTCAGGCGAACCAATCTGCCGACTTCGCCGACCAACTCGGCCCTCGCACCCAGCGCGGACAGCGTCGTTTCGGCCAGTTCGGCGCTGCGCTCCTCGTTGTCGGCGCGATCGACGGCATAGATCGCGTCGTGGAAGAAGGCCGCGTAGCGAACAGCGGCCACCTCGTGCGCGTCCTGCGCCAGATCGTCGATGACCGACAGCATCGCCGCCAGATGATCGACCGTGTGATACCGCCGATGCGGCTCCCGGTACCGATCGATCAGCTCCGAACCCACCGCGCCGAACTGTTCCCCCGCCAACTCGATCCAGCGAGCCAGCAAACCTTCCTCCACCGTCATGGGCCCAGTCTCACGCGAACCGCGGTCGCGCGACAACGGCGTGGCGACCGGGATCACCCTTGACCCGGACCCGCCGTCAGATCACGGATCAACAGCGCGGTGTGCAGGGAGGTGCGGGACTCGCCGTCGTCGAGATCGACTTCGAGGATGCGCGCGATGCGGGCGAGCCGTTCGTAGAGGGTGGGGCGGCTGATTCCGAGCCTGCGGGCGAGTTCGGTCTTGTTGCCCGCGAGATCGAGGAACTGCCGCAGCGTGCGGGTCAGATCCGCGTCGTGGCGGATGTCGTAGCGCAGCAGCGCGCTCAGCTCGGTCTCGGCGAAGCGCTGCACGCCCGGCTCCGCCCGGATCAGCGACAGCAGTCCGCGCAGCCGCACGTCGCCGCTGCGATAGAACGGCCGAGACGCCGAAGTTCGCAGCGAGAGCGCGACTTCCGCGACGTGCGCGGCGTGCGGGAGGCCGTGGGCGGTGTCCAGCAGTGTGTCGGATACCGCGCCCGCGCCGATCACCACTCCGCGCACGCCGTCGACGCGCCGGACCTCGCCGAGCATCGCGGCGCACGCGGCGGCCAATGCCTCGTCCGGATCACCGGCCCGAGGCAGCGCGACGATCAACGACACCCGGTCGCCCGGCTCGGTGGCGACCAGCGCGGTCACCTTGGCCAGCCCCAGCCCGTGCGTCACCGCGTCCACGATGCCCGCCGTGCGGCGCTGACCCGCCAGCGGATCGGACTCGGCCGCCGCGGCGACCTCGACGGCCAGCGGCACGTAGACGGCACGGCGAGCCAACCCGAGCGCGGCGGCGCGCGCGAGGGCGTCGCGCTCGTCCAGTCTGCCGTTGACCAAGTCGTCGATCAGTCCGGTCTGCGCCTGGCGGTGCAGGCCGAAGCGATCCCGCTCGATCATGCGGTGCAAAGTCAGCGTCTGGGCGGCGCGTTCGAGCACCATGCGCGCCCGTGCGGTCGGCACGCCGTCGGCGCGCAGGATCAACCGTCCCCAGCGCTGCGGGTGCGGGCCGACGGCCACCGCGTTCCAGTCGTCCGGCAGCAGGCGGGAGGTGGCCTCCCAGTTCTCCAGCACCGCCGAGGCGGACGCGTGGCGCGCGGACAGCGCGAGCACCCGGTGCGCCAGGTCCTCCAGCACCACCGAGGCGTCGAGCATCGCCGCCGCGGTCTGCACGATCTCGGCCAGCGCGGCGCGACGCACACTCAGCTCCGTGAACGTCTCGTGCACGGTGCGCGCGAACTCCACTTCCGCGTACTGCTCGGCGACGATCACCCGGTGCACCGCCTCGGTGATCTCCACGAATCGGGTCACCCGGTGCAGCGCGATCAAAGGAAGCCCCAGCGCGTCGGCCGTCGCCCCGACAGCGGGCGACACCTCGGGCACGTGGTCGCCCAGTTCGACCACCAGTCCCGACACGCCCGCACCGGCCAGCGCGGTCAGATACCGCGTCGTCGCCGCATCGCCGTGGCTCATGGGCTGCCCGGTGGTCAAGATCAGCTCGCCGCCGACCAGCAGGGGCGCCACGTCGGCCACCTCGCTCACGTGCACCCAGCGCACCGGCCGCGCCAGCGATCCCCCGCCGACGACCTCCGGTTCACCGGCACGCAGCACCGGCATCGCCAGCACATCGGCGACGGAGAGGAGCATTGACGAATCGTAATACTCGCTCCCGAATTCCTTACTGATCGTCGGCACACCGAGAAGGGTGTATGCCGGACAGTGGTAGTCAGGCCGCGTTCTCGCCCCCGATCCGGTCCAGGCGGGAACCACGGCACCGCCGATGCTCACCGATCGAATCGAGGAGACATGCAAACCATCGCGCACTGGCTCGACGGCAAAGCTTTCGCGGGCACCAGCGAGACGACGGCCCCGGTGACCAACCCGGCGACCGGCGAAGTGACCGGACAGGTCGCGCTGGCGACCGTCGCCGATACCCGCGCGGCCATCGATTCCGCCGCGAAGGGCTTCCCGGCTTGGCGGGACACCTCACTGACCCGGCGCACCCAGATCCTGTTCCGGTTCCGTGAGCTGCTGAACGAACGCAAGGAGGAGCTGGCCCGGCTGATCACCGCCGAACACGGCAAGGTCGTCGCCGATGCCGTCGGCGAGGTGAGCCGCGGCCTGGAAGTAGTCGAATTCGCCTGCGGCATACCGCATCTACTCCAGGGCGGCTACACCGAGAACGCCTCGACCAAGGTCGACATCTTCTCCATCCGCCAGCCGCTCGGACCGGTCGCGATCATCTCGCCGTTCAACTTTCCCGCGATGGTGCCGATGTGGTTCTTCCCGATCGCCATCGCAGCGGGCAACACGGTGGTGCTCAAACCGAGCGAGAAGGACCCGTCCCCGTCGCTGTGGCTGGCGCGGCTGTGGGCCGAAGCCGAACTGCCCGCGGGGGTGTTCACCGTGCTGCAAGGCGACAAGGTGGCGGTCGACGAACTGCTGGACAACCCGGGCGTCAAGGCCGTCTCGTTCGTCGGCTCGACGCCGATCGCCCGGTACGTCTACCAGCGCGGCACCGCCGCGGGCAAGCGGGTGCAGGCGCTCGGCGGCGCGAAGAACCACATGGTGGTACTGCCGGACGCGGACCTGGAACTGGCCGCCGACGCCGCGGTGAACGCCGGGTTCGGCTCGGCGGGCGAGCGGTGCATGGCGATCAGCGTGGTGGTCGCCGTGGGCGGGGCGGGCGACGCGCTGGTCGGCAAGATCGCCGAGCGGGCCAGGACCATCAAGACCGGCGACGGCACCCGGGGCGTCGACATGGGCCCGCTGGTCACCCGGGCGCACCGCGACCGGGTCGCCGAGTACATCGCGGCGGGTGAATCCGCCGGAGCCACGGTGGTTCTCGACGGCCGTGGCGTCGATGCGGACGGCGCGGCCGACGGCTTCTGGCTCGGTCCGACGATTCTGGACCGGGTCACCACCGACATGAGCGTCTACACCGACGAGATCTTCGGACCCGTGCTGTCGGTGGTGCGCGCCGACAGCTACGACGACGCGCTGGCGCTGATCAACGCCAACCCCTACGGCAACGGCACCGCCCTGTTCACCAACGACGGCGGCGCGGCGCGCCGCTTCCACAACGAGGTCGAAGTCGGGATGGTCGGCATCAACGTGCCGATCCCGGTTCCGATGTCCTACTACAGCTTCGGCGGCTGGAAGAACTCGCTGTTCGGCGACGCGCACGCGCACGGCGCCGACGGCGTGCGGTTCTTCACCCGCACCAAAGCGGTCACCACCCGCTGGCTCGATCCCAGCCACGGTGGACTGAACCTCGGCTTCCCCCGGAACAGGTAGGCGGACGCGATGACAGAAAGCAAGGCCCGGGCGGCGGTCGACCGGGCCAACGACCTCGATCGCAGGCACGTCTTCCACTCCTGGTCGGCGCAGGCGCATCGGGACCTCATGACGATCACCGCGGCGGCGGGTTGCTACGTGTGGGACGGCGAGGGCAACCGACTGCTCGACTTCTCCTCGCAGATGGTCAACACCAACATCGGCCACCAGCACCCGAAGGTCGTCGCGGCCGTGCAGCAGCAGGCGGCGAAGCTGTGCACCGTCGCGCCGCAGTACGTCAACGAGGCCCGTTCGGAGGCGGCACGGCTCATCGCCGAGCGCACCCCCGGCGACCTCGACCGGATCTTCTTCACCAACGGCGGCGCCGACGCCGTCGAGCACGCGGTGCGGATGGCGCGGCTGCACACCGGCCGCTACAAGGTGCTCTCGCGTTATCGCTCCTACCACGGCGGCACCGAGACCGCGATCAACCTGACCGGCGACCCGCGGCGCTGGCCCAACGACCACGGCAACAGCGGCGTGGTCCATTTCTTCGGACCGTTCTTGTACCGCAGCCAGTTCCACGCGACCACCGAGGCCGAGGAAGCCGAGCGCGCGCTCGCGCATCTCGAGCAGACCATCGCGTTCGAGGGTCCGGAGACGATCGCGGCGATCGTGCTCGAAACGGTCCCCGGCACCGCGGGCATCATGGTCCCGCCGCCGGGATACCTGGCGGGCGTGCGTGCCCTGTGCGACGCGTACGGGATCGTGTTCATCGCCGACGAGGTGATGTGTGGCTTCGGCCGGACCGGGAAATGGTTCGCCCTCGAGCATTTCGACGGCGTCGTGCCGGACCTGCTCACCTTCGCCAAGGGCGTGAACTCCGGATACGTGCCGCTGGGCGGGGTCGCGATCGGTCCGGCCATCGCCGCGACCTTCGCCGACCGGGCCTACCCCGGCGGGCTCACCTACTCGGGGCATCCGCTGGCCACGGCCGCGGCGGTGGCCACCATCACCGCGATGCGCGAGGAGCGGATCGTGGAGAACGCCGCCGACATCGGCGCCCGCGTGCTCGGACCGGGTCTGCGGGAACTCGCGCAACGCCATCCCAGCATCGGCGAAGTGCGCGGCCTGGGCGTGTTCTGGGCGGTCGAGCTGGTCCGCGACCGGGAAACCCGCGAGCCGCTGGCACCGTACGGCGGCTCGAGCCCGGCGATGACCGAACTGGTCGCGGCATGCCGGGCGGCCGGGTTGCTGCCGCTGGTGAACTTCAACCGGCTGCACGTCGTGCCGCCGTGCGTGCTCACCGAGACCGAGGCGAAGGAGGGGCTGGCGATTCTGGACCACGCGTTGGCGGCGGCGGACCGGCACACCGTCTAGTGACAGCGTCTTTCGCGGCCGACGGGAATGCGGGGCCGTCTGGCGCTGTTCGCTCAGAGCGTGACCACTACCGCTGAGTTCTCCGACGAACTGAAGAAGTACCTGGACGAAGAGAAGGTCTTCGCCACCGCGGCCACGATCGGCCCCAACGGGCAGCCGCACCTGACCGTGATCTGGCTGAAGCGCGACGGCAACGACCTGCTCTTCTCCACCACGACAGATCGCCAGCAGGGCAAGAACCTCGCCCGCGACCCGCGCATCACCGTGCTGATCAATCCGCCGGACAACCCGTACGTCTACGCGGAGATCCGGGGCAGCGCGACCCTCACGCCCGATCCGGAGAAGACGCTGCCCAACGAGCTGTCGGCGAAGTACACCGGACAGAAGTACGTGGACTTCAACCCCGCCTCCGTCAACGACGGCCCGCGCGTCATCGTGCGCGTGACACCCCGTCGAGTAGCTGGGAGGTTCTGAGTTCAGGCCTGCTGGGCTTCTTCTTGGGCGTGCTGGGCCATGGCCAGTTGTTGCGGGGTGAAGCGCAGGGTCAGGGCGACCAGCCCGGCCGCGAACGCGGCGAAGGCGCAGACGAACAGCACCAGGGTGTAGCCGTTGCCGAGCGCGGCGATCTCCGCGGACGTCATCCCGGCCACCTTCTCGGTGCGGCCGCCGAGCGAGAGGGTGCGCGAGGCGGCGATCGGGGTGAGCAGGCCGATGGCCACGGGGGTGGCAAGGTTCATGAACATCTGCCCGACCGCGGCCAGCGGGCCGATATTGGCGGGCGGCACGCCGACCAGCACGCACAGCGGTGCGAGCACCATGGCGATGCCGACGCCGAAGCCGATCACCACCAGCAGCGGCAGCAGCGTGGCGAAGTACATGACCTCGCCGTCGAGGGTGGAGCCGAACAGCAGTCCGACACCGAGCACCACGGCCGCGCCCGCGAGCAGCCAGCGCGGCGCGATGTACAGCGCCGCCTTGGAGGCCACCGCGCCGCCGATGCCGATGCCGACGGTGAACGGAATCGCCGCGACGCCCGCCTTGAGCGGCCCGTACCCGATGACGTTCTGCATGAACTGGGCGACGAAGAAGGTCATCGCGCCCAGCACGCCACCGGCCAGGAAGATCAGCAGGAAGGTGGCGACGCGGTCACGGCTGTCGAACAGCGACCACGGCAGCAGCGGGTCGTCCACCCGCCGTTCCAGCGCCACGAAGACGATCAGCAGCACGACGCCCGCGATCAGCGAACCGATGATCGCCGGGTGCCCCCACCCCATCTCCGGCCCCTCGGTCGCGCCGAACACGATCGACGCGCAGGCGAAGGTGCCGAGCACCGCGCCGGGGATGTCGAGGGCCGAACGGTGATGTTCGGTGTCGGCGAGCTTGTAGGCCGCGCCGAGGATGATCAGCGCGCCGATCGGGACGTTGATCAGGAAGATCCACCGCCACGACAACTGGGTCAGCGCGCCGCCGACCACGAGGCCGCCGACGGAGCCGATGCCGACCATCGACCCGACGATCGCGATCGCCTGGTTGCGTGCCTTGCCCGGCGCGAAGGTCGTCGCCACGAGCGCGAACGCGGTCGGCGCCGCGACGGCCGCGCCCGCGCCCTGGAAGGCCCGCGCGGCGAGCAGCATCGCCTGGTTCTGCGCCAATCCGCACAACAGCGAGGCCAGCGTGAACACCGCGACACCGACCACGAGCATGCGCTTGCGGCCGAACGCGTCACCGAGCCTGCCGCCGAGCAGCATCAGACCCGCGAAGGTGAGCCCGTAGGAGGTCACCGTCCACGCGCTGCCCGCGCTGGACAACCCCATTTCCTCTTGCAGCCGCGGCAGCGCGAAGATCACGACCGTACCGTCGAGCACGACCATGAGCTGCAATCCGCTCAGGACTAGGATCGCGAGCCCGAAGGCCCGCTGCGTCACTGGATACTGCATCGTCGCAGCGGGGTTCCGAAGCACAGTGAGTCACTGTAATTGATGCCGCTGCCGTATTTGTCCGCCCACCGGCCCGGCCGGGTGCACGACGGGGAGCTGGCCCGGTGATCCGGGCGGGCCGAAAGGTCTCCGGCTCGTCCGCTCCACTGCCGGCCCTCGGTCGACCGGGCGACCTGCTGTGCGGCACGTCGCGGGGAGGATCGGGCGCCGGCCCGGCGAGCGACGACGCGCGCATCCAGCGGGCGGCCACCGGCACGGTGGTGGCCTCCCACCGCGACCGGGACGGGCGGCGGTCGATGCGGCCATGGTCTCGCGGAATCGGATCGCCGCACCGCCGCGGACGCTAGCCCGCCGCGGAGTCGGCGTGCGGAACGAGCGCGTCGGCGGAGAAACCGGCGGTCGGGCCGATCACCACGATCGCGGGTGGGCGGATGCCCTCGGCGCGAACCCGGGCGGCCACCGTGCCGAGATCGGCGCGCAGCACGCGCTGCGTGCGCAGCGTGCCCTCCTGGATGACGGTGGCGGGGGTACCCGCCGGACGACCGCCCTCCAGCAGCGCGGCGGCGAATTGTTCGATCCGCTCCACCGCCATCATCAGCACCAGGGTGCCGCGCAGCCGGGCCAGTGCGGGCCAGTCCACCAGCGAATCCGGGTGATCCGGCGCGACGTGCCCGCTCACCACCACGAACTCGTGGGTGACGCCGCGATGGGTCACCGGGATACCCGCCGCGGCGGGCACCGAGATGGGACTGGTGACGCCGGGCACCACCGTGACCGGGACCCCGGCGGCCACACAGGCCTCCAGCTCCTCGTACCCGCGCCCGAACACGTACGGGTCGCCGCCCTTGAGCCGCACCACGAACTTGCCCGCCTTCGCGCCTTCGATCAGCGCGTTGTTGATCGCTTCCTGCGCCATCGCCCGTCCGTACGGGATCTTGGCGGCGTCGACCACCTCGACCTCGGGCCCGAGCTCGGCGAGCAGTTCCGGCGGCGCGAGCCGGTCGGCCACCACCAGATCCGCCCTGGCCAGCAGCCGCCGTCCGCGCACGGTGATCAGGTCGGGATCACCGGGCCCACCGCCCACCAGGGCGACACCGGGCGCGATCGGCGTCGAGTCGTCGCTCACGACACCGGATTGCAGGGCTTCCAGCAACGCGTTGCGCACGGCCGCCGAGCGCCGGTGCTGCCCGCTCGCGAGCACACCGAGGGTGAGCCCGTCGTAGCGTGCGGTGGCCGGGGTGACCGCCGTGCCCAGCCGTGCCGTGTCGGCCCGCACGCAGAAGACCCGCCGCCGGGTCGCCTCGGCCACCACCGCCGCGTTGGTCTCGGGTTCGTCGGTGCACGCGATCGCGTACCAGGCGCCGTCGAGGTCGCCGTCGGCGTAATCGCGCAGCGTGACGGTGATCTGCCCGGAGCTCGCCATTCCCTCGACCGCGGGCGTGACGGCACGACTCACGACGTGGACGTCCGCGCCGGAGGCGATCAGCAGGCCCAGCCTGCGCTGCGCCACCGACCCACCGCCGACCACGACGACACGCCGTCCGTGCAGATCGAGCCCGACCAGGTAGTTCGGGTCGCCGGTGGGCTGCTCTTGCGTTGCGTCTGACGTGTTCGGCACAAGTTTCGAGCCTACGGCGTGACCGTCGGGCACCGGCAATCGACCGGCACGCCCGCACGGACGACGCAACGACCGCGCGGCCGGGCAAACCTACTGTGACCAGCGGTAACAAGCGATTCGACGGTCCGCGGCGGTAGGTTGCGGTGTAGTCGTCCAGCTCGGAAAGGCGGACCGATGAAGCAGCCGACACCGGCACGACTGCTCGACGTGGCCTACGACGAGGCGCTGCGCGGGCTCGCCGAGGGCGGGATCCCGATCGGCGCCGCCCTCTTCGACGCGGGCGGCACCCTGCTCGGGCGTGGCCGTAACCGCCGGGTGCAGTCCGGCGACCCCAGCATGCACGCCGAGACCGACGCCTTCCGCGCGGCGGGACGTCGTCGCGATTACCGCGACACCATCATGGTCACCACGCTCTCGCCGTGCTGGTATTGCAGCGGCCTGGTCCGTCAGTTCGGCATCGGCTCGGTGGTGGTCGGGGAGTCGCAGACCTTCTCCGGCGGGCACGAATGGCTCGCCGGGCACGGCGTCGCCGTCACCGTCCTGGAAGACCGGCGCTGCATCGACCTGATGACCCGCTTCATCGCCGAGCATCCCGCGCTGTGGCACGAGGACATCGGATTCGCCGACGATCTCGAGGCTTGACCCGAGCCGCGAGCGGCTCAGCGGAAATACGGATATTCCTGCACCCAATGAAAACCGCGGCTGCGCAATGGGAAGTCCTCGAGCGCGACCGCGGTCAGCGCCACCGAGACCGGCTGCCCGGCGAGCGTGCCCGTCAAGGTCAGCCGTTCGGGCGCGGGCCGGTCGAAGCCGAAACTGCCCAGCGGTTGCGGTCCCCCGCCGACGGCCGTCGGCGGCGCGGCCATGGCAAGCGTGCGCGCGCCGGGATCGACCATGGCGAGCACCGGGACCAACTGACCGTCCATTCGTTGCACGGTCGCCCCGTCCCGGTCGAAGACGATTCTCTGCCAACGTAATTGATCGGTGCTCAACGGTGGAAGCGGTTTGCCGTCCACGCTGAAGTCGGTGACCGCCCAGATGCCGTACAGCGGAGGTTCCGGCCGCCCGGCTCCCTCTTCGTTCCACCTTTCCCAGCCGGTGTAGGCGTTCGAGAACACCAGCCACACCCCGAGCGCGATCTGCGCCGCGGCCGCGATCCGACGGGCCCGGGGCGAGTGCAGCAACGGCGGTGTCGTCGACCGCCCGGTGGGCCGGTCCAGCACGAGCGCGTTCGCCAGACGCCCGGCCTCAGGAACGAGCAGCACCAGGCACAGCAACATCAGGTGGAACGACAGGATTTTCGCGGGCACGTCGTAGGTCATGTCCAGCACGAACACCTGTGTCGTGCATACCAAGGCGAGCATGGCGCCCACCAGCGCGGTGCGCGGTACGAACAGCAGCACACCGGCGAGCAGTTCTGCCGAGCCCAGCAGGATCTCGTACTGCGGCGACACGCCGATGTGGTTCCAGAGCACCGCCATCGGACTGAAGTTCCCGTAGGGCTCGAGCAATCGACTCAGCGGTGTGGGCGGCATCTGGGTCGGGACGGCCTTCGCCATGCCGTAGGAGATCAGCTGCCCCGCCAGGCACAAACGCACGAACAGCAGGAACCACGGTTGCACGGCGCGGTAATGCGGCCGCTGCCGATCCAGCACGCTCCAGAGCAGGGTTCCGAACACCGCGGCCACCAGGACGACGAACACCAGCACCCAGAAGTACGCCTGGTCACCGCTGATCGAAGCGGTGTTCGCCGCGACGGACGCGCCGAACACGCGCGTCCCGACCCCCTCCACCACCGGACGCAGCGCGCGGGCCGCGCCGTAGTTCACCCAGTCCGGCAGCCATTCGCGCGTCAGTCCGAGGAACTCCGGGACGATCGACGGATACGCCAGGCAGAACAGTCCGAAGTACAGGAAGCCGAAACGGAACGTCACCCGGGTCGCCCCGCTCCACGGCCGGACTCCGGCGTCCTCCGCGCTAGCGGCGGCGTCTGTCCGATCCAGGATCGCTTCGGTCACGACGGCCCTCCAGTCCGAGTCGATGCAGACCGAAGGTATCGAAAAGAGCCGTGGCCGTATGGGATTTCAGCGGAAGTACGGGTATTCCTGAACGAAGTGGAATCCCCGGCCGCGCAGCGGGAAGGAATTCAGGTCCATCCGGTCCAGCGACAGGGTCACCGGCGTTCCGTTCAGCTCACCCGTCAACGACAGCGTGTCGGTGCCGGGTCGGGCGAAGGTGAAAGCGCCGAGGCGGGCGGGCGGAGCGCCTGCCGACTGGGGAGCCTCCGACAGAACAATGGTGTGCGCGGCCTCGTCGACCACCGCCACGACGGGCACGAACGAGTCGTCCATCTTCTGCACGGTCGTGCCCTGGCGGTCGAAGACGAGCCGCCGCCAGCGGCCCTCGTCGGTGAGCAGCGGCGGCGCCGGTTGCCCGTCCCTGGTGAACTCGCCGACGGTCCAGATGCCGTAGAGCGCGGGCTTCGGCGCGCCGTCACCCGACTCGCGCCAGGTGTGCCAGCCGATGTACACACCGCCGATCAGCACCCACAGGCCCAGAGCCACTTGCGCCGCCGCCGCGATCCGGTTCGCGCGGCGGGAACCGAACAGCGGCGGCTGCGCGGCCGGTTCGGACGGTCGTTCCAGCACGAGCAGGTTCGCCAACCGCCCGGCCTGCGGCGCCAGCACCACCAGCGAGAGCAGCAGCAAGTGGAACGAGAGGATCTTCACCGGCACGTCGTAGGTCATGTTCAGCACGAAGACCTGTGCCATGCTCACCAGACTGAGCAACGCGCCCGCCGTCGCTGTGCGCGGGAGGAACAGCAGCAGGCCACCGAGCACCTCGGCCGTACCGAGCAGGATTTCGTACATGGGCGCGGCGCCGACCTGGTTCCAGAGCACCGACGCCGGGCTCATCGTCCCGTACGGTTGCAGCAGCGCGGTCAGCGAAGGCGCGGGCATCTGCGACGGAATCGCCTTGGCCAGACCGTAGAAGAGCATTTGGCCGCCCAGGCACAGCCGGATGAACACCAGGAACCAGTTGCGCAGTGCCGTGTAGTCCCGGCGGCGGTGATCGAGGATCGACCAGACGATCGTGATCAGCGCCGCGGCGACGAGTTCGCAGAAGATCAGCAGCCAGATCGCGGCCTGGTCGCCGCTGCCCGAATTCTCGTGCAAGACGGCTTCGACCCCGAAGACATGCTCGCCGACCCACCCGACCAGCGGGCTCGTCGTGCGCATCTGCCACAGGATCGCGCTCTCGGGCAGCCACTTGCTCAGTATCCCGGTGAAGACGAAGAGGATCTGGGCGAACAGCAGGCAGAACAGACCGAAGTAGGCGAAGACGAAGCGGAACGCGATCCGGGTCGGCAGGCTCCACGGCCGCCGCTCGTCACCGGTTCGCGCCTCGCCGCTCGTCAGGACTTCCATTTCGACGGTACGCACACCGCTCCCCTCGCAGGCCGACAGATTGGCCAGCCGAAAGTATCCGACCAGGTCATGGGATGACCTCCGGGAAAACCCTGGATTTCCGGGTACTTCTTTCGGCCTACGTGCCCGCCGCACCGAGCGGCGCCGGGATTCGTTCCCGGTTCCGGCCCGTCAATAACTAGAACGCGTTACAGTCGCGTATCCCGGCGCACCGCCAGCGGTGCACCCGGGCCGCACGTGTCAGGAGGACAATGATGACCGACGATCCGGACCCGGCACAGCGACAGCAGCTGACCGTCAGCGAACGCGACCTGGACACGCTCGCCGGGGACTTGGCGCGCTGGCTGAACGCGAAGGTCGCCGCGGACGAGTTGCCGCGCATCTCGGATCTGTCGCGTCCGCAGTCCGGCGGCATGTCCAGCACCTCGATTTTGTTCGACGCCGAATGGACCGCCGGGGGTCGGGCGGAGCGCGGGTCGTTCGTGGCGCGGATGGCGCCCGAGACCGGATCGTTCCCGGTCTTCGAGACCTACGACCTGGCCACCCAGTACCAGGTGATGGCCGGCGTCGCCGCGGCCACCGACGTGCCGGTGCCGGGCCTGTGCTGGCTGGAGAACGACGAAAAGCCGCTCGGTGCACCGTTCTTCGTCATGCGCCGGGTGGACGGAAGGGTGCCGACGGACAACCCGCCGTACGTGTTCATCGGCTGGCTGTTCGATGCCGATCCCGCCGACCGCCTTCGGCTCACCCACAACACCGTCGAGGTGATCGCGAAGATCCACGGCATCCCCGACCCGGCGGCGCACTTCCCGATGCTGAGCGGGCCGGGTGACTCGCTGCGCAGGCACGTCGCCGCGCAGCGCTCCTGGTACCGGTGGGGGCTCGCGGACGACGGCTACGAGATCCCGCTCATCGAGCGAAGTTTCACCTGGCTGGAGGAGCACTGGCCCGCCGACCCCGGTCCGGATGTGCTCACTTGGGGCGACGCCCGCCCGGGCAACATCATCTACCGCGAATTCGACCCGGTGGCGGTGCTGGACTGGGAGATGGCCGCCCTCGGGCCGCGGGAACTCGACCTGGGCTGGGTGATCTTCATCCACCGGTTCTTCCAGGACCTGGCCACCCGCTTCGGGCAGCCGGGGCTCCCCGATTTCCTCCGCCGCGACGACGTGGTGTCGAAATACGAGGAGCTGACCGGTCACACGGTGCGCGATCTCGATTTCTACCTCGTATACGCCGCGCTGCGGCACGCGATCGTGATGGCGCGGGTGAAACGCAGGATGATCCACTTCGGCGAGGACACCGACACGCCGGACCGCGACGACTACGTCATGCACCGGGCAAGCCTGGAAGCGCTGCTCGACGGAACCTACGAATGGGACTGATCATGCCTGTGCCCTTGGACGAGTACCCGATCCACCAGACCCCGCTGTCGCTGGCCCGGGTGGCCAGTAGCGATCGGAACTTCTACGACCGCAGCTACTTCAACGCGCACGACCGCGACGGCGGCACGTTCCTGATCACCGGTCTCGGCGTGTACCCCAACCTCGGGGTGACCGACGCCTACGCCGCCGTCCGGCGCGGCGACACGGTGCGCGCGGTGCGCTTCTCCGACGCGCTCGGCGACCGGAGCCTCGACCAGCGCGTCGGCGGCTACCGCGTCGAAGTGATCGAACCGCTGCGGCGCATCCGGGTGGTCTGCGAGCACGACGATCTCGGCTTCGACCTGACCTGGACCGGGGCCTTCCCCGCCGTGCAGGAACAACCGCACCAGATCCTCGCGGGCAACCGGCCGATCATCGACGCGTCCCGATTCGCGCAGGTCGGCTCGTGGGCGGGAACGCTGCACGTGGACGGCGACGACATCATGGTCGACCCGGCGGTGTGGACCGGGACCAGGGATCGTTCGTGGGGCATCCGCCCGGTCGGCGAGACCGAGCCGCCCGGACGCGCGGCCGCCGAGCCCTCGGGCGGATTCTGGTGGCTGTACGTGCCGCTGCGGTTCGACGACTTCGCCGTCGTGGTCATCGTGCAGGAAGAGCCGGACGGCAGGCGCACCCTCAACGACGCGACCCGGATCTGGCCGGACGGACGCACCGAACAGCTCGGCTGGCCCCGCATCGCCATCGACTATCGTTCCGGCACAAGATTTCCCGTCGGGGCGCGACTGGAGCTGACCACGCCGGACGGCAAACCCCTGGAGATCGAGATCACGCCGGGCACGGGCGTTCCCTTGCACGTCGGGTGCGGCTACGGCGGCGATCCCGACTGGCAGCACGGCCAGTGGAAAGGCCGCGACTGGTCCTCCTCCAGCCGCTACGACCTCACCGACCCTGGGATCGCCGCCCGCATCCCCTACGGCGTCACCGACCACGTCGCCCGCGCCCGCTGCGGCGACGCCGAAGGCTGGGGCCTGTTCGAGCACGCCAGCATCGGCCGCCACGACCCCACCGGCTTCGCCGACTGGGGCTCGGTCGCCCCCTGAAACAGGGGCCGGAGCGGCCCTCGCGTGGTGCTGCGCGCCGCCGCGTCAACGGGCCGAGACGGCGGTCGCCTCGCCACCGGAGCAGCATCCCGAGCACCTCGTGGGATCGTCAGCCAGGAGCGAGTGTTCAGCGACGCCAGCGCCGCGTTCGCGCA
Source organism: Nocardia sp. NPDC047038 (assembly GCF_040644075.1). Classification (NCBI taxonomy): domain Bacteria; kingdom Bacillati; phylum Actinomycetota; class Actinomycetes; order Mycobacteriales; family Nocardiaceae; genus Nocardia; species Nocardia sp. NPDC047038. The sequence continues at coordinate 691,078 of NZ_JBEYVQ010000001.1, read as the reverse complement.
GTAACCGGCCCGCGGGCGACCATCCCGATGACCCCGTCCAGAGGTCGTTCATACGTCGAGACGCGAGCGGACCTCGCGATCCGTGAGTTCCACTCGCGCGGTCGGCCGCGCAGGCGCAGCGTGGCTGACGAGGTGCGGTCGGTGCACATCGCTCGGTTGGGAGCCCAGGAGACGGCCCGCGGGCATCCATGCGGCGATCGCGCGGAAGTCAGTCCCTGTAATGGTCGAACGGCTCTACCGCTCGTACAGCGCTGCCGCGAGCACCACGCCGTGCACGACGCGCTTGGACAGCACCAGCGGCCCGCCTTGGGCGGCGAGCAGCGCCGCGGCCTCCGCGACGCTGGCCGTGCCGATGGCGGCACGCGTCCGGTCTCCCGGGTTCGGGACGGTGACCGCCGCCAGTTCGTCGACGGAGTAGGACCGTAGCGGCACCCGGAGGTCAGCGGCGACCGCGCGCAGTCCGGGTTCGGCGGAGCGCCGCGTGATGGTGGCGAGGCACACGATCCGATGGTCGCCCACGCCTTCGTGCAGGGCAGCGCGAATCGTGCGGGCCGAAGTGCGCGGTCGCAGGCCGATGCCGACGACTACCTCAGCGGACGGCACGGGAACTCGCGAAACGCACTGTCTCCGTCACGAATCGCCGCACCGCCTGGGGATTCCCCGCCGGATGTGTGTGCAGGTACGAGGCATGCACGTTGCCGCTGAGCGCCCCTTCCTGGACGCGCTCTCCCGCGCTTCCGCGCCATCCCCACGCCGGATTCCGTGGCGGCGCGGACACCAGGCGCGTGCGGTGGAATTCGTGCCCACGGACCCGTTCCCCGGCCCGCCACAACGGCGAGTCGGCGAGCGCGACGGCGTCTCGGTAACCGAGCGTCAGGCGCGGCCCGAACGCGGCGTCGGCCTCCACCACTCCGGCCATCGGGTGCCCGTCCAGCGAACGGGTCAGATACAGCAGCCCGGCGCATTCCGCATGGACCGGCATCCCGTGGCGGGCAGCTTCGGCCACCGCCCGCAACAGGCCGGAATTGGCGGCCAACTCCGCGGCGTGTTCCTCGGGGAAGCCACCTGGCAGCACCATTCCCGCTGTCCCGGCGGGCAATTCGTCGTGCAGCGGATCGAAGACGACCACTTGTGCCCCCGCGGCCGTCAGCAACTCGCGGTGCTCGGCATAGCCGAACGTGAACGCCGGGCCACCCGCCACGGCGATCAGCGGACCCTCCCGATCGGCGGGTCCGCCGATGACGATCGCGCCGTCCGCGCTTTCGTCGGCTCGCGAGATACCACCAGGCTCCGCGGAGACGCGCGAGTCCCGATCACCGCCGACAAATGTCGTCGCCGCCATGTCACCGGCTTCACCGAGCGACGCCGCGGTGTCCGCTATCCCTTCGAGCCCACGCACGGCCGCGGCGGGATCCCACGCGGGTCCCGCCACCGACGAGCGAGCGAGTGCGGCGACGGCGTGCAGGTCCACATGCGCGGCGACGAGGTCCGTCATCGCCGCCACCGCCGCTGTCGCGGCCGAACCGTGTTCCACGGCCGGGATCAAGCCGAGATGCCGGGAAGGCACCTCGAGTTCGGCCAGGCGCGGCAACGACCCGAGCATCGGCAGCCCGACGCGATCGCAGGCGGCGCGCAGCACTTGCTCATGCCGTTCGCTGCCGACCCGATTCAGGATCACACCGCCGAGCCGGACGCCGCTGTCGAAGGTCGCGAATCCGTGCAGCAGCGCCGCCAGGCTCTGGCTGTGCCCGCGCGCGTCGACCACCAGCACCACCGGCGCCCCGAGCAGAGCCGCGACCTGCGCCGTCGAACCCTCCGCCACCGCGCCGGAACAGTGTTCATCGATCCGCCCGTCGAACAGCCCCATCACGCCCTCGACCACGGCGAGATCGCACCCCCACGCGCCGTGCCGGTACAACGGCACAACCCGTTCCTCCCCCACCAGCACCGGATCCAGATTCCTCCCCGGCCGCCCCGCCGCCAACCCGTGATATCCCGGATCGATGTAATCCGGCCCCACCTTGAACGGCGCCACCCGATGCCCCACCCGCCGCAACGCCCCCACCAAACCGGTCGCCACCGTCGTCTTCCCGCTCCCCGACGCCGGCGCCGCCACCACAACGGCTCTCATCCCCGCCTCCGCTTCACGAGTGGCACACCCTCGTGCGGCCCTCTCGCGATTCGCCGCAGCCATGTGCCACTCGCGGAGATCACCATTCGATGCCTCGTTGGCCTTTGCGGCCCGCGTCCATGGGGTGTTTGAGTTTGGTCATTTCGGTGACCAGGTCGGCGGCTTCGAGGAGGGGTTGGGGGGCGTCGCGGCCGGTGATGACGACGTGTTGGTTTCCGGGGCGGGTGCGGAGGGTTTCGACTACTTCGGCGGTGTCCACCCAGCCCCATTTGAGGGGGTAGGTGAATTCGTCGAGGACGTAGAAGCGGTGTTGTTCGGTTCTCAGGCGGCGGGCGACCTCCTGCCAGCCCGCCAGCGCGGCCGCGGCGTGGTCGTCTTCGGTGCCCTGCTTGCGGGTCCAGGACCAGCCCTCGCCCATCTTGTGCCATTCGACCGGCCCGCCCGCGCCGGTCTGCTCGTGCAGTGTGCCGAGAGCGCGGAAGGCGGCTTCCTCCCCGACCTTCCATTTGGCGCTCTTCACGAATTGGAACACCGCGACGTCGAAACCTTGGTTCCAGGCCCGCAGCGCCATCCCGAACGCGGCCGTCGACTTGCCCTTGCCCGGCCCCGTGTGCACGGCGAGCACCGGCTGGTTGCGCCGCTGCCGCGTGGTCAGTCCGTCGTCGGGAACGGTCTCGGGAACACCCTTGGGCATCGAATCTCCTTGCTCTCGACCTACAGCGTGTCCAGGTCGGAAGCCACGACCTCACACAACCGGCCCGGACCGAACGGGCGCGTGCTCGCTCGACCGATCGCGCCGCCTACCAGGCGAGTGCCGCCGAGCGGCACGTAGCGGACACGCCGATCGAAAGTCGTGGTCACGCCGCTCGAACCGCACCACTCGGGCGTGCGGAACTCGACCGCACGACATCGGCGACCGCATCGCCGGTCAGCTCGGCCAACCGCAGATATCCGCCGCGCAGGTCGCGAGCCAGATCCGCGGCGAGACCGAGGCGGATCATGCCGCGTTCGCAGTCGACCACGATCGAGGTGACCGCGTCCCTGGCGAGCAAGCGGGCCGCGGCGCGGGCGCGGGGAACCGGGTCCGCGCCGCCGGTGGCGCGACCATCGGTGAGCAGCACCAGCATGGGCCTGCGGCGCGGATCCCGCACCCGCTCGCGCAGCACGATCTCGCGCGCCTTCAGCAGGCCCGCGGCCAGCGGCGTCTTCCCGCCCGTGCGCATCCCGGACAACCGGCGCACCGCGATGTCGACCGACGAGGTGGGCGGCAGCACGAGTTCGGCCTCGGCACCCCGCACGGTGACGACGGCGACCTTGTCGCGGCGCTGGTAGGCATCGCGCAGCAGCGTGACGACCGCGCCGGTGACCGCGGACAACCGGTCGCGGGCGGCCATCGAGCCGGAGGCGTCGACGACGAACACGACCAGATTCCCTTCGCGGCCTTCCCGATACGCACCACGGAGGTCCTCGGCGGCCAGCCGCAACGGCCCGGCGACCCGCCCGCGCGCATGCTGATGCGGCGCGGCCGCGAACACGGTGCCGAGCAGGTGCAGCCCAGAGGAGGTGTCGGTGCTGGAACGCACCGCTCGCCCGTGCCGGGATTCCGCGCGTGAGCGGCGCCCCGGAGCGCCATCGCCGACTCCGGGCACTTCCCAGCGCGGTGTCCGCGCACCAGCGGAAACCGGTGTGCCGGTACGACCTTCACCCGAGCGCCCGCCACCCGGACCGTCCGGCGGCGACGGGTCTTCATGGCCTCCGCCCGGACCCTCCGGCGGTAGGGGGTCGTCCGGGTCGTCCCCGGGACGAGCCCGTCTTTCGTCGTCCGTCACCGCACCGTCGGCCTCCCCGGCGTCCTGCTGCGCGGACGACGGCTGTTCGCGTTGCGCCTCCGCGGCGGCGTCGCGCATGGCGTCGTCGAGCTGTTGCTCGCTGATGCCGGGCTCGTCGAACGGATCGCGCCTGCGCCGGTGCGGCAACGCCAGTTCGGCGGCCACCCGCACGTCGTCCTCGGTCACCGCGTCGCCGCCGCGCCATGCGGCGTGCGCTGTCGCGGTGCGCGCGACGACCAGGTCGGCGCGCATGCCGTCGACGTCGAACGCGGCGCACAGCGCGGCGATCCGGCGCAGCTCCACATCGTCGAGCGCCACCTGTCCCAGCCGGTCGCGAGCGGCAAGAATCCGTTCGGCCACTGCCTGGTCGGCCTCGGCGTACCCGGCGGCGAATCGGGCCGGGTCGGCCTCGTAGTCCAGCCTGCGGCGCACCACCGCCATCCGCACGTCCACGTCCCGGGAGGCGGCCACGTACACGGTCAGCCCGAATCGGTCCAGCAGCTGTGGACGCAGCTCGCCCTCTTCTGGATTCATGGTGCCTACCAGAACGAATCGCGCCGGGTGCGAATGCGACACACCGTCGCGCTCGATGTGCACCCGGCCCATCGCCGCGGCGTCCAGCAGCACGTCCACCAGATGGTCGTGCAGCAGATTGACCTCGTCGACGTACAGCACACCGTGATGGGCGGCGGCCAGCAGGCCGGGACGGAACGCCTGCTCCCCGTCGCGCAGCACCCGCTCCAAGTCCAGCGAGCCGACCACGCGGTCCTCGGTCGCGCCCACCGGCAACTCCACCAAGCGAGCGGGCCGCGCGCCGGTCTCGTCCACCACCGGCGGCAGCAACTGCGCCAGCGCGCGCACCACGGTCGATTTCGCGGTGCCCTTCTCGCCGCGCACCAGCACGCCGCCGATACCGGGATGCACCGCGCAGAGAATCAGCGCCAGTTGCAGCCGTTCCTGCCCGACCACCGCCGAGAAGGGAAATCCCGCCTCACCGTCCGAGGTGGAAAGTGTTCGGCCGCGCTGATCGGACGTAGGCACTGTTTCGGCATGGGACAGGGACACGCCCCAACTCTAAGGGCGCGCCCGCACACATCCGACAGGGCCCTTCGATTCAGAACCGATGCGGGCGGGCCCCGAAAGCGCCGCACCCGCCCCGGAGACTTCCGGAGCGGGTGCGAATGGCGGACGGAGTGGCTACTCGCCTCCCCTGCGCATCGGCACGTGCGCGATGCCGTCTTCCTCGAACTCCGGGCCGTCGACCTTGAAGCCGTGCTTGGTGTACAGGTCGATCAGGTAGCTCTGCGCGCTCAGGCGAACCGTCGCCGAGCCCACCTCGGCCAGCGCCGCCTGCAGCAGTCGCGTGGTGTACCCGTGTCCGCGAGCGGGGACCGCGGTGCAGAGCCTGCCGATGCGGAAGCTCTTCACACCGTCGCGGTGCTCTTCGCACAACCGCAGCGTGGCGATGACCTCGCCCTCGTCATCGAGCCAGAAGTGCCGGGTCTCGGGAAGCAGGTCCTTCCCGTCCAGTTCGGGGTACGCGCACTTCTGTTCGACGACGAAGACTTCGACGCGAAGTTTCAACAGCTGGTAGAGCGTCGCGGTATCGAGATCCTGCGCCCAGGAGCGTTTGAGAGCAACCGTTGACATCATCGCGCCTTGCTATCACAACCTAGGCGTTCGCCGCGACCCCTGCACGTCTCGGCGTGTTGTCGCCGCCGTCGACGAGGTTGAGCGCCTTGGAGGTCCAATCCCACACTTCGTGGAACAGCGCCGGGTCCTCCGAGAGCTTGACGCCAAGCGAGGGCACCATCTCCTTCAGCTTCGGCGTCCATTCGGCGTACTCCTGCGGGAAGCACCGCTGCAGCACGTCCAGCATGGCGGTCACGCAGGTGGAGGCGCCCGGGGACGCGCCGAGCAGACCGGCGATCGTGCCGTCCTGGGCGGCGATCACGGCGGTGCCGAACTCGAGCACGCCACCCGCGCCCTTGCGCCGGATCACCTGCACGCGCTGGCCCGCGGTGATCAGCTCCCAGTCCTTGGCCTCGGCGCGCGGGATGAACTCCGACAGCGTGATCACCTTGCCCGCCTCCGACTTCAGCAGCTCGCTGATCAGGTACTTGGTCAGGCCGAGTTCGGTGACGCCGACGCCGAGCAGCGAGAAGATGTTGTTCGGCCGCACCGACTTGAACAGGTCGGTGTTCTTGCCGTCCTTGAGGAACTTCGGCGTCCAGCCCGCGTACGGGCCGAACAGCAGGCCCGGCTTGCCCTTGATGACGCGAGTGTCCAAGTGCGGCACCGACATCGGCGGAGCGCCGACCGCGGCCTTGCCGTACACCTTGGCCTCGTGCTGGTTGATCAGCGCCGGGTTCACGCAGCGGAAGAACTGACCGCTCACCGGGAACCCGCCGAAGCCCTTCGCTTCCTTGATATTCGCCTTCTGCAGCAGCGGCAGCGCGCCGCCGCCCGCGCCGACGAAGACGAATTTGCTGATCAGCGTGCGACTTTCGCGGGTGCGTACGTTGCGGACCGTGACCAGCCAGGAGCCGTCGGACTGCTTGGACAGGTCACGCACCTCGTGCCCGAAGGCCAGGTCGGCGCCGGAGGCGCCGAGGTAGGCGAGCAGTTCCTGGGTGAGCGAGCCGAAGTCGATGTCGGTGCCGCCGTCGGTCCAGTTCAACGCGATCGGATCGGAAAAGTCGCGCCCGCGCGCCATCAGCGGCAGGCGGCGGGAGAACTCGTCGGGGCTGTCGATGTACTCCATACCCTCGAACAGGGGGTGCGGCGCCAGCGCCTCGTACCGCTTGCGCAGGTACTGCACGTTGTCGGCGCCGTGCACGAAGCTGACGTGCGGGATGGGGTTGATGAAGGCGGACGGATCGCGCAGGATGCCGTTCTCCACGCCGTAGGACCAGAACTGGCGGGAGACCTGGAAGCGCTCGTTGATGTCGACGGCCTTGGTGATGTCCACCGAGCCGTCGGGCGCCTGCGGGCTGTAGTTCAGCTCGCACAGCGCCGAGTGTCCGGTGCCCGCGTTGTTCCACGGATCGCTGCTCTCCGCGGCGGCGGCGTCGAGCCGCTCGAACAGGGAGATCGACCAGTCCGGCTGCAGCTGCCGCAGCAGCGCGCCGAGGGTGGCACTCATGATGCCGGCACCGATGAGTACTACATCGGTCTTTTCAGTCATGGCAGCGTTCGGCACGGGTAGATCGACTTCCTTGTCTGCGCGGGCCCACCGGGCGGGTGGACCAGCCTGGGCACGGTGTAGTTGTGGCTCGGTTCCGGCGTCCGCCGGTTCCGAACGGCATGGCGGGAGTCAGGTTACCCGCCGTTCACCTAAGCCCAATTGTGCACCTCACCACGCCGCCACCCCGCAGCGAACCTGCGGAATGTGCGGAATGCGACAGAGACGGTCGTCACTTCGGCGGCCGGGCGGCGGCCGCGGACTGTCCGCGTTCGACACTGTCCAATAGATTGGTCGCGTGACGAACGAACAGTCGCTTGCCGAGCCGGTCAGCACCTCCCCGGATGGCGCAGGCTGGCGCCCCGACGTCCTTGGCCCGCGCTATCAGCAGCGCACGCTGGACCTCGGTCCCGACCCCGACGGCGAGGGCGAGGTGGTCGCCACGCTGGTGCGCTACGTCCCGTCCGGCGACGTCGAGCAGACCGCGGGCGCGGTGCTCTATGTCCATGGCTTCACCGATTACTTCTTCCAGGAGCACCTGGCCGAGCACTTCACCGCGCGCGGGTTCCAGTTCTATGCTCTCGACCTGCGTAAATGCGGGCGGTCGCTGCGTGAAGGGCAGACCCCCCACTATGTGACGGATCTCGCTTTCTACGACCGCGAGCTGGCGGAGTCGCTGCGGATCGTCCGGGCCGAGACCGGTGCTCCCGTCGTGCTCAACGCCCACTCGACCGGCGGCCTGGTCGTGTCGCTTTGGCTGGACCGGCTCAATCGGGCCCAGGGCACGGCCGCCGCGGGGATCACCGGCGTCGTGCTCAACAGCCCGTGGTTCGACCTGCAGGGTCCCGCGTACTACCGGAGCATCGGAACGCCGATCATCAAGGCCGTGGGACGGTTCCGGAAGATGGTCCAGCTGCCCGGCGGCAAGATCAGCACCTACGGCGACAGCCTGCACCACTCGGCGTCCGGTGAGTGGGAGTACAACCTGGACTGGAAGCCGTTGCAGGGCTTCCCGGTCCGGCTCGGCTGGCTGCGCGCGATCCGCAACGGCCACGCGCGGCTGCACCAGGGCCTGGACATCGGGGTGCCCTCCCTGATCCTGCGCTCCCGGATGACCAAGTTCGCCAAACAGTACGGTCCCGCCGTGGCCGTGGCCGACGCGGTGCTCGACGTCAAACAGATCCAGCGCTGGTCGGGTTGCCTTGGCGACCGCACCAACATGGTGCCGATCGACGGCGCCAAGCACGACGTGTTCCTGTCCGGCCCGGAACCGCTGGCCCAGGCGTTCCGCGAGCTCGACAGCTGGCTCGACTGGCTCGCGGACTACCAGGGCGCGAAGTCACCAGAGGCTGGTGCGTAGCACGATCTCGGTGGCCAGCTCGTGGTCGGCTTCGGTGGCCACGTCGGTGACGTCGACCTCGACCACCCGGAATTCGCCGTAGACGAACCGCCCCGACGTGTCGGCCACCGAGCGCGGCAGATTCTTGGTCACCAAGAGCGTGGTGGGCACCTCGACCGGACCGGTGGACGCATCCACCACCGTTCCGTCGGCGCCGGGAGTCGCCGGGTGGCCGCGATCGGCCACGACCAGGCTCTGGAAGCGGCCGAAGCCGTGTGCGCACGCCTGCCAGGCCAGCACGGCACCCGCGCCGCATCCGGCCACGTTGACCCACGGCAACCCCAGCTCATCGAGGATCGCGGTCACACCGGCCGCGTCGAGGCCGTCGATCGACTCCACCGCGAAGGTGCGCAGATCCGAGGTGTGCAGGCGAGCGCACACCCGATCGAAGACGTCCGCCGGCTCGCCCGCGTCGGGCAGCAGCAGCACGCTGTGCCGGGATTCCGGTCCGTCGATCCGCACGGTCCACGCCCGGTCACCCACCGTGATCTGCCGAGATTCCATGCCGATTCACGCTACACGGCTCGCGGCGCCGTGGCGGCGGGTCCGGGGTGGCGGAATCAGGCGAGCAGGCGCATCCCGGCCCGCTCACCTGCGTTGTGGTCGAAGGTGACGGTCAGGTCACACCCGGCCTCCTGGCCGAGCTGCTGGATCAGCGCGTCGGCGAAGTCCGCGCCGTCGGCGGCCCGGCGCAGCGCCAGGCGCACGGTGTCGGCGCGCTCGACCACGATCTCGCTGGAATCGAGCAGTCCGAGCAACACGTCGGTGACCGCTTCGGGATCCTGTTTGTAGCCGCGGCGCAGCACCCAGTGGATCTCGGCGAGCACGATCATCGTGATGTAGCCGGGTTTGCTCTCGCTGAGCCCGTCGATCACCTGATTGGCGCGGGCGGACTGCTCCGGGTCGTCCTGGGTGAGGTAGCGGATCAGCACGTTCGCGTCCAGGCCGATCATTGCGCCTTCCCTTCCACCACGTTGCCCGCGATGGCCTCGTTCATCTCCGCGAGGCCGATCGGCGAGCCGGACCAGCCCACGATGCCCTTCAGCGACTTGATCGTGCGCGTTTCGGGCACCAGTTCGTAGGTGCCGCTGGGCGTGGGGACGAAGGCGACCCGCACTCCGGTACGCAATCCCATCGCCACACGCACGTCGATCGGGATGGTGATCTGCCCCTTACTGGTCACCGTCGCCGACACCACATTGGCCCCTCGGCTGTTGGGTCTCTTCTCCGCCGCCATCATCCTCGCACCCGACCGCACTCGCTCGACCCAGCCTTACCTGGAGCCGAATTCCTTACTGCAAGGTAAGGCGCGGGGTGCCTCCCGTCAACCGATACGGTCGCTCGCGAGCACCACGTCGGTGGCCATGATCGGCAGACCGGCGGGCGCGCCCTCGGCGACCAGGCGCTCGAGCGCGGCGAGGTCGAGGTGAGCTTCGATCAGGTCGGCCAGCAGATCGAGTTGCGCGGCTCGCACCCCCGCGACCGAAACATCTTCGGCCACAGCGAATCCCGACCGGCCCGCCGCGGCGGCGACCGCGCGGAGCCACCCGCGGCGGAACTCGTCGGACTCGAGCAGCCCGTGCAGGTGGGTGCCCCACACCGCGCCGCGGACGCTGCCCTCCGGCTCGCCGTCGATCGTGAGCCACGCCGGGTCGCCACGGTGCGTGACGCGGCCGTGATGGATCTCGTAACCGCGCACGGCGACGCCCGCCGCGTGCCCCGCGCTGCGGCGCAACACCTTCGGCTCGGCGAAATCGACGGTGAGGTCGAGCAGCCCGAGCCCGTCCACCGCACCGGCGCCGGACTCGACGCGGTCGAGAACGCGGGTGCCGAGCATCTGGTATCCGCCGCACACGCCCAGGATCGGCCCGCCCGCGGCGGCGCGCGCCACCAGCGCGTCGGCGATGCCGGTACGCCGCAACCACCGCAGATCCGACACCGTCGCCTTACTGCCGGGCAGCACCACCAGATCGGCGTTCGCCAGCCGGGACGGCTCGATCACCCAGCGCACCGCGACGCCCGGTTCGCAGGCCAGCGCCTCGACGTCGGTGGAGTTGGAGATGCGCGGCAGCCGGATCACGGCGACGGTCAGCCATTCCTCGCCCACCGGCGGCAGGGGGCGGCCCACCGGCGCGTCGGCGAGGGTGCCCAGCGAGTCCTCCGCGTCGATCCAGAGGTCTTCGGCGTACGGCAGCACACCGAGGGTCGGGCGACCGGTGAGTTCGGTGAGACGCTCCAGTCCCGGCTGTAGCAGCTCCACCGCGCCGCGGAACTTGTTCACGATGAAACCCGAGATCAGTTGCTGGTCCTCGGGTTCCAGGATGGCGACGGTGCCGAACAGGTGGGCGAGCACGCCGCCGCGATCGATGTCCCCGACCAGCAGCACCGGCAGTCCCGCCGCGCGCGCGAGGCCCATGTTCGCCAGATCCGTCGCGCGCAAGTTGATCTCGGCGGGCGATCCGGCGCCTTCGCAGACGACCACGTCGAATTCGGCGCGCAGCGCGGCGAGTTCCGCGGCGACCACATCGCGCAATTCCCGCCGATGCCGGAAGTAGTCCTCGGCGCCGACGGTGCCGATCGCCTTGCCCCGCACCACCAGCTGGGAACGGCGGTCGCTGCCGGGCTTGAGCAGGACGGGATTGAACCGCACGCTGGGCTCCAGCCCGCACGCCTGAGCCTGCAACGCCTGCGCCCGCCCGATCTCCCCGCCGTCGAGCGTGACCACGGAATTGTTGGACATGTTCTGCGCCTTGAACGGCGCGACCCGCACGCCGCGCCGCGCCAGCATCCGGCAGATCCCGGCCACGACGACGCTCTTCCCCGCGTCCGAGGTCGTGCCCGCGACCAGCAGAGCGCCCTTCATCGCGGGCCGGTCTTCCGGCGCACGGCCGGGCCCCCGGTCACGGGAGGGTCAGGATCTCGGTCCCGGAATCGGTGACCACCAAGGTGTGCTCGAACTGCGCGGTCCACTTGCGGTCCTTGGTCACCACGGTCCAGCCGTCGTCCCAGATCTCGTAGTCGATGCCGCCGAGGTTGATCATCGGCTCGATGGTGAACGTCATGCCGGGTTCGATGATGGTCTCCACCGCGGGCTGGTCGTAGTGCAGCACCACGAGCCCGCTGTGAAAGGTCGGGCCGACGCCGTGGCCGGTGAAGTCGCGCACCACGCCGTAGCCGAAACGGTTGGCATAGGACTCGATGACGCGGCCGATCACGTTCAGCGCCCGACCGGGACGCACCGCTTTGATGGCCCGCATGGTGGCCTCCTCGGTCCGCTCGACGAGCAGGCGCACCTCCTCGTCGACGTCACCGGCGAGGAAGGTCTTGTTGGTGTCGCCGTGTACGCCGTCGATGTAGGCGGTGACGTCGATGTTGACGATGTCGCCGTCCTCGATCACGGTCGAGTCCGGAATGCCGTGGCAGATGACCTCGTTCAGCGAGGTGCAGCACGACTTCGGGAAACCCTTGTAACCGAGGGTCGACGGGTAGGCGCCGTGGTCGCACATGTACTCGTGCGCGATGCGGTCCAGCTCGTCGGTGGTGACACCGGGGGCGACCGCCTTGCCCGCCTCCTCCAGCGCCTGCGCGGCGATCTTGCCCGCGATGCGCATCTTCTCGATCGTCTCAGCGGTCTGCACCCAGGGCTCGCGTCCCTCGTTGGCGGTCTTCTTCCACGCGTATTCCGGGCGCTCGATGGCGCGCGGGACTTCACGGGTGGGCGACAACGTACCGGGGACGAGAGGCTTGCGGGTGCGGACAGACATAGCGAACAGCGTAATCGGCCGACCCCAGCGGTGCCGAGGGCCTGCGGGAACAGGGCCGGACCACGGCACCGTGCTCATAGGGCACACCCTCGGAACGAGCCATCCCCGGCACGTCGGCATAGGTGACACCCGAGCGAGTAATTCCGCCGACCACGTCCTCCATCCACATAAGATCATCTGTCGACCGAAAGCCCTCTTCCGGTGGGAGTGAAAATGGCCACTGAACCAGCTTCTCCACCGCACCGAGACAGAAATGAAGCGGCTTCGTCGCCCGAGATCCCCCCCGACCAGGCCGATGAAAACTCCACGACCGCGTCGGCCGCGCAAGAGGACGTGCACCCGCGCGACGCGGACGCGACCACCAGAAGTGGACGCTACGCGCTCATAGCGGCCCTGTGCGCTGCGCTCATCTCCAGCATCGTGTCGGCGTCGGCGGCCGTGTACGTCACGGTCAACAAGGCGGACAGAGACCAGCAACTAGCGTTGATACAGGTGACTCGCGAGAATCGCCAAAAGTCATACTACGAATTTCTTTCGAGCACTTTCAATTTCGTGGAGCAGACGGGAAAGATGGCCGGTCTCCTTCGCGTGGACAACCTCGACGGCTTCCGCTCCGCGACAGTTGAGTTCAGTCAGCGCATGAACAAGTTCCTGTCCACTCTCTATATCGCCTCCATGACATCCAGCGAAGACATGATCCACCTGTTGGCCAAATTTCCCGAAGAGACCAAAGAATTGCTGGACAAGCACTACATGCCCTTCGTACAGAAATACACGGTCAGGGCCGAGGCCCCTTCCGACAGCGATGAACGGAAGCTCGACGGCGCCGCCCTCGATACGGTGCTCATGAATTTCATCAACAAGCTCGATTCTTTGGTCAGCGACTTCATCGAGCAGGGCCGCAAGGACCTCGGCTAGCCTGCCGGTCCGTGATCGTGCGGAATGGGCATGCACTGCCTCTGAGTCGAGCATGTAGGGCCGCCCCCAACCCGGTAGCCGCTGCGGGCAGCGGAGTCCACCCCCTTGCTCAGCTCGGCAGCCTGGCAATGAGATCACGCCGCCGACACTGCACTCCCGGTCCCCCTACCGTGGGCGCGTGTCCGCACTACCTCTCATCTTCACCGCAGGCTGGGCCAGCGGAGTCAACGCATACGCGGTGGTCCTGCTGCTCGGGATCTTGGGCCGGTTCGGATTCACCGATTCGGTACCGGAAGGGTTGCAGCGCACCGATGTCCTGATCGCGGCGGCAGCGTTGTTCCTGATCGAGGCCGTGGCGGACAAGATCCCGTATCTCGACTCGTTCTGGGACGCTCTGCACACCGTGGTGCGGCCGATCGCGGGCGCCGTGGTCGCGGCTCTCCTGGCCGGACAGGACGGTTCGCTGCCGCAGCTCGCCGCGGGTGCGGTGGGCGGTACCGCCGCGCTGGTGAGCCACCTGGTGAAGGCCGGAACGCGCATGGCCGTCAACACCTCGCCCGAGCCCGCCAGCAACATCGTGGTCAGCACCGCCGAGGACGTGACCGTCGCGGGTGTGGTCACCCTGGCCGTGTTCCACCCTCTGGCGGCGGCGGTGATCGCGGCGGTGCTGCTCGTCATCGGTCTGGCGCTGGTGTATTTCTGCGCGAGCCGGATCCGTCGCTATCTGCGCCGGCGCCGCGCCCGCCGGGCAGCGCGCGCGGCCAACCGAGTCGCAGTCGCTGAATAATTGCCACGCAGGCGAATCCGTCACGGGCGTGCCGCGCCAGTCGACCACGCGGCACGCCGGGCGGGGCGCCCCGTTGCGCCCGCCGTCACTGTGCCGGCGACATGAGCGCCCGGCTGGAGCCGCCGGTCGTGGGACTCGGCGCCGGGACGTCGCCATTCGGACGAGTGACGCTGCGGGGCAGTGTCACTACCGCGGACGAGACCACCGTCGCGACGAACTCATTGTTCGGGCAAACGGCGGCGGCCACCGGCCACGTCGGTTACCAGGTCAGTGTACCCGTCGACGAGCTCGGCCAGTTGGTACCAATGTTTATGGGTATTGTCGCTGCGCCCGCCCTCGACGTGGATGACCTGATTGGCATCCACCCAGCTACGCGCCATCCGGTCCACCACGGCGCCGAGGCTTTCGGTGTGCAACGACGCGCCGTTGCGATGCTGCGGGATCTCCTGCGCGACCCAGTCGTTGATGTCGTCGACCAGTTCGAGTCGCCGACAGTCGATTTCGGCGATGAGTGCGGCGTCCACCACCTGCGCGCGGCGCTGGTGCAGCTCGGCGAGTGCGTGTGCGGACCGCAGCAGTTCCCGGTCTTGGAAACGCCGTCCCTGGAAAGCGCACAACAACTGCGGCGCGGTCGGTAAGGCGCCGACCGTCGGCGCGCTCACCCCCGCACTCCGAGTTGACCCGACCCCAACGCTCTTTGTACCAACATAATTGGCTCTCGATTCGGTTATCCCGGCCATCGGATGGGTTGTCACAACTAGGCTAGCTGGATCATGCACGTACAGATGCAAGAACGCAAGATTGCGTCTGCATTTCTGCGGTCAAGGGCTCCATACGGCGCGCGGAGGCCCAGAGCAGACTGGTCGCAACCTTTTTCGGCTCACCGATCGAGCGCTTCCGGCGCCGGTTCGGCGATGACGAGCACCACCACTCGTTCCCCATTTCCGGCCGCCCGCTCGGCCGGTCGCCGGCCCGTGCGCACGAATTCGCCCACTGCCGTGCACCTTCGGTAGCCGACAGTGCGCTGTCGATCTTCCTTACGACGTGGGAAGCCCCTCGCCGGGCGCCTTGCCACGCGCGCCGATACCGAAGCGTCGCACCGCTCCTCAGCCGCTCGCCGACTACGCGGCCACGTTCACAGCTGGGTCACGGCGGCGAGCAACGTCAGCGCGGGCAAGGCGCCCTGCACCACCGCGCCCCTGGCGAACCGGCGGTCGTGCGCCACCAGCACCACCGCCGCGGCCAGCATCGATCCGCAACCGGCGAGCACCAGCGCCCATCCCGCCGCGGGCACCGTCCGCAGGATGGCCACGCCGACCAGTGTCGTCACCGCGAGGAACAGGTTGTAGAAACCCTGATTGAACGCCCACGGCCGCGCCGCGGGCAGTTCGGCTCCGGAAACCCGGAATACCCCCTGGTACACCTTGGGGTCGCCGAACCGCACAGACTCCATGACGAAGATGCCGACATGGAGTAAGGCGGCCGCGACGGCGAACACCTGTACAACCCAGAGCATTCGACCTCCTCACGATGCGCGCCGGGGAATCCTATGGCCCCCAGCCGCGGAACGCCGCGCAACACACCGCCGACACGCCGCCGCGCTAGTCGGTCAACCGGCCAGTCCGAAAACGCGTCGGGCATTGCCGCCCAGATACAGCTCGCGAGTCTCGTCGTCCAGGCCGAGCGCGGCGAGGCCGTCGAGCGCGTGCTGCGGGAAGATCATCGGATAATTCGTACCGAACAACACCTTGCGGCGGCCGCTACCGGACTTCAGGTACGACACCAGTTCCGCGGGAAGGCGTTTCGTCGTGTACGCCGAGGTATCGATGACGACGTTCTCGTGCTTGCGTGCGACCGCGATCATCTCCTCGGTCCACGGATAGCCGATATGCCCGCAGACGATCGTCAGCTCCGGGAAGTCGAGCGCGACCTGATCGATGTACGGGATGGGGCGCCCGGTTTCCGACGGCCGCAACGGTCCCGTGTGCCCGACCTGCGTGCAGAACGGGATTCCCGCATCGACGCACGCGGCGAACAAAGGATAGAAGCGCCGATCGGTCGGGGGCACTTCCCACAGCCACGGGAGCACCCGCAGCCCCTTGAAGCCCTGGTCCACGCGGCGGCGCAGCTCCCGTACCGCGTCCATCGGCCTGCGCAGATCCACCGACGCGATGGGGAGCAGGCGCTCCGGCGCCTCGGCCGCCCAGGCCGCGACCTCGTCGTTGGAGATGAGGACGCCTTCCGGCGCGTGCCACGCCGAGATGAGCGCTCGGTCGACGCCTGCGGCATCCATCGCGTCGAGAGTGAACGACAGCGGGATCTCGTCGGTCGGTATCACGGCCCCGGTCCACCGCCGCAGCGAGGCGAACATGTCGTGGGCGAGGAATCGCCGAGTCGGATGCTGCGCCCAGACGTCGATGGTCATGCGCGGATTCTGACATACGTCATAGCGCCCCGGGCACCCCCGCTATGACGCGCGCCGTGGAAAGGGACTTTCGCGACAAACGGTGCGAGACAGCGACTTCCATCGCGACGGACAGATATTGCCGAGTCGCGTCAGCCACACCGCGCCCGCCCCCGAAACCGGCGATAATACCGCTCCCACCTCATGGTCTATATCAGACGTAATAACCAGGGAAAGGGTTCGCTGGGCATAAACTGGGTATCTACCGCAGGACCACAGACAGCCGACAAGAGCAGGGCCATGGCAGGTTCGGACCCGTTCGCCGCACAGCACGATCGACCTCCAGGTATCGAGCGGGAACTGGAGGGCGCGGGTCTCGACGACCCCGAAGTGATCGGCAAAGGCGGGTTCGGCGTCGTCTACCGCTGCAGGCAGCGGGCGTTGAACCGCAGCGTCGCGGTCAAGGTCCTCACCGCCCGGCCGGATCTGGAGCCGGAGAACGTCGAGCGATTCCTGCGCGAGCAGCAGGCCATGGGCGCCCTGTCCGGGCATCCGAACATCGTGCCGATCCTCCAAGTGGGCACCACCCGCAGCGGACGCCCCTACTTGGTGATGCCGTATCACTCGCACGGTTCGCTGGAGAACCGTATCCGCCGGGAAGGCTTTCTGCCGTTGCCCGAGGCGATCGGGATCACCGTCAAGCTGGCGGGCGCTCTGGAGACCGCGCACCGGGCCGGGATCTTGCACCGCGACATCAAACCGGGGAACGTGCTGCTCACCGACTACGGCGAGCCTCAACTGACCGATTTCGGGATCGCCCGCGTCGAAGGTGGTTTCGAGACCACCACGGGAGTGGTGACCGGCTCGCCCGCGTTCACCGCCCCGGAGGTGCTGCGCTCCGGCGTTCCGTCCGTGGCCTCGGACGTCTACGGGCTCGGCGCGACGCTGTTCGCCATGATCACCGGCCACGCGGCCTACGAGCGACGTTCCGGTGAGCAGATCGTCGCGCAGTTCCTGCGCATCTCCGCCGATCCGCTGCCGGACCTGCGGCTCGACGGCATCCCCGACGAGGTCGCGGCCGCCATCGAGGCCAGCATGGCGCACAATCCCGCGGATCGTCCGCCCTCGGCCGCCGCCTTCGGCGAGATGTTGCGCGAGATCCAGCGCGGTAACGACATGCCGGTCGAGCACATGACCCTGCCCACCGGCGAGCAGCCCGCGCCCGAAGACCTCAGCACGCGGCCGCTCACCGCCACAGCGCGTTTTCCCACTCCCCACCCCAAGACGCCGCCGACACCCGAGACCAAGTTCCGCCCGGCGATGTCCACCCGGCCGCTGGTCCAGCGCGAGCGCCTCATCGACGCGTTGCAGACCGAGCCGCGGCCCCGCCTCGCCGTCATCCACGCCCCGGCCGGGTTCGGCAAGAGCACGCTCGCGGCCCAGTGGGCCAAGCGTCTCGCCGACACCGAGAAAGTGGCCGTGGCCTGGTTGAACGTCGACCGCGACGACAACAACGTGGTGTGGTTGCTGACCCACCTGATCGAGGCGTTCAACCGCGTGAGCCCCGCGCTGGCGCCCGGCCTTGCCCCGGTCCTCGAAGAGGGCGACACCAGCGCGGCGCGCTACGTGCTCACCACGCTGATCAACGCCATCGACGAACGCGACGAGCGGTTCGCCCTGGTGATCGACGACTGGGACCGGATCACCGACCCCGCCGCGGTCGATGCCCTGCTCTACCTGATCGACCAGGGGCCGCGGCACCTGCAGATCATCCTGACCAGCCGATCGCTGGAGGGCCTGCCGCTGGGCACCCTGCGCGTTCGTCACCAACTCGTCGAAATCGACGCCGCCGCACTGCGTTTCGACGCCGGGGAGGCGCGGGCCTTCCTCACCGAGCAGACCGGTCTCACCCTGGCCGACACCGAGAGCGCCGAGCTGCGCGACTACACCGAGGGCTGGGCGGCGGCCTTGCAACTGGCCTCGCTGTCGCTGCGCGAGCATCCCGATCCGGCCTCGCTGATCGCTCACCTGTCCGGGCGTCATCACGCCATCGCGGAGTACCTGGCCGAGAACGTGCTCGACACCGTCGAGCCCGAACTGCGCGAGGTCCTGCTCGCCACCTCGCTTCCCGAACGGATCTCCGGCGGCCTCGCCACGGCGCTGACCGGGGACCCGCACGGGCAGGCCCTCCTCGAGAATCTCGAACGCCGCAACCTGTTCCTGCGCCGCGTCGACGAAGTCGGCGAATGGTTCCGCTACCACCATCTGTTCGCGGAGTTCCTGCGCCAGCGCCTCGAGCGCGACCATCCCGAGCGCGTGCGCGAACTGCACTGCAAGGCGGCCTCGTGGTTCGGCGACAACAGGATGCTCAGCGAGGCCATCGACCACGCGCTGGCCGCCGACGACGGCGACATGGCCGTCGACCTCCTCGAGGCGAAATCCCGCGCTCTGGTACAGGACGGGCAGCTCGCCACGTTCCTGGGACTGCTCGACAAGCTCCCGCCCGGCATCGCCGCCGCCCGCCCCATGCTTCAGGTCGGTGTCGCCTGGACGCACGTGCTGCTGCGGCGGCCCACCGAACTGCATGCCGCGTTACGGCTGGTGCGGGCGTCGCTGGAGAACGACCCCGCCGCAGATCCCGATGTCGCGCTCGAAGCCGACCTCATCGAGAGCGTGGAGCGCGCCTTCGGCGACCACCCGGAAGGACTGGACGCCGTGGTCGGCAAATGCCTGGCCCGGGCCGACACGTTGGGGCCGTGGGCGCTGTGCGCGGCCGCCAACCTCGCCGCGTTTTCCGCGATCACCAAGTTCGACTACGAGCGGGCACGGGAGTGGAACGACTGGGCCACCCCCTTCTATCGCAAGAACCGCAGCACGTTCACCTTGATGTACAGCCACTGCCTGGTCGGCATCGCGGCCAGGGAACAACTCGACATCGCCACGGCGGAACACAGCTTCCGCACGGCGGTCGAGATATCCACCACCTCGTCGGGCCCGCGGTCTTATGCCGCTCGCTTGGCCGGCGCCCTGCTCGGCGAGCTGCTCTACGAACGCGACCAGCTCGCCGCGGCCGAGCGCCTGCTGGACGAAGCGGGCAGGCTCGGCACCGAGGGCGGCCCGGTCGACCTGCTGATGGCCAACTACGCCACCGGCGCGCGGATCAAAGCCCTGCGCGGTGACCTGGCCGCCGCCGCGCGACGGCTGGACGAAGGCGCCGAGTTGGCGCGGGCCATGAAGCTGCCGCGCCTGGCCACCCGCGTGGCCAACGAGCAGGTCCGGCTGGGCCTGACGGCCACCTACGTCACCGAACCGCCGGCCGGAGAGGGCGGTATCGCCACGATGGCCGCGGAAATGCGTGAGGACTCCGCTATCCGCATGCTGCTGCGTTCGGGGGCCGCCAAAAGGGTGACCGCCGCGTCCACGCGCGCCCGTCAGCTGCGGGATTCGATCGACCCCGATCGACGTCCCCGCGCCGCGGCACAGGCATCGCTGCTGCTCGCCTCCTGCCTCGCGGCGGCGGGAAAGACCGAAGCGGCCAAGGACGAGCTGGCCCCGGTGGTGGTCCGGTACGCCGATGCCGGTCTCATCCGGCCGCTGCTCGACGAGGGGCCCTGGATCATGTCGTTGCTGCACAGCTTGGACTACGACCTGCGCGAAGGCCTCTGGGACGAGGAACGACCGATGATCCCGCCCGCGTTTCTGCGCAGGTTGCTGGCCCGCTGAGCGCCATCGGCCGCCTGAGTCGCCACCCCCCGCCCGCGATACCTCTGCGCGAACGCGGACGCCGGACATCGCTCGGCCGCGACAGTTACGCGCCGACGGGCGGTGGATCGCTTCCGCCGCTCACAACACCGGTTGCGGACCGAGCGAAGTGTCGGTGTCCAGAATGTGCAACACCCACCGGCCCTTGCCGTCGGCCTTCGCCCGGTAGAGGCCGGTGTCGGCCGCGTCGAGCAGCGATTCGGCGTCCGCGCCCGCGACCGCGGTGACGACCGCGCCGATGCTGATCGACATGCGTAGTCGCCGGTCACCGGCCGTGATCGGGTCGACAAGCGCCTCGAGCAGGCTGTTCGCCACGGTGGCCACCCGGTGATCGCTGGCGGGCGGGGGGATCAGCGCGACGAACTCGTCCCCGCCGATGCGGGCGACCAGACACCCGGATCCGCGGACACTGTCCTGCAGGCGTCCGGCGACCGCGGTCAATATCTGGTCACCTGTGCCGTGGCCGTAGCGGTCGTTGATGTGCTTGAAGCGGTCGATGTCGACGAAACACAATCCCGCCCGATCCCCGTTGCGCGCCTCGTCGATCATCGCGTCGATCCGTTCGATGAGATGCCGCCGGTTCGGCAGCCCGGTGAGCGGATCGTGCCGGGCCTGCCGGTGCAGTTCCTCGCGCATCCGGTGCTGTTCGGTGACGTCCTCGCCGACCGCGAGCAGGTAATCGCTCTGCCCCTCCGCGCCCTTGACGAAGGTGATGGCGAACGACGCCCACCCGTAGCTGTCGTCGGCGCGCCGGATGCGCTGTTCCAGTTTCACCGTGCCCGCACCGGCCGGGACCAGTTTCTCGTACACCAGCGTGCGGATGCCCTCGCGGTCGTTGGGGTGCGCGAAGTCGTAGACCGACACCCCGCGCAAGCTTTCCACCGGGACTCCGATCATCTCGGCCAGACCCCGGTTGACATCCAGCAACGTACCGTCGGTGTCACCGATGGCGATCGCGATCGCCGCGTTGTCGAACACCACACGGAACCGCTCGTCATCGGATCGGTGCGCGTCCTCGTTCGCGCGCCGCTGGGCTTCGTATCCCTGACCGACCTCCGCGAGCAGCGCCGCGAGCCGTCGGCCGGCCTCCGGGGCCGTCGCCTGTTCGGCCAGCCCGTACAGGACCTGGGCCGACGTACTGGGCACGGCCGGGTCGTCGAGTCCCGCGGAGGCCAGCGACGCGCCGACACGCCTGCCGACGCTCGCGTCGAAGGGTTCGGCTTCCAAGCCGGAAGCCAGCTCCTCGACCATCCCGAGTAGCGCGAGCTCGGGGTCCGGTACAGACGCGGACCCACCGGCGACGGCCTGCAGAGCGCGCCACCACATGTTCGCCATCCTGGCGAGTTCGATCTGTTCCACCGCAACCCCCTCACCATTCAGGCCGGAGATAGCCCCCGACGCATCGTATCCACACATGTTCGAGACCGTCGAGTACTGCCGCCTGGAAGCATTCCCAGGAATGGTGAGAGTGGAGCTATAACTGCAACCCGTTCTCCCGGAAGATCGACGCCCCCTTGTACCGCAGAGTCTTCACCTGCCAGACCCAGGTCGCCTGGACGCAGGCGACCAGATCGGCGAGGTGGGTCGCGACGGTGGACGCCAAGGCGGCGTCCGCGGCTGCCAGTCGATCGCATCGTTCGGTGGCGACCGCGCACAGTTCCCGGAACTCGGCCAGGCGCGCGCGCACGATCTCCGTGGCGCCCCGCACGGCGTCCTCCAGCGAGTATCCGGGGTGGTTCAGCAACACCGCGGGGATCAAGTTGAAATCCGCCAGATCGACGATGCACTCCTTCTCGAAGGAGAACACGTCGTTCATCAACGCGCCGATCTCGACGGTCAGCACCCGCAGCCGGAGGAGATCCCCGGCCAGCCCCGTCCGCCGGATCAGCTCCCAGGGCAGATAGTCGTCCCGGCCGAACTCGCACAGCGCGATCGCCGGATACATACCCGAGACCTGAGCCCGCAGATCGATGTACTCCGCGACGCTGAGCAACCCACCGCGCGCCCGGGCGTTCTGGTCCTGGATCGCGGGCCGCAGGTGCGCGACGGTGGCTTCGATGAACCGATCGAGCCAGTCCGCGTCCGCGCGGGCGGACAGCATCGTGAGGAACGCCGAGGTCGAGGTCTCCAACGGGGTGGCGTCCGCCGGTGCCGACCCCGTGCACAGGAGCGCGCACAGCCGATCGATCGCCATCCGCGCCTGTCGCTGTTCGTCGTCGCCGAGGTGCCCGAACTTCTCCCGGCCGACAGTGTCGTTGAGCCAGAACAGGATCGCGTTGTACAGGCCGATGATCGTCATCCGCTCGGCGCTGACGGCGCCGGGGTGCAGATAGGGCGTCATGCTGTTGTAGTGCGGGCCCGCGGGCTCGAGCCAGATGCCGTGCTCGCGGCAGAAACGTTCCACCTCCGCACAGGCTTGCTCCCCGAACCGATTGGGCCGGAAGTCGCGGCAGTAGTCGATGATGTCCCAGTCGGGTGTGCCGAACATCGCGCGCAACGACCACTGCCGCCCGGTCCGCAGCAACATCTCGTGTTGCCCGCGCATGTCGACGATTTCCCGCTCGAGTGCCGATGTGTACTCACTGACCACAACGACTCCCTCCCACTATGGTTACTTCTAATGAATTGTCTCCGACTTATCGGTAGTGGGACCGGTCGAAGGGCGAAGATCACGCAACACTCGCGCCCTGAATGGCATTGGTAAATCGCGTATTCGACGGCGACACCGCGGCAAACGGGAGCTCGGTCCGCAGCGCGGCGCCACGGCTCGAGAGTCGACATGGCGCATGGAGGCAAGCGGCCGGTACGGGACGCGCAGGGTGCTCCGTGCCGATGTCGCCGGACGCGACCTCCCCGTAGGGCCGCCTATCGGGTATCGGTCACCGGTACGGCGCTCACTTCGACGCCAGGACGTCGTGCATGGTCAGCAGCAGATGGTCGAAGCGCGCCCGTTGCGCCGCAGGACCGCCACCCATCGCGGGAACCTCGCCGACCAGTTGTTGCGCCAGGGTCCGCAACTTGATGTTGGTTTCCTGGGAGCGCCATTGCAGCACCCGGAAGGCCTGTTCGGCGTTGATGCCGTAGACCACCATGAGCACACCCTTGGCCTGCTCGATCACCGCCCGTGATTGCACCAGTTCGGGCAGCGTGTCGTCGAGGATCTCCTGCCGGTTCTCCTCGAGTGTGCCGGACACGTCGATGAAATAGCCCGCGGTGCCGACCACCGACTCCTGGTCGTCGAGCATGCGATCGGCGACGACGATGACGTGGTGCGTGCGCCCGGCGGTGTCGATGACGCGGTGACGTCCGCAGAACGGCTCACCGGTTCGCACGGCGGAGGCGATGGACTCGGCGACGAGAGCGCGGTCGTCGGGATGCTTGTGCGCCAGCAACAGCTCCGTACTGGGTCGCGCACTCCCCTCGGTGTAGCCGTATATCGCGGCCGCCGCGTCCGACCATTCCCATCGCTGATCCTCGAACCAGAAGCGGAAGCTGCCCACGCTCTGCGGCGTGCCCGCGATGACGCTCTCGATCGCGGAGGCGCTTCTCAGCGCGAGGTCGTCCATCCTCGTCACGCGGTCATTATCCATCGGCGCCCGAGGGCCACGGCCGGGAACACGAGATGAAACCAAATTGTGGCAAACTTTCGGCATCATCACGAAAAGGCCCTCTAGCTCGACACTATGGACTTAGTTCATATGTATGAATGCATTGGCAATTAATCCGCAATGGGCGTGATACCGGGCGGTCAGCGCTATTGCCCACGCCCCGAGCCGGAATCCACACCGGCCGCGTTGCGTCGCCCAGGCGCGGCAGCCGGGCCTCTCCCGGCCCGCACGGACGCGCGGCGTCGTCCGGCGATCACGTTCGAGCGTGGCGTTCCCACCGCCCGGAAAGCGGCTCCGCACAGCTCGGCGAGTCTCCACACACCCCCGTAACCGAGCGGTCGGTCCGATTCGCCCCGCGATATCGCCCAGCGGCCGTAAACGCACACGAAAACACCGACCATAAGGTGCATCACGGGAGGTAGTCTCTGTTGCTGTGCCCACACCAGGCACAGATCCGCTGCACGCAGGCCGCATTCGAGGTCGAACGTCAGAACACGTTCCAGCAAGTGCGCACACCGAAGGGGTTGGACTGATGGCAGGCAAGCGCACCGTACTGACCGTCCGGTTGCGGCGGCTGGCGGCGATGCTGCACGAGATGCGCGAGAACGCTCAGCTCAGCAAAGAAGAGGTCAGCGCGAAGACCGGGATCAACGTCACCACGCTGTACCGGATCGAGACCGCGCAGGCGCGGCCGCAGCGGCGCACCCTCATGGCGATGCTCGACCTCTACCGCATCGGCGACGAGCAGCGCGAGGACGCGCTGGAGCTGCTGTCCGACGCGCTGAAGCCCGGCATGTCACGCGCCTACGAGGGCAGCGTGTCGGAGGTCTACGCCGCCTACATCAATTTCGAGTCCGAGGCGTTGTCCGCGCGGCACTACCAAACCTCGTTCATTCCAGGCCTTTTGCAGACCTACGAGTACGCCACCGCCGTGATCGACACCTCCATGCCGAAGCTGGAGGCGTCGGTCATGGAGAGCAGGGCGAAGGCGAGGATGGATCGCGCCGTCAACCTGACCAAGGACGACCCGCTCGAACTCTGGGTCGTCCTGGACGAGGCCGCTATCCGCCGCACCGTCGGCGGGCCCGCGGTGATGCGGGGGCAGCTCGAGCGACTGCTGCAAGAGATCAAGCGCAAGAACGTGATCCTGCAGATCCTGCCGTTCGACGCGGGCGCGCACCCCGGCATGGCGGGTTCGTTCACCTTGTTGGACTTCCCCGACCCCGCCGATCCCGAGCTGGTCTATGTGGAGGGCATCGCGGGTGACGAGCTGATCGAGGGCCACTCCGAGATCCGTCGCTTCGGCGTGATCTTCGACCAGCTGCGCGCCATGGCGCTGAGCCCGCGCGACTCCGCGGCCATGATCGTGGAGGCCGCGGGGCAGATGGATCGGGAGGGCTAGCAGCCCGCCCCTGGCAGGTGAAATCCAGGCGAAATACGGCCCGGTGCACGACTATTCCGCATCGGAATGGGTACCCTCGCCCTACTGCCGAGGGGAGGACGCATGTCCGAAGTCACAGCCGATCCGACGTCCGACTCCGGGCCCGAACTCAAACGGGTAATGGGGCCGGGATTGCTCTTGTTGTTCGTCGTCGGCGACATCCTCGGCACCGGCATCTACGCGCTCACCGGCAAGGTGGCCAACGAAGTCGGCGGGGCGGTCTGGGTGCCCTTCCTGGTGGCGTTCCTGGTCGCGCTCATCACCGGTCTCAGCTATCTGGAGCTGGTCACCAAGTACCCGCACGCCGCGGGTGCGGCCCTCTACACGCACAAAGCGTTCGGCATCCACTTCCTCACGTTCATGGTCGCTTTCGCGGTGATGAGTTCCGGCATCACTTCCGCGTCCACGGCCTCGCGGGCTTTCGCGGCCAACTTCGCCGAGGCCTTCGATCCGGATCTCGGCAGCGGCACCGCGGTGACAGTGATCGCGCTGCTGTTCATGGCCGTGGTGGCGGCGATCAACCTGCGCGGGGTGAGCGAGGGTGTCAAGCTCAACGTGGTGCTCACCTGTGTGGAGCTGACCGGGCTGCTGATCGTCATCGGGATCGGCTGCTGGGCATTGGGCGTGGGCGACGGCGACTTCTCCCGCATCGTCGAATTCGACACCGGGGAGCGCAACGCGGTCGGCGGCGTCATCGTGGCCACCACGCTCGCGTTCTACGCGATGGTCGGTTTCGAGGACTCGGTGAACATGGCCGAGGAGTGCAAGGAGCCCACCCGCATCTTCCCGAAGGTGCTGCTCGCGGGACTGATCATCACCGGGCTCATCTACGTCCTGGTATCGATCAGCGCGGTCGCACTCGTGCCCGCAGACCAACTCGGCGAAGGCGACACGCCGCTACTAAAAGTGGTCCAGGTCGGCGCGCCGAGCTTCCCGACCCACATCTTCGCCTACATCACCATGTTCGCCGTCGCCAATTCGGCGCTGATCAACATGCTGATGGCCAGCCGACTGATCTACGGTATGGCCCGTCAAGGCGTGTTGCCCCGGCCGTTCGGCCGCGTGCACCAGCGGCGCCGGACGCCCGTCACCGCCATCGTCTTCACCACGCTGCTCGCGCTGGGGTTGATCCTGTTCGTCGGCGAGGTACCCGAACTCGGTGGCACCACGGCCCTGCTTCTGCTGGCGGTGTTCACGGTGGTCAACGTCGCGGTGCTGGTGTTGCGCCGAGACCCTGTGTCGCACAAGCACTTCAAGACGCCGACGCCGCTGCCGGTCGTCGGCGCGCTCAGCTGCGGCTTTCTCGTCACACCCTTCACCGACCGCAATCCGGCGCAGTACGCCATCGCCGGCGTGCTGCTGGCCATCGGGGTCGCACTGTGGGGCCTGAACTACCTGGCCATTCGGGCCATGCGGGCACAACCCTTGGACAGCGGGTCATCCGCTGAGTGACCGATCGCGTTGTCCCGCCGCGGATCACCTTTTGTCGGTATGCCCGGATTCCGCAGATGACTAGTCGCCGACCGATGGGTAAGGTGGGCGCCGATGACCAGCATGGAAGCCCGTTTCGGCGATGCCACCCGGACCGTGCCCCTCCCGAACCCGTGGAATCTGACCGCTTACCTGGCCGCGGTGGCCGCCCATCGCGGACGCTCGATCAGCCTGCATCCGGTGCCCAAGGCGATGTTGGCGGACACGGGTTGCGGCGGAGGCGGCTTGTGGGTGGCACGCAAGCACGACGACATCATCGTCTACGACGCCGCGGCGACCGGCCGCAACGCCGATCACGTCATCTTGCACGAGATCGGTCACATGCTCTTGGGTCACCACAACGACCAAGAACGCGGCGATCCGTTGCCGCCCTCGTTGGCCGTCGTCCTACCCTCGATTTCGCCGCAATCGATCGAACACGTCCTCGGCCGTGCCGAGTTCGGCGCCGATCGCGAGCGGGAGGCGGAGGTCTTCGCCGACATGACCATGGTGTACGCGACTCTGCCACGTCGGCGCCGCCGCTCGTTCCGGCTGTTCGGGCGGGGTCGGTAGCTACCAGCGGTCGTAGCGCCCGTCGGGTAGTCGTCTGGCTCCGGCACGCAGGTCGTCGATGAGATCCTGGTAACCGTCGGCCAATTCGTCGATTCGGACCCATGCGTCGTAGAAGACCGATTCCGGCGCGTGCGCCAGCGCCACGAACGCCTGAGCGGCCAGCATGGCCAGCCGGTCGACGATGTGGCCCACGGTCTCGGCGTGTTCGGGCGCGGCCGGCGGCGGGATCGGCGTCGCCAGGGTGACCCAGCGGTCGATGCCGCGCACGAGTTGCACTCGACGCCGGTCGAGTTTGTCGCACCGGCTCGCGGGAGTGCGTTCGCGTGTCTGGTGCAGCTGAGCCAGTTCTCCGGCCGCTTCCAGCATCGGATGATCCATGTGCGGCAAGCCCCGGAAGGCAGCCAGCAGGAGTTCTTTGCCCGGAATCACCCGGGCCTCGGACACCTGTTCCATTCTCCGGACCCCCATTCCGACCAGCGTGGACGCGTCTCGGTCGCGCCCTCGATGCCTTGCCTCGCCGGTGTCCCGGCACTGCCCGAACATCCACATACGCCCAGCGTGACCGAGAGTGGTCCGGGTCGCGTCGAATTCGATCACTTCCGCGCACGCGACACGCCCATTGACCGATTTATCCGGTCACACACCACCCTCCAAAGCTTCGGCAAACATCCAGTGACCTTGCGTTTTTCGACGATAGAGCCATACCTCCTGGGATTATTGCCAGCCGAGACGACACGCCAGCCACGCTCCGGCGAGCCGGGCAAACCTCGACTGATGCTCACGCAACCGCGGCGAACGCGGCGGACCCGGCTTCCGGCAAGCCGCCGCCCAATACCCCGCGAGCGCGCAGACGAAAGCGTCGACCGCCACGGGGTCCACGTCGCGAGTCACTGAATGGGTGGCGATGATCGGATCCGGATCCACACCGGCGGCCGCGATCGACGGCGCGAGGGCGACGAGGTCGATCCACGCGGCGCCCCGGCAAGCCCACGCCCAATCGACCGCCAGCACCGCACCATCGGGCCGTCGCAGCATGTTGTCCGGCCGAAGATCCGTGTGCAGCAGAGTGTTTCCTTCCGCGGCCGTCGGCCACGCGGCTTCCAGCTCGGCCAATTTCGTCAGGTGACGAAGCGACCAACTGTCCAAGTCCGCCGGAGGCCCTTCCGTCACGAACGTTCGCCAGCCGGTCAGCTCCGGTTCGTAGGCTTCCGCAACCGTCGGCACATCAGCCAGTGGACTCGGAGTCAGCTCCGTCGCCAATCGCGTCACCAGCTCGAGAGTGTCTCGCAACTCCCCCGGCTCGCCGAGTCGGGGAAACGCTCCCTCGACATCGTCGAAAACCGCGACGAACCACCCCCGCGATCTCCGTCGCGAACCGGCATCGCGGTGCGGGCACCGTCGCCGGGAGCCGAGCCGCGATCCGCGCTTCCTGCCGATACATCACCGCGAGACCGTCTTCCGCCTCGATCGCCTTCACGAAGGCAGCACCACCGCCGACGGTGCGCAAGCGCGCTGCCACACCGTGGCTGAACCCTCCGCGCTGATCCTCGGCAGTGTGGACGGCGTCTCCGAGTACGCGCTCTACTTCCGCCCGTACCGGCTCCGGCGCCTCGGCCCATCCGATCCGCAGAGCGGTGCCCTGGTAATCCACCATCACTCGATCGTCCGAGCCGCACCGGGAACTCACCACCGAATTACGCGCCCGCATGCGCTCGGATCGGCACTGCACCGCCGCACTTCTTCATGAGGCAAGGCCGAACGCAAGGGCGACCTCGTCACACATGGGCAAGCGCTTCGACTCTGGCAATTCAGCTTTCGCGCCGCAGGGCGTCTCCGCACTCGAGGCGCTGGCGTCTGATGGGATTGGTGCGAAATTCGAAGCGCGCGTTCCGGATGGTTCTCCCGGGCACTACCGGAGCGCTTCTATCCCCCGGCGGGATCGACACGTGGCGTGGCCGGTTGCCGCCCACGGCCGGAATGCGCCACGCCTGCGGATCGGAATCGCTTCAGGAGGTGATCTCTTGCGCGTCGAGATAATCCAGACCGCCGACGTAGATGGTGTGGCCGGGGTCAGCGGTGGCGGTGGTGGCATCGGCGACCGCGGTGGCGAACTCCGTGACCGTGGGCAAGTCGCCGTGCTCGCGGCGCGCGGCGACGGCGTCGGGATTTCGGCGTTCCAGCAGTTGGACGATGATCGTGCCGTCGATCATGTCGCCGGAGACCACGTGCAGGGCAATGCCCATGGCATCGAGTTCCGGGATCATGGCGCGCAGCGCGTCCTCGCCCGCGCGCTTGCTGGCGGCGATGGGTACGTAGTCGGCGGGGACGGGCTTGCGGCCGTGGAAGTGCGCCTGATGGCTGGTCACGAAAACGATCCGCGCACCGGAAGGCATGTGCGGCAGGGCAAGCCGCACAAGCCGTTCCTGCGCGTCACGATTGAGGGCCATGGCGTAGTCGGGCCGGGCATCGCGCTCCAGCCCACCCGACGCGTTCAGCACCAGCACATCGAGACGGCCGAACTCCTCGGCGACCCCGGCGACCAGCGCCCGGGCCGAATCCGCGTCGGCGATGTCAGCGCCCGCAGTGGCGGCACTGCCGCCAGCCTGCCGGATCGACTCCGCCAGCGCGTCGGCCCGCCTGGCCTTCTCCCGGTAGTTGATCACGACGTGGTCGCCGCGCGCCGCGAGCACCCGGGCGGTCTCCGCGCCGATCCCGCGGGAGGCGCCCGTGATCAGAACGATTCGCCGACCGGTCCTCTCGTCCACCGTCACCCTTTCGGTCCGCCCGGCACCCGGGCCAGTGCTTCTGATTCAGAACCACTATGCTGGTTCTAAATGAGAAGCGCAAACGAACCCAAGCCGCCGCGTGGGCGGGACGACCCGGCGAACGCGCCGTTACTGGCCACGATGGACTTACTCGGCCAACGCTGGATCCTGCGCATCCTGTGGGAATTGGAACCCGACCGCCTCGGCTTCCTCGAACTGCGGCGGCGCATGGGCAACTGCTCCTCGAGCATGCTTTCGGTGCGCCTGCAACACCTGCAATCCGCGGGCTTGATCGCGAAGAACCCCGACAAGTCCTATGAACTGACCACCGCGG
Organism: Nocardia sp. NPDC047038; assembly: GCF_040644075.1. Classification (NCBI taxonomy): domain Bacteria; kingdom Bacillati; phylum Actinomycetota; class Actinomycetes; order Mycobacteriales; family Nocardiaceae; genus Nocardia; species Nocardia sp. NPDC047038. The sequence goes on along the minus strand of NZ_JBEYVQ010000001.1, from coordinate 660,709 downwards.
GCGCCGAACTCGGCACGGCACTCGGATCGGTCTGGGACTGGTCGCGCCGCTGGCGCGTGACCCCCATCGAGGCCGGGGCCGACTGACTCGCGCCAGGCTCGACGGTTCGCGGTTCTGCGAGTGGCGTATGCGTGAGACGCGAATCACAGCATGGTCAGGACGAAGGAACCGTTCACCGGCGCGTTTTCCCACACCCCTGGCCCCCTCTTTCAGCGCACGTCCGAGTGACAGGCGACGGCCGTGTGCTCTACCTCGACCAGTCGCGCGAAACCCTTGCGACGCCGCCCGAAGGCGGAGACCCGGCCGCCGATGCCGGATCTGTTCATCGCGATCCTGCCGCAAGTGCTGAAGCTCGTCGATGCTTTCACGTGGCCGGCGCACATACGCGGCCGGATGTCGAGCGCCTCGGTCTGCCCGTCCAGTTGCCACGTCCTGCGGTTGTGCACCACCTGATTTGCGGCGGGCAACACCGACAGCACTGCGGAGTCGCGGACACTGCGCCCTGGCGGGCTGCGGAAACTTCCGCTTTTTCCACAGCTCAGCGGCGTGCGCATCGCGTTCCAGCAGCGGAACACATGGACTGCGGTTGGTTGACCCACCCGGGAAGTTGACCTTCGAGTTGGTTGAGGCTCCATGATGGCCGGGTGGTGAGTACGGAGTCGACAGGGTTGATCACGATCGGCGTGCTCGCGCGGGCCAGCGGGCTCACGGCGAGCGCGCTGCGGTTCTACGACGACTGCGGCCTGCTCGTTCCGGCCAGAGTCGATCCGCTGACCGGATACCGCTACTACACCGAAGCGCAGCGGGAGCGGGCAGTGCTCATCCGGCAGCTGCGCTCGATCGATCTGCCGCTGGACACCATCGCGGAGATCCTCGCCGGTGACACCGACCGGGCACGACACCTGCTCGATCGTCACGTCGCGGAACTGGCGCGGCGAGCGGACGAGGCCGCGCGCGTCGCCGCCGTGGTCGAACAGTCGCTCGGCACGCAGGTGGCGATCGATGCGGCGATGCTGGCCGAGGCGCTCGACCAGGTCCGCACCGCGGTGGCCCGTACCCGCGAGATACCCGTGCTTGCGGGCGTTCTGCTGGAAGCGAGCGCCAACGCGGTAACCCTGACCGCGACCGATCGCTACCGGCTGTCCACGCGCACCGTGGTGGCGAACCGGCAGCACGGCGGCGAGTGGTCCGTGGTGCTCGATTCGAACGGGCTCGAGTCGATCACCGACCGATTGCGCGGCATGGACGAGGTCGTCGCCGCACCGTCCGGCGGCGGGCTGCTTCTGACGGGAGGCGGCGCGGAACACCGACTGGCAGTCATCGACGCTCCCTTCCCCGACCACCGCGCCTTGCTGGCGGGATTGGGACCGGTGCGCACCAGAGTGGTCGTCGCCCGGCATCTGATGCTGCGGGTTCTCGAGAAATCGGATGAAGCACTGCAATTCGCGATTGATCCGACCGAAATCTCGGTATCGGCGCCGGGGGATGTGCAGAGCCTGCCCGCGAAGGTGACCGGCTCCGCCGTCACACTGTCGTTCGACCCCGCGACACTGCTGCCCGCCGTCCACACCGCGCTCGGCCCCGACCTCATGCTCGACATCATCGCCGCCGATCAGCCGGTGGTGCTGCGCTCCGCCACCGACGGAGACCTCACCACCCTGGCCATGCCGGTCCGGTCTCTCCACCACGACACCTCCGAATAAGTCGTCCGCGCCGACGGCTATCACCCGCGCAAACCACTGCGCGGCACGTACAACCGCGTCCCTCCCGCCCTGTCGGCACCGCGATCCGATCGCCCATCCCGGAATCGCAGGTGCCCCGCCCACGGCCACCACTTCCGATCGATCACCCTTCTCGGGATCGCAAGCGCCCGCCACTACTTCCGATCGATCGGCCGCCCGACGCCGAAACCGGCCATCCGGCCTCGCACACGAAACGATCCGCATCCATCCCCCACCTGAAGGAGATCCGAATGAACCCGGCCCACGACCACACCATGAACACCATCACCAGCGCCGTCGCACTCGGCCGCGAAGGCCGTCCGGACGACGCGCGGGAAGCTCTGCTCGCCGTATGGACCTCGCTCGGCCCACAGGGCGACCCACTGCACCGGTGCACCCTCGCCCACTACCTGGCCGACTTGTACGACGACGCCGCCGAAGCGCTCACCTGGGACATCCGCGCACTGGACGCCGCCGACAGCCTTTCGGACGCTCGCGCTCGAACCTTCGACGAATCACTGCGGGTGACCGCGTTCTACCCGTCGCTGCACCTCAATCTCGCCGACGACTATCGCAGGCTCGGCTCGTTCGACGCCGCACAGCGCGAAATCGATGCCGCTCGCACACGTCTGCACACGCTCGCCGACGACGGCTACGGGGCGACGATCCGAACGGCGGTCGACGAAGTCGAGTCGGCTATCCGCGAACGGCGCACCGAACCCCGGGCCTCGGCCCCGAACGGAGGCCGCTGAAGCGCGAGCAGCCCGCACCGATTCGGTGCGGGCTGCTGCGAAGTGCGGCTACTTCAAGCGAAGCTTGCCGAACAGACCGTCCTTCTCGTCGTCCGGCCCCGCGGTGAAGTACAGCGAGTCGGCGTCACCGAGGCTCTCGCCGTTGCCGAACATCAGCGCCCACAGTCCTTCGATGGCGACCGGCTTGCCGTCGGCATCGCGCAGGTAGTCGGCGAACTTGCCGGTGGTGTCGTCGTAGGCCAGCACGTGCCCGGCGCCGCCGAAGTTGCCGACCAGCAGTTTGCCGCTGAGCGGACCGAACCCGTCCGGCGCGATCGTCACCGCCCACGGGGCGTTGAGGCGCTTGCCGTCGTCGATGATCCGCACCAGTTTGCCGTTGGCGTCGAACTCGGCGAGCTTGCCCTTGTCCGGCTTGCCGCCCTCTTTGTCCTTGTCCAGCGAGTCCTCCTCACCGGCATCGAACTTGGTCGCGTCCTTCTCGTCCGGCTGGGTGGTGGCATAGGCGACGAAGACCCGGTTGCCGATGGTCGAGACGTTGAACGGCGCGGGATCGCCGGGCTTGGCCTTCTTGCCCTTTTCCGGCGCGGCCGGGTCGATCGCGTCGCCGGTGGCGAACGGGTTGGCGAAGCCGGTGGTCGGGATCAGCTGCCAGTTCTTGTCGAACGTCCGCACCTGCGGGTCGGCGCCGAAATCCGCGGCCAGCAGCTTGTCACCGGAGGGAGCCAGCGCGATCCCGAAGAACTGCATCCCCTGGGACTGTCCGTCGAAGACCAGGTTGGCGGGGCCGTCGTGGCGCACGATCCGGCCCTCGAAGCCCAGCTCGGTCCAGGCGGAGATCTTGCCGGAGTCGGTGGCGAAGATGAACCGCGCCGAACCGTTCAGCGGCCCGCCTTCCTCCTCCACCGGCTGGTCGTGGACGACGAACAGGTCGGAGGTGATCGGCGCCGGGTTGAACACCACGCCGGTGGTCTTGCCCGCGCTCTTGTCCGAGGTGTCGGCGTCGGCGCCGGGGATGGTGACGATCTTCAGCGGGTCCTGGAAGAGCTTGTGCACTTTGTCGTCCGAGGACTTGGTCACGTCGCCGACGAACTGGAACGACTTGCCGCCCGCGCCGACCCAGAAGTGCCCACCGGCGCCCTTGGGGCGGTTGGCCAGCCCCCAGGCGTTCACCAGGTCGGGGAAAACGAACTGCGCCTTGTACTCCGCGTTGTTGGCCGCGAGATTGGTCTGGACGTATTTGTTGCCGTCGAGCGCGGGCACCTCGTCCGACTTCGAGTCCGAGCAGCCGGCCGCCACGACCAGCGCGACGCCAAGCGCCGACGCGCGCAGCAGACCACTTCGGGTCCGCGACCGGGGCGTACCGCCACGGCGCGACTCATTCCAGCGTCCGTTCAACTTCTTGTTTCCTTTCCGACCACGCCACATTGGTGATAAGGCGAAGCTAACCTTAGCCTGCGGCAAATTCGGGAGTACCCGAACGGTTCGATGAGGACGGGTTTAGGCTGTTCGCCGTGGCCGAACCCCAGCCTGCGATTGCCCTGCACCCCGATATCGCTCCGCTCGCTCCACTGCTCGGCACGTGGCGCGGTAATGGGCAGGGTGAATACCCGACCATTCAGCCGTTCGGCTATGTCGAGGAAATCCGGTTCGGCCATCTCGGCCGCCCGTTCCTCACCTACCGGCAGAAGACCCGCGCCACCGACGACGGCAGGCCGCTACACGCCGAGACGGGCTATCTGCGTTGCCCGCGCCCCGACCGCGTCGAATTGATCCTCGCCCATCCCACCGGCATCACGGAAATCTGCGAGGGCTCGCTCGCCGTCGAGGACGGCACGCTGCGCATGGAATTGGACTCCACCGCCCTCGGGCGCAGCGGCACGGCGAAACTCGTGACCGCCCTCGGCCGATCGCTGCACCTGTCCGGCGACACCATCGACTACACACTTCGGATGGCGGCGGTCGGCGAACCACTGCAACATCACCTCGCCGCCACCCTGCTACGGAACTGACCCGGGCCGGAAAGCGCTCGGCAACCGGCGCCGCCCACTGCTCAACTCGCTGACCAGGTCTTCGTAAGCGACCGCCGATTCGGCCAGCCGCTCCCACGCGAACCACAGGTCCCACTCCTGGTCGTCGTCCATGGCCGCGTGCGCGTACGCGCTCAGCCGCGCCAGGCGGTCGACCACCTCGCCGAACGATTCGGTGTGCAGATAGGCTCCGCCGCGCGCGGTGGGCAAACGAACCTCGACCCAGCGATCGATGTCCCGAATCAGCCGTGACCGGCGCTCATCGCCGCCGCAACTACATTCCCCATCCACCCGGATGCGGCGAATATGGAGGTCAGCCAAGGTGCGCGCCCGCAGCAGCACGGGATGTCCCGGTGGCGGCACGTCTTCTCTACAGGCGCGCAGTAGTTGACTTCGCGTCGGCAGTCCTTCGCTCATACCGCACCTTTCCCACCCGCGCGGGCCAGCACGCAGTTCACGATCACCATCCCGGACGGACGAAACGTGTCCCGCGGCGCCACCACCCATCGGCGGAATACGCCGTTCGCGTCGGCGGGTGACGGCAGCGCGATTTCACTGCCGAACGGCACAATCGAAACGTCGATCCGGAACAACGCGGCGAACAACCGCACGTCGTCGGGTAGATCCGGCCGGCACAGGAAAGTCCATCGGCGAGAACGGATATGCGCGATCACCGGACCGATCGCCTGGCCACGGAAAAGCATGTCGTCGCGCACGCGCTGCCCCAGCCTGTCGGGCATCGTGATCCCGCCCACCACGCCCGCCTTCACGACGATGCGGCCCATCTCCGGATGTATACCGGCGGGCAACCCACAGGTGCGGCGGTAAAACGCGCAGCGGGACGCGGGAGTGTCCGCGAATGCCGCATGATTCATTCGCCAGCCTCGATTCACATAGTTCGGTACGCGAAAATCCCGGTCGCTGGACCTGGAACCGTTGGCGCGGTTAAGGTTTCAGCACTTCTTCGATTGGGTCCGGGCGCGTTCAGTGAAGCACCGGATATCGCTGGGCGGGAATGTTCTCAGTGGTGGAATCGGGCGGAAACGGCCCAGGTTCCAAGGCCCCCCGCCACAAGGTTCCAGTTAGGTACCCGACCACTAGTTCGGCTACGAAAGGGATTTCGTCGTGAGTTCAACCGGATCCAGTCTCCCCCGCCGCATGCTGGGGCGGCAGCTGCGCGAGCTGCGGATCGAGTCAGGCGTCAGCGCGGAGTACGCCCGCGACGCGATCGACGTGGGCAAGCAGACCCTCTGGCGGATGGAGACCGGGCAACCGGTCCGGCTGCATCCGCTGTTCATCGAGCGGCTGTGCCAGGTCTACGGCGCGTCGGAAGAACGCACCGCTATCCTGCTCAACCTGGTCGAGGAGACCAAACACACGGGGTGGTGGCATGCATACGGTGACACCATCGCCGCGGAGTTCAGCCTTTTTGTGGAGCTGGAGGCAGTTGCCAAGCGTCTGGTCTCTTACCAGACCACCCTCCTGCCCGGACTCTTGCAAACCGATGAGTATCGACGGGCCCTTATCTGGGTCGACCTTCCCTCCATACCCGGGTCTGAAGTCGAACGAAGGATCGAGATGTTCAGGCAGCGAAAGGCTCGCGTGGACGACGACTCCAACCCTGTACTCGTGGAGGCTGTTGTCGATGAATCCGCACTCCGACGCGCGATCGGCGGTCCTTCAGTCATGGAGCGGCAGCTTCGACATCTGATGAGTGTCGGTGAGCGACCGAATGTTTCAGTGCGAGTAGTCCCCCTGGCAGCGCATGCGTACGCGGGCCTGGGTGCCGGCTCGTTTGTAATGCTCGACTTCCCCAAGCACCCGACCGCCCACCTCGCCGAGCCGCCAGTCGTTTACATGCAGGGGCTCACGGGCGACCTGTATCTTGAGAAGCCCGAGGAGATCCGGCGGTATCGCCAGACGTACGCCGGTATCCAGCGATCGGCACTCGACCAGGAGCGAAGCCGGACTCTCATCGACCAGATCGCGAAGGAGTACGCCGAGTGAACGCCAGCCTATCCGATGCCAACTGGTTCAAGAGCAGCTACAGCAGTGCCGAGAAAGACTGCGTTGAGGTCGCGTTCCTGCGGGGAGGCTCGGTGGGTGTACGCGACTCGAAGAATGCCGCCGGACCGGCTCTAGTGTTCAACTCACGCGGGTGGGACTCATTCACCGCACGCATAGCCAGCGGAGAACTAGGCCCATCGCAGTTGTAACCCCAGCCGCTCGTCCATGCCCCGGCCTCTTGCTCGCGCGAGGCCGGGGCACTCGTTGAACCAGGGTGGGTCCCTCGCAGGTGATGCATGTCAGGTCGCTTGCACCCCGGAAACGCCGCCGGTAGCGTCAACATTCACTGCAGGGGGCGGAGGAGCCGGTCCGGCCCTGGAGAGGCCAGGAACAACCGGTGCGAGGGGAACCAATGACATCAGGGCGGACTTCGCGGCAATTGACCATCCTCGCCGTCGGTGCCGCACTCGTTCTGGCGGGCTGTGGTCCGGCCGATGATGATGCCTCACCGACCGGAATCTCCTCCGCCCTTCCGAGCTTCGCCCCTGACGCACCCACTGGCTACGACCCGTGCACCGACATCCCGCAAACTGTGCTCGATTCAGAGAACCTGCGCAGTAAGGATAAGAAGGACGCCAACGCATCGGGGGGAATCAAGTGGCGTGGTTGTATGTGGGCGCAGCCTGATGGATACGTACCGACCATCCGCACAACGAATCTCACCGTTGACATGGTGCGGGACAAGAAGTTCGCAGATACCCGCGAATACGCGATCGGCGGTCGCCGAGCGATCTCGACACGGCAGGTCGAGGAGCACCTCAACGCCGTATGCACGATCAATGTGGAGATGAAGGGCGGAAGCCTGGAATTCTTCCTCAGCAACCCACCGTCGAATCGCAAGACCGGCCAACTCGACTCCTGCGCGCTCGCGAAAACTCTGGCGGAGAAGGTAGTGCCGACAATGCCTGCCACTGTTTGACATACGTCGAAGCGATCGATTTGACCGGGAGGGAACCGTACATGGGGGACGACAATGCGCAGCCGCCTCGGCCTATGGCCAACATCTTGAACGCCGCACAAGAGGGCCAGCTAGGTATCCAGATGTCCGCAGAGGACTTCATCTACATAGACCGTGACTGCGAGTATTTCAAGATTTCCATTCGGAAAATCCAAGCTTCCATGGAACTTGTGTCAGGGCAGGATCGCTGGGGCTTGGGCGAGGGTAACGCCGACATGGTCTCGGCAGAAACCCTGGTCGATAGATTCAAGAAGAAGGCTCGGGGGGCCGAGGACCGGAACAGCGTCCATCAGATCATGGAAGATCACTATCGGATCGTCGAGGACATCCAAGAGGTGCATAGACTCGCCCGTGATCGAATCATGCAGGTAGACAGTGACTTTGCCGCAGATTTCAACCGGTTGAACACCACCCTGCCCGAGCGCCCGCCCGTCGGAGTCCAGTTCTCACCGCCCAGGCTCCCGAATGGAACCGACAAATGAACGGCTACGAGAACAAGCGCATCCCGAACGGTGGTGAGCACCCCGACAGCTGGGAACACTCCCGCATCAACGACACGTTCAAGCCGCTCGACCCCACCAACACGTTCACGCAAGCTGACACATATTGGCAAGCTCGCAACGAGTGGGAGCGAGGTGTTGAAACTTTCGCACGCTCCATCCAGACTTCCATTGCGCAAGCCTGGTCCGGCCCCGCAGCGGAACAGTCCAAGAGTTCCATCGCCAAATACACCAGCGACGCGCAGAATCTGACGACATCACTCGAGGAGCTGTACTACCGCGTTCGCGACGCCGCCACCGCAATCACCGATACGAAGAAGGCTATCCCCGACCTCGTCAATATCCCGTTCGAGGATCGCATCTTCCATCCGAGGCGCTGGAATCTGTCCAGCGAACGCTTCCTGGCCGAGCAGTCCGCGCGGGTCGCGATGCAGGAATACTACGTCCAACCGTTCAGCGAGATGGACGGCAAGATTCCGGTGCTGCCCACTCCGGTCGGCCCGACCGCGTCGGTAGACATCCCGGCGCCCCCTCCGGGCGGATACCACAGCGACGGTAGCGGGGGCCCCTCGTCGAACGACTCCGGCAACGGTCCTACCAGCACCGATTCCGGTACTCCCGGCGACAAGGACGGCGACGGCAAGCCCGATACGGCGAGCACCGAGGAACAGCAGCAGTCCACCGACGAGTCGACCCAGAATCAGCAATCCTCCGACACGACGGCGTCCGATACCACGACCAAGCCCGCAGGTGTCGACCCAACGTCGACGACGCCCGCCTCCACCACGGACCCGACTAAGACCACGTCGACGGGCACCCCGACCCCACACAGCCCGGGCACACCGGGCAGCCCCGGCACGCCCGGCACAACGAACCAGCCGCAACCGGGCCGCAGCATCGCGGGCACACCGGGAACGCCGAACACATCCGTGAATCCGGCAGCCGCCGCGCGGACCACCTCAGGTCTGCGAGGCACGAGCGGAACGTCGGGCATGATGCCGCACGGCTCTCGCGGCGGCAAGGACGACGAATCCGAGCACAAAATACCGGACTACCTGATCACCCAGGAGAACACCGACGAGCTGCTCGGTGAGCCTCCGAGAACTCTGCCGGATGGCGTCATCGGCGGCACGCCCGACTGATCGGCCGCATACTTCTCGACTCGGCGCACGCCCGCAGCCATTGGTAGCGGGCGTGCGTGGATATTGGCCGCTCCGACGCGGCCGGATTGGACCTCACATGGCTGAATGGACCTGGGAACCGGACGACTTCGCCGCTCTCTGGTACGGCGACGCGCACGATCGCATCCCCAGCCCACTGCGCTACACCAGCCGTTTCGCCTTCCGCGACGACTTCGCCGCCCACCGCGCCGCCGTATGGGAGCGCTACACCGCGGACGAACTGGACGAGATCGCCGCGGCCTTCCACACCCTCGGCGACTCCGATCTCCGAATCGAGATCCTCGGCGGCACCTGCAAGCACAAGAACAGCACCGGCCCCGACGACATCCGCGAGTACCGAATCCTCGGCGCCCGCGACAGCTACCGCGCCGTCGTCCTCAGCCAAGCGGGCAACCAACACGAGCACGGCCCGATCCGCGCCCGCATGTTCCCCGCCGAACAACTCCCGGCACGTCTCGTCAACGCCATCCCCGCCTGCACCCCCGGTGCGGAGAAACCCGCCACCTTCCACCCCGACGACCTGATCCCCCGCCGCGACACCTACCTCCGGGACAACGCCCGCAACACCCCCCGCGAGCAATACCAGCGCCTCCTCGGCCGCCCCGTCGACGGCGGCGGCACCGCCGTCCTCATCACCGCCCCCCTGCACACCCACACCAAACCCACCAAAGTCCTCCAGTGGCACGACATCTCCACCGACGGCCGCTACACCGAACACCGCACCGACCACATCACCGTCCGCCCCACCACCCCCACCGACCTGACCACCCACTTCACAACCTGGATCGACCAAGCCCTCCAACGCCTCGCCGCCGCCCGCCCCGAAAACTGGTAGCGATCCACTGGAACCGAACCCGGTCACCCGACGTCCAAGTAGTACAGAGAACCGCTGTAGGTCGACCGACAGCACCGAGGAGAGGATGCCGCAGTGAGGACTGAAGTGCACATGCCCCCGATGCGAGGTGGGATTGGTGACTGAGCAGGTGGATATTCGCCTGATCGGTGCGGGTTTCTTCACGATGAATCTGGATGACGGTCGCCTTCCCATCACCGTCGACGCGGACCGGAACCTGCACGCCCGCTTGGATCCACCGGATCTCTCCGCCGCCGCGATGACCTGCTACTACATCGCCCTCTGGCGCCACGATGCACCTATCATCGCCCAGGGCAAGTTCGCCGCACTGAGCGCATCCCCCTCTCGTCGTGCGCAAATGATCACACTGCTGGATACACAGACGCTTACAGAATTCGAGACGGTAGAGCGAGCTCTCCGGGGGCATGACGTATTCATTGGCCGGGGCCCATGGACCGATTTCGGATCGCATTCTGTTACGGTGACAGCAAGCATCTCTCGTATCAGCAGGATCGATATCGATTCCAACTGGGCGGCAACTGTCAGTCCATCGTATATCGCCCACGATATCCTTGACTGCGCTGACCAAATACGCCGTCAGCGTCCAAAGTTCCATGAAGATGGGTCATGGGGCCAGCGCTCCGACGACGAACTCGAATACGAGCTCGAAGAGTACAAGAAGTACCTAATGAGGAGTATCTGATGGTCGATTTTTCGGTGGATCTCAATCAGCTGGTTTTCGCCTCCAATGCTTGGGTACGTGCATCCGATCACCTCGATGATGCCGCACAAAAGGCAGAGGAAATCCGAGACAGTAATAGAGAAGTCGTATGGGCCTTGTATCAGGAGGCTTGGACCGCCCAGGTCGCAGCCGCGCAATACATGCAGGACAGACTGACCGAGGGACGTGCTGAGACACAATCGATCGGAGACGTCCTCGCGCACGTTGCCAAAGTGTATGCGGAGCACGACCAAAACTTTGCAAACGTTCTGATCAAACTCGACGAGGGATAATCGTGGGAGTTACAAAAAGTCTCGACGAGATCAATACTGTACTCGACCAATTCGCCGACAAGGTCGAGGAGATACGAAACCAGCCCGCCAAAGTTGACGACGCGTTCGATAAGGCCGCGACTGCAGCAGCGGCACTGGAAGGAGCAGCCGTAGGAACCCCATTCCTCCTCTCACCGATCACCGGAGCCGTCGGAGCCGCCTACGGGGCGATTACCCACGACGACCTCACAGGCTACATGCAAGAACATAAGGAGGAAATCAAGGCAAAGATTCGCGAACTGCTGGCGAACCTGCACGATGCTATCGAAGGCATGCGAGCACCCGTCGCGTTCTTAAAAACGAGCGAAGAATGGCTTGTGCTGAAAGCCAAGATCGGTGAAGCCCAGAACAACGAAGTCAATAAGGGCAACGTTCTGGGCTACTGGCAGGGTGGGGCCGCACTTCGATACGGCGCGGCACGCACGCTTCAGGACACCGCCATGGATTCGGCAAAAGCAATCTGCGATAAGGTCGCCGACAGTCTAGGCATGGTAGCGAATTCAGCCTGGGAGTTCTACTCGACGATAGTTCAGGACATAGTTGAATTCTTGGTCGACTTCGGCATGGCTATATCCAAGATCGCAACAGGTATCGCTGCACCATGGGGAATCGCGGAGGCAATCGACGCCCTTGGCGGAATCATCAAGAAAGCGGTCGATTACGGGAAGAAACTCTTCGCGGCATTGTTGACCGAGAAACAGAATATCAACCGAATACAGGAATCCACAGCCAATCAGAAGGGTTTTCACGACAACCGATGGCCACAGAGCTCCTCGAGAGATTTCGACACAGAAATCCCCGGACCGGAGTGGGCCGCACTGTGAAACTATCTGGGCTTACAGCGGTCGCGATGCCGATGATGCTACTTTCCGGCTGCGGCCTACTTCCGCACACGCATCCAGAGAAAGAGATAACGCCAGAGAGCAGCCATTCGATTCAGGAACTGTGCGATTTTCCGAGACAGTTCTTCGCCACCAGATATGATGCCAATAAAATCGAAGTCAGCGTCGATGCCACCAAGCCGATGACCGAGAAGATCAGTTTCGGCAATGGATGCAGTTATCGGACGTCCGACCAAAATTATTTGGGTTACGTCTCTCTTCTGCATTCCGCCGATGCGATCACGTCCCCGCAACAGGTGGAGCATTCATCCCGAACTTTGACCGTTGATGGGGTTCGTGTCACGGAAATTGCAAAGCCCATACCAGACTATGCGGATCCTGCCACTGCACGCCCCTGGTTCGAACTGATCGCCGACATCGACGGGTGGGAGGGGAAATTGGGATTCAAGAATGGTGACGATCAAGGCACCCAAGTCGGCGCACGGCTTCTCGTCGACATGATCCGAAAACTGAAAGGTTGACGACATCACCGACCACCCACCCCGCCGGCCGGGCCAGCCATTTCTGAGTCTGGATCACCCCGTCCTCCAACGCCTCGAAGCCGCCCACCCGGAAAGTCGGTGACCGTCCATTGCAAACGAATCCTGTTTCGCGACTTATAAGTAGAGCGAGCGCCGCGGTGACGATCCCACCACTCGTCCACGCTTCGAATTGACTGCCAGTATCGACGGCTTGGGCACTGGAGTTCAAGAACAGCGAGACCAGGCTTGAAAACTGATGGGAAGCTCCAACTATGATCGGGATCTTTCGATTTATTACGGTGGCCGCAATCGCTGCTGCGCTGACAACCGGCTGCTCCGTGTCACTCTCACCTTCACCTTCGCCGCCGCACCCGGAGCCGCTGACGACCATGACACAGGGCGGTCTGTGCGATTCGCTGCTGACTTTCTTCGGTAAACAACTGGGCGCAGTTGGCACGAATTCGGTGCCGCTCTTCGGATTGAATGAAGCGATTTCGCCAGGCGGAATTTGCACCGTAATCAACACTGAGAGCCAGAGATCGAATGGCCGGATATCGTTACGGAATGCCCCGAACGCCCTGGACCCGACTGAGCGTGCCGTAGGGTTTACGAAGAAGACAGAACTGAATGAATCGATTTGGGTTCAGGATATGCGTACAGATACGAAGAATCCCGGTATCGAAGTCGTTTTTGCCACCCGAATCGGAGACTGGAATGGTCAACTGAGAATAACTGAGTCCGAAACCCGAACTGCGAATGGCATCCTGCATCTGACGGATGAGGACATACATAAGTCTGCTCAGTTCCTCATCGAGCTGACCAGAAGAGTGTCAAAGTCGTAGCGATCGACTCGGCAGTGGAAGCTACCAGTGAGGCGATTTCCGATCGAAAGAGAAGGGGGATTCCAATGGGGTATCCGTATGGCGGCGTCAGCCGCGAGCTGCCGCCGCCGGGGTTCGGCCGTCCTGAACCACCCCCGCCCAGCGGCGCCACCGCGATCTTCGCGGCTGCGATAACACTGAGCATTGGGTTGATGTGCGCCGTCGGAACCTTCTCTGGGGCCACATTCGCATACGACAACCGGAAGTACTGGTCGGGCGAAATGGCCCTGAACCTCGGGTTGGTCGGGGGCGCGGCCATCCTCTATGTGCTCGGAGCGGTCCTGCTGATCTTTCGCACCACAGTCGGTAGGGTGCTTGTGATCATCGATTCCGTGCTCGGAGTGATCTACGTCGTCGCCATGGTCGACCACACGGGGAAACCGGCTTTGCTCATCCTTGCGACGCCCGTGCTGATCGCTCTTGCCCTTGCGGCGATGAAGCCGACCGGACGCTGGATCGCCGCCGAACGAACCGTCCCCGACCGGAGGATGTAGGGCCGGACGGCTGTACCGTTCTTCGACCGACCATGGTCGCCGAACAGCGCAGCGGGATCGGCGAAGTGAGGTTCAGATCTGCTGATGCGGGGCTCGACGCCGCAGCATCGCGTGGTGGATGTAGTACTTGTCGACCTGGCGGGTGAAGACGCTCACCAGTTCCCAGCCGAAGTACACGTCCAGCCATTCGATGCAGGCGGTCAGAGTCGACAGGGTTCCGTTGTGGTCGGGCTTGGTCAGTCCCATGTCCCATGCCAGAGTGCGTCGCGGCTGTGCGCAGATGACCAGGTATTTGCGCCGGTAGGTGCTCATGTCTACGGTTCCGTCCAGGATGGCCTTGACGTCGAGAACCCGCCCGGGACCGGCCGGGAGCAGTGGAGGCCGACCGTTCATGCTCCGGTTCCTGCCTGCGCGGATCGACGGGAAGGACAAACCAGCGTGCCGGTGGGAGCCCAGCCGAGTCCGACTCTCCTGTCCCACATGACGATTCCGGCACCGCTCCGCTCGGTCAACGTATCCCCCTCCGACGCAACGCGCTCGACAGCGCGGTTGAGGTCCACGATAGCGGGCTCGAAACAGATGCTGTCGGAGACCGGTGGCGCCCCCGGCGCCTCGGAACTGTCGCTGGGTCCACTAGGACTCTGCTGAGCGCCATCTAACCCACGCCGATTCAAAACGGACAAAAACGGAGTGGCTGACTTATTGCCGAGGTAGCGGCGGTGGGCGCTAATGGAAAGAGCCGGGCCACTGAGTGAGTCGGGGCGCCCTCCCCCCGGCGTAGAGAAAACAATCTCCACGAAACCAGGAGGCATCGCCGTGCCCACAATCACTTCGATCACACCCACCTCGGGCCCCACCACGGGAGGCACCAGCGTCACGATCGCGGGCACCGGGTTCACCGGTCCGCTGACCGTGCGGTTCGGCTCCACCGCAACGACTTTCACCATCGACTCCGCCATACAGATCACGGCCGTCGCTCCCGCGGGGTCGGCCGGCGCGGTACAGGTGACGGTCAGCGATTCGGGCGGAACCAGCAACGGTGCCACCTACACCTATCTCGCCGTCCCGGCTTTGACCTCCATCGCCCCCGGCCAGGGGTCAACCGCCGGCGGGACGTCGGTCACGCTCACCGGGTCCGGACTGACCGGTGCCACCGCCGTCACTTTCGGCACCACACCGGCGACTTCGTTCACCGTCGACTCGGATACGCAGATCACGGCCGTCGCCCCGGCGGGCACGGGCATCGTGTCGGTCACCGTCACCGCTCCGGGCGGCACCAGCAACGGGGTCACCTTCATCTATGTCGTGGTGCCCACCATCACGGCGGTCTCCCCTGCTTCGGGTCCCGCATCGGGCGGCAACAACGTCACGATCTCCGGCACCGGGTTCACCGGCCCGCTGACCGTCCGGTTCGGCAGCACCGCCACGACCTTCACCGTCGACTCCGCGTTGCAGATCACCGCCATCGCTCCCGGAGGTGCGACCGGATCCGTGCAGGTCACCGTCACCGGCTCGGGTGGCACCAGCAACGGCGTCACCTACACCTACGTCTGATCGAGACAGCCCACGGGCCGTCGCCGGGAATCCGGCGGCGGCCCGATCGCGTTGAGCGCCTGATTCACTGCGAGCTTCTCGCAGTCCCTCTCGAGCAGACCGTCCCGCAACAGCAGGATCCTTCCTTCACACCGGCGACCGACACCGGCCACGTGCCCGGTAGCCCACGCGCCGTGGAACGGCCCGGCACCGATAGTGACTGCGCGCGACGGGATTCCGTTCGCAGGAGGGACAGTCGGCAGCAAAGGCGACAGTCCCGGCCTGCCATGTCGGCGAGAACAACTCCGGGGCAAGGCCCGACGATGCGCTCCCGGCGCGGTACCCGGCGCTGGTCAACACGTGGCAACAATCTGGAAAACGGACAAAAACGGATCATCCTACACGTTGCCGACGCGCTGTTCCTGGGGCATAACGGAGTTAACCGATCCAACACCAGCTTCGGGCACCCCCGCTTTGGAGGAACCAGCAAACAGAGAGGCAGCGCCATGCCTACATTCCTCTCCCCGTCTTCGGGACGGCACGCGCGGGCTTCTCGTGTCACGGTGGCGACCGGCATTCGAGTGGACAGCATCGCGGTGGTGCGGGCGACAGCATCGCATCACGAACCGTCCTCCACCGCACACGGGTTCAACTAGTTCCCGCTCGGGGTGGATTCCACGACACCGACACGGTCCGAACTCGCGACCGTGTCCCAACGGACCCCGACACCTGGGTGCGGCGCACAGTTCTCCAGTCATCGGGCTTCCAGACCGGCCGGCGGCACCGTCGATGCCGCAGCAAGAAAGAAAGGAAAGAACCGATGAACAAAGTAATCACGTTCCTGCACAGCGAGCCCGTCCGCGCATTGTTGTACCCACTGCTGGTCGCGCTGATCGGGTACGGAGTCGCCAAGGGCGTTGTCTCGTCCGACCTCTCCGGATTCGTCCTCGCCATCATCGCGGCGGCGCTGGGCCTGCCCGCGGTCGAGTCGGCACGCCACCGGGTCAGCCCGGCGCCACCGGACAGCGGTGAACCAGCATGAAAGCGACCAAGGAGAAGACCCGCCACGACCCCTTCGAGGTGGTGCTGTGCGCTGTCTTCGGCGCCTCGATGCTCTTGCAGTGCGTCTACGGGCCGCCACCTGATTCGGCGACCGCGGCCATGCCGTCGGGGCTCCGGACACTGTGGCTGGTTCTCATGCTGATCGGCTGCGCCACGACGCTGGTCGGTCTGTTCGCCCGGCACGTCTGGGGGTATCTGATCGAGCAGGTCGGTCTCGGGGCGCTCGGCTGGTCCCTGGTGGCCTTCGGTGCGCAGCTGCTGCTGTTGCAGCTCGAGAACCGAAGCCTCGGCACGGCCACGTTTCTCGGCGGTCCGCTGCCGATCGCGCTGGGCGTCGCGTTCCTGTGGAAGCGCCGCCAGGTGCTGCAAGACGTGCGGACGTTGCACGCGGTGAAGGTGAGGGAGGCGTCATGAACCTGGTACAGCAGTCGCCGCTCTTCGCCGCGCTGGTGCTCATCGCCAGCTCATCGGCGCTGTCGGCGGCGGTGACGGCGTGGTTCAAGCGCGGCGACGTCGACGCCAACATGACCAAGACGAAGGCCGACGCGGCGAAAGTCCTCAGCGACCTGGCCATTTCGCAGACACAGCAGATGTCCGAGCAGATGGGCGAGTTCCGCATGGCGCTGCGGGCACACCGCGAGTGGGATCGGAAGATGGTGACCCGGGTGCGGCAGGCGGGCATCGAATTCGACGATCCGCCCGAACTGTTCCTGTGACGCGGACAGGAGCTCGACGAGCGGGACACCGCGAGGCCATTTTCCAGTGGTCGCCGAATGTTCGCGGCTCTCCGCGCTCCGGCCACCCGCTTCGCGTCGGCGAATAATCGGCGGCGTCGCGTCGCCGCCGAAAACTTCGCTGCCGCAACGCGTGCCAAGTAGTTCACTTCGCAAACAGACACGCCGGCACCTATCCGAAAACGGACCAAAACGGATTCCAGACATGTTGCCAGCCCCCGTATCTCGGAGTGAGATGGAAACCAGCCGGGCCATGGAATTGTCGGCGCCCCCGGTGACAGAGGAACAAACACCACGGAAACAAGGAGGCAGCGCCATGCCTACCATCACCTCTCTGTCCCCGACATCGGGACCGACCACCGGTGGTACGAGCGTCACGATCACGGGCACCGGATTCGGCGGTCCCACCACCGTACGATTCGGCAGTACCGCAACCACGTTCACGCTCGATTCCGCCACCCAGATCACTGCGGTCGCCCCCGCCGGTTCGGTCGGCACCGTGCAGGTCACCGTCACCAACTCGGGCGGGACCAGCAACGGGCTCCCCTACACCTATGTCGCCGTTCCCGCGTTGAACAGCATCACTCCCAATCAGGGGTCGACCGCGGGCGGAACGACCGTCACTCTGACCGGATCCGGCTTCACCGGCGCCACCGCGGTCACGTTCGGCAGCACACCGGCTACGTCCTTCACGGTCGTCTCCGACACGCAGATCACGGCCGTCACCCCGGCCGGAACGGGGATCGTCCCGGTCACCGTGACCGGTCCCGGCGGCACCAGCGGCGCGGTCCCCTACACCTATGTCGTGGTCCCCACGATCACGTCCATCTCGCCGACTTCCGGTCCCACCGCGGGCGGTAACAGCGTCATCATCACCGGTACCGGGTTCACCGGCCCGCTGTCGGTGCGATTCGGCAGCACCGCGACGCTTTTCACAATCAACTCCCCGACTCAGATCACGGCCGTCGCACCCGCCGGGACCGGCACCGTGCAGGTCACCGTCACCGGATCGGGTGGAACCAGCAACGGAGTCGCCTACACCTACGCCGCGGTGCCCACGCTGACGAGCATCGCCCCCAGCACCGGGCCGGTGACCGGCGGGACGACGGTGATTCTCACCGGAACCAACCTGACCGGAGCCACAGCGGTCACCTTCGGTGCCACACCGGCGACCTCGTTCACCGTCAATTCCGCCACCCAGATCACCGCCGTCGCACCGGCCGGAACCGGAACGGTATCGGTCAAGGTCACCACACCGGGTGGAATCAGTAACGGCGTCGCCTACACCTACGTCGCGGTGCCCACCCTCACCACGGTGGTCCCGAACACTGGACCGGCCGCAGGCGGAACAACGGTGATTCTCACCGGAACCAACCTGACCGGAGCCACAGCGGTCACCTTCGGTGCCACACCGGCGACCTCGTTCACCGTCAACTCCGCGACCCAGATCACCGCCGTCGCACCCGCCGGAACCGGAACAGTGTCGGTCACCGTCACCACTGCGGGCGGGACGAGCAACGGAGTCGCCTACACCTACATCGCCGTTCCCGCCCTCACAGCGGTAGTGCCGAACGTGGGTCCAGTGTCGGGCGGAACGACGGTCGTTCTCACGGGAACGGGACTGACCGGAGCCACTGCGGTCAGCTTCGGTGGCACACCGGCGACTTCGTTCACCGTCAATTCCGCCACCCAGATCACCGCCGTCGCACCCGCCGGAACCGGAACCGTATCGGTCACCGTCACCACACCCGGTGGAACCAGCAACGGAGTCGCCTACACCTACGTCGCGGTGCCCACCCTCACCACGGTGGTCCCGAATGTCGGACCGGTGTCCGGCGGAACAACCGTCGTTCTCACGGGAACCGGACTGACCGGAGCCACAGCGGTCACCTTCGGTGCCACACCGGCGACCTCGTTCACCGTCAACTCCGCCACCCAGATCACCGCCGTCGCACCCGCCGGAACCGGAACCGTATCGGTCACCGCCACCACACCCGGTGGAACCAGCAACGGAGTCGCCTACACCTACGTCGCGGTCCCGACCCTCACCGCGGTGGTCCCGAATTCGGGTGTGGCAGCTGGTGGGACGACGGTCGTCATCACCGGCACCGGGTTGTCGACAGCTACCGCGGTCACCTTCGGTGGCACCCCGGCGACCTCCTTCACGGTCAACTCCAATACGCAGATCACCGCCGTCGCACCCGCCGGAACCGGAACCGTATCGGTCACCGTCACCACAGCGGGCGGAACCAGCAACGGCCTGCCCTACACCTACATTCCGGTTCCCACCCTCACCACGGTGGTCCCGAATATCGGACCTGCCGCGGGCGGAACAACAGTCGTCATCACGGGAACCGGGCTGACCGGTACCACCGGGGTGGACTTCGGCGGTACACCGGCGACTTCGTTCACGGTCGACTCCAATACGCAGATCACCGCCGTCGCACCCGCCGGAACCGGTACAGTGCAGGTCACCGCCACCACATCCGGCGGAACCAGCAACGGCCTTCCATACACCTACATCGCAGTTCCCACGCTGACGGCAGCTGTCCCGAATGTGGGCGTGGAAGCGGGCGGTACGATCGTCGTTCTCACCGGCACAGGGCTGACCGGAGCCACAGCGGTCGACTTCGGTGCCACACCGGCGACCTCGTTCACCGTCGACTCCGCCACCCAGATCACCGCCGTCGCACCCGCCGGAACCGGAACGGTGCAACTCACCGTCACCACAGCGGGCGGAACCAGCAATGGCGTGGCCTACACCTACATTCCGCTCCCCACCCTCACCACGGTGCTGCCGAATGTGGGATTGGAAGCCGGTGGGACGATCGTCGTCCTGACCGGGACGGGGCTCTCCACCGCCACCGCGGTCACCTTCGGCGGCACACCGGCCACCTCGTTCACAGTGCTCTCCGATACGCAGATCACCGCGGTCGCACCCGCGGGGACCGGCACCGTACAGGTCACCGTCACCACCGCAGGAGGTACCAGCAACGGAATCGCCTACACCTACCTCGGTGTTCCCACATTGATCACGGCGCTGCCGAACGTGGGGTCGGCGGCGGGCGGGACGACGGTCGTCATCGCCGGAACGAATTTGACCGGAGCAACCTCCGTCGACTTCGGCGCCACACCGGCGGCGTCGTTCACCGTCGACTCCGCGCTCCAGATCACGGCGGTCACACCCGCCGGAACGGGCACCGTACAACTCACCGTCACCACTGCAGGAGGAACCAGTAATGGTCTTGCGTTCACCTACATCTGACGGCTGAAGCGGCTGGGCCGTCGGCAGGCTGTTGCCGGCGGCCCAGCTTCGTCGCGGTCGAGCGACTACGACACGAGTCTCCGCCACCGTGGACGGAGGCTGCAGGGGTTAAGGGGGTTTCGTTGGCGACCGTACTCAAGATGCTGCTGGCGGAGCGGCATCTCAAGAGTCATCACGATTTTCTGGCCGCGTACGACCGGTGCGCGGCGCGGCTCGATCCGCCCATCCCGCCCGGGCACGGGCCGGCGAAGGCGCAGTATTACCAGTGGTTGTCCGGGCGCATGATCGGGCTGCCGCGCGACTATCACTGCCGAGTGCTGGAGCGGATGTTCCCGGGCTGGACCGTTGAGGGATTGTTCCAGATGGCCAACTCCGCACCCGTCGACATCCCTTCGCACGAGACGGGATTCTCCGGCGTCGAGGCCTCACTCGAGGCTTTCCTCGGCGCCGAGATGATCACCAACGGAACGACGCTGGTGTACTCGGCATTCGAGTTGGCACGGCCCGCCGCGCAAGCACTTCGAGCGGCGGGCATCGGCCAGCAGCGTGTGTTTCAGAAGCATGGCGGCGCGTTCGGGAACCGATACGTCGACCTCCCGTCGGTGGTGGCGGAGAACGATCTGCGGGGATTGCTGTATGTGCTTTCCTTCCTGCAACGCCACACCAGCATCCCGGTCGACGTCCGCAGCGACCGCGATCTCGTCGCGCGCCGCGACCGCCCGTGCATCAGCTTCGGGCTGACCGGCAACGACTGCCTGCGGTTGTATCTAGACACCGTCGAGCGTCCGCTGTTCACCGTGCGCGACAGCGTCGCCGAGGACGGTTTCCGTTCCGTGCATCTGCGACTGGCCGACGGAAGCGGGTACGACTCCGGCGACGACCGCAACATCGGCGTCGTCGCCCGGGTACGCCCGAGCCCGGATCGGCATCCCGGCCGCTACTGGATGCATTGCGGCGGTTTGGGTCCACGAGGCACCGCCGGAGCGGGGTGGTATCTGGCCCACTCGTGGGGGGCTCTGCAACAGCGTGCCGGTGATCACGACTTCGTCGCCGTCATCGGTGTCGACCAGTACTCCGACCACACGGTCAGCTTGGAGCATCTGCTGATCGGACCGGCCTCCGGTGAATGACAGTGTGAGCGGCGATGCGTCAGTATCCGGGTGGCAGCGCCGCCAGCATGTCCCGTGTCACCGCGACGGCGTTGTCGGAACTGCCCCCTTCGACCAGCAGCGTCGCGAAAGCGATGTCGCCACGGAAGCCGACGAACCAGGAGTGCGACCCGCCGTCCACTTCGGCTTCGCCGGTCTTGCCGTAGACCTCGCCCTGATCGGCGATCCGCTCGGCCGTACCACCCAGGACCACCTTGCGCATCATCGTGCGCAGTCCCTCGATGACGTCGGGAGCGAGGGGCGGACGGTCGCCATCGACCTGGGTGGGCCGCCCCGCGATCAGGTACGGCACGGGCGCCGAGCCGTGCGCGACGGTCGCTGCCATGAGCGCCATGCCGAACGGGCTGACCACCACTTTGCCCTGACCGATGCCGTCCTCGGTGCGCTGGATCAGGTCGTCCGAGGCGGGCACCGAACCGGTGGTCGTCGGCAGCCCCACCACCGTATACGTGGGTCCCACACCGAGCTTCGCGGCGGCCTCGTGCAACGCGGGACCGGGCAGATCACTGGCGAGTTTGGCGAACGAGGTGTTGCAGGACCGCTCGTAGGCCGTGGACATCGGCACATTGCCGACGGTGAACAGGTTGTAGTTGGGGATGGTCCGCTCCCCGATCACAATTCGGCTGGGGCACGGCAGCACCGTGTCCGGGGTCGCGAGGCCGTTCGACATGGCCGCGGCGGCGGTCACCGTCTTGAACACCGAGCCGGGCGGATACTGGCCGATCGTCGCGAGGGGACCATCTCGATCGGCGGCCTTGTTCTGCGCGACCGCCAGGATCGCGCCGGTGGACGGGCGCAGCACCACCATCATGGTTTGCTCGGTACGCGCCTGCACGGCACGCTGTGCGGCGTTCTGCACGTTGCGGTCGACGCTGAGCGAGAACGACGGCGCGGGTTGCGAGGGCACCTCCATCAGGACATCGGTGTCGGCGCCGTTGGCGTTCAAGGTGACCACGCTCCACCCCGCTTTGCCGTCCACTTCCGCGATCACCGTTTTACGCACCTGGGTGAGCAGATCGGGCGCGAACTCCCGATCGGTGGCGACCAGATCCCACTGCTGGGTCAACGTCACGCCGGGCAACCCGATCAGATCGGTGGTCACCTCAGCGGATTCGAGATCGTTGAGCAGCGCGACCGTGTAGGCGCCGTGCGCGGCCTCGGCCGCGTCGAGAATCGACTGCGGCGTCAGCGACTTGTCGAAACGGTACAGCGCGGCGGAGAGCACGGTGGCCACACTTTTCGGATCGGCGGCGTCGGCCGCCACGAACGCGACCCGGGACACCTTGCCGGGCACCATGATGTCGCTGCCGGACTGCTCGTTCACCCGCGCCCGCGGCGGCGGCTCGGATCGCAACGCCATGGTCTGGGTGTCACCGAGTTTGGGATGGATGTCGGAAGAGGTCCAGCGGACCATCCAGCGCCCGTTGCTGCGTCCCATCTGCAACTGGCCCGAGTACTTCCAGGTCCGGTTCTTCGGTAGCCGCCACTCGTAGGTGTAGTCGACGGTCGCGGTGTCACCGGTCACGCGCGCCGCACCGGTGCGCGCCGTGAGCTGTTCGGCCTGGAGTTGATTCCAAGCGGAACGCAATGCTGCGTCTGCCTTTTCCGGCAGGTTCGTAAGGTCGGCGGCGGCGCTGACCCGGTGCTCGGCGAACGCTTTGACGAACGCGTCCGCGACGGGAACCGGCCCCTGCGGCTTGCTCGCACAACCGGCGGCCGCCACCGTGAGGGCCGCGACGGCGACCGAGAGAAGCATCCGAGTGGACATCGGCACCGATGGTAATAGTCACTGATGGGCAAACGCCTGCGGCACTCCGGGATTCGCCGCGGAGTCGGCCACGCTCAGTCGACCAGCACGGTGGCGAAAGTCGCGATCTGCCGGAACCCGACGCGGCTGTAGGCGCGGCGAGCGATCGCGTTGTAGTCGTTCACGTACAGGCTGGCAGTGCGGCCGGAGGCGACCACGGCGTTCGCGACCGCCGCGGTACCCGCGGTGCCATGCCCCTTCCCCCGATGATCCGGGTGCACCCAGACGCCTTGGATCTGGCCCGTGCGCCGGGACAGCGAGCCGACCTCCGCTTTGAAGACCACTTCCCCGTCCTCGAAACGAGCCCAGGCGCGGCCGGATTCGATCAAGCTCTGGATGCGGCGGCGATAGCCGCGTCCGCCGTCACCCGCGCGCGGATCGACGCCGACCTCCTCGATGAACATGGCGATCGCGGCCGAGAGGTAGCGGTCGAGTTCGTCGCGACGCACCCGGCGTACCTCCGCGTCGGGCGTGGCCACTGGTGGCTGGGCCAGTGCCAGCAGCGGTTGTTCCCCGCGTAGCTCACGTTCCGGACCCCAGTGCCCGGTCAACATCTCCCACAGCGGCAACGCCAGTTCCCTGCGCCCGACCACCGAGGAACAGACGCGGGGCCAGCGCATAGCGCGGTCGGCGAACGCGCGCAGTGCGCCACGATCCCCCAGCAACGGCACCAGGTTCGCACCCGAGAAACACAGCGATTCCGACGGGCCGCCCCTGCTCCACAGCTCCCCTTGGCCGCACCGGTTGTCCAAACCGAACTCTTGCAGGCGTGCCGCGACCATGCACGAGGCGACCGGATCCGCATCCAGCACACGTAGCACCTGAGCAAGATCCCGATTAGCGAGCTGCCGCGCAGGGGCGTATTTGGCCCGTCGCGCCGGCTCCAGCAGACTCCGCACGATGACAGCCTGCCACGAACCGGCGCTATGCGGTATGACTAAGCCGAAAGCGCTGGTTAGGCGCGTCCTCAGCCGACGGTGACGACCGGTTCGCCCGCGCCCGAGTCCTCGCCCATCTCCTCGGCGATGCGCATCGCCTCTTCGATCAGCGTCTCGACGATCTGCGCCTCGGGAACGGTCTTGATGACCTCGCCCTTGACGAAGATCTGGCCCTTGCCGTTGCCGGAGGCCACACCCAGGTCGGCCTCGCGCGCCTCACCGGGCCCGTTCACGACGCAGCCCATGACAGCCACTCGCAGCGGCACCGCCATGCCCTCCAGGCCCGCGGTGACCTCGTTGGCCAGCGTGTACACGTCGACCTGCGCGCGCCCGCAGGAGGGGCACGACACGATCTCGAGCTTGCGCGGGCGCAGGTTCAGCGATTGCAGGATCTGCCCGCCGACCTTGACCTCCTCGGCGGGCGGCGCGGACAGCGAGACGCGGATCGTGTCGCCGATACCCTCCGCCAGCAGCGCGCCGAACGCGACCGCCGACTTGATCGTGCCCTGGAACGCAGGGCCCGCCTCGGTGACGCCGAGGTGCAGCGGGTAGTCGCACTGCGCGGCCAGCTGCCGGTAGGCCTCCACCATGATCACCGGGTCGTTGTGCTTGACCGAGATCTTGATGTCACCGAACCCGTGCTCCTCGAACAGGCTCGCCTCCCACAGCGCCGACTCCACCAGCGCCTCCGGCGTGGCCTTGCCGTACTTCTCCATCATCCGCTTGTCCAGCGAACCGGCGTTCACGCCGATGCGGATCGGGATGCCCGCCGCACCCGCGGCCTTGGCGACCTCCTTGACCCGGCCGTCGAACTCCTTGATGTTGCCGGGGTTGACCCGGACCGCGGCGCACCCGGCGTCGATCGCGGCGAAGATGTAGCGGGGCTGGAAGTGGATGTCGGCGATCACCGGAATCTGGGATTTCGCGGCGATCGTGGCCAGCGCGTCCGCGTCCTCCTGACGCGGGCAGGCCACCCGCACGATGTCGCACCCCGACGCGGTCAGCTCCGCGATCTGCTGCAGGGTGGCGTTCACATCGTGCGTCTTGGTCGTGGTCATGGACTGCACCGAGATCGGGTGGTCGCTGCCCACCCCGACCTTGCCCACCATCAGCTGGCGGGTCTTACGCCGTGGAGCGAGCACTGCCGCGGGGGCGGTCGGCATCCCCAATCCGATTGTGCTGGTCACCTTCGGCTGCCTACTTTCGTCGTGTCCGGCCGGTTCGGTGCCGAGTCTAGCCGTGGCGCGCGACGCCCACCCTACGTCGCCGGTCACACCGCCTGATCGGCGGCGCCGGTCAGAACAGCTTGATCGGGTTCACGATGTCGGCGGCCAGGGTGAGCAGCATGTACGCACCGCCGATCACCACGACGACATAGGTCGCGGGCAGCAACTTCAGGTAATTCACCGGCGCACCCGGCGCGAGTCCCTTCCAACCGCGGATGGTGTTGCGGATCTTCTCGTAGATCACCACCGCGATGTGGCCCCCGTCCAGGGGAAGCAACGGCAGCAGGTTGAAGATGCCGAGGAAGAAGTTCAGGCTGGCCAGCACCAGGATGAAGACGTTCCACAGGCCGCGTTCGGCGGTCTCGCCGCCGATCTTGCTGGCGCCGTACACGCTGACCGGGGTCTCCGGATCACGCTCGCCTCCGGTGACCGCGTTCCACAGCGCGGAGACCTTCGCGGGCATCTCGGTCAGCGAGTCGACCGTGCGCAGGAACATGTCGCCGGTGAACCCGGCGGCAGCGGGGACAGCGCCCAGCAGGTCGTATTGCACGGGGTCGTAGCGCTCGGGCGCCACGCCGACGGCGCCGACCACGCGGCCCTCGCCACCGCCCTCGGGGTAGCGCACGACCCGCTCCGGGGTCACCGGAATGGTGAGGGTGCTGCCGTCGCGCTCGATGAGGTAGGTGAAGGGGCCGGTCTGCTTCTGGGTCTCGGCCTGGAACTGCCGCCAGGTGTCCACCTTGACGCCGTTCACCTCTTTGACGATGTCACCGCGCCGCAATCCGGCGCGCTGCGCCGGGCCCGTGCCGGTGCAGGACTCGGACGAGCCGTCCGGCTTCCCTTGCGGCACGCAGCTCATGACCCCCAGCGCGGTGGCGGGGGGTTCCTTCAGATTGGGCAGCCCCCAGCCGACAGCGAGCACCACGATCAAGATGAAGCCGAGGACGAAGTTCATCGCGATGCCGCCGGACATCACCACCAGCCGCTTCCAGGTGGCCTGCCGATACATGGCGCGGTCGAGTTCTTCCGGGCGCAGTTCGTCGAGCGCCGTCATGCCCGCGATGTCGCAGAAACCGCCGAGCGGAAGCGCCTTGAGTCCGTACTCGGTCTCGCCGCGGCGGAACGAGAAGATCTTCGGCCCGAATCCGATGAAGTACCGCCGCACCTTCATGCCGGTCGCCTGGGCGGTCCACATGTGCCCACATTCGTGCAGCGCGATCGACACCGTGATGCCCAGCGCGAACAGCACGAACCCCAACGCGAACACCATTTGCTCTACAGCCCTCCTGCGTATGCGCAGCTCGAATATCCCGCACGCGCGCGTCCGCTCCTGGCCGCGAGCACTCTGACCACTTTAATGGGTGCTGTCGGACGTAGTCCGTCTTCAACTCGCGCATGGCCGGAGCGAAGGCGGAGGTACGCCTAACGGGACAAAGCTCTGTCCTGTGTGTTCAGTGTGCCAGGACGCCGTCGCTTCGCGCGTCCGATCCGGCGCCGAAGGGCGTCAGCCGCGTACCCGGGCGGCGGCGAACTCCCGCGCCCAGGTGTCCGCGGCGAGGACTTCGTCGAGCGATTCCGGCTCCGCGCGCCACTGCTGGGCCGCCTCCACCGCGGCGGCCACCGTGCCGACGATCTGCGGGAAACGGATGGCGCCGTCCAGGAAAGCTTGCACCGCGACCTCGTTGGCGGCGTTGTAGACCGCGGTGACACTGCCGCCGGCCTCGCCGGCCGCGCGGGCCAGCTCGACCGCGGGGAAGACGTCGTTGTCGACCGGTTCGAACGTCCAAGTGGACGCGGTGCCGAAATCGCAGGCCGCGGCCGCGCCGGGCACTCGGTCCGGCCAGCCGAGCGCCAGCGCGATGGGCAGCTTCATGTCCGGCGGGCTGGCCTGGGCGAGCGTGGAGCCGTCGGTGAAGGTGACCATCGAGTGCACGATCGACTGCGGGTGCACGGTGACGTCGATGCGGTCGTAGGGCACGCCGAACAGCAGGTGCGTCTCGATCAGCTCGAGTCCCTTGTTCACCAGCGAGGCCGAGTTCAGAGTGTTCATCAAACCCATCGACCAGGTGGGATGCGCTTTGGCCTCGGCGGGCTCGACCGACTCCAGCATCTCGGCGGTCCAGCCGCGGAACGGGCCGCCGGAGGCGGTCAGCACCAGCCGGTCGACCTCGTCGGCGCGACCGCCGCGCAGGCACTGTGCCAGCGCGGAGTGCTCCGAGTCGACCGGGACGATCTGTCCGGGGACCGCGGCGCGGGTGACCAGGGAGCCGCCCGCGACCAGCGATTCCTTGTTGGCCAGCGCCAGGCGCGTACCGGACTGGAGGGTGGCCAGGGTCGGCTCCAGCCCGAGCGAGCCGACCAGAGCGTTCAGCACGACGTCCGCCTCGGTGCGGCGCACCAGTTCGGTCACCGCACCCGGGCCGCCCAGCCGCAGGTCCAGCCGCTGGGCCGCGGCCGGATCGGCCACGGCCACATTGCGTGTGCCCGTGGCGGCCATCTGGGCGGCGAGCAGCTCGGTGTTGCCGCCGCGCGCGGCGAGTCCGACCACCTCGAAGCGGTCGGGATTGGCGGCGATCACCTCGAGCGCTTGGGTGCCAATGGATCCGGTGCTGCCCAGCAGCAGGACTCTCACGATGTCGGACACGCCTTCATTGTGTCCTACCTGGGGAACGTGTTCGACCGGCGCGGGCCGACTTACAACGACGCACCGTCGTATGTCACGATATGCGGCAGCAGCTCATCGAGTGCGTACCGGAATATCGGTACAAGTAACAGCTAAGGAGCGATCGTGGCCGCCACGGAACTCGAACACGTCGAAACCGAGCGCGTCGTCACTCGCGTGGATCCCGCCGAAGTTCCCTCCGCCGCTTGGGGCTGGAGCGGCGAATCGCGTCGTACCTTCCGTATCGCGGGCTGGATCGTCGCGCTGATCCTGCTGGCCATGCTGGTCGGCAACCACAAGGGCAAGATCGAGGACATCTTCCTCGTCGGCTTCGCCGTCCTGATCGCGGGCATCCTGATCCGCGACTCGGTGCTCCAGCGCAAGCCGCGCTAGCCGAAAAGTCCTCTCGCACAATTCCATTCGTCCTGTATCGCGGGCGGGCTGCGGCCCGGTACCGTGTGCGTCCGAGGTCCGCGTCCCAGCCGGGTCGCGGACCTCGGTTTCTGTTCGCACGACTACTTAGGACGCAATGATCAAGATCTGTTCGGCCGCCCTGCTCGCCGCGAGTGCGTTCGGCTCGCTGCTGTTGTCGCCCGCCGCGCCCGCGTATGCCCAGTCACCGGCGTGCGGCGCGGCCGTCGACGCGATCAACGCCGCCATCGACGAGTCGGGCGGGAACCTGGACCCGACCGTGCAGCAGTCCCTCGCCGCCAAGCTCTCGGCCATCCAGGCCGACGGCGCGGAGAAGGAAGCCATCGCCGCCTACGCCCGCGCTCTGACCGACGACAAGGTCACGAGCATGGACGCCGCGACGGACGAGCTGAACCGAGTCTGCAAGAGCTGATCGCCGGGCGGCGCGGACCCGGCCGGGTTCGCGCCCTCGCTAGCGTCCGCGGCGTCGGGCGGGTTTCTTCTTGGCCGGGGCCGAACGACCGACCACCTTCTTGGCCGGGGGCTTCTTCCGCGACTCGTCCTTGTCGGCTCGGGCCTGGCTGCGGGAACTGCGCTCGGAACGGCCACGGACGACGCCGACGAACTCCTCGACCAGATCCGTGGTGCGGCCGGCGGGCCAGGCCAGCGCGACCTCCGTGTCGGGAACGTCGAGCATCGGACGGTAGACGAGGTCGCGGCGATGATGCAGGCGAGCGAGCGAGTGCGGCACGATCGCCGCGCCGCCGGCCGCCGCGACCAGCTCCAGAGCGCCGCCGATCGCATCGACGTCCGAGGTGTCCTGGAGACGCTCGTCGGCCAGGTCGGCCATGCGCACCTCGTCGAACACCGACAGCGGGTGTTCCTTCTGCACCACCACGACCGGGACCTCACGGTAGAGCGGGATCGCGCTCATGCCTTCGCGGTCGATCGGCAGCCGGACGAAGCACATGTCCACGCTCCCCGCACGTAGCGCCGCCTCCTGATCCGCCTGCGCCAGCGCGCTCACCTCGAGCGGGATGTCCGGGAACCGCTCGGTCCAGATCCGGGTCCATTTGGACACCGTGACGCCCGGCACGAAACCCACCCGCAGGGCGGCCGATGCCTCCGGCTCGTGCCGCTGCGCCGCCGACTCGGCGCGCGCGATGATCTCGCGGGCCCGCTCCAGCAATTCGCGGCCGTCGTCGGTGAGCTGGGTCGGTTGCGCGCCGGGCACGAAAAGCTTTGTGCCGAGTTCGTTTTCCAAGTCGATGACGGTATGGCTGAGCTTCTGCCGCGAGATGTGCAGCGACTTCGCCGCGCGCGCGAAGTGCAACTCCTGCGCGACCGCGACGAACCAGCGCAGGCGCACGACATCGATCGACTCCAACGGGCTCATTCGTGGAAGCGTATGCCACCGCGCGGTCGGGCCCCGCCGCGCCGCCCAGTAAGCTGGGTCGGTGAGCCCGGACAAGAAACCGCAGATGATGAAGCCGTTGACGGCGGCGAACAAGCTCGGCATCTACCTTCCGGCCGCACCCGAGGAGTTCCGCAACTCGCCGATCTCGCGCACCCAGCTCGACGCGCTGCGCGCCGATCCGCCCGAATGGCTGGCCGAACTGCGCCGCACCGGCCCGTTCCCGCGCGACGTGGTGGCACGCAAACTCGGCGTCTCCAACACCGGCTTGACCCGCGCCGGGGTCTCCGACCATCTCACGGTCGACGAGATCGACGCCCTGCTCGCCGACCCGCCGGAGTGGCTCGTGCGCGAGCGGGAGAACTACGCCGCGGTCCGCGCGGAGAACGAGCGCATCAAGACGAAGGAAGCCGAACGTCGCGCCGCCACCAACCGTCCGGCGAAGAACCGCGGCTAGCGCTTCCGTCGGGGAAACGCTGGTCCTGCAATGGGCGGCGCGAGACTATGCCGCCACCCATCATGCGCAGCCGAGTATTTCAGTTCTCCGCGGCCAACTGCCCGCAGGCGGCGGCGATCTCTTGGCCGCGGGTGTCGCGGACCGTGCAGGGCACGCCCTTGGCGTTGACACGGCGGACGAACTCCTGCTCGACCGGCTTGGGGCTGGCATCCCACTTGGAGCCCGGAGTCGGGTTGAGCGGGATGACGTTGACGTGGACCCGGGAGCCGAGCGCCTTGTGCAGCTTCTCGCCCAGCATGTCCGCGCGCCACGGATGGTCGTTGATGTCCCGGATGAGCGCGTATTCGACCGAGACGCGGCGGCCGGTCTTGTCGGCGTAGTAGCGGGCCGCGTCGAGCACCTCGGCGACCGGCCAGCGGTTGTTCACCGGAACCAGGGTGTCGCGCAGTTCGTCGTCGGGCGTGTGCAGCGAGACCGCGAGCGTCACCGACAATCCCTCGTCGGCCAGTTTGCGGATGGCCGGAGCCAGCCCCACGGTCGAGACCACGACATTGCGCTGGGAGATACCGAGTCCGTCCGGCGCGGGCGAAGTGATCCGGCGGACCGCCGCGACCACCCGCTTGTAGTTCGCCAGCGGCTCCCCCATGCCCATGAAGACGATGTTGGACAGTCTGCCCGGCCCACCGGCCACTTCCCCGTCGCGCAGCGCGGCGGCCGCGGCACGCACCTGGTCGACGATCTCCGCGGTGGACAGGTTGCGATTCAGCCCACCTTGGCCGGTGGCACAGAACGGGCACGCCATGCCGCAACCGGCCTGGCTGGAGATGCACAGGGTCGCGCGATCGGGGTAGCGCATGAGCACGCTTTCCAGCAGCGTGCCGTCGCCCGCACGCCAGAGCGTTTTGCGAGTCTCCCCCTCGTCACACGCGACATGCTTGACCACGTCGAGCAGCGGCGGGAACAGCGCCTCGCCGATCTTCTCCCGGACCGCGGCGGGCAGATCCGTCATCCGCGCCGGATCGGCCTGCAATCGCGCGTAGTACTGCCGGGCGATCTGATCGGCACGAAACTTCGGCAGGCCGAGTTCCTCGATGGCCGCGCGCCTGCCATCGGCGTCGAGGTCGGCGAGATGACGCGGCGGCATGCCACGGCGCGGAGCGTCGAAAACCAGGGGCAGGGAGACGGTCATAATCGTTCCATTCTCCCATCCGCGGCAGACACCCCCGCACTCGACCACATACGCACGTCTCGACATGCCCGGTTCGTCCCGAGGAAATGCGTGCGGGCGTGATAGCCGTCGGCCATGATCGAGATATGTCCACGCATGCCGAACACCCGCCGGAACCGGATCCGGACCTGTCACAGCGTCAGCGCACGACGCCGCCGGGCGCCCCGCCGGTCGTTCCGCCCGCCGTCCCGGTCAAGAAGTCTCTTGCCTCGCGCACCGGTTACGCCTGGACCGGACTCGTCGCAGGCGTCTTGATCCTGGTCCTGTTGCTGATCTTCATCGTGCAGAACCTCGAGCAGGTCCAAGTGCACTTCTTCTTCTGGGACTTCTCGCTGCCACTCGGCGTCACCGTGCTGCTGTCGATGATCGGCGGCGCGCTCGTCATGGCCTCGGTGGGCGGCGTGCGCATCCTGCAGCTGCGCCGCGCGGCCAAGAAGGTCTGACGCGCCGGATCACAGCAGCGTGGACAGCACCAGCCAGGAGACGAACGCCGAGGGGAGCATGGAGTCCAGGCGGTCCATGATGCCGCCGTGGCCCGGCAGCAGCGTGCCCATGTCCTTGATGCCGAGTTCGCGCTTGATCTGCGATTCGATCAGATCGCCGCAAGTGGCCACCAGCACCAGGCCGACGCCGAGGACGACGCCGATCATCGAGTTGGCGTCCAACAGGAGCGTCACCGTGAGCAGACCGCCGATCACGCTGAACACCAGGGAGCCGCCGAAACCCTCCCACGACTTCTTCGGGCTGATCGAGGGCACCATCGGATGCTTGCCGAACAGCACGCCCGCCACATAACCGCCGACGTCGGAGCAGACCACCAGGATCATGAAGGTCAGCACCCGCAGGTTGCCGTCCGGCTCGAGCAGCAGCAGGGTGGCGAACGAGGCGAGCAGCGGAATCCAGGCCAGCGTGAACACCGTGATAGCGGTGTCGCGCAAGAAGTTTCGTGGAGCTGTCCGTAAGCCGTGGTCGAACAGCCGCCACGCCATGCAGATCAGCGTGGTCGCGGCGAACGCGCCCGCGACACCGCTGGCGCCGTACGGCCAGCCCAGCCAGAACACCGCTTGGCCGCCCACGATCAGCGGAATCCGCGGGACGAGCACATCGGCCTCGCGCAGGCGCTTGGCGACCTCCCAGGTGGCCACGCCGACCCCGGCCGCCGCGACGCCGATGAACACCTTCGGCACGAACAGCAGGATCGCGATCAGCGAGAGGCCGAGGCCGAAGCCGACGGCCAGCGCGGCGGGCAGATTGCGACCCGCCCGCGAACCACTCGAGGCGGGAGCGGGGTGCGCCGCGGCGGGATTCGCGGGACCGCCTAACGGTTCATAACCGGAAGCACCAGCATCGTGCGCGTGCTGTCGCATCGCATCGGCTGTTCCGTTCACCGGCGGCTCCTCTGCCGCACCGGTCGCGGCGGCGTTCTCGGCCACGATTGTCCCGTCGCTCAACTCGTCGTTCCGTTCGTCCCCCGCCCGGGCGGGCCTCGGCGCTGTCACGGGCGGCACTCGCGGTGACTGGGCCTCCTCCGGGCCCGGTCACGCCTGCCGACCGATCCGCGTCAGACCTCGAGCAGTTCGGCTTCCTTGTGCTTGACCAGTTCATCGATCTGGCCGACATACTTGGCGGTGGTCTTGTCGAGCTCCTTCTCGGCACGCCCGACCTCGTCCTCGCCCGCCTCGCCATCTTTCTGGATGCGGCCCAGTTCGTCCATCGCCTTGCGACGGACATTGCGAATGGCGACCTTGGCGTCCTCGCCCTTGCCTCTCGCCTGCTTGGCGAGCTCACGACGGCGCTCCTCGGTCAGCTGCGGCACCGAGATGCGGATGATGTCCCCGTTGTTGGTGGGGTTGACGCCGAGATCCGAATTGCGGATCGCGGTCTCGATCGGCCCGAGCTGGGCCGCCTCGTAGGGCTTGATCACGACCATGCGCGGCTCCGGCACCGTGATGCTGGACATCTGGGTGATCGGGGTCGGCGATCCGTAGTAGTCGACCACGACCCGAGAGAACATGCCCGGATTCGCGCGACCGGTGCGAATGGTTCCGAGATCGTCCTTCGCCACCGAGACGGCCTTCTCCATCTTCTCCTCGGCGTCGAAGAGCGCTTCTTCAATCACGACCGTTTCCTCCACAGCGTCGTCATGTCATGATCCGCGGTCGGCGGGTATCAGGACCGAACCAGTGTGCCGATCTTCTCACCGGCGACCGCGCGGGCGATATTGCCCTTGGTCAACAAATTGAACACCAGAATCGGCATCTGGTTGTCCATGCACAAGCTGAAGGCGGTCGCGTCCGCGACCTTGAGGTCGCGCTCGATGACCTCTTTGTGGGTGATCTCGGTGTACATGGTCGCGGTCTCGTCGACGCGCGGGTCGGCGGTGAACACTCCATCGACCGCCTTGGCCATCAAGACCACGTCCGCGCCGATCTCCAGCGCGCGCTGCGCGGCGGTGGTGTCGGTGGAGAAGTACGGCATGCCCATGCCCGCTCCGAAGATGACCACGCGGCCCTTCTCCAGATGCCGCTTGGCGCGCAGCGGGAGGTAGGGCTCGGCGACCTGGCCCATGGTGATCGCGGTCTGCACCCGGGTGTCCACGCCTTGCTGCTGCAGAAAGTCTTGCAGCGCAAGGCTGTTCATCACCGTGCCGAGCATGCCCATGTAGTCCGAGCGCGCGCGTTCCATGCCGCGCTCCTCGAGTTCGGCGCCGCGGAAGAAGTTCCCGCCGCCGATCACCACGGCCACCTGGACGCCGGTGGCGACCACCTCGGCGATCTGCTCGGCCACCGTCTGCACCACGTCCGGGTCGAGTCCGACCTTCCCGCCGCCGAACATCTCTCCGCCGAGTTTCAGCAGTACCCGGCGATATCCTGGGCGATCGGTCCCCGGGTCCGTCATGGGTCTCCAGTCTCCTTCGGCGAGGGATTGTCGTTCTTCCGGCGATTCGTTGCTCACGGCAGGCGCCTGTGACGTAGAGCAAGGCAGAGCGGCATCTATCCTGCCTTATTCGGTTGGAGCGGCAGCAGAAGGCCCCCCGTCAACCGGCGTTCGTTCGGTCGGCGGGGGGCCTGCACGCTGAAGGTGCGGCGAAACTCAGTTCGCGCCGACCTCGAAGCGGGCGAAGCGGGTGACGGTGACACCGGCCTCGTCCAGCAGAGCCTTGACGGTCTTCTTCGAATCGGTGACCGACGGCTGCTCGAGCAGCACGACATCCTTGAAGAAGCCGTTGACCCGGCCCTCGGTGATCTTCGGCAGCGCGGCCTCGGGCTTGCCCTCCTCGCGAGCGGTCTGCTCGGCGATGCGGCGCTCGTTCTCCACGAGGTCGGCGGGAACCTCGTCGCGGGTCACGTACTTGGCCTTGAGCGCGGCGACCTGCATGGCGGCGGCGCGAGCGGCCTCGGCCGCGGCGTCGCCCTCACCGGTGTACTCGACCAGCACGCCGACGGCGGGCGGCAGGTCGGAGGCACGCTTGTGCAGGTAGGTGGCGACCGGGCCGTTCAGCGAGATGACGCGGCGCAGCTCGAGCTTCTCGCCGATCTTCGCGGCGAGCGCCTGCACAGCCTCGTCGACGGTCTTGCCGCCCAGGTCAAGAGCCTTCAGCGTGTCCAGGTCGCCCGGCTTGGCGGACGCCGCCGCGGCGACGACCTGCTCGGCCAGCTGCTGGAACTCCGCGTTCTTCGCGACGAAGTCGGTCTCGGAGTTGATCTCGACCATGACGCCGTCCTTGGCGGCGACCAGGCCTTCGGCGGTGGTGCGCTCGGCACGCTTGCCGACGTCCTTCGCGCCCTTGATGCGCAGCAGCTCGACGGCCTTGTCGAAGTCACCGTCGGTCTCGGCCAGCGCGTTCTTACAATCCATCATGCCGGAGCCGGTCAGCTCCCGGAGCCGCTTCACGTCGGCAGCGGTGTAGTTCGCCATTCTCGGCGAGCCTCCTTTGGAGAAGTGTGGATGTTGACAGCGGCGATCACGATGGCACTGGCTCGTGATCGCCGCCGAAACAGCTGGTTACGAGTCCGCTCAGGCCTCGGCGGAGGTCTCTGCGGCCTCGGCGCCAGGGGCGGCCTGCGCGAGCAGCTCCTGCTCCCACTCGGCCAGCGGCTCGCCCGCGCCCGCCTCCGGCTTCTCGTCGCCCGAGGACAGACCGGCGCGCGCCTGCACGCCCTCGGCCACCGCGGAGGCGACGACCTTGGTCAGCAGGGCGGCGGAGCGGATCGCGTCGTCGTTGCCCGGGATCGGGTAATCGACCAGGTCGGGGTCGCAGTTGGTGTCCAGGATCGCGATGACCGGGATGTTCAGCTTGCGCGCCTCGCCGACGGCGATGTGCTCCTTGTTGGTGTCGACGACCCAGATCGCCGAGGGCACCTTCTGCATGTCGCGGATACCGCCGAGGGTGCGCTCCAGCTTGTTCATCTCACGCGTCAGCATGAGGATTTCCTTCTTGGTGCGACCCTCGAAGCCACCGGTCTGCTCCATGGCCTCGAGCTCCTTGAGGCGCTGCAGACGCTTGTGCACGGTGGAGAAGTTGGTGAGCATGCCGCCCAGCCAGCGCTGGTTGACGTAGGGCATCCCGACGCGAGTCGCCTCGGCCGCGATCGACTCCTGGGCCTGCTTCTTGGTGCCGACGAAGAGGACGGTGCCACCGTGGGCGACGGTCTCCTTGACGAACTCGTAGGCCTTGTCGATGTAGGTCAGCGTCTGCTGCAGGTCGATGATGTAGATGCCGTTGCGGTCGGTGAAGATGAACCGCTTCATCTTCGGGTTCCAGCGCCGGGTCTGGTGTCCGAAGTGTGCGCCGCTGTCGAGCAGCTGCTTCATGGTTACGACAGCCATGGCTCCCGTATCTCTCTTTCGCTTGCCGGTTGACGCAGCGAATCGGCGATCCGCTGCCCTGGCGCCACCGAATCGTCGGACCCGACCACGAAGGTGGGGACCAGCCGGCGATTCCCTGTTCCGAACACGCTGCCGCGAACCCAATTGTCTCGAGCTCGATTCGAACAGCGCCGCTGTGAACAAGCACGGTGGCGCGCGAAGTCGGTCCATGCACGCACAGACCGCTCGATCAGTTTACGACCTCGGGGCACCAGATCTAAATCGGTCCGATCCGAAGCCTCCGACCAGGCGGAACGGCAGCTTTCCACAGTCGAGCGGGTTATCCCCATTCCACGGATCGAGCCCTCGGCGACGCCGGAGCCGCGGAAGGGTTGAGCCATGAAACCGATCTCCACCGCGACAACCCTTCTTCTTCCGCTGTTCTTCGCGCTCGGCATTGTGACCGCGCCGCCGGTCGGGGCCGAGACGCCTGCCGCGAAACCCGGGCTCGGGGCCTGCACGGGCTCCGTCTGCCTGCCGTCTCTGTCCGGCCTGCCGCGTCGCGCGCCGCTGCCCTTCCGGCAAGCCGGACTCGGTGGCGGTAAGGACGACCGGAATGAGACGAGTTCCGCCCCCGGTAGCGACCTGTGCGCACCGCCCGCACCCCTCTGCGGGCCGTAGTCGGCCCTCCCGGCGCGGCGCGAATGACCAGGTCGAATGCGATGCGGAGGCGGTCTTCTTCGGCGCTGGCTCTCGGCATCGCCGCAATCGTCGCGGCGGCGCCGACCGCGACAGCCCGACCCGAAGGGCGATTCGACTGGCCCCTGCAGCCGCGCCCCGCGGTGGTTCGGCACTTCGACAAACCCGCGCAGAACTGGCTACCGGGGCATCGGGGGATCGATCTGGCAGGCGCCGAGGGGCAAGCTGTGCTCGCGGCGGGAGAGGGGATCATCATTTTCGCCGGAACGGTGGCCGACAAGCCGGTCGTTTCCATCGACCACTCCGGCGGGCTGCGCACGACATACGAGCCCGTTCGCGCCGAAGTCCCCGTGGGAAGGCGGGTCGGACGAGGTACCCGGATCGGCACGCTGGAGTCGGGGCACCTGGGATGCGTGGCGGTGTGTCTGCACTGGGGAGCCCGCGTCGAGGGCGGTCTCCACCGCGACCGTGAGTATCTGGACCCCCTCGGGCTTCTGCATCTCACTCCCCTGCGGCTCAAGCCGGTGCGTCCTGGTTCCAGCGTCGGACGATCCGCCGCGTCGCAGCGCATCGGTCGGCGGCCTCGGCGCCCCCGGACCGGCGTGTCTGCGGCAGAAGGTGGCGAGACCGAAGGCCGTAGGGCGAAGATCAGGACATGGCGGATGGGCTGGAGCCGTTCACGTACTCCGAACTCGGCGCGACCCGGGGTGTCGTGCCGGAGGGCTATCACGGGTTACGGCTGCGGCGGCGCATCGGCCGGGGACGCGCGCTGTTCGAGCAGGCGGGGGCGCAGATTCTGGCCTACCGCGTGCAGAAGGGCACCGGGATCTTCCGATCCGCCGATACTCCGACGGCCGAGCCCGGCACCGCCGTCACCGTGCGGCTCGGAGTCGGGCCGTTCGGGATCACCGCTCCGTGCCGGGTGGTGTACGTCCTCGACGAACCCGACCGGCGGGGTTTCGCCTACGGCACCCTGCCCGGGCACCCGGCCTCCGGTGAAGAATTGTTCGCGGTCGAGTACGACTCCGCCGACGACATGGTGTACGGGCTGATCGTCGCGTTCTCCCGCCCAGCCACCTGGTACACCCGGCTCGGCGGACCCGTGATGCGGCTGACCCAGCGCTTCGTTGCGGGCCGATACCTCGCGACATTGCCGACGTCCGATTGAACGATGACGGAACGGCCGTACGTTCGGAACAACCGAAAAGGGCTTTGTATCAGAACTTTTGATCAACCAGCAGGGCAGCGACGACGGGGCGATACTGTTCCGGTGACCGGCGAACCCGAAATGGCCGAGGGTCCTGTGAATTTCCCTGTGGACAGCGATCCGGCCTCGCCCATTTACGGCGAGGCACTCGACAGCCGTGCCGAGATCCAGGAGATCATCGAATCTTCTCGACTGATGGGCGTCGAGTCCCTTTCGTTCGACCAGATGATGACCTACATCACGGCGAAGCGCGAATACCAAGCATCGGCCTATGCCGACACCGAGGCCGTCGACCGAGCTCGGCGCGACCATGAACTGCAGGCGGAGTCGCGCCGCACCGAGCTGATCAAAGAAGAGGCGGAGGCGAAGAACAAGATCCTGGAGGCGCGCTACCGCGCAGGACTCGCCGCCGCGCTGGTGGCGGGCACGGTGGCCGGAGTCATGTTCGGCATCGTCAAAGGTCTGCCCGCACAGGAACTGACGCAATATCTGGCGCCGGTGTCGGGCCTCGCCGGGATCGTGGTCGGCTATTTCTTCGGCCGCGAGGCGAGATGAGCAAAGCGCGAACTATGGTGTGACGATCGCGAAATCGGGGTCCGGGGCGTCGAAGATGTCGACCAGTTCGGCGAGCTTGGTGACGTCTCCCTCGATGACGATGTCGCCGGCGGCCGCGGCGACGCCGAAGTCGTCGCCGGCCAGCAACACGCGGATCAGTGTTGCCTTGGCCAGCGTGAAGGTGGCATCGGCTTCCGGCAGGGACATGCCCGGGGCGACGTCGAAGTGGGTGAGGCGGCCGTTGCGCAACTCGAGCCGATGGGTGCGGTCCTGGTCGGTGAGGATCCAGTCCGTCACCAGCCGATGGTTCCACGCCTTCGGGCCGTCGACGCGCAACGCCAGCGCGTCGAAGATCTGGTCGACGGACAGCGCCGCCACCATGGTGGCCGATTCCGTCTTGGTGGGCGTGCCGAACGAGCCGTAGCGCAGTTCGTAGGCGCCGCTGAGATAGAAGTTGCGCCACGTGGCGTTCTCCGCGCCGTAGCCCAGTTGCTCGAACGTGCTGGCCTGCAATTCTTTCGCGGCGTCGTTGTCCGGATCGGCGAAGATGACATAGTTGACCACCTGCGCCACCCAGCGGTAGTCCCCGGCGTCGTAGGAGGCCCGCGCTTTGCGGAGCACTTCCTCCGCACCGCCCATGAATTCCACGTGCCGCCGAGCGGATTCGACCGGCGGATGCTCCCACAGATGTGCGGGGTTGCCGTCGAACCACCCCATGTAGCGCTGATAGACAGCCTTCACGTTGTGACTGACCGAGCCGTAGTACCCGCGCGCGTGCCAGGCCTCCTCGATGGCGGGCGGGAGGGCGACCAGCTCGGCGATCTCCGCGCCGACGTAGCCCTGGTTCAGCAGGCGGACGGTCTGGTCGTGCAGATACCCGTACAGATCCCGTTGCAGCGAGAGGAACTCCACCAGGCGGTCGGTGCCCCAGGTCGGCCAATGGTGCGAGGCGAAGACGACGTCGGAGTCACGGGCGAACAGGTTGATCGCCTCGGTCAGGTATTTCGCCCAGACATGCGCGTCACGCACCAGCGCGCCGCGCAACGTGAGCACGTTGTGCAGGGTGTGGGTCGCGTTCTCCGCCATGCACAGCGCGCGACGGTCGGGGAAGTGGAAATTCATCTCCGCGGGCGCTTCGGTGCCGGGCGTGAGCTGGAAGACCATCCGTATGCCGTCGATCGTCTTCTCTTCCCCGGTGGCGGTGATGTCGACGGTCGGGGGGATCAGCGTGACCGTGCCGACCGACGTGGTCTGGCCCAGCCCGGAGCCCACCGCGCCCAGCGGACCGCGCGGTAGCACGGCGCCGTACATGTACCCCGCACGGCGCGCCATCGCCGTGCCCGCGTAGATGTTCTCCGCCACCGCGTGTTCCAGGAATCCGGCAGGCGCCAGCACCGGGCAGCGTCCCGTCTCGACCTCCTCGGCGGTGATGACGCCGCAGGCTCCGCCGAAATGGTCGGCGTGCGAATGCGTGTAGATCAGACCGGTCACCGGGCGGTCGCCACGATGCGCGCGGTAGAGCGCGAGACCGGCCGCGGCGGTCTCGACCGAGATCAGCGGATCGATCACGAGGATTCCGGTCTCGCCTTCGACCAGCGTCATATTGGAGATGTCGAAACCACGGATCTGATAGATGCCCGCGCACACCTCGTACAACCCCTGTCGCACCGCGAGGCCGGACTGCCGCCACAGGCTCGGATGGACCGAGGGCGGGCAGGATTCGCGCAGGAACGAGTAGGAGTCGTTGTCCCAGACGACGGTTCCGTCTTCGGAGGTGACCACCCCGGGTTCCAGCGCGGCGATGAAGCCGCGATCGGCGTCGGCCAGATCGGTCGTGTCGGCGAATGGCAGCGCGGCGGTCGCACGCTCGTGCTCCGCGACGATGAAGCCGCTCGGCTCGCTCGCTGTGCACATTGTCGTCCTCCTGTCGTCTCGGCCAACTTTGCTGGGCCGCTACCCGGTCAAGGCAGCGGTTCGAGAGAACCGGCCGCCGCGGCGGCCAGCGCGACCACGACCACGGCCGTGGCCGTCGCGGCGATGACGCGACCACCGTGGGCGTAGCGGCCCCGGCGAAGACCGCGGTTGCGCAGATAACAAGCCCCCGTCAGCGCCGCCATCGCGATCGCGGCGCCGATGGGCGCGACCGCGGCCGCACGCCATCCGCTGCCGAGAGCCTGATGCAGGAACAGCGTGCCGACGACCATCGCCGACACGGCGGTGCGCCGCCACGCCAGTGCGGTGCGTTCGGCGGATAGATGTGGCGCGCTCACCGCAGCAGCACCGCCACCGCCGCCAGTACCGAGACGATCGCGATGCCCGCCGACAGGATCGGCACCAGCACCGTCTCCGGCAGCGGATCGCCGCGCCGCATGGCCACGCCGATGCGCCGCCAGTGCCCGTACGCGCCGATCGCGACGACCGCCGCCAAGACCAGGCAGCTGAGCGCGATCGCGCGCCGCAATCCCGCGATCCGGAACGACTGAACCAGTGTGTGCACCGCGACGCCACCGGCCAGCAGTCCGAGCGAGGTCCGCATCCAAGCCAGGAAGGTGCGCTCGTTGGCGAGCGTGAAGCGGTAGTCGAGCTCCTCCTCACCCTCTTCCCCTTCGGCTCCGGGGTTCGGGTTCGGGAGCGTCACGCCGCCTCGGTTCGGGTCGAACGACATCGGGCGTCCGCCCACCTGCGCCTCGCGAGGGCGACCCGCTCGCGCCCCGCGGGTCTGCATGTCGTTGCGCCAGGCGGTGTTCCGATGCGCAGGAGGACGCCGGACTGCACGGTGGTCACGACACACCACGCTAGTGGGGATCGGGGCAGCTCGCGGCGCACCATCACCGGCGGCGGGAACGCGACCGACTCCGTCACGTGTCCTGAGAATCTTGTCCGGGCGAGCACGCTGACCATCGAGCGGTCCGGTCGGCAGGCCGAAGACCCGAACGTTTCTGAATAACTCAGCAACCAGAGTTTCGGCGCGTATCCGGTACCGGAAATCACTTGCGCAAGCCACCCGACATCGTGCGATATCCGCTGTTCACAGCGCCCATCAGCGACGCAGGTCCGGTCGGCGACGATCACGGGCACACTCCATAACTTAGAGCGCTGGCAAACTATCCGCTAAGTCAGGCTAACCGCAGCCGCGCCGGACCGTCCACGTACCCCACCCGCCCGTGACCGGGTGGTTATGCGGAAGGCACGTCAGATCGAGATCGCGTCTTCGAACGTCATCGCCAGCCGCGAGACGGACGACGACATCGACGCACGCCGCGGCAGGCCGAGCGACCGGAGTTCCGCGGCGATCGCATGGTCGCCCAGCGTCAGCTCCGCCCCGCCGAAACGCGCACGCATGCCGGAAGGCCGCATCTCCCAGCGCGTGCAGCGAGTGACGCCGTCGATGTGCGAGTAGGCGTCGAACGAGGACGCCGCGGCGCGACCGTTCGGGGTCGCGAATCCCGGCCGCACCGTGAGATCGGCGATGAGCTGCCCGTCCTGGTGCAGCGCGCCGCTGGGCGTCCGGCCGTCGTGATCGACGACGAATTCGGCGAGTTCCTTCGGAAAGCCCCAGATGCCACGCCCTGCGGCCAAAGTGAACTCGCCGTCCACCGGCAGCTTGTGGATGAACACGCCGGCCTGCCCGGTCACCAGCGCCCGCAGGTCGCCGATTCCGGAGGGCGCCCCCGCGGTGTGGTGGCGCACCATGAACGAGACGCCGAACTCGTTGTACGGACCCAGATCGCCGTCGACGTAGTCGACGAAGACCAGCGTGCACATCGCCCGCCCGCCCGGGAGCCGGAGAATCCCCAAGCCGGAGTAGTCGATGAGGCGTTGCGCCCGTTCAGCGGGCACCAGATAGGTGGCCATGAACGCGTGCGCGAGCCGGATGCGGACCGGCATGCGCACCTCTCGGCCGAGAACGGTGTGCGTGCTCACGTCAGACGCCTTTCTGCGCATCGGCGCTCGGGCGCGCCGCGTGGCCATGCGCGATCCGGTACCGGATCACGTCTATAGAACACGTTTCAATTTATCGGCACAATCCCGATTCTCAGCCCGTTTCAACTAACGAGAACCTGTTTCACGTTTGGTCAGCGTCACCCACGGGCGATCCCGCCGCCCGCGACTCTTGCCCGGGTTCCCGCAGGTTGCGCAGGCGAGCTTCCAGGCCATCGAGGACGCAGAGCAAGCCGAAGTCGAACGCCATCGCACGCCCGGCCTCCTGGTCGGTCGGCACGGTCGCCCGATAGTCCGCCAGCATCTCGGGATAGTCGCCGGCCACGTCCTGCATCACGCGCAGCACGCCGTCGGCGTCGATCTCCATCCCCTCGGACACCTTGTCCCATGCGATCTCCGGAATCACCTGGCCTAAGACGAAACACATCACCGTGCCGCTCGCCAGATAGATGTCCACGCCATGAAAACCCGCCCGGACGAACGCGCGGCGCAGCCGATCGCTCAAACGCAGCGAGTTGGGGCCGATGCTCGGCAGTTGCCCGACCAGCGACGCCATCCATGGGTGCTCCCTGATGGACGCGCGCAAGTTGTAGGCGAAGGTGTTCAGCAGTTCACGCCAGGACGCCTCCTCGGGCTCCGGAGTCCGGACCAGACCCCAGAACTCGTCGAGCACCAATTCCAGCAACTCGTCCTTGTTGGAGACGTGCCAGTAGAGACTGGTCGCCCCCGCACCCAGTTTCGCGCCGAGCTTGCGCATGCTCAGCGACTCCAGCCCCTCGGCGTCGAGAATCTCGACGGCCGCCGCGATGATCTGCTCGCGGCGCAGCCCGGGCGATTTGGGCTGGCGCGGCTGCTTGGTCCATACCGACGCGAACTGCTTGGTCACAACACGATCTTATAATCGCTCGCACACTGTTCGAGTTTCTCATACGCTGTGCGAGTGGAATCGAACATTGTGCGAGACCCCCGGCGCTGGTGGGTCCTGGGGGTCCTCTGTCTGTCCTTGCTGGTGCTGATGCTCGACAGCACCGTGCTGAATCTCGCCATCCCCTCGCTGATCCGGGAACTGGGCGCGACACCGTCGGATGTCCAGTGGATCCTGGACGCCTACGTGCTGGTCTTCGCCGGGCTCCTGCTCACCGCGGGCAGCTTGTCCGACCGGTTCGGCAGGCGACGAGCGC
The DNA here is from genome assembly GCF_040644075.1 of Nocardia sp. NPDC047038. Lineage (NCBI taxonomy): Bacteria > Bacillati > Actinomycetota > Actinomycetes > Mycobacteriales > Nocardiaceae > Nocardia > Nocardia sp. NPDC047038. The sequence continues at coordinate 616,560 of NZ_JBEYVQ010000001.1, read as the reverse complement.
TGATCACCGGGCTCGCCGTGTTCGGGATGGCCTCGCTGGCCGCCGTACTGGCGACCGAACCGTGGCAGGTCGTGGCCGCCCGCGTCGCGATGGGCGTCGGTGGGTCGCTGTTGATGCCGTCGACGCTGTCGATCCTGATGACCAGCTTCGCCGAGGACGAACGGCGCACGGCGATGGCGGCGTGGTCGACGGTCTCCATGGTCGGCATCGTCGCCGGTCCCACGCTGGGCGGCTTCCTGCTCCAGCACTACTGGTGGGGATCGGTCTTCCTGCTCAATATCCCGGTGGCGGTGCTCGCGATCATCGCGGCCGTCGTGCTGATGCCGGAGACCACCGGTGAGCAGCGACCGGTCGATCTCGTCGGCGTCGTCCTGTCCGTCGTGGCGCTGAGCGCCACGGTCTACGTGATCATCGAACGGGAATGGAACTTCGGCGTGCTCGCGCTGGCCGCTGTCGCGGCGACCGCCTTCGTCATCTGGGAGAGCCGTTCGGCACATCCGATGCTGCCGTTGGCGGTGTTCCGCAGCCGCGATTTCACCGGTACCTGTTTCACCCTGTTGCTGATGGTCTTCGGCATGGGTGCGGTCATGCTGATGCTCACTCAGTACTTGCAGTTCGTACTCGGCTACGGCCCGATGAAGGCCGGACTGGCGCTGCTCCCGTACGCCGTGGCCGCCGCGGTCTGCAACGGCCTCGGCGCGACGCTCGGCAAGACGCTGAGCAACAAGACACTCGTCGTGTCCGGCCTGCTCGTCATGGGAGTGGCCTTCGGCATCCTCGCGCTCGGGAGCGGATATCTCTGGGTGCTGGTCAGCATGCTGGTGATGGGTGTGGGCGGCGGCTTGGCGGGTCCGGCCGCCTACGCGGCCATCATGAGCGCCATTCCGCTGGAGCACGCCGGTGTCGGCTCCGCGATGAACGACACGATCCAGCAAGTCGGCATGGCGATCAGCATCGCCGTCCTCGGTAGCGTGCTGGCCGGTGTGTTCACCTCGAACATGCCCGCCGACGCGCCCGACACGGCGCGTGAATCCATCGGCGCCGCCTTCCAGCTCGGCTACGTCGAGCCCGCCAAGGACGCCTTCACCGCCGCCATGTCCACGGGCGCGTGGATCAGCGCCGGATTCAGCATCGCCGCCGCCGCGCTCGGCGCGGTGCTGCTGCGCGCCCGGCGTCCGCAACCGGCCGAGCAGCCGGATCCCGCTGCAGTCGCGCACAGCTGATCGATTCGGCGGGCCGCGCCGGGCAGATGAGATCACCGTCCGGCGCGGCTCCGCCTGATTCGACGGCCGCATTCGGTTCGCGCAGAATAGCGATTCCGATGTCTTTCCGCCTCCTCCGGTATGAATGATTCCGACCCGGAGGCTGATGGCCTCTCGCGCTTGCTCCGAGCAGAGTTGATTGTGTGTTCACACTGAGGCCTTCAACAAACGAGGGCTGGTGAAGCAATCAACCACTGGAGACATCATGATCACGAACAAAATGCGCGTAACGGCGGCGGCGGTAGCGCTCGCACCGATCATCGCCCTCGGGTCAGGTTTCGCTTCTGCAGCCCCGGACGTAGCACCGGGACCGGTGCAAGTGGCGGATCATCCGGTACCTGTTCAGGTCGAGCCCGCGACACTGGGCCTGATTTGGCCGCTGGGCATTTTCTGCGCTCCTCTGTTGCTGCTTCCGCCGGTGGCCAATGCGGTTGCCGTGGCCATTTGCGCCGCCTGATCGCGTTTCGTCATAAGCTCGTCGAACACGAGTGCGCCTCGGGCGTAGACCCGAGGCGCATCACTTCTGACCATCGATTCCCGTCCCGATGAAGAAATTCGTTTCGAGCCGTATCCCTGCCACGTGAACATCTGGGAATCGACGGTGACGCACGGACAAGTGCGGTTGAATTACCGGATGACCAAGTTCAGGAAACTCGTGGGCGCTGCGGCGGCATTCGCCGCGCTGACAGCGCCGTTCGGAGCACCTGGGACCGCGCAGGCCGCGACGCCATCCGTTCTGGGTGGCGGCTCCGGCATCGTCGTCGGCGGTCAGAACATCTGCACTCTGACCACGATCGGACGCGACTCCGGTGGTCGGCTGGTCGGGTTCACGGCGGGGCATTGTGGTGGGGCGAATGCCGCCATCGTCGCGGAGAACGATCGCGACGCCGGCACCCTCGGCACCATCGTCTACGCCAACAACGACATGGACTACGCCGTCATCGAATTCGATCCGGGGAAGGTGACGCCGGTCAACCAGGTGGGCGGAACCACCATCACCGGCCTGGGCGGGCCGGCTCGATTCCCGGACACCGTCTGCAAGGAAGGCAGGACCACCGGCCGGACCTGCGGGCCTGCCTACGGCGATATGTTGACGGGCGGCAATTCGACGTGGAGCCAAACATGTGTCGCCGAGGGAGATTCGGGCGCTCCGCTCGTCGTCGGAACGACGCTCGTCGGCATGGTCAACGGTTACTTGGCGGTGCCGTGCCTCGGACCGGAACTCGGCGCCGACATCACCGCGGTCGTCGCGGACGTGAATGCACGCGGCGGGGCAGGGTCCGGTTTTCAGCCGATCTGATCGGATTTCATTTCGTTCCCAGCCGGAGCCTTACCTCTCCTGGTCGGTGATGATGCCGAATTCGATAGCGCGTTCGACCAGGAACAGCCTCTTCTGGTTCGGGGGTAAGGCTTCGACCTGGAATATCCGGAACAGCGCCCGCATATGCGTCTTCACCGTGGACAGACTCAGACACAAATTGTCCGCGATCTGCCGGTTGGAGGCAGGGTACGAGTACGCGTCGCGCGCGTCGTACGGGTGACACAGAGCCTCGAGAACCACGTACTGGGCCGGGGTAAGGGAGTTTCGGGTCGGCAGTGGTGAATGGGCGAGAGTCATTTCCTCGTCGAAGGACTCGTCGACCCGCAAGACGAATACCGATCGACCCACGCGAATCATGTCGCCGGAACCGAGCTTCCGCCGACCGCCCACACGTTCGCCATTGACGAATGTCCCATTCTTGGACAATCCGTCGTCGACGATGGTCCAGCATCCGCCCACCCGCTCGAGAATGGCGTGCAGCCGGGACACGGTCGGGTCGGAAGTCACGATGATGTCGGCGGCGACGGAGCGCCCGATCGTCATCCTGGACGCGCCGCCGTCGAGGGAGATCTCCCGCGCCCCGTCCGGTGCGGCGGGCTGCGGCGAGGCGGAAGCGATGGCCGAGCGTCGCCACGCGGACTGCCCCACCAGTGGGTACAGTTCGCGACGCAGGGCCTCCGGTCCGCTGGACGTAGACATCGCTCGTCTTCCCACTCGAAGTACGCCGTGAACTGCGGGCACTGATTCGCTACCTCAAGGGTGCCCTTTCTCAACGCCGATCACATGCGTATTCGACTACTTCGCTGCGCGAGCGAGGCAGTACCGGACCGCAGTGCACGACAATGAACGGAAATCCAACCGATCGGTCTGAATAATGCTGCCTCCAGCGTGGGGCAGTAAGAATGGTCGAGATGAGCGTCATCATTCGACCGCGCACCGAGTGTGATCTCGACGCCTGCGCCGCGGCACTGCGGCACGTCCACGACAGCGATCGGTATCCGGACGTGTGGCCTGCGAACCCGGCAGGCTGGCTCTCGCCGCCCAAACTCCTCGCGGCCCTTGTTGCCGAACACGACGGAGCGGTGGTCGGGCACGCCGGACTCGGCATGGGCGGCGGAATGCCGGAGGTCGTGCGCGAATCGGTCGGCGCGGAGACTGTCGTCTCGGTGATCCGGCTGTATGTCGTCCCGGCCGCGCGCCGGGTTGGAGTGGGTTCGCAGTTGCTGACCGCGACTGCGCGCATGGCCGCGAGCCTGGGGCACCGTGCTGTACTCACCGTGGCCTCCGACAGTGCGGCGGCGATTGCGATGTACGAGCGGCACGGTTGGCGGCAGGTGTACAGCGGGCTCGGCGGTTGGCATACCTCGGGTGGACAAGAGGCGCGGGTGCATTACTACGTCAGCCCGTGACGGGTCGCGGATGTTGTCGCTTGTCCACTCACTCCCTTGTCCGGGAGATCGCGGCCTGCGACTGTGCCGGGTGTCGTAGTGGCGGCGCGCGCCGCCTGGGCGGAACCGGCGACCGCACTGCGCAGGGGCGCGACGAGCAAAATGGATGCGGCTCACTCGATAAAGCCCACACGGCCTCCCACGCACACGCGCCGGCAGGCAGGCAGGCAGGCAGGCTAAGGCACTGGCCCCGCCCACACTCGCACAGTCCAGCAGGCCAAGAGCATCGGCCGCCCACACTCCGGTAGGCCAACGCACAGGCCACGCCTCCCTCACCCACACTCTCCAGCAGGCCCACGCACGAACCGCCGCCCCCACGCACACTCCAGCAAGCCAAGGGCACCAGCCGCCCACACTCGCACACGCTTCGGCAGGGCAAAGCACGGACCGCCGCCCTCACACACTCCAGCAGGCCAACACACGGACCGCCGCCCTCACACACTCCAGCAGGCCAACACACGGACCGCCGCCCCCGGACACTCCAGCAGGCCAACACACGGACCGCCGCCCCCGGACACTCCAGCAGGCCAACACACGGACCGCCGCCCCCGGACACTCCAGCAGGCTTACGCACGAACCGCCGCCCCCAGACACTCCAGCAGGCCAACACACGAACCGCCGCCCCCCACGCACACTCCAGGATGGCCAGCACGGGCCGCCAGCACTCGCACACGCTCCAGCACAGGCCAACACACGGACGCGCGCCTTCACGCACACTCCAGCAGGCCCAGCGGCGCGCCACGAGCCGCCCACACTCTCACATGCTCCAGCAGGCCAACACACGGACCACCGCCCTCCCGGCAGGCCCAGCGGCACGCCACGGGCCGCACGCGCTCCAACAGGCCAAAGCATGGGCCCGGGCGCACTGTGCACGTGCGCGCCCGCTGGCGGTACCGGAGGACAGCGTGCCCGGCCACCCGACCGGTTGCCGACGCCGTGATTGGCGTCGACAGCCGGGCTATTTGTCGTCGCCTTCAAGATGCCGCCGTCTCCGCGTGACCCCAAAGGGCCGAAGCCGATGGACGCCGCGTCGCCGAAGGTGAGCTGCATGCACTCGTTCGCTCGGCCCTCACCCGGACCGATCACTTGGGTATCGGCGGAACCAACGTGCACGCACTACGCCCCGTCGCCGCCACCGCCCCACGAGCGGGTCAGGCGCGGGGGTGAGCCTGGTCGTGCACCTTCTTGAGACGGTCGATGGAGACGTGGGTGTAGAGCTGAGTGGTGGCCATGCTTGCGTGTCCGAGGAGTTCCTGGACCACGCGCAGGTCGGCACCGCCCTCGAGGAGGTGGGTCGCTGCGGTGTGCCGCAGACCGTGCGGCGCCAGGTCCGGTGCGCCGGGGATGGCCGAGACCACCTCGTGCACAACGGTTCTGGCCTGGCGCTGATCCAAGCGCCTGCCGCGGCGGCCGAGCAGCAGCGCTCGACCCGAGTCCGCGGTGGCGAAAGCGGGGCGTCCGTAGCGCAGCCAGTTGCCTACCGCCTCGTCGGCGGGCGTGCCGAACGGCGCCGAGCGCTCCTTGTTGCCTTTGCCGAGCACCCGCACCACGCGCCGCTCGCGGTCCACGTCTTCGATGTCCAGCCCGCACAACTCGCTGACCCGGATACCGGTGGCGTACAGCAACTCCACGATCGCCCGATCGCGCAGCGCCATCGGATCGCGCTGCGCGGCACCGGATTCCGCCGCGTCCATGGCACCGAGCGCCTGTTGCCGCCCGAGTACGGCGGGCAGCACGCGATGCGCCTTCGGCGACCCCAAACGCAGTCCGGGATCGACAGGCAGCCGGCCGGTCCGGGTGAGCCACGCCGTGAACGTGCGCGCCGATGACGCCCGCCGGGCCACGGTCGTGCGCGCCGCACCCGCGGCGGCTTGCCGGGCCAGCCACGAACGCAGCAACATCAGGTCCAGTTCGCGAATCGCCGAATCCGCCGATCGCGCGTACAGATGCTCCAGCAAGGATCGCGCGTCCCCCAGATACGCGCGCACCGTGTGCTCCGAGCGGTTGCGCCCGAGCCGCAGATGCCTGCCGTACTCCGTCAGCAGCGCTTCCAGATCTTCGGGCAGTTCCTCCATGCCTCCACCGTCCCCACCCGTGGCCCGGATGGCAAGCGACCGCGCCGAACACGCTCATCGACCCCGTACCGTTCGGTGCCAACCGCTTTCGTCACTGGACACCAGACCCGCCAATTCGAGAGCGGACAAAGTCGCACGGACCACCGGGAGCGACAATCCGCACTGCCGGGCGACCTCCAGTGGCAGTCGTGAGCCGATTCTCGGCAGCGCGGTGAAGACCAGCGCGTCGTCTCCGGTCAGCTGATCCTCCGGATTGCCGCCCGCTGCAGCCACGGGGATCGACAGCCGCAACGGTCCGGCCTCGTCGACGACTTCTTCGGCTCGGGTCACCAGCAGGGCTTCGCCGTCGCGGATCATGCGGTGACAGCCCACCGAAGCGGCCGAGGTCACCGGACCTGGCACGGCCAAGGCGGGACGACCCATGCGGCGTGCCCATTTGACGGTGTTGCGCGCGCCGCTGCGCAGGCCCGCCTCGACGACGAGCACGCCGTCGGCGAGAGCGGCGATCAAGCGGTTCCGGGCCAGGAACTGATGCTTCTGTGCGGTGACGCCGGGCGGGTATTCGCTGACGACCAAACCTGATTCGGCTATATCGGCCAGCAGGCGTTCGTGCTGCACCGGATAGGGCCGGTCGATGCCGCAGGCCAGCACGGCGATCGTGGGGCCTTCCACCGCCAGCGCTGCCCGGTGCGCCATGCCGTCGATACCGAACGCCGCTCCGGACACGATGGTCCACCCCTGCGCGGCGAGGTCGCCCGCGATCTCCCCCGTGACCCGGTTTCCGTAGCCGGTGCTGCACCGCGCACCGACCACCGCCACCGCGCGTTCACTGGATTCCAGCAACGAGCGCGGGCCACGTACCCACAACACCAGCGGTACCGCGCCGTCGCGATCCTTGCCCGGCTCGAGCTGGGCGAGACCGAGCATGCGCCATGCGGGCCATTCCGGATCGTCCGGCGTCACCACGCGCCCGCCGATCCGCTCGACGGTCTCGAGATCCCGCGCCGCGAGGTCGATGTCGCGCCGCTGCGCCGTGGGCCCGCGAAGCGGCTCGGGCAACGCGCACTCCCGCACGGCACGGGCCGCCTCGACAACCCCGACCGACTCGATGAGCGCCGACAGCGGAGCACACGGCCCCTGCACCACCCGCGACAGATACACCCACGCGAGCCGCGGGTCGTCGCATTCACCGGACGACGATCCCGCCCCGCTCACAGGCACACCAACCACCGCAGGCGCATCTACGACCCCAGGAACGCCCGCCGCTGCCGGCGTCTCGACAACCGGTACTACGTTCGCCGTAGCAGCCACCTCCGCGAGCACAGAGCGATCCGCGCCTGCACTCGAGTCCCCGACTCCAGAGACCGCCACCATCGCGGGCACCTCGACGACGGCAGGCACATCCACGTCGCGGCCTTCCGCATTCCCAGCCACGTCTACAACCACGGACAAACCCGCCCGGGCAGGCAGATCTTTTGACGCGGGCACGTCCACGGCCTCACGCGCCTGTCCGACACAAGGAACAACCACCTCGGCGACTGCAGGCGAATCTGCGGCTGCGCGCATGTGGGCCCCCGCCATTGCCCCGAAGACCACAGGGGCGCCGACGATCGCTGGCAGATTCACGACGCCGGATAAATCAATGCTTCGAGGCATGTCCACCACCGCGGGCACATCGACGGCCACAGGCGCACTGTCGGCTGCAGTTGCGTTCGCGCCCGCAAGCACATCCACGACCCCAGCCACATCCTCGGCGGCAGGCACATCGACCGCCCCACACGCCCTATCGGCTGCAACTACGTCCGCGCCCGCAAGCACGTCCGCAACCCGAAGCCCGTCCTCGGCGGTGGACACATCGCCGGCCACACACCCGCTGTCGGCTGCAGTTGCGTTCGCGCCCGCAAGCACATCCACGACCCCAGCCACACGCTCGGCAGTAGGCACATCGACCGCCCCACACGCTCTATCGGCTGCAACTACGTCCGCGCCCGCAAGCACGTCCACGACCCCAGCCACATCCCCGGCGGTAGGCACATCGACGGCCACAGGCAGGTCGGCCGCGCCTTCGGGCGGCACTGTCGCACTCATTGCGCACCCCGCTGACGGAAGTTCAACGCGGACAGTACGTCCTGCGCCGAGGGCAGCTCGCCGCCGCGCAGATCGCATATGGTCCACGCGACGCGGATGGCTCGGTCGGCACCCCGCGCGGACATGCGACCGAGACGCAACGCGGCCTCGACCGGAGCGAGCGATTCGCGCGGCAACCGGAATCGTTGACGCAGGATGTGGCCGGGAACCTCAGCGTTGGTGAGCCATCCGTATTCGCGCCACCGGGCGGCGGCAGCGCGCCGTGCGACGGCGACCCGGCCGCGGACCACCTCGCTGCTCTCGGCCGCATCGGTGCTGAACGCCGCGCCGGACTGCCCGTGCATCCGCACCCAGATGTCGATCCGGTCCATCAGCGGACCGGACAATTTGCCGAGATAGCGACGGCGAGCCAGCGGCGCGCAGATGCAGTCGACGTCGCGCGCCGGAGCACATGGGCACGGATTGGCCGCCAGCACCAGCTGGAAGCGGGCCGGGTACCGCGCGACACCGTCGCGCCGGGCGATGCGCACTTCCCCTTCTTCCAACGGCGTTCGCATCGCTTCCAGCACTTTCGTGCCGAGCTCGGCACATTCGTCGAGGAACAGAACGCCGCGGTGGGCTCGGCTGACCGCGCCCGGCCTGGCGGTCCCCGATCCGCCGCCGATCATCGCGGTCACCGAGGTCGAGTGGTGCGGGGCGACGAACGGCGGCGCGGTGACCAACGGGTGATCGCCTGCGAGTGTGCCCGCCATGGAGTGGATGGCGGTGACCTCCAGCGCCTCGGTCTCCGTGAGCGGTGGCAGCAGCCCAGGAAGACGTTGGGCCAGCATGGTTTTGCCGATGCCGGGCGGCCCGGTGAGCAGCAGGTGGTGCCCGCCCGCCGCGGCCACCTCCAGAGCCCAGCGGGCTTCTTCCTGCCCCACCACCTCGCTCAGATCGCCGCCGTGGCGCACCGTGTCCGGCAGGTCGCCGTCCGGCTCGTCGAGCGCGCCTTCCCCGCGCAACCAGGCCACCACCGCGCGCAAACTGCGCGCCCCGAAGACCCCGATGCCCTCGACGAGCCCGGCCTCCGCCAGGGTCACCGCGGGCACCACGACGGTCGACCAGCCCGCCCTGCGCGCGGCGAGCACGGCGGGCAGGATGCCGCGCACTCGCCGCACCCGTCCGTCCAGTGCGAGTTCGCCGAGCAGCACCGTCTTCGCGAGCCGTTCGGAGGGCACCGAGCCGGACGCGTCCAGCACGGCGATCGCGAGCGCCAAGTCGTACACGCTGCCCAGCTTCGGCAGTGTCGCGGGCGACAGCGCGAGAACCACCCGGCCGTCGGGCCACTTCTCCCCCGAGTTCGCCACCGCGGAGCGGATCCGGTCACGGGACTCCTGCAACGCGGTATCGGGAAGCCCGACCAGGTGGACCGATGGCAGGCCCTGTCCGATATCTGCCTCGATCTCGACGAGCAGACCGTCCACGCCGGTGACGGCGACCGAGTGCGCCCGCCCCAGCGCCATTCAGAACACCGCCTCGAGATGGTCGATGACCGGCGTACGCCCCCGCGCCACCAGCACCGACACCACGTCGAACCGGATGCGCCGCCACGGCCCCTCCTGCTCGGCCAGCCACAGCAGCGCCAGCCGCCGGATCCGCTGCCGCTTGGCGAAGGTGACCGACTCCGCGGGTGTGCCGTAGCCCAACCCGGAGCGGGTCTTGACCTCGACAAACGCGGTCACATCCCCGTCGCGGGCGATCAGATCGAGCTCGCCGTATCGGCACCGCCAGTTCCTGGCGACGATTTCCATCCCCGCGGCGCGCAGAAAGTGCGCCGCCAGTTCCTCCCCGTGCGCGCCGAGCGCCTGTTTGTCCGTCACCCGGCCAGCGTGCGCCGCAGCCGGATCAGGTCAGCGCCGCCGACCTGGGGAATCGGAAAACCTGTTGATAACCGAGTCGCTGTGCAGAACGCCGGGCGGGCTCACTCGGGCAAGCGCAGGTCCGGCTTCTCCAGCTCCTCGATGTTGACGTCTTTGAAGGTGATGACCCGGACGTGCTTGACGAAGCGGGCCGGGCGGTACATGTCCCAGACCCACGCGTCGCTCATCCGCACCTCGAAGTACACCTCGCCGTCCGCGTTCTGCGGCCGCAGCTCCACGGAATTGGCCAGGTAGAAGCGGCGCTCGGTCTCCACCACGTACGAAAACTGACCGACGATGTCCTTGTACTCGCGATACAGCGAGAGCTCCATCTCGGTTTCGTACTTCTCGAGGTCCTCGGCACTCATCGGGTGGGACGTCCTCCTTCTCGCCGCATCGCGTCGTGTGGTGACATCATCGCGCATGCGCTGCGTCGGTAGCTACTCGGCCAGCCGTACGCCCGTTCGGAAACTGCTCCGACAGCGCTTCGTCCAAGCCCTCGGCCAGTACGGCGTCCGCGACATCGGCCGCCGCCGCGACTGGGCGCAACCCGGCGGCTTCGCGCACGTTGCGCCAGGAGCGCCGGTGCTCGCTGCTCGGGCCGAGACGTTGCAACGCGGCGGTGTGCTCGGGCGTGTTGTAGCCCTTGTGGGCGGCGAATCCGTAGCCGGGGAACCGCCCGTCCAGCTCGACCATGATGCGGTCCCTGGTGACCTTGGCCAGGATGCTGGCCGCCGCGATGCAGGCCGCCGCACCGTCGCCGCCGATCACCGGCAGCGAAGGCACCGGTATGCCGGGCACCCGGAACCCATCGGTCAGCACGTAGCCGGGAGTGCGCCGGAGCCCGGCCACGGCGCGGCGCATCCCCTCGATATTGGCGACGTGGATGCCGATCGAGTCGATCTCCCAGGCCGGGATCACGACGACCTGATAAGCGAGTGCCAGACGGACGATCACCGGATACAGCTCTTCGCGAGTGGCCTCGGTGAGCTTCTTGGAGTCGTCGAGGCCGGCCAGCCTGTCGTAGGCCTTCGGGGCCAGCAGGCACGCCGCCACCACCAGTGGTCCCGCGCAGGGGCCGCGCCCCGCTTCGTCGACACCCGCGACCGGCCCCAGACCACTGCGGATCAACGCCGCCTCGAGCGTGCGCAATCCTCCGGCCCTGCGCATCACCACACGCGGCGGCCAACCGTTACCCACCGGCACTCGACCTTGCCCCACCGTTCAATTATCCAGCGCCTCGCGTGATCAGTTCTGCTGGGGATTCTCCGAGTGCACCGGACCGATCCGTCCGGGCGGCCAGATCTTGAACACCGCCTTGCCGCGGACGTTCTCCACGGGGATGGTGCCCTGCAGTTCGTCGGTGATGTGGGCGCGGGAGTCGGCGGACTGGTTGCGGTTGTCGCCCATCACCCACAGATGCCCTTCGGGCACCTTCACGGGCTTGAACTCGCGGCCGCCGGACGCGTTGTAGGGCTGGCCGGGCACGTACGGGGCGAGGTACCGGGCGTACGGCTCGTCCAGCGGCTTGCCGTCCACGATGACCCGCCCCTGCGGGTCGCAGCACTCCACGGTCTGGCCGCCGACCGCGATGACGCGCTTCACCAGATCGTTCTCGTCCGGCGGCACCAAGCCGAAGAAGGAGAAGAAGTTCTGCACGCCACGGACCGCGGGATTGTCCGAGCGGATCGACTGGTAGCGGGTGTTCCACGAGGGCGGGCCGACGAACACGACCACGTCGCCCGGTTGCGGGTCACCCCAGTAGTAACTCAGCTTCTGCACGTAGATGCGGTCGCCGGTGCATCCGGCGCATCCGTGCAACGTGGTTTCCATCGACTCCGAGGGAATCACGTACGGCCGACCGACAAAGGTAACCATCAGCGCGGCGATCACCGCGGCGATCACGATGAGGATCGGCAATTCCTGCCAGAACGGCCGCTGCTTCTTCTTCGATCGCCGCTTGGCGCGACCCGCCCGCGTACTCTCGTCGCCCGATTCGGACACCGATACCGACCCACTTTCGTCTGCCACGCCGAACAGATTAGCCCGGCAGCGAAACCGAGGTCCGATGCCGGGCTGAGGAAGATCTGTTGTGCCGAAAAGCTAGCTCAGCGCTTTTCCTTGATCTTGGCGGCCTTGCCACGCAGGTCGCGCAGGTAGTACAGCTTGGCGCGGCGGACATCACCGCGGGTCACGACATCGATGTGGTCGATGTTCGGGCTGTGCACCGGGAAGGTGCGCTCGACGCCGACACCGAACGACACCTTGCGGACGGTGAAGGTCTCGCGGATGCCACCACCCTGGCGACGGATCACGACGCCCTTGAAGACCTGGATGCGCTCCTTCGAGCCTTCGATGACCTTCACGTGCACGTTCAGCGTGTCGCCCGGCCGGAACTCGGGGACGTCGCTGCGCAGCGACTTCTCGTCGACGAAGTCAAGGGTGTTCATTTCCATCCTTATGGTTTCGCGCGAACAGAGGACCCTGGCGGCACTTGGCGTGCTCGGCCGGTTCATGCTCCGATCAATGGGATGCGCCGGGTCGACAACCACCCAGGGCAACCTGAGCATTGTGCCAGATCGGCGCGCCGTGGAAGAAATCGACCCTGGTGGTGGCGAGTCGGCGGTCTCTTCACGTTACGCCCGAGGCGGTGCGATCGATTCACGACTCCGGCGGGAGTATGGGCGAGGCGAACACTTCTTCGAGCGGAATCGGGCCGGTGTAGCGGCGGCAGTTGCAACCGACCCACTCGCGCAGGCCGTGGATGCCTTTGCGGGAGATCTCGGCGTGACAAGCGCCCGAGGAGCGGTCGTGCAGTGCCAGGTCGTGACCACAACCGCAGCGTGCGCGAAGCTCCTTCCCCGCCCGGCCTCGCCGAGGCACGAATCGACCACATACCCAGCCGACACCGACGAGGCCGGCGCCGACCGCAAGGCTGAGCGGATCCAACATGAACGCAGTATACGTATACGCATAGCCACCGTCGATCGAAAATTGCCTGCGACAGAACCATTTACGGATTACGCGACACAGAGGCTCCCGGCAATCGCACGCGGAACCGATCATCCCCCGCCGCGCACGGCACGTTGCCCGGCCGATCCCTTCCCTCCGCTGAGCGTTCGTCAGCGGTTCTGTTCGCCGGAGATCGCGTCCTGGGCGGGCGACGGGCCGGGCGTACGCGGCGAGCCGTGGTCGGCGTGCCAGAACGAATGGTCGCGGTGCGGAGCGGGCGGGGCGGGCACGACCGTGCGGGTGAGTTCCGCCTCCGCCGCCTTGCGGACGTGCTCGACGTCCGGTTTTCCGGCGACCAGATCCTGCACGAAGATCTTGGCGCGGATGACCGGGCGACGGTATCGCCGTTCCCGGACGATGGCCCGGTACCTCAGGCGCCTGCGGTCACCGTAACGCCAGCGCGCCCAGGGCGCGCCAGGGCGGCTCAGCCGCAGCGCACCGACGACCAGCAACGGCAGGAAGAACATGCCGAACAGGCCGGTCCAGATCTTCCCTTTGGCGATCACGATGGCGGCGAGAGCGAGGTTGACCACGGCGAACACGACGACGAAGGAGCGGACCTCCAGGCTCGGATCGCGCCGGAAATCGTTGATGTCCAGCAGCCACAGCGGATGGAAGCCCAGCAGCAGCAATCCTGTCACGGCGAGCGCGACGAACACCGCGTCCACCGATGTCCGCCCCTGCTCCTCCCAATACACGTCGCGCAGATAGAAGATCAGCGCGAATTCGTCGAGCACCAGAGCGGCGCCCACGCCGAACAGCGCGGCGAGGATGCTGCCCGTGGCGGTGTCGGCGCTCTCGTACTGGGCGACCATGCCGAGGCCGGAGGACAGCAGCAGGATCACCCCGAACACCATGTGGTGGATGTGCGTGTCACCAGCCCGCAGGTTGCCCGGCCACCAGCGCACGCGCGCGCGGATCAGCCGGACGCTGAGGCGGATGAACAGGAATCCGACGATGAATCCGAGCAGGAAGCACAGCAACGGCAGCCGCCCTTGGGCGATCACGTCCTCGTGGAGCCACCGTCGCATGGCCGCTACTTCCTCCCGCGGACCGGGCTACTGGCCGAAACCCGCCCTGCGCAAGGCGTCCGCCATCGCGCCGCTCGGTGCCGGCGCGTTCCTGCGCTGATTGCCGCCACGCCCCTGTCCTTGGTTGCGGTTCTGGCCCTGCTGCCTGTTCTGACCATTCTGCCGCTGCCGCTGATCGCCTCCACCGGACCGGCCGCCGCCTTGACCGCGCTGCCGGTTGTCGCCGCCCTTGGCGGGCGTGCCGGGTTCGTCGTCCAGGCGCAGAGACAGACCGATGCGCTGGCGCGCGACGTCCACCTCGAGCACCTTCACCTTCACGACGTCGCCGGACTTGACCACTTCGCGCGGATCCTTGACGAAGTTGTGCGACATGGCCGAGACATGCACCAAGCCGTCCTGGTGCACGCCCACGTCGACGAACGCGCCGAAGGCGGCCACGTTGGTCACCACGCCCTCGAGCACCATGCCCGGCTTCAGGTCGGCGACTTTCTCCACGCCCGCGGCGAACTCAGCGGTCTTGAATTCCGGACGCGGGTCGCGCCCCGGCTTCTCCAGCTCGGCGATGATGTCGGTGACGGTCGGGACACCGAAGCGCTCGTCGGTGAAATCGCCCGCGCGCAGCGAGCGCAGCGCCGTGGTGTTGCCGATGATCTCCGCGATGCCGCGTCCCGTCGATTCGAGGATGCGCCGCACCACCGGATACGCCTCCGGGTGCACCGCGGAGGTGTCCAGCGGATCGTCGCCGCCGCGAATGCGCAGGAAGCCCGCGCACTGTTCGAACGCCTTCGGGCCCAGCCGCGGGACGTCGAGCAGCGCGGTCCTGCTGCGGAACGGGCCGTTCTGATCCCGGTGCGCCACGATGCTCTCCGCCACCGACCCGGCGATGCCGGAGACCCGCGACAGCAGCGGCACCGAGGCGGTGTTCACGTCCACGCCGACCGCGTTCACCGCGTCCTCGACCACCGCCCCCAGCGAACGGGCCAGCAGCGATTCGGACACGTCGTGCTGGTACTGGCCGACGCCGATGGACTTCGGATCGATCTTCACCAGTTCGGCCAGCGGGTCCTGCAGCCGGCGAGCGATCGACACCGCGCCGCGCAGCGACACGTCCAGCTCGGGCAGCTCCTGCGAGGCGTAGGCCGAGGCGGAGTACACCGAAGCGCCCGCCTCGGAGACCACGATCTTGGTGGGCTTGTTCTCCGGGATGCGCGAGATCAGTTCGGCGGCAAGGGCGTCGGTCTCGCGCGAGGCGGTGCCGTTGCCGATGGCGATGAGTTCCACGCCGAATCGGGCCACCAGCGCGCCGAGCACCGCGAGCGACTTCTCGGTCTGGCCCTGCGGTTTGTGCGGGTAGATCACCTCGGTGGCGACCACCTTGCCGGTGGCGTCGACCACCGCCACTTTCACGCCGGTGCGGTAGCCGGGGTCCAGACCCATCGTCGTGCGGGTGCCTGCGGGGGCGGCGAGCAGCAGATCGCGCAGATTCGCGGCGAACACGTCGACCGCGTCCTTCTCCGCCGCCTGCCGCAACCGCATCCTGGTGTCGATGCCGAGGCTGACCTGCAGCTTGGTCCGCCAAGCCCAGCGCACCGTGTCCAGCAGCCAGGAGTCGGCGGGGCGGCCCCGGTCGGCGATGCCGAAGCGAGTGGCGATACGACCCTCGTAGACGGTGCGCTCGCCCGGCTGCGGCTCCTCGGTGTCCGGTTCGAGGTGCAGGGTGAGCACCTCCTCCTTCTCGCCGCGCAGCAGCGCCAGGATGCGGTGGGAGGGCAGCTTGTCGAACGGCTCGCTGAACTCGAAATAGTCGGCGAACTTCGCGCCCGCCTCCTCCTTGCCCGCGCGCACGGTCGAGGTGACCTGCCCGCGGTTCCACATCAGTTCGCGCAACTCGCCGACCAGATCGGCGTCCTCGGCGAAACGTTCGACCAGGATGGCGCGCGCGCCGTCGAGTTGCTCGGCGGTGTACTGCGCCGGGTCGGTGTTCGGATCCTCGATCAGGGCGTCGGCCACCGGCTCGTGCCCGGCCTCACGCGCGATCTGCGCCTTCGTGCGCCGCTTCGGCTTGTACGGCAGGTAGATGTCCTCGAGCCGGGCCTTGGTCTCGGCGAGCAGGAGCTGCCGATGCAGAGCGTCGTCGAGTTTGCCCTGGCCCCGGATCGATTCGATGATCGCGGCCCTGCGCTCGTCGAGTTCGCGCAGGTAGTGCAGACGCTCGTCGAGCACGCGCAGCTGCGCGTCGTCCAGGCCGCCGGTGACCTCCTTGCGGTACCGGGCGATGAACGGCACCGTCGAGCCCGCGTCGAGCAGCTCGACGGCGGCGCGCACCTGGGTCTCGCGCACCGCGAGTTCCTCGGCGATGCGACGGTTCACGCTGGCTGGGCCCGCGGTGTCGGAGCGTGGCACGGCGGGTGTGGACTCTGCACTGGCAGTCTCGGGCGCTGTCGTCACGTCGGAGACACTACCGTCGCCGCCTGACACGCGGTCCACACCCAGGTGAACCTCCCTCGTCTCAGCTGTCGTCCAGGCCGAGCAGCCGCCGCGACAGTTCCCGCATCTGCGCCTTGCGGACCTTGCCGGTGACCGTCATCGGGAATTCCTCGACCACATGCACGTAGCGGGGAATCTTGAAGTGCGCCAGCTTGCCGGCGGCGAAGTCGCGCACGGCCGTGGCGTCCAACGGCGTTGCGCCCTCGCGCATCCGGATCCAGGCCATCAGTTCTTCGCCGTACTTCGGATCCGGCACACCGATCACCTGCGCGTCCAGGATGTCGGGATGGGTGTAGAGGAATTCCTCGATCTCCCGCGGGTAGACGTTCTCGCCACCCCGGATGACCATGTCCTTGATCCGGCCGGTGACGGCCACATAGCCCTCGTCGTCCATCACGCCGATGTCGCCGGTGTGCATCCAACGGGCGGCGTCGATGGCCTCGGCGGTCTTGTCCGGCTCGTCCCAGTACCCGAGCATCACCGAATAGCCTCGGGTGCACAGCTCGCCGGGTTCGCCGCGCGGCACCGTGAGACCCGTTGCGGGATCGACGATCTTGACCTCCAGGTGCGGCCCGACCCGGCCGACGGTGGCGGTGCGCCGTTCGATGCCGTCGTCGCGCCGGGTCTGGGTGCTGACCGGAGACGTCTCCGTCATGCCGTAGCAGATGCAGACCTCGCGCATGCCCATCCGGTCGATCACCCGCTTCATCACCTCGACCGGACACGGCGAGCCCGCCATGATCCCGGTGCGCAGCGTGGACAGGTCCGCGGCGGCCGAGTCCAGCGCGGCGAGCATGTCGATGAACATCGTCGGCACACCGTAGAGAGAGGTGCAGCGCTCGGCTTCGACCGCCGCCAGGGCCGCTCTCGGATCGAACGACGGCGACGGAATCACGATAGCGGCACCGTGGCTGGTGCTCGCCAGATTGCCCATCACCATGCCGAAGCAGTGGTAGAAGGGCACCGGGACGCAGATCCGGTCCTGCTCGGTGTATCCGCACAGTTCCCCGACGAAATAGCCGTTGTTCAGGATGTTGTGGTGACTGAGCGTGGCGCCCTTCGGGAAACCGGTTGTGCCCGAGGTGTACTGGATGTTGATCGGGTCGTCGGCGGAAAGCCGCGCGCCCAGTTCGACGAGCCGATCGGTGTCGATCTCGGCGCCCGACAGCGCCTCCCACCCCGGTGTGCCCAGCACGAGCACCTGCGTCAGCGCCGGACAGTTCGGCCGGACCTGCTCGATCATCGCCACGTAGTCCGAGGACTTGAACCGCTCGGCCGCGATGAGCATTCGCACGCCCGCCTGGCACAGCACGTACTCCAGTTCACTGGTGCGGTACGCCGGATTGATGTTGACCAGGATCGCGCCGATTTTCGCCGTGGCGTACTGCACCAGAAACCATTCCGCGCGGTTCGGCGCCCAGATGCCGACCCGGTCGCCCTTGCCGATGCCCTGTGCGGCGAGGCCGCAGGCCAGGGCGTCGACCGCGGCGCCGAGAGCGCGATAGGTCCAGCGCCGTCCGCTCGGCAGGTCCACCAGGGCTTCCCGGTCCGGGAACGCCGCCACCGCGCGATCGAGATTGCCGCCGATGGTGTCGCCGAGCAGCGCGACGTCCGACACGCCCGAGGCGTAGCTGGGCAGGGGCAACATGGCCGAAGTCATCGGGCACCGCCCTGCCGCAGCACGAACCGCTGCACCTTGCCGCTGGGCGTCTTCGGCAGGCTCGCCACGAAGTGGACCCGGCGCGGGTAGGCATGCGCCGCGAACTTTCGCTTCACCAGGCTCTGTAGCTCGGCTTCCAACTCGGCACCGCCGACGGCGCCGTCACGCAGCACGACGAACGCCTCGAGCACTTCGCCGCGCAGTTCGTCCGGCATGCCGACCACCGCCGCCTCCGCGACCTGCTCGTGCAGCACCAGAACGCTCTCCACCTCGAACGGGCCGATGCGGTAGCCGGCCATGATGATCACGTCGTCGTCGCGGGAGGAGAAGCGGAAGAAGCCGTCCGCGTCCTGTGAGCCCGCGTCACCGGTCAGATACCAGCGGCCGTCGGCGGTGTAGCGCTGCGCGGTGCGGTCCGGAGCGTCGAGGTAGCCGAGGAACCACAGCAGCGGACTGCGTTCCGTGTCGATCGCGACCCGGCCCAATTCGCCGGTGGGAGCGATCGTGTCGGCGTCGTCGGAGAGCACGGCGCAGGTCCAGCCGGGTAGCGAGCGACCCATCGATCCGGCCGGGGTCTCGGTGTCCAGGTCTTCGTGCCAGGCGTTGCAGATAACCATGCCGTGCTCGGTCTGGCCGTAGTGGTCGCGCACCGGGACACCGAGGTACTCGACGGACCACGCGACCACTTCAGGGGTCAGCGGTTCTCCCGCCGAAGAGGCGCGGCGCAATCGGGAATGCACGGGCGGCGTGGCACCGTCGGCGCGCAACGCTCGATATACCGTCGGGGCGGCGGCGAAGTTGGTGACGCCGAACGTCTCCAGCACCTGCCAGGTCAGCGGTGCCGAGAAGCCCGCGTGCAGCAGGATGCTACGGATGCCGGTGGCCAGCGGGCCGAGGATGGCGTAGTAGAGCCCGTAGGCCCAGCCCGGATCGGCGGCGTTCCAAAAGACGTCGTCGGGGCGGACGTCCAGCGCGAATTCC
Source organism: Nocardia sp. NPDC047038 (assembly GCF_040644075.1). Lineage (NCBI taxonomy): Bacteria > Bacillati > Actinomycetota > Actinomycetes > Mycobacteriales > Nocardiaceae > Nocardia > Nocardia sp. NPDC047038. The sequence goes on along the minus strand of NZ_JBEYVQ010000001.1, from coordinate 597,294 downwards.
TGGTACGCGTGGAAGGAGGCGAGCGCGCGCAGCGGAATCGGGACGCCCTTGGGCGTGCCCGTGGTGCCGCTGGTGAACAGTTGGACGAGCAGTCCGTCACCGCCCACCGCGATCGGCTGAGCCTGCGGAGAGGTGGCCGTATGAGCGTGGAGCAACTCGTCCATCCGCAGCGCCCCTTCGGGCGCCTCCGCTCCGGTGACGATCAGCCGCCAGGACGGATCGTCGGGCAGATCGGGTCCCGGCGCCAGCTTCGGCGCTTGATCGGCATCGGCGATGACGACCGAGGCGCGACTGGCGTTCAACCGCAGGGCGATCGCGGGCGGAGCGAAGGCGGTGAACAGCGGAACGTGCACCGCACCCCGGCGCCAGATCCCGAGCAGAGCGACCACCAGGTCCGCGGATTTCGCCATCAGCGTGGCGACCCGGTGGCCGGGTTCGACGCCGAGTCCGGCGAGTGCGTCGGCGAAGCGGGCGGAGCGTTCGCGTAGTTCGCCGTAGGTGAGGTCGGTCGAGGACAAGTCGGCCTCGACGATCGTGAAGGCGACCCGGTCGGCCGGGTGCCGATCACACAGCAGGTCCGCCGCCGACGCGTCGGCGCGGTCGTAACAGTCCAGCAGTTCGCGCACCCGCTGATTCAGATCGGTGCCCATCTTCAGTTCTCCTCGTTCTGTGATCCAGCTCAACCCGGGTGTGCAATAGGATGTGGGTCACATCCCGCTGCCCACTACCCCCGAAAAGGGGTGAGTCTCGTGACCCACACCGCACTGCTGCGTCCGCGCGACAGCGACGCGCTGCGCGCCGAGATCCGCTGGGTGGCGAGCGCGGCGGGCGTGCCGGTGGCGTTCGGCGGCGAAGTGCACGGCGACGCGCTGCTGCTGTCGGAATTCGTCGGCACGCTGACCAACGGCCTGCGCGGTCTGGCCGTCGTGCGGGCTTCCGGGCTGGGCGGACGGGTGATGGATTCCGGACGGCCCGCCGCGGTCTCCGACTATCGCCGCGCCTCCTCGATCACCCACGACTACGACGGGCCGGTCTCCGGCGAGGGCATCCGCTCCGTGCTCGCCGTGCCCGTGGTGGTGGACCAGCGCTCCCGCGCGGTGCTCTACGCCGCGACGCGCGGCGCGAGTCCGCTGGGCGACCGCACCGCGGATCTGGTCGTGCAGGCCGGGCGCCGCCTGGCCACCGAGATCGCCGTTCGCGACGAGGTCGACCGTCGGCTGCGTATGCTGGAGGCCACCGCGCCGTCGGCGGCCGCGGCACCGGCGATCACGGAGGAACTCCGCGACATCCACGCCGAACTGCGCGGCATGGCGCGCTCGACCGAGGACGATCGGCTGCGCGGACGCCTGCACGCGGTATGCGAGCGCCTCACCCGGGTCATGACCGGCGACCCGCGGCCGGACGGCCCGAAACTGTCCCGCCGAGAACTCGACGTGCTGTCCCAGATCGCCTTGGGTTGCACCAACCAGGAAGCGGCGCAACGACTCTCACTCGGCCCGGAGACCGTGAAGAGCTACCTTCGCAACGCGATGGTCAAACTCGACGCCCACTCCCGGCACGAGGCGGTGGTGGCCGCCCGCCGCCATGGTCTGCTGCCCTGACGATCCCCGCTGCAGTCCACCGAGGGAAGGCCCGAGCACGGCCCGCGACGCCCGGCTGCCGCTGCGAACGGCGCGGTGCCCACTCGATGTAACTGTGCAGCACTGCGCGCAGTACGGCGGCGGGAGTCGCGGCCCGCTGTGCGAGAGTTCGGCCAGAGTGGCCGCGCGTTCGGTCAATTCGCGCGCGGCGATCGCGGCGAGCAGCGCTTCCTTGTTCGCGAGTGCTTGTAGGGGGCGTTGTGCGACACACCCGCGCCGAGCCCGACCTCGCGAAGGGTCACCGCCTCGACGCCACCCGCGTCGAGCAGCCGGATCGCGGAATCGAGCAGCGCGGAGCGGGTGTCCGGCATTCACTCAGCGTAGTGCGCGACGGACCCGCTCCAGCGCACGCTTCGCGCAGCACTGCCGACCGGGTTGGGCAGGCACCTCGAACCATCCCCGGACCCCGTTCGGCCGCGATCCGCCCCGTGCCCGCGCACTGTGGGAACAACCCAGCCGGACCCGCGACCGTCCGGATCGCGCGGCCGGGGTCCGCGCCGCCTACGGGTCGGCACGTGCCACCCGGGCGCCGAGCGACGCGATTCCGGTCTATCGCTCGGGTCCGGCCGTGCCGTGGTCCGCGAGCAGGTCCGGACGACGCTCGCGGGTCCGCGCGAGTGATTGCTCGCGCCGCCAGGCCGCCACCTTCGCGTGGTCGCCGGACAGCAGGACCGGCGGGACGTCCAACCCGCGCCAGGAGACCGGACGGGTGTAGCTGGGACCTTCGAGCAACCCGTCGGAGAACGAATCCTCTTGATGTGATTGCTGATTGCCGAGGACACCGGGCAGCAGCCGGACCACGGCCTCGGTCATCACCAGCACGGCCGCCTCGCCGCCGATCAACACGTAGTCGCCGATGCTGACCTCTAGCACCCGGACGCGGCGGGCGGCGTCGTCGAAGACGCGCTGGTCGATGCCCTCATAGCGGCCGCAGGCGAAGACGAGATGCCGCTCGGCGGCCCAGCTGTGTGCCATGGCCTGCGTGAACGGCACCCCTGCGGGCGTGGGGACCACGAGCAGCGCGTCATCGGGACACACCTCGTCGAGCGCGTCGCCCCACACGGTCGGTTTCATGACCATGCCCGGCCCACCCCCGTACGGGGAATCGTCGACGGACTTGTGCACGTCATGCGTCCAACGGCGCAGGTCGTGCACCGTGAGCGAGATCAGTCCCTTGTCGATCGCCTTACCCAGCAGTGCCGTGCGCAACGGCTCCAGGTACTCGGGGAAGATCGTGACGACGTCGAGTTTCATGACTGTCTCCTAGCGCCGCCGGGCCGCAGGTCGTCGGCCGGGGCGAGCGACGCGCGGTCGGACGCCCACCGTGTCATTCCGGGTCGAGCAAACCTTCGGGCGGATCGATCACGATCACGCCCTCGGCGAGGGACACCGTGGGCACGATGGCGGTGACGAACGGTATCAGGATCTCCCGCCCGTCGTCCGCGGCCCGCACCTCCAGCAACTCACCCGCCGCGGAATGCAGCACTTCGCGCACGGAGCCGACCACGGTGCCGTCGGTGAGCCGTACCTCCAGCCCCTCCAGTTCGTGGTCGTAGAACTCGTCCGGATCCTCGGAAGGCGGAAGGTCGGCACTGTCGACCACGAACAGCATGCCGCGCAGCGCGTCGGCAGCGGTGCGGTCGGTCACACCGGACAGGAACACCAGAAGCCGGCCCGAGTGCTCCCGGGCCGACTCCACGGTGAACTCGCGAACCTCCGCCGCTCGCGGCAGCCGACCGCGCAACCTGACGCCCGGCGCGAAACGCGCCTCCGGCTCGTCGGTGCGCACCTCGACGACGAGTTCGCCGCGCACGCCGTGCGACTTGGCGACCCGCCCGACGACGAGTTCCATCTACTGGTCGGTGTCGACCACGTCGACCCGGATGCCCCGGCCGCCGATACCGGCGACGAGGGTGCGCAGCGCGGTCGCGGTACGTCCGCCGCGACCGATCACTTTGCCCAGGTCATCGGGGTGAACGTGCACCTCGACGGTGCGTCCCCTGCGGCCGGTGATCAGCTCGACGCGGACGTCATCGGGATTGGCGACGATACCGCGCACCAAGTGCTCGACGGCATCGGCGACGACGGCGCTCACTGCTCCATCACCTCACGACGCAACTCACCCGTCGTCGGGGCCGATCTGCGCACGGCTCGCGACGGGTATCGGATGGACGGGTATCGCCCGCTCATTACTCGCCGGCCTCGGCAGCCTCGGCGCCCTCCTCGGCGTCCTTCTTGCCCTTCTTCTTGGGGGTGACCGCCTCGGCGACCGGCTCGTTGTCGGCGGCGGCCAGCGCGGCGTTGAAAAGGTCCAGCTTCGACGGCTTGGCCGGCTTGACCTTCAGGGTGCCCTCGGCGCCCTCGATGCCCTTGAACTTCTGCCAGTCGCCGGTGATCTTCAGCAGCTGGAGGACCGGCTCGGTCGGCTGCGCGCCGACGCCGAGCCAGTACTGCACGCGCTCGGAGTTGATCTCGATCAGCGAGGGCTCTTCCTTCGGGTGGTACTTGCCGATGGACTCGATGGCCCGGCCGTCACGGCGGGTGCGGGCGTCCGCGACGACGACGCGGTACTGCGGGTTGCGGATCTTGCCCAGGCGGGTGAGCTTGATGCGAACAGCCACTGCTGATCTGCCTTTCGTTGGTTGGTCACGACGCAATTCGGCGACCCGCATGGTCTGCGAGCCCGGTTTTGCGCTTTCGAGTGTGTGACCGCCGCGCGGTACGGAACCGGAGACGGGCTGACACTTGTCCGGAAGGACGGTGGTCCATTGTGCCAGACCGGACGATCCCGCCAGAAATCGCGTGCGTGTTCACACAACGATGCCCACCCGCCATAACCAGGCATGCGACTGTTCCGACGCCACCGCCACGACCCGCCCGCATCACCCGCGACATCGCGAGCGAACTCCGGCGAGGAGGCTGCCGTCGAGTACGTCGTACCCGGCGTGTTCCGGGTGCTGCGACTCGTTGCCGCGGGCGTCGCCCGCGCCATGGAGTGAGGCTCGGCGTCTCGATGCGGCTAGCCCGGAGCGGTGGCGGTGAGCGCACGGGTGGGGACCCAGGGGCCGCCCCACCACATCTGCCACCCCACGGGGCGCAGGGTGAGGGCGGTCGCGCCGTTCGCCGCCAGGACGGCGCGGTACGCCCGGGTGTCGCCGATATCGACGATGACCAGTTTGCCGCCGGGACGCAGCACGCGGCACGCCTCCCGGAGCGCCGCCGCCCGGCCCTCGGCGGTCTTGATGTCGTGAATCGCCAAGCTGGAGACGACGACGTCGAACACGCCGTCCGGGAACGGCATGCGGGTCATGTCGCCGGTGCGCAACTCGATCCGGTCGGCGACGTTCTCCGCGAGCGCGTTCCGCTCCGCGGTGGCCGGGGTGTTCTCGCAGTGGTCCGCGGAGCACCACAGATCCAGGCCCACCGCACACCCGGCGGGCAAGCGGCGCGCGGCGGCCAGCAGCACCGCGCCGCGCCCGCACCCCATGTCGAGCAATCGTTCGTCGCCACGCAGTTCGAGGTCGTCGAGCAGGCGCGCCCAGACCCGGAACTTGCCCCGGCGGGTCGCCTGCAGGAACAGCCCGAACTGCGTGGCCAGCACGACGCCGATCAGCAGGAGCAGCAGGCTCGGGCGCAGTTGCTGGAACAGCGCCACCACCAGCGCGGCGGCAAGATACCCGACCGCGAGAACTCCCAGCAACAACAGCACCGACGGCGCGTCGACACCGTACGACGCGCGCCACGGAGGGGCTATCATTGCCCGATCATAACCAGCGCCAACGGTATTCGTGCCGGGTTCGCGCTCGTCAGCGCACCAAGGGAGCGAAGGTACGCCCGGCGAGTTCGACCGCACCCGGCTCGTGCCCGTTGAACACCATATTGATGATCAGACCGTCTACGCCGTGGTCGAGAACGCGGGTCCGCAGCTGTTCGGCAACCTCGTCCGGTGTGCCGACGAACTGGCGGTCGGCCGGGCTCTGCGCGAGCTCGGCGTCCGACAGGGCCGACAGGTCGATACCCATGCGGCTCAAGTAATCCCGCTGTTGCTTGCGCACGAGGTCACCGTCTTCGTCCATCATGACGAAGCACAGGTAGCTGGTCTCCAGGGTCCGCGGATCCCGGCCGACCTCCGCGCAGCGCGCCCGCAGCGCCTCGATCTTGCGCGGCAGCTCGGACGCGTTGCAGATGATGTTGAGATGGTCGGCGAAGCGAGCGGCCAGGCCGAAGGTCTTCTTCTCACCGCTGCCGCCGAGCAGGATCGGCAGATCGTCGCGTACGCGCGGCTCGTTCATCGCGTTCTCGACCCGGTACCACTTGCCCTGGAAGGTGGGCCGCTCGCCGCGCAGCATCGGCTGGATGATGTGCAGCGCCTCGTCGAGCCGCTCGAAGCGGTCGGTGAAGGTGCCGAACTCGTAGCCCAGGGAGCGGTGCTCGAGTTCGAACCAGCCCGCGCCGATGCCGAGCACCGCGCGGCCACCGCTGACCACGTCCAGCGTGGTGACCGTCTTGGCGAGCATCGCCGGGTTGCGGTAGGTGTTGCCGGTGACCAACGCCGACAACTGGATTCGCTCCGTCGCCGTGGCCAGGCCGCCGAGCGCGGTGTAGGCCTCGAGCATCGGCTCGTCGGGCGTGCCGATGCCGGGCAACTGATAGAAGTGGTCCATGACGAAGGCCGTGTCGAAACCGGCGGCTTCGGCCTCTCGGGCCTGCGCGATCACCGTGGGGAACAGCTCGCGCACCGACTTGCCGTAGCTGAAGTTGGGCATCTGATATCCGAGGCGAATTGTCACGAAATCCGACCTTACGCCCCTTTCGGATACGCGCGGGTGAGCCGCGGCGCCGAGTTATCTATGGCCGGTGACCGGACCGTGCCCGCCGTACACGCGCCCGCGCAGCACAACGGCGTACGGCGTGGTGAGCGTCTCGGGGTGGCTACGCGGATCCTCCTCGTAGACAACGAAATCCGCGGGAGCACCGTCCTCGATGCCGGGTCGCCCGAGCCACTCGCGCGCCTGCCAGGAGGCCGCGCCGAGCGCGTCGTGCCGGGACAGTCCCGCGGCGCCGAGCGCGGCGATCTCGTCGGCGATGCGCCCGTGGCGGATGGAACCGCCCGCGTCCGTGCCCGCGAAGATCGGCACGCCCGCCTCGTGCGCGGCGGCGACCGTGCCGCGCACCCGCCGGTGCAGATCGCGCATGTGCGCGGCGTAGACGGGGAATTTGCCCGCGCTGTCGGCGATACCGGGGAAGGTGTCGATATTGATCAGGGTGGGAACCAGGGCGGTGCCGTGCTCGACCATCATCTCGATGGTCTCGTCGGTGAGACCGGTGCCGTGCTCCAGGCAGTCGATACCGGCGTCGATCAGGCCGGGTAGCGCGTCTTCGCCGAAGACGTGTGCGGTGACCCGCGCACCGTTGGCGTGCGCTGCGGCGATGGCCTCCTTCAGGATCGCGTCGCTCCACAACGGCCGCAGGTCGCCCACCGAGCGGTCGATCCAGTCGCCGACGATCTTCACCCAGCCGTCGCCGAGGCGGGCCTGCTCGGCGACGATCTCCGGCAGGTCACGTTCGTCGTCGAGCTCGATGCCCAGTTCGCGGATGTAACGCTTCGGACGGGCGATGTGGCGGCCCGCGCGGATGATCCGCGGCAGGTCCTCGCGGTCGTCGACGAACCGGGTGTCGATGGGCGAGCCCGCGTCGCGCAGCAGCAGGGCACCGGCGGCGCGCTCGGTCTCGGCCTGTGCGACGGCGCCGGCGTGGTCCTCGTGGCCCCCGCCGTACCGGATCCCGACGTGGCAGTGGGCGTCGACCAGTCCCGGCACGATCCAGCCCGAGCCGCACAGCGTTTCGGCTCCGGGCACGGGCTCGAACGACACCAGGCCGTCGCGCACCCAGAGGTCGCGCACCTCGCCTTCGGGAAGAACCACACCACGCAGATGCACCGCACCCTCCTGGAATTCGTCGGCGGCCGCCAACCTGGTGTCCGACTCCCGGATCGGATATTTCGCGCGAAGCACGGCCACGCGGCAGCGACGCCGCGCACACGGCGACCGACCGGCGAGGCACACAGGCACGCCGCCCACGAACAGCGTGGGCGGCGTAAGTGGCCTACTTCTTCGGGAACTTCAGTTTGCTGAGATCGAAGCCCTCCAGGCCGGGCGGCAACTGGTCCAGACCGGCAGGCATGTTCGACAGGTCGGGCATCCCCGCGGGCAGGCCGGGCATGCCGCCCATCCCGGGGAAACCACCGCGCACCTTCGGCGGCGTCGGGCCGCGACCACCCTTCTTGCCCTTCTTGCCCTTCTTCGCGTTGCCGCGACGGGCGCCGGGCAACCCCATCTGGCGGCCCATCATCGTCATCATCTTCTTGGCCTCGAAGAAGCGGTCGACGAGCTGGTTGACCTCGGAGACCTGGACACCGGAACCGTTGGCGATGCGCAGGCGGCGCGAGGCGTTGATGATCTTCGGGTTCGCCCGTTCGGCCGGGGTCATACCGCGGATGATCGCCTGCACCCGGTCCAGCTGCTTGTCGTCGACCTGGGCGAGCATGTCCTTCATCTGGCCCGCGCCCGGCAGCATGCCGAGCAGGTTCCCGATCGGGCCCATCTTGCGGATGGCCAGCATCTGGTCGAGGAAGTCCTCGAGGGTGAGCTCGCCGCTGCCGATCTTGCGGGCGGCCTCCTCGGCCTGCTTGGCGTCGTAGACCTGCTCGGCCTGCTCGATCAGGGTGAGCACGTCGCCCATGCCGAGGATGCGGCTGGCCATGCGATCCGGGTGGAAGACGTCGAAGTCCTCGAGCTTCTCACCGGTCGAGGCGAACAGGATCGGCACGCCGGTGACCTCGCGGACACTCAGCGCCGCACCACCGCGGGCGTCGCCATCGAGCTTGGTGAGCACCACGCCGGTGAAGCCGACGCCGTCACGGAACGCCTCGGCGGTGTTGACCGCGTCCTGGCCGATCATGGCGTCCAGCACGAACAGGGTCTCGTCCGGTTGCACGGCGTCGCGGATGCCCGCGGCCTGGCGCATGAGCTCTTCATCGATGCCGAGACGGCCCGCGGTGTCGACGATGACGACGTCGTGCTGCTTCTGCCGCGCCTCTTCGACACCCCCGCGCGCCACGTTCACCGGATCGGCGGCGGAGATGCCGAGCGGGTTCTCACCGCCACCGATCGAGGTGCCGGGGTGCGGCGCGTAGACGGGCACGCCCGCGCGCTCGCCGACGACTTGCAGCTGGGTGACGGCGCCGGGGCGCTGCAGGTCGCACGCCACCAGCAACGGTTGATGGCCCTGCCCCTTCAGCAGTTTGGCCAGCTTGCCCGCGAGCGTGGTCTTACCGGAACCCTGCAGACCGGCCAGCATGACCACCGTCGGCGGGTTCTTGGCCAGGTTCAGCCGCCTGGTCTCGCCGCCGAGGATCCCGATGAGTTCCTCGTTGACGATCTTCACGACCTGCTGGGCGGGGTTCAGCGCCGCGGAGACCTCCGCGCCCTTGGCGCGCTCCTTGATCCGCCCGATGAACCCGCGGACCACGGGCAGCGCGACGTCGGCCTCCAACAAGGCCAGGCGGATCTCGCGGCAGGTGGCGTCGATGTCGGCCGGTGACAGACGCCCCTTACCGCGCAGATCCTTGAGGGCACCGGTAAGCCGGTCGGACAGGGATTCGAACACCGATCGCGCTCCTGATCTCGGGGGACGTCACATTCTCTCCCAGGGTAATGGGATCGCCCGCGTGTTCGCGCAGGCGGTGCGTCCTTCCCGGCGCGGCGGGCTCGCTAGTCGAGCACGCGACGGCGCGGCCTGGCCGTTTTGCGGTAGTCGTGGTTCTCCTCGGCCACCATGAAGACCGCCTCGTTGGCGGTCAGGCCCAGCTCGAGGGCCAGGCCGTCGAGAACGGCCCACTCGGCCCTGCTCGGGATGGGCGAGGTGGCGACCGTGGAGGCGATCGTCATCGCGGTAACCGCCTGTCGCCCGGTCAGCGTGCGACCAGGAAGCCAGGAGACCACCCACCGGTCGCCGCCGACGCAGCGCGCCATGTGCGCGGTCTCGTCACTCGTCATCGTGGATGCCGAAACGACTTCAATTGCCATCGACCTGCTCCCCTCGTGCTCGCGATAGCCGGACGCTCTAGATCGTAGGGTCAGGTCGCGAGACGAGAGTTGGGATGCAGCAAATATTGCGCAACAGATTTATCACCGGATAAAAGTGCTGCTAATCACCATTTTCCGAGTCTCGAGCACCGTCAGCAGGCGGTTTCGGCGCGGTTCTGGGAACCACCGCGATAAGCGCTTTCTCGATCGTTTCGCGGCGCGAGGGGCTGTCCTCGGCGCCCAGCTCGAGGCAGAAGCTGTCGACCACCGCGGACCCCATCGTGACCACCTTGGCCCAACGGACGTCGGCTCCGCAGCCGGCCAGCTCCGCGGCCAGGCGGCTGAGCAAGCCGACCCGGTCCTCGGCGCGCAATTCCAGGATCACCTGCCCCGGTACCGAGGTGTCCGACCAGATCACCCGGGGTTGGGCCTGCGCGTACCGGCTCCGGCCGATCGTGCCCGCCTCGCGCTCGCGTTTGGCCAGCGCAGCCGCCACATCCAGGTCGCCGGCCGTGGCTCGGATCAATTCCTGGCGCAACAGCCCCGGGTCCGGCGGATCGCCGAACTTGGGCGCGACGACGAAGGTGTCCACCGCGGAGGCGCCTTCGACGCCGAGCGCGGCCGACAGCACGCGCAGCGAATGCAGCGCGAGCACGCCCGCGGCGTCGGACAGGAGCCCGGAGCTGTCGGGCGCGATGACGGTGACCACATACGTGTGCTTGCTCTCGCCGGGCTGCAGATCGACGTGCACACCGCCCGCCCTGGCCTTCTCGACCAATTCCGGTGCGATCGGTTCCGGTGTCGGCAGTTGGTCGCCCGCCATGACCAACCGGCAGCGCCGGACCAGTTCGCCGATCAGCGACGCCTTCCAGTCGCCCCACACGCCGGGACCGGTGGCCTGCGAATCCGCCTCGGCCAGGGTGTGCAGCAGCTCCAGCAGTTGCGGATCGCCGTCGAGCGCCTCGACGACGTACCGCACCGTCTCCGGATCGGACAGATCGCGCCGGGTCGCGGTTTCCGGCAGCAGCAGGTGATGGCGCACGACCGCGCTGAGCGTGCGCACGTCCGACGGCCACAGTCCGAGGCGGCGGCCGATATGGGTGGCCAGTTCCGCGCCGACCACGCTGTGATCGCCCGCGCGACCCTTGCCGATGTCGTGCAGCAGCGCACCGAGGGCGAGCAGGTCGGGGCGGGCGACCCGGGTGCTCAGCCCGCCCGCGTAGGCGACCGTCTCCATGAGATGCCGGTCGACGGTCCAGATGTGCTGGACATCGCGCGGCGGCAGGTCGCGCACGGCGCCCCATTCCGGCAGCAGCCTGCCCCACAATCCCGTCCGGTCCAGCGCCTCGATCGCGTCGATCGTGCCGCGGCCCGCGCCCAACAGGACCAGCAAGTCGTTGAGGGCGTCCTTGGGCCACGGCTCGCGTAGCTCGGGAGCGTCCTCGGAGAGCCGGTTGAGGGTGGTGGCCGACATCGGCAGGCCGGTCTGCGCCGACGCCGCCGCGACGCGCAGGATCAGCCCGGGGTCGCGCTGCGGGCGGGCGTCTCTGGCCAGCACGACCTCACCCGCGTGCTCGACCACGCCTTCGTCCAGCGGCCTGCGCACCGGCATCCGGCGCAGGCGCGCCAATCCCCGGCGGGGCAGTGCGTTGGCCGCGGTACGCAGCCCGACGTCCACGGAGTAGCTGACCGTCCGGGCCGAATCGCTCAGTGTGCGGGCCAGATCGAACCGATCGCCGATGCGCAGGGCAGCGCCGATCTCGTCGGCGTCCTGTGCGCGCAGCTGGTCGCGGGCTCGTCCCGCCACACGGTGCAGTTCGGTGCGCACGTCCAGCAGCCGACGGTGCGCCTGCTTCAATCCGCCGCCGGGCACGTCCGGCCCCAATCCGGGCATGGCGTCGGTGAGTTGGGCGATGGCCAGCGCGTCCAGCAGCTGGATGTCGCGCAGGCCGCCGCGCCCGTTCTTCAGGTCGGGCTCGGCGCGGTGCGCGATCTCGCCGTTGCGCTCCCATCTGGCCTTGGCCTGGGCGATGAGCTCCTCGAAGCGGGAGCGGATGCCGGTGCGCCACTCCCGGCGCACCCCGCCGATCAGCAGATTGCTCAGTTCCTGGTCGCCGACGATGTGCCTGGCCTCGAGCATGCCGAGCGCGGCGATGAGATCGTCCGCGGCCACCCGAAGCGCCTGCGGAACGGTACGCACGCTGTGGTCGAGTTTGATGTGCGCGTCCCACAGCGGATACCAGAGCTGGTCGGCGACCTCGGCCACCCGGGCCGGGTCGACGTCGTCGTGCAGCAGCACCAGGTCCAGATCGGAGTACGGCAGCATCTCCCCGCGCCCCAGGCCGCCGACGGCCACCACGGCCAGACCGCTGTCGGGGGCGATGCCCAGTTCGGCGCCCTTGCTGGTGAGCCAGAGTTCATAGAGGTCGACCAGCGCCTGGCGCAGCGACTGCGCGTCCAGCCGGGGATTGCGCGGCTGGCCGCCGTCGAGCAGTTGGGTTCGCGCGCGGACCAGGTCGGCCGCCCCGTTGGACACCTTGCCGTTGCCTTGTTCGGTGACCTTCGGATCACCGTCGTGCTCGTACTGACTAGCCACAACCCACCGCCCATTTGATGCGCGCGGCCCCGCCCCGACCGGGAGCTCCGGTGGGAGCGGGGCCGCCGCTCGACTCGTTTCCGCTACAGCGCGTCGGTGCCGCGTTCGCCGGTCCGCACCCGGATGATCGCCTCCACCGGAGTGATCCAGACCTTGCCGTCGCCGATCTTGCCGGTGCGGGAGGCCTCCACGATCACCTCCACGACCTTGTCGACGGAGGCATCGTCCACGACGACCTCGACGCGAACCTTCGGCACGAAGTCGACGGAATACTCCGCGCCGCGGTACACCTCGGTGTGGCCCTTCTGCCGGCCGTACCCTTGGACCTCGCTGACGGTCATGCCCAACACACCCGCCTGCTCGAGACCGGACTTGACGTCTTCGAGCGTGAACGGTTTGACGATTGCGGTGATCAGTTTCATGTTCGTCATGCCTCCTTGACGGCCGAACGTGCCGTGCTACCCAGAGCGGCGAAGTCGTAGGCGGTTTCCGCGTGCTCGGACTCGTCCAAGCCGACCGACTCTGCTTCCTCGCTCACGCGCAGCCCAATGGTGAACTTCACGATATAGGCAATGATCAGGGTCGCGATGAAGGAGAAGGCAAGTACCACACCGGCACCCACCGCCTGCCGCCACAGCTGATCGAAACCGCCGCCATAGAACAGGCCGGTCTTGGCCGCACCCGCCTCGGGCGCCGCGACGAAACCGACCATCAGAGTGCCGACGATACCGCCGACCAGGTGCACGCCGACCACGTCGAGCGAGTCGTCGAAACCGAACTTGAACTTCAGACCGACCGCGAGGGCGCACAGCGCGCCGGCGACGACGCCGATGGCGAGCGCGCCGAGCACGTTCACCGAGGAACACGACGGCGTGATGGCGACCAGACCCGCCACGATGCCCGAGGCGGCGCCCAGCGAGGTGGGCTTGCCGTCGCGGATCTTCTCCACCAACAGCCAGGCCAGCATCCCGGCGCAGGTCGCGATGGTGGTGGTGACGAAGGTCGAACCAGCGAGGCCGCCGGAGGTCACCGCGGATCCGGCGTTGAAGCCGAACCAGCCGAACCACAGCAGACCGGCGCCGAGCATGACGAACGGCAGATTGTGCGGGCGGAACGGGGTGGTCGGCCAACCCTTGCGCTTGCCGAGCACCAGCACCAGGGCCAGACCGGCCGCACCGGCGTTGATGTGCACCGCCGTTCCACCGGCGAAGTCCACCGCGAGCAGCTTGTTGGCGATCCAGCCGCCCTCGTGCACGACGTTGCCGTCGGCGTCCTTGACGTCGAAGTCGAACACCCAGTGCGCGACCGGGAAGTAGACCACCGTGGACCAGATGCCCGCGAACACCAGCCACGCGCCGAACTTCAAGCGGTCGGCGACCGCACCCGAGATGAGGGCAACCGTGATGATGGCGAACATCAGCTGGAAGGCGACGAAGACGGTCGCCGGAATCGTGCCCGCGAGCGGGATGTTCACCGCGTCGGTGGTGACCGCGCCCGCCGCGTCCTTGACCTCGGCGACGGAGTTGCCGCCGATCAGGCCCTTCAGGCCGAAGAACTGCGTCGGGTCACCGATCACGCCGAACGTGTTGTCGCCGAAGGCCGTCGAGTATCCGTACAGCGACCACAGAACGCCGACCAGGCCCATGGCGCTGATGCTCATCATGATCATGTTGAGCACGTTCTTCGACCGGACCATGCCGCCGTAGAAGAAAGCCAGGCCCGGCGTCATCAGCAACACGAGCGCCGAACTCGCCAGCATCCAAGCGGTGTCACCGGTATCCGGTGCACCGGTAAGTGGAAAAGCCACCTTAATGTCCTCCTCATCTCGGGCCCAGCCGCTTCCGGCAAATGGACCTGAACAGAAGGGTCCTAACTCGGTGTTTCATCCGTAGAGCTGCCGTGTTTCACCTACGTGAACGGATGGAGCAGCTGTGTTGCCACTAGGTTTCGTCCCACGCACCAGCGGTTTTCCGGCGCTGTGAGCACGGTGTTCGGGAAATCGGACATTCGTTACCGCGCACGAGGAGTCGGCAAACTTCCGGGGTGTGACCGCCCTCGCACCGAGGGTGGCGGCGATCGAACGAGCGCTCTCGGCGCACCTCGTGGATGGAACGCCGCGGGCGGCAACCTCTTTCGACCGGTCTCGGCGAGTGGAACGGCTCAGCCCAGCAGCGCGTCCACGAACGCGGCGGGCTCGAACGGAGCCAGGTCGTCAGCCCCCTCACCGAGCCCGACCAGCTTCACCGGCACGCCCAATTCGTGCTGGACCTGGAAGACGATGCCGCCCTTCGCCGTCCCGTCGAGCTTGGTCAGCACGACGCCTGTGATATCGACCACTTCGGCGAACACCCTGGCCTGGGTCAGTCCGTTCTGCCCGACGGTCGCGTCCAGCACGAGCAGGACCTCGTCGACGGCGGCCTTCTTCTCCACGACGCGCTTGACCTTGCCCAGCTCGTCCATCAGCCCCGTCTTGGTGTGCAGCCGACCTGCCGTGTCGATCAGCACCACGTCGACGCCGTGCTCGACGCCCGCGGCCACCGCGTCGAACGCGACCGCGGCCGGGTCGGCGCCCTCGCGGCCGCGGACGGTGTCGGCGCCGACCCGTTCGCCCCAGGTCTGCAACTGGTCGGCGGCCGCGGCGCGGAAGGTGTCGGCCGCGCCGAGCAGCACCCGGCGGCCGTCGGCCACGAGCACGCGGGCGAGCTTGCCGGTGGTGGTGGTCTTGCCGGTGCCGTTCACGCCGACCACGAGCAGGATCGACGGGTGATCGGGATGCGGCAGCGCGCGCACCGAGCGGTCCAGCTCCGGTCGCAGCTGCTCGATCAGCACGTCGCGCAGCACGGCACGCGCCTGGTCGGTGGTCCGCACGCTGCGTGCCGCCATCTCCGAGCGCAGCCGGGACACGACAGCGGTGGTGCTCGCGGTGCCGAGGTCGGCCAGCACGAGGGTGTCCTCCACCTCTTCCCACGAGTCGTCGTCCAGGTCACCGCCGCCGAGCAGGCCGAGCAGGCTCTTGCCGACCGCGTTCTGCGAGCGTGACAGTCGTCCGCGCAGCCGGACCAGGCGGCCAGCGGTGGGCTCGATCTCCTCCAGCGCGACGGGTGCTTCCACCCCCGCGGGCGTGTCGGGCGCGACGATCTCGGTGGCGGCTTCGGTGTCCGGCCCCGCGGTGTCGGTGGGCGGCTCGGCGGTCGCGTCCTCGGCCGTGGCCGTGGCCGGGCTCTCCTGGGTTTCCAGCTGGTCGGGCGCCTGCGCTGGCGTCTCGGCCGCCGGAGTGCCCGCCTCGGGCTCGGCGGCCGGCTCGACGACGTCCGGCGCGACGGAGGCCTCGGTGACGTCCGCGTCCGGCAACGGAACGTTGGTGATGCCGCGTTTGGGCGCGTCGCGTGGAATCGCGGCGTCGTCGCCGACGTGCGGCTGTCCTTCGGTGTCGGTGCGCTCGACCGGTTGCGGTTCGGTCGCCGCGCCGCCCCGGCTGAAGGTGAATCCGCCGGACGCGGCATAACCACCGGACCGGTCGGTCACCTCTTTCTCCTGCGTGGGCGGAGTCAACGACACGCGGCCGCGCTTGTACCGGACGAAACCGGCGACGAGCACGACGAGCAGCAGTGCGGCGACCGCGGCGATCAGGATCCAGACTTCAGGACTCACGCGGACCATCCTTGCAGACCGACCGTCACGGGATCGGCCCCGAGCCGCACCCGGCGCGCGCGTCGCGCGCCGGGGCCGGGGGCGCGAACTCGGCGAACGTCGCAGGTGCCGGGCCGAGGGCGGGTGCGAGCGGGCACCGACACAGCCCTCCAGATTTCTTGTCCTGCGGAACTTCTCGCGAAGGGACAATAGGATCGGCGACGTGACCGATCGAAACGTGCTTGGGGGGCCGCTGGAAGAGTGCGGCACCGATCCTCTCACCGGCTTCTACCGGGACGGCTGCTGCAGTACCGGGCCGGAGGATCTGGGCAGCCACACTGTGTGCACCGTCGTCACGGCAGAATTCCTGGAGCATCAAGCTTCCATCGGAAACGATTTGAGCACGCCGCGGCCGGAGAACAATTTTCCCGGTTTGCAGCCGGGTGACCGATGGTGCGTGGTCGCCGTGCGATGGCTGCACGCGCACGAGGACGGCGTCGCCGCGCCCGTGGTGCTGGCCGCCACGCACGAGAACGCCCTG
This sequence comes from Nocardia sp. NPDC047038, assembly GCF_040644075.1. Lineage (NCBI taxonomy): Bacteria > Bacillati > Actinomycetota > Actinomycetes > Mycobacteriales > Nocardiaceae > Nocardia > Nocardia sp. NPDC047038. The sequence goes on along the minus strand of NZ_JBEYVQ010000001.1, from coordinate 580,800 downwards.
GAAGTGATCTCGATGGACATCCTGCGCAAGTACGCCGTCGACGTGCCCGACGACGTCAGCGACCTGCTCTGAGCCACCGGTAACCCTACGGCGGGCGCAGCGTGGACCACCGGCTCACCCGAATCGCGGGCCGGTGTCCGATCGGTTCGTGGCGCAGCGGAGAACCGATTGGCACAAATGCGCCATTCGGCTCAGCGCGCCGCCGCGACGCGCCGACGATGAGCTTTCTGACGACATGCCGCCGAGCAATATCTCGCCCGTCGGCCCGTCCCAGCGCGGGACAACGCCGCGTGACATACCGGGCAGCTGTCGGCTCCACTTTCGTTACGATCGACAGTTTCGTTACGGACTTCGGCCACCGCATCCCGTTTCGTCACCATCAGCCCTACCGGCTCCGCGCGCAGCGCGTCCAGCACGATGGCGGCGCTACGGTCCATGCCGCCCCGCGCCTTCCGTAGCCGTTGGATCGCAACGCATCCGGTGAAGATCGCCAGCACGTCGTCGAGTTCGATGTCGGCCCGGACCGCCCCGTCGCGCTTGGCCGCGTCGAGCAGAGCGGCCAACGCGTCGTGGAAACGCGCCCCCGCGCTGCGCAGAAGCGCACGCGGCCAGCCGTCGTCGGACTGAACGATGTCGCATAACGCCTGGTTGTCCGGCGTTGTGGTGATCACCGCGGTGCAGAAGTCGAAGAAGGCGGCGCCCGGATCCGGCGCGGCGAGATGGTCTGCGGCCATCTTCGCCAACCGGTCGACGCGCTGCTGCATAACCGCTTCCAACAGTGCGGCTTTCGTGGGGAAGTGCCGGTAGACGGTGCCCGCGCCGACACCCGCCCTGCGGGCGACCTCGACGAGCGACACGGAGGCGCCCTGCTCCGCGAAGGCGCGTTGCGCGGCAGCCAGCACGAGGGCGCGATTGCGGCGGGCATCGGCTCGCGACGTCGCGCCCGGGGCGAGCGATGCGGTCATTTCGTTACGGCCTTCCGTTGAGCAGCCTGGTCAATCGGGTCGAGGCACCCGTATCGTTCGAATCCGGGTCAACCAACCCGATTCTACCGAGCAGAGAAGGCGGAGCATGTCCCCTCAGCACAACCTCATCCTGGTCACCGGCGCCACCGGCAAGCAAGGCGGCGTGACCGCCCGGCGACTGCTGGCCGACGGCAGGGCGGTGCGCGCGCTGGTCCGCGACGCGCAGTCGCCCGCCGCGCGGGAGTTGGCCGCGGCGGGCGCGGAACTCGCCGTCGGCGACTTCGACGCCCCCGAGACCTTGCCCGCGGCGCTGGCCGGCGTCAGCGGACTGTTCCTGGTCCCGCCCGCCGCGTACGGCCCCGAAGGCTGGGATGTCGAATCGGAAGCCGCGCGCGGAGAAGCCGTCGTGGACGCCGCGCGTGCGGCCGGTGTGTGGCAGATCGTGTTCACCGGCATCGCGTCGATGGGCGACGACGTCTCGTGGGGGGCCAGGGGCAAGAAGCGCATCGAAGACGCCGTCATCGCCAGCGGCGTGCGGTACACCCTGCTGCGCCCGGTGCGCTTCATGGAGAACTACCTGCTGCGCACGTCCCCCGTAGACGGCATCTTCGACGGCGTGCACCGGCACCTGTTCCGGGCCGAAGGTCCGATGAAGGTCATCGCCGTCGCGGACATCGGCGATATCGCCGGTCTCGCGTTCGCCGACCCGGATCGCTTCCACGGCCGCGTCCTCGAACTCGCGGGCGATGTGCTCGTCCCGCCCGCGGCCGCCGCGGCGATCAGCGCCGCCACCGGGCATCAGGTGCGCTACCACGAAGTCACCGAAGCCGAGGCGGACGCGCTCGGCGAGGAGATCGGCAATACGTGGCGCCTCATGCGCCACACCGGCGGCTGGCTCGCCGACGTCGACGAGATCCGCGAGATCCACCCCGGGCTGCGCACGTTCGACACTTGGCTCGCCGAGACCGGAGCGGCGCAGATCAAAGCGCTGCTCGACCACGAAAGCGCGCGCGTCGCAGGGTGATTCGAGGCGACTATTCACCCTGTTCAACGGGATGATCGTGCGGCGAGGCGTACCCTCGGCGCGTTGATACGCCCGCGCGGAGGATCCCCGGCCGCGCCCGGCGCGACCCGGTCGGCGCGGAGGTCGACGAGTATTCGGCCCGTCGCGCAAGCACATCCACGAGCGCAAGGAATGGGTGGCGATCGCGAAGGTCGACGATCGGGTCTCCGGTGACGATCCGCTGGTCGACCTGGACTCCGGCACCGTCACCCTCCGCGCACGCCGCGGGTGACCGCGCGGCGCGGCTCAGCCCACCGCGCCGACCGGGGCCAAGTTCTCCCCGCGCAGCCGCTGGGAGATCACCTGGGTGATGCCGTCGCCGCGCATGCTGACACCGTAGAGCGCGTCGGCGATCTCCATCGTCGGCTTCTGGTGGGTGATGACGATCAGCTGGCTCTTCTCCCGCAACTGCTCGAACAGGCCGATCAGGCGGCGCAGGTTGGTGTCGTCGAGCGCGGCCTCGACCTCGTCCATCACGTAGAACGGCGAGGGCCGGGCGCGGAAGATGGCCACCAGTAACGCGACCGCGGTCAGCGACTTCTCCCCACCGGACAGCAGCGACAGCCGCTTGACCTTCTTGCCCGGCGGACGTGCCTCCACCTCGATGCCGGTGGTGAGCATGTCCGAGGGGTCGGTGAGCAGCAGCCTGCCCTCGCCACCGGGGAACAGTTTCGCGAACACCTCGACGAACTCGCGTTCCACGTCGGCGTATGCCTCGGTGAACACCTGGAGGATGCGGGCATCGACCTCGGCGACCACGTCGAGCAGATCCTTGCGCGCGCTCTTGACGTCCTCGAGTTGCGTGGCCAGGAAGTTGTACCGCTCCTCCAGCGCCGCGAATTCCTCCAGCGCCAGGGGATTCACCTTGCCCAGGGTGGCGAGATCCTTCTCCGCACGCTTGGCGCGACGTTCCTGGGTCTGCCGGTCGTAAGGCATCGGCGCGGGTTCGCTGACTTGCTCGCCGCGCTCCTTGGCCTGTTCGTATTCCTGCAGCTCCAGCGCCGAGGGCGGCAGCGGCACGTCCGGACCGTACTCGGCGATCAGGTCGTCCAGCGCGATGCCGAACTGCTCGGCGATGGTCGCCTCCAGTTGCTCGATGCGCAGCGCCGCCTGAGCCTTCGCCACCTCGTCCCGATGCACCGCGTCGGTGAGCTGGGAAAGCTGCGCGGTGAGCGCACGCACCCGCTCCTTGACCTGCTCCACCTGCGCGGCACACTCGGAGCGCTTGCGCACCAGTTCGTCCCGGCGCGCGCCCGCCTCGGCGACCACGCGCTCGAGTTCGCCCGCGATCTTCGCGCCGGATTCGGCGACGGCGGCGGCCACCTCCGCCGCCTTCTTGCGCGCGGCCTGGGCGCGCTCGGCCCTGGCCCGGGTCTCCCGCTCGGCGCGCGCGGCCCGGCGCAGCGAGTCCGCCTTGCCGCGTACCGATTCCGCTCGTTCCTCGGCCGTGCGCACGGCGAGCCTGGCCTCGACCTCCATCGCCCGCGCCTCGGCCAGCGCGGCCGCCGCCTCCTCCCGCGCCCGGCCCGCGGACTCGGTGCCCGCCGCGCCCGCACCGTCGGCATCGACCTCGGCCTGCTCGAGTTCCGCATGGCGCAGGCGGTCTTCCAGTTCGGCGAGCGAGGCGAGTGCCTCTTCCCGGCTCGTCTCCGCGTCGTCGCGCTGGCCGACCAGCCGTTCGCGGTCCGCGTGTGCGGTGCGGGCGGTCTGGCCGAGCCTGCCCAGCCGCTCGTAGATCGCCACCAGCGCCTGGTCGGATTCGTGCAGGGCGAGCAGCGCGTGGTCGACGGCGTCCTTGCGATCGGCTTGCTCTTCGAGCGCGCCGGACAGCGCGGCCTCGAGTTCCTCGGCGCGCCGCTGCGCCGCGACCAGTTCGGTCCGGGCGGCGTCGATGTCGGCCTGGATCTCCAGCTGGCTGGGCGCGCGATCGGAACCGCCGAGCAGCCAGCCGTTTCCGGCGAGATCGCCGTCGCGGGTGACCACGCGCAGCTCGGGCCGCACCGCGACCAGCGCGCGGGCGGCGGGCAGATCGTCGGCCACGGCGATCCCCGCGGTGAGCGCCGCGATCGCGCCGCGCACCGTATCGGGGCACTCCACCACGTCGACCAGCCAGCGGGCGCCGTCGGGCAACGCGCCCGGCTGCGGCCGATCGGTGCGCTCGGCGCCGAAGACGACGGCGGCGCGGCCACCGTCGGCGTCCTTGAGCGCCTGGATCGCGGCGTGCGCGGACTCGCCGGTGTCGGCGGCGACGGCGTCGGCCAGCGGGCCGAGCGCGGCGGCGACCGCGGCCTCGAAGCCACCGTGCACACGCAGCAGCGCCGAGAGCGGGCCGAGCAGACCTTGTTCGCGGTGCTCCACCAGCCAGGCGACGCCGTCCCGGCGCGCCAGGTTCATGCCGAGCGCCTCGATCCGCGCGCCGAGCGATGCGACTCGCTTGCTCGCGTCGCGGTCCTGTTCACGCAGTTCGGTGACCCGCTGATCGACCAGTTCCAGCGCCTGTACCGCGTGCTCGTGCTGGGCGTCCAGACCGGCCTCGCCCGCGTCGAGTTCGGCGAGTTCGGCTTGCACCGTGTCGAATTCGGCTTGGGCGGCCTCGCCGCGGTGACGGGCGTCGGCGATGGCGACCGACAGTCGCGCGATCTCCGCGTCCACCGACTGCGCCCTGGCCCGCAGGGTGTCCACCTTGCCGGACAACCGGGCCACGCCCTCGCGCCGGTCGGCGATCGCCCGCACGGCGGCCAGGTGCGCCTGCTCGGCGGCCTTGGCGGCGTATTCGCGTTCGGCCAGCTGGTCTCGGGCCGCCTCCAAGGTCTCCGCGGCGATCTCCACCGCTTCGCGCAGTTCGGCCTCCTCGGCTTCGACCCGGTCGGCCTCGGCCTCGAGCTGCTCGGGGTCGCGGCCGGTGCTGACCGGAGCTGCGGTGTCCAGGTGCCGCGCCCGGTCGCCGGCGATGCGAATGGTCGCGTTGACCCGTTCGGCGAGCGCGGAGAGCTGGAACCACAGCTGTGCGGCGGCCTCGGCGCTCGGCGTCAGCCGGGACAGCTGGAATTCCTGCTGCGCCAGCGCCGCGTTGGCGGCGTCCAGCTCGGAGTGCACGGTGATCTGCTGCTCGCGCGCGTACGCTTCCTTGCTCTGCTGGCTCGCCAGCTCTCCGCGCCGGGTGACCAGATCGTCGGCGGCCAGCCGCAACCGGGCGTCGCGCAGGTCGGCCTGCACGGTCTGCGCCCTGCGCGCCACCTCGGCTTGCCTGCCCAGCGGTTTGAGCTGGCGGCGCAGTTCGGTGGTGAGGTCGGTCAGCCGGGCCAGGTTGGCCTGCATCGCCTCGAGCTTGCGTACCGCTTTTTCCTTGCGTTTGCGGTGCTTGAGCACACCGGCGGCCTCCTCGACGAACGCGCGGCGGTCCTCCGGGCGCGACTCCAGGATGGCCGACAGCTGACCCTGCCCCACGATGACGTGCATCTCGCGGCCGATACCGGAGTCACTGAGCAGTTCCTGCACGTCCATCAGGCGGCAGGAGTTGCCGTTGATCTCGTATTCGCCCGCGCCGTCGCGGAACATGCGCCGGGTGATGGACACCTCGGCGTAGTCGATCGGCAGCGCGCCGTCGGAATTGTCGATGGTCAGCGTGACCTCGGCGCGGCCGAGGGGGGCGCGGCCCGCCGTGCCCGCGAAGATGACGTCCTGCATCTTGCCGCCGCGCAGCGCCTTCGCGCCCTGCTCACCCATCACCCAGGTGAGCGCGTCGACGACGTTCGATTTGCCCGATCCGTTGGGACCGACCACACACGTGATGCCCGGTTCCAAGCGCAGTGTCGTCGCGGACGCGAAGGATTTGAAGCCCTTCAACGTCAGGCTCTTCAGGTGCAAGTTCGACGACCTTTCCGTGTTCTGCCCGGTCGGCGTTTCGCGTCGCGGCAGCGCATCCGGCGACCTGTCATGGTATCCGTCGCGTACCGGGAGCCTCCGGGGCCCGACGGCGTGCGCGGCCGAGTGGTGGTTCGGCGATATCCGTAGGTTATCGACTCGCCGCCGGTTCGCGCGCATTTCGATGTGCTCGAGGTTTGCCGGAATGGGCGGCCACGCTGCCGGTCGGTGTCAGCGGCACGACCCATTCGGCCCTCTCGCCGCGACCGGGGAACGCCCGCCCGCGCTCGGCCTGCCACCGGTAGCCTCCCCACCCGTGGGTCCGCCGATTCCGCGCGGTCTCGAACTGGCACTGACGCCACACCCTCCGGCCACATACGATCCCTCTGATTCGCCAGCGGAATTTCGGGAGCGCACCACGATGTCTGCCCCCTCACCAGGGACAAGTACCCGGTTCCGCCTTGCCCGGATCGCGGGGCTGGTACTCGGCAGCCTGCTGCTCCTGCACGCCTGTGAACGCAGCAAGAGCGCGCTGCTGAGCGATGTGCGGGTGGAGGTCGCGATCGCGGCCGCCTTCGGTGCGGCCGCCCTGGGCGCGGCGTGGTTCGAGATCAAACTGCGGGCGCAGGAGCAGGACGCGGACCCGCCGTGGGACGACGACGAGGAGGACGAAACTCCCAGTTCTGGGAATTTTCCCGGTCGAGCCGGGCGATCCGCCGACCCCGGGCACGGCAGGGACGAGCGGGCCGGACGCACCGGCACCGGCGCGCGGTCGACGCCCATGGCTCACTTCGAGGACGAAGACCTGCCCGAACCCGCGGAAACCCCAAGGCGCGCGGATCTCGTCGCCGGGATTGCGCGGACATTGCGGATCACCCGCTCCGGCGACTCGGACGACCGGCAGCCGCTGCTCCCGCTGGGCGCGGTGACGAAATGGATGCGCCGCGTCGACCCCGACGACGACATCGAGCCCGGCGAACTCGACGACCATGACGAGACGGAGCAGATCACCCGCAGCGAGACCGGCGAACTCGTCATCGAATCCGGCACGCGAACGGTGCGGGCGAAGATCTCCCGCTCCGGCGACCTCGTCCTGCACGGCCGCCGACACGGTGAGGCGCGGTCGGAATGGAAGTGGACGTTCCCCGCGGACGTCTTCCCCGCCATCCGCGGCGCACTCGGCGACGGGCGCGGTGACCTGCTCGATCTGCTCGAGGACACCCTTCCGTGGTTGGACGCCGCCGCCCGCCACGACCCGGGTGCGTGGCTGCGCGCTCACGACATTTCCGCGAAATATCAGGAGAAAGGCGTCAGCGCCACCCAGGACACCCGGGAACTTCCCGTGTTCCAGCCGGGGCGTCCGCCGCAGCCGCCCCACGCGAGCGGATCCCACCGGAAGCCGCCGAACGACGCGTCCGGCGCACGGGAGGCCCGCGCGTCCGCGAAATCCTCCGACGAGCATGACCACCGCGGAAAACCCGCTGCGACACGATCCCGCGAGTCCCTAGCCGCGCACGGCGAAACTCGCTCCCCCCGGCGCGGAGCCGCCGACCCACCGCCCTCGTCCCCGCGCACCGATACCGATCGACGAACTCGCGGCGACAAACCCCGGCCCACCGGACAAGCGAAGCGTCCGGCCGACGACTACGGTTCGCCCGCGCCGTCGCGCCGTCGCCGCGACGAACCCGAACCCACTCGGCGCAGCGATCGGCTTCCGCGCGGCGGCGGGACGGATTCACACCCGCGCCCTACACCCGGCCGCCCCGAACTGCCGAGACGTCGGCAGCAGGACGGGCACGGCACAACACCCGTCGCTGGACATCGCGACGACTACGACGAAGCGGATGCCGGATGGCCGCGAGCGAACCGGCGATCGGGGCGTGGCCAGGAGCCCACGAACTTCGAGTCAGAGACCGGCCGACGAGAGCGACCCGATACTCCCTACCGCGACCGCCCCACCCCATCCGACCGAGCACCGGAACGGACCTACGACCAACCACCCAGCCGCCGCCATCGCGACGACCAGCGGTCACGCCGCGATACCTCGCTCCCCCCGCACGAGTCCTCGCGGCGCAGATGGTAGGACACGAAAACGGCGCTGTCACTCGATGATCCGGGTGACAGCGCCGAGGGATGACGCTCAGCTCGCGCGGCGGGTGAATCGGCCGTTCTCGAAGCCGGCCACCATGCGGAACGCCAGGACGGCGCCCCACGGGCCGATCACCCATACCGGCCAGAAGTAGGTCAAGGCGCCGACGCTCAGCGAGATCGCGCCCCAGATGACCAGCACCAGCGCGCTCACTGCGAGCCAGGTGCTGCCCTCGATACGCTGCCAGATCGGGATGCGCGGGCGTGCGGTGGCCGGTGCGCCCGCGTCCTTGCTCAATTCGGGCAGATCGGACAACACCCCGCGCAGGTCCTCCCGGTCGGTGGTGGCGTACACCTGGGCGACGCGCTGGTCGTATTCGGGCAGATCGATCCGCCCGTCCGCCATATGCCTGCCGAGCAGGCGCACCACGGCGTCGCGTTCGGCATTCGAGGCGCGGGTGCCGGTGGAGATGTCCATGCCTGGTCCTATCGACGGGTTCCACCCTCCATAGTGGAATATGACTTAAGCATAACCCTCCAAAGTGGAATGTCAACCCCCGCCGTGATTCCGGGCCGAAACTCGAGCCTTCCCGCGATCCGGCGGTAGTGTTCGCACCGAGAACAACTGTATGGACAGGTGTTCGGCTCGCGGGTCCACGGAACGGCCGGATCCGCGTCCCGAGAACTCGCTCAGGAGGCACAGGTGTCGGAAACCGTCCGCGGGATCGTGGCCCGCAGCAAAGGCGCACCGGTCGAGCTCGTCGAGGTGGTGATCCCCGATCCGGGCCCGCACGACGTGGTGGTGCGGGTGCAGGCGTGCGGGGTCTGCCACACCGACCTGCACTATCGCGAAGGTGGCATCACCGACGACTTCCCCTTCCTACTCGGCCACGAGGCGGCGGGCGTGGTGGAAGCCGTCGGCGCCGAGGTAACCCACGTGGCCGAGGGTGACTATGTGATCCTCAATTGGCGCGCGGTCTGCGGCGAGTGCCGGGCGTGCAAGCGCGGCAAGCCCTGGTACTGCTTCGACAGCCGTAACGCGAGCAAGAAGATGACGCTCGCCGACGGGACGGAGTTGACTCCCGCCCTCGGCATCGGCGCGTTCGTCGACAAGACCTTGGTGCACGAAGGCCAGTGCACGAAGGTCGATCCGGCCGCCGACCCGGCGGTGGCGGGCCTGCTCGGCTGCGGGGTGATGGCGGGCATCGGCTCGGCGATACACACCGGCAACGTCTCGATCGGCGACACCGTCGCGGTGATCGGCTGCGGCGGCGTCGGGGACGCGGCCATCGCCGGAGCCCGGCTGGCGGGCGCGCGCACCATCATCGCGGTGGACCGCGACGCCCGGAAACTGCGGTGGGCCACGGATTTCGGCGCCACCCACACCATCGACGCGAGCACCGAGGACGTGGTCGAGAAGATCCAGGAGTACACCGACGGCTGGGGCGCGGACGTGGTCATCGACGCGGTCGGACGGCCGGAGACCTGGCAGCAGGCCTTCTACGGTCGCGACCTGGCGGGCACAGTGGTCCTCGTCGGGGTGCCGACCCCGGAGATGACCCTCGAGATGCCATTACTGGACTTCTTCTCGCGCGGCGGCGCGCTGAAATCCGCTTGGTACGGCGACTGTCTTCCCGAACGCGACTTCCCCACCCTGATCGACCTCTACCGCCAGGGACGGCTGCCGCTGGACCGCTTCGTCTCCGAGCGCATCGGGATCGACCAGGTGGAGCAGGCCTTCGCGAAGATGCACGCGGGCGACGTGCTGCGTTCGGTGGTGGTCTGGTGACCGTCCGCATCGACCGCGTCGTCACCTCCGGCGACTTCTGTCTCGACGGCGGAACCTGGGCGGTGGACAACAACATCTGGCTCGTCGGCGACGACGACGAAGTGGTCGTCATCGATGCCGCCCACGACGCCGATCCGATCGTCGCGGCGGTCGCCGGGCGCACCGTTCGCGCGATCGTGTGCACCCACGGACACAACGATCACGTGACGGTCGCCCCCGAACTGGCCGAGCGCTCGGCGGCGCCGATCCTGCTGCATCCCGGCGACGAGCCGCTGTGGCGCATGACCCACCCGGACACGGCCTACCGGCCGCTCTCGGACGGCGATCGAATCACGGTGTCGGACAGCGAGCTTCACGTCCTGCACACCCCCGGCCACTCCCCCGGTTCCGTCGCATTGCATCTGCCCGATGCGAAGGTCGTATTCACGGGCGACACATTGTTCGCCGGTGGACCCGGTGCGACCGGCCGATCGTTCTCCGATTTCGGCACGATCATCGAGTCGATCCGCGAACGCCTGCTGACGCTCCCGGAGGAGACCACGGTCCATACCGGGCACGGCGATTCCACCACCATCGGCGCGGAGAAACCCTTCCTCGCCGACTGGATCGCCCGCGGCCACTGACCGCCGCGGGCGGCACCCGGCACCGCCCGCGGCGGCACCGCGCGCATCAACCGGGGAACCGGCGATCCAGCTCCAGGTTCAACCGGAGCACCTCGACTCGCGGCTCGCCGAGGAATCCCAGCGTCCGGCCGCTGGTGTGCTCGGCGACCAGCGCGCGCACCTGCTGTTCGGAAATCCCGCGCGCCTTCGCGACCCGGGGCACCTGGATGGCCGCGTACTCCGGCGAGATGTTCGGGTCCAGCCCACTCCCGCTCGCGGTGACTGCATCGGGGGGCACCGCCGGATCGGCGGGCGCGTCGCCGTGGATCGGGACGACTCGCCCGGCGGAATAGTCCCGTCCCGGTTCGGCGCATTCGACTCGGACGCCGCGATAGGCGGCGACGAATGGCTGCGCCGGGCACGCCTCGTTGACGCTGACGACCTGAACGGGATGCGAAACGTCCCCGTCGGCGTCACGCGGTCCTATCACCGAGAGCACCGCGCCCACACCGCCTTTCGTGCAGAACGGACGACTGCCGTCGACCCCCTCACGGTCGCCGATCTCCTTGCTGCGGGCGCAGATCGTGGTGAGCAGGCTGGCGCGTGCCGGAGTGTCGACGATGTCCTCCGGTCCGAGATTGCTCGCCGCGGTGGACCGAGGATCGTAGCCGTCACCGGCGGCGGAAGGGCGGCTCTGGAAGTACCGCACCAGGGCCGCGCCGTCGGATCCGGTGAACGATTGCCCGATCAGGCCGGAGCCCACGGTCGTTCCGTCGACGGCGACCAGCGACCCGTCCGCCTTCTCGTGCAGGCCGGGCAGCTGGGCCACCGCGAAAACGGCCAGCGGGTAGACGATTCCGGTGATCGCCGTGAGCGCGAGCAACGCGCGCAGGGCGGCGAGATGCTGCCGGATCCAGGTTGAAAGGCGCATGTCAGGACATCCCGGGGAGGAACTGGACCACGAGGTCGATGAGTTTGATGCCGAGGAACGGCGCGATGATGCCGCCGAGCCCGTAGACGGTCAGGTTGCGGCTCAACAGTTTCGACGCGTTCGACGGCCGGTAGCGCACACCGCGCAGCGCCAGCGGGATCAGCGCCACGATGACGACCGCGTTGAAGATCACCGCGGACAGGATCGCCGACTGCGGACTGGACAGCCGCATGACGTTGAGCAGGTCCAGGCCGGGAAACAGCGTCACGAACAGGGCGGGGATGATCGCGAAGTACTTGGCGATGTCGTTGGCGATGGAGAACGTCGTCAGCGCGCCACGCGTGATGAGCAGTTGCTTGCCGATCTCGACGATCTCGATCAATTTGGTCGGATCGGAATCCAGATCCACCATGTTGCCCGCCTCTTTGGCGGCCGACGTGCCGGTGTTCATCGCGACGCCCACATCGGCCTGCGCCAGCGCGGGCGCGTCGTTGGTGCCGTCGCCGGTCATCGCGACCAGCCGTCCGCCCTCCTGCTCCCGTTTGATCAGCGCCAGCTTGTCCTCCGGCGTCGCCTCGGCGAGGAAGTCGTCGACCCCCGCCTCGTCCGCGATCGCCTTCGCGGTCAACGGGTTGTCGCCGGTGATCATCACCGTGCGGATGCCCATGCTGCGCATCTCGTCGAACCGCTCGCGCATGCCCTGCTTCACCACATCCTTGAGGTGGATCACGCCGAGCACCCGGGCGGCACCGCCGTCGACCTGGCCGACGACCAGCGGCGTGCCGCCCGCGGCGGAGATGCCGTCGACGGCGGCGCCGAGTTCCGCCGGCACCGAACCACCCTGCGCTCGCACCCATTCGGTGACCGCGCTCGCCGCGCCCTTGCGCAGCAGACGGCCCTCGACGTCGACGCCGGACATCCGGGTCTGCGCGGTGAACTCCACCCACCGCGCGTGGCTCAGCTCGCCCGGTGTGCGCTCCCGCAGGCCGTAGGCCTGTTTGGCGTAGACCACGACCGAGCGGCCCTCCGGAGTCTCGTCGGCCAGGCTGGAAAGCTGTGCGGCGTCGGCCAGTTCCGCCTTGCTCACGCCGGGCGCCGGGACGAAGTCCGCCGCCTGGCGGTTGCCGAGCGTGATGGTGCCGGTCTTGTCCAGCAGCAAGGTGTTCACGTCTCCGGCCGCCTCGACGGCCCGCCCGGACATGGCGAGCACATTGCGCTGCACCAGGCGATCCATGCCCGCGATCCCGATCGCCGACAGCAGCGCGCCGATGGTGGTAGGGATCAGGCACACCAGCAACGAGACCAGCACGATGCCGGTGACGCCGTGCGCGTCCAGCGCCACGGTGTCCGGCACGCCCGGATTGTTCGACTTGCTGAAGATCGCCATCGGCTGCAGCGTGACCACCGCGAAGACGAAGATGATCGTCAACGCCGCCAACAGGATGTTCAGCGCGATCTCGTTCGGGGTCTTCTGCCTGCTGGCCCCCTCCACCAGGGCGATCATCTTGTCGATGAAACTCTGCCCCGGTTCCTGCGTGATCCGGACGACGATCCGGTCCGACAGCACGGTGGTGCCGCCGGTCACCGCCGACCGGTCACCGCCGGATTCCCGGATCACCGGAGCGGATTCACCGGTGATCGCCGACTCGTCGACCGAGGCGATGCCTTCGACGACGTCGCCGTCACCGGGGATCACCTGCCCCGCCTCGACCACGACGTGATCACCGCGGCGCAAGTCCGGGGCCGCGACGCGCTCCTCGACCACCCGCGCGCCCGGCGACCACTCGACCAGTCGCCGCGCGACGGTGTCGGTCTTCGCCTTGCGCAGCGTGTCGGCCTGCGCCTTGCCGCGCCCCTCCGCGACGGCCTCGGCCAGGTTCGCGAAGATCACCGTGAGCCACAACCACACGACGATCGCCCAGGCGAAGAAGGTCGGGTCCGCCAGCGCGAGCACGGTCGACCACACCGCGCCCAGTTCGACGATCAGCATCACCGGGTTGCGCCACAGCGTGCGCGGATCGAGCTTGCGTACCGCGTCCGGCAACGAGGTCAGCAGCATCTTGGGGTCGAGCACGCCGTTCGGGACACTCTTGCCCCGTGGCCGCCCGGGCTCGGCCTGTGCCGAGACGTTCTCATCGATCGCGGGACTCGACATGTCAGTGGATTCCTTCGGCGAGCGGCCCGAGCGCCAGCGCGGGCAGGAAGGTGAGCGCGACCAGGATCACCGTTACGCCGACGACCATGCCGACGAACTGCGGACGATGGGTCGGCAGCGTGCCGATCGATGCGGGAGTGGTGCCCTGCCGCGCGAGCGAACCGGCCAGCGCGAGCACGAAGATGATCGGCAGGAAGCGCCCGAAGAGCATGGCCAGGCCCAGCGCGGTGTTGTACCACTCGGTGTTGCCGGTCAGGCCCGCGAAAGCGGAGCCGTTGTTGTTGGCGGCCGAGGTGAACGCGTAGAGCACCTCCGACAGTCCGTGCGGCCCGGAGTTGAGCATGCTCGCGCGCCGACCCGGAATCGCCATCGCGGCGGCCGTGCCGACCAGCACGATCAGCGGGCTGATCAGGAAGTACGACGCGGCCAATTTGATCTCGCGCGGTGTGATCTTCTTGCCCAAATACTCCGGGGTGCGACCGACCATGAGGCCCGCGACGAACACCGTGATCACCGCCAGGATCAGCATGCCGTACAGGCCCGACCCGGCGCCGCCCGGCGCGACCTCGCCCAACTGCATGTTGAACATCGTCATCAGACCGCCGAGGCTGGTGTAGGAATCGTGGAAGGAATCGACCGCGCCGGTGGAGGTCAGGGTGGTAGCACCGGCGAAGGTGGCCGAATTCGCCACACCGAACCGCTGTTCCACGCCCTCCATCGAGGAGCCGATCGCGGTCGGTACCGTGCCGTGGTGCTGGAGCTGGAACAGGTTGGTCAGCGTGACGCTGAGCAGTGCGATAGTCCCCATCACCGCGACGATCGCGTAGCCCTGCTTGCGGCTGCCCACCATCCGGCCGAAGGTGCGCGGCAGCGAAAAGCTGATCACGAGCAGCAGGAAGATCTCCACCCAGTTGGTCCAAGTGGCCGGGTTCTCGAACGGGTGCGCGGAGTTGGCGTTGTAGAAGCCGCCGCCGTTGGTGCCGAGTTCCTTGATCGCCTCTTGGCTGGCGACCGGGCCGCCCGTGATGGTCTGCTCGGTGCCGCCCAGCGTGTGCGCCACCTGGTCGTGCAGATGGAAGTTCTGGATCGCCCCGCCCGCCACCAGCACGAGGGCGAAGACGAAGGCGATCGGCAGCAGGATGCGCAGCGTGCCGCGCACCAGGTCCACCCAGAAGTTGCCGAGGTCACCGGTGTGCCTGCGAGCGAACCCGCGCACCAGCGCCACGGCCACCGCCATGCCGACCGCCGCCGAAACGAAGTTCTGTACGGCGAGCCCGGCCATCTGCACCAGGTTCCCTTGAGTGGATTCACCGGAGTAGTTCTGCCAGTTGGTGTTCGTCACGAAGCTGACCGCGGTGTTCCACGCCAGCGCGGGCGTCATCTCGGTGCCCGGATCGTTCAGGTGCAGGGGCAACCTGCCTTGCACGAGCTGGAAGAAGAAAAGGAAGAGAATGCCGACCGCCGAGAAGGCCAGCACACTCCGCGCGTACACGGGCCACGGCTGCTCGACTTCGGGATGCGCGCCTATCGCGCGATAGACGAGACGTTCGACGCGAGAATGCGCACGTCCCTCGTAGACCCGGTACATGTAGTCGCCCAGCGGCACGTGTACCAGCGCGAGCGCCGAGATCAGGGAGGCCACGAAGGCGATCCCCGCGGTTGTCGTGCTCACTCAGAACCTCTCGGGAAACAGCAGCGCCGCGACCAGGTAGACCGCGACGCCTGCGGCGAGAACGAGACCGATCAGGTTCGCGGTCACAACTTCTCCACCCCGCGCTGGATCAACCCCAGCAGCGCGAACGCCGCCACGGTGAGCGCGGTGAACACCACGACCGACATAGCTCGACAACCTCCATCCGCGCGCCGGGCTTCGGCGCGACAGAGCGAGTGAAGCGCCCCGATGGCGCGTCCGGTCGTTTCCTGACGACTTCTTGACGCACCGGCACCTGGCATTTGCGGTTCGTTGACGGGCCCGCGATGCCCGCAAGTATGGCGTCAAGGAACACGGGCGGACCGTCAACACACCGTAAAAATCGAGGTCGGCCCGCCTGGCGGCGGTAGAAGTGGAGAGCCGGCCAGGCGGGACGATTCCAGCGCGACCGGCGCCGGGAAGGAAGAGAGGATCGCAATGTCGGCAGTGATCTTTGTCGTCGCATTCGTCTGCTGCGCGCTGGTCATTCGCGCATTCGGCGCTCGTGCGCAGACGCCGCGGCTGCAACCGGTGCGGATCGAGACCGATGATGTGCGGCGGTGACGTGGGGCAGCGCGCCGGGACGACCCAGGGGTGTTCGGCCGGGGCGGCGCGACGCGCGATGATGAAGGCGTGAAACGCGGTCAGCTGCGTATCTACCTCGGCGCCGCGCCGGGAGTCGGCAAGACCTACGCCATGCTCGGCGAGGCGCACCGGCGACTGGAGCGCGGTCGCGACGTGGTGGCCGCGGTAGTCGAAACACACGGCAGGGAGAAAACCGCGGAATTGCTCGATGGCATCGAACGCATCCCCCCGAAGCTGATCGAATATCGCGGTAGCACGTACCAGGAAGTCGACGTCGAGGCGGTGTTGCGCCGCGCCCCCGCGGTGGTGCTGGTCGACGAGCTGGCGCACACCAACGTGCCCGGCAGCACGCACGAGAAGCGCTGGCAGGACGTGGCACAGCTGCTCGACGCGGGGATCGACGTGATCTCCACGGTCAACGTGCAGCATCTGGAGAGCCTCAACGACGTCGTGGAGCAGATCACCGGCATCCAGCAGCGCGAAACGGTGCCCGACGCCGTGGTGCGCGGGGCGGACCAGGTGGAGTTGGTCGACATCACGCCGGAAGCATTGCGGCGCAGGCTCTCCCACGGCAACGTGTACGCCGCCGAGCGGATCGACGCCGCGCTGCGCAACTACTTCCGCGCGGGAAACCTCACCGCGCTGCGCGAACTGGCGCTGCTGTGGCTGGCCGATCAGGTCGACGCCGCGCTCGCCAAGTACCGGGCCGACCACAAGATCACCGAACTGTGGGAGGCGCGCGAGCGCGTCGTGGTGGCGGTGACCGGCGGTCCGGAATCGGAGACGATCGTGCGCCGGGCCGGTCGGATCGCCACCAAATCCAGCGCCGACCTGGTGGTCGTGCACGTGGTGCGCGGCGACGGCCTGGCCGGGGTCTCCACCGAGCGGCTGGCCCGGCTGCGCGAGCTGGCGGCCAGCCTGGACGCCTCCCTGCACACCGTCACCGGCGAGGACGTGCCCACCGCCCTGCTCGAGTTCGCCCGAGAGGCGAACGCCACCCAGCTGGTGCTCGGCACCTCCCGTCGCTCGCGGTGGGCGCGCATCTTCGATGAGGGCATCGGCTCCACGGTGGTGCAACGCTCCGGCAAGATCGACGTGCACATGGTGACGCACGAGGAGGCCCACCGCGGATTCCGGTACGCGGCCCTGCATCCGCGCCGCCCGGTGGCGGCGTGGCTCGCCGCCGTCGCCGTACCGGCCCTGGTGTGCGCGCTGAGCGCCGCCTACCTCGACGAGGTGCTGGATCTCGGCGGCATCAGCGCCGTGTTCGTGGTGGGCGTGGTCGCTGTCGCGCTGCTCGGCGGCGTCGTACCCGCCTCCTTCTCGGCGCTGCTGTCGGGCCTGCTGCTGAACTGGTTCTTCGCGCCACCCCGCTACAGCCTGACCATCGCCGAGCCGAACAGCTTCATCACCGTGGTGGTGCTGCTCATCGTCGCCGTCGCGGTGGCCGCGCTGGTCGATCTGGCCGCGAAGCGAACCGCGCAGGCGCGCAAGGCCTCCCGGCAAGCCGAACTGCTGACCATGTTCTCCGGCGCGATCCTGCACGGCGCGGATCTGCCCCGGCTGCTGGAACAGATCAGGGAGGTGTTCGGGCAGCGCGCGGTCGCCCTGGTGTCGGGTGACCAGGTCCTCGCCGAGGTGGGAGTGGGCCCACCGCGGCGGCCCTCCGACGCGGACACCGTGGTCGAGGCGGGCGATGCCGTGCACTGGTTGCTGCTGGCCGGCCGCCCGCTGGCGGCCGCCGACCGTCCGGTGCTGAACGCGGTCACCAACCAGGCCGTCGCTCTGGTCCGGCAGGCTCGCCTGGCCGAGGAGGCCAGCGCCGCCGCGGCCCTGCTGGAGGCCGATCGCCTGCGGCGGGCGTTGCTCTCGGCGGTCGGCCATGACCTGCGCACCCCGCTGGCAGGCGCCAAAGCGGCGGTTTCCAGCCTGCGCAGCGACGACATCGAGTTCTCCCCGGAGGACACCGCCGAACTGCTGGAGACCATCGAGGAGTCGGTGGATCAGCTCACCGCGCTGGTCGGCAATCTGCTCGACTCCTCCCGGCTCGCGGTCGGCGTGGTCACGCCGCAGGTGCGGCGGGTCTACCTGGACGAGGCGGTGCACCGCGCGCTGGTGAGCGTCGGGATGGGTGCGCGCGGGCTGCGGCGCGCGGCGATGGACCGGGTGCGGGTCGAGGTCGGCGACGTCTCGGTGCTCGCCGACAGCGGCCTGCTGGAACGGGTGCTGGCCAATCTGATCGACAACGCGCTGCGGCACGCCCCACGCGCGGGCACGGTCCGGGTCACCGCCGAACGCGCGGGCGACCGGGTCGCGATCGCGGTCGTCGACACCGGTCCCGGCGTACCGCACGGCACCGAGGAGCAATTGTTCGAGCCTTTCCAGCGGCGCGGCGACCGGGACAACACGACCGGCGTCGGGCTCGGCCTGTCGGTGGTGCGCGGGTTCGTCGAAGCGATGGGCGGCACCGTGCACGCCGAGCCCACACCCGGTGGAGGATTGACCATGCTGGTCGACTTGCCCGGCGGCGAGGCACCGGACGCGAACGGCACGGGCGTGGCACACGAGACGACGAGCGCGGGTGAGTGAGGTGTCCGCGACGACACAGGAGGCGGCGGTTGTGACGAAGACGCCCGATGCGGTGGCGACGAAGGTGCTCGTGGTCGACGACGAACCGCAGATCGTGCGCGCGTTGCGAATAAATCTCTCGGTCCGCGGCTACGAGGTGATCACCGCGGCGACCGGCAGCGCGGGCCTGCGCGCGGCCGCCGACCGGCATCCGGACGTCGTGATCCTCGATCTCGGCCTGCCCGACATGGACGGCATCGAGGTGCTCGCCGGATTGCGCGGCTGGACCTCGGCGCCGGTGATCGTGCTGTCGGCGCGGACGGATTCCGCCGACAAGGTCGAGGCGCTCGACGCGGGGGCCGACGACTACGTCACCAAACCGTTCGGCATGGACGAACTGCTGGCCCGGCTGCGCGCCGCGGTCCGGCGCGGCGTCGCCGATCCCGATGCCTCGGCGCCGGTGGTGACCACCGACTCGTTCACCGTCGACCTGGCCGCCAAGAAGGTCACCAAGCGCGGCGAGACGGTGCACCTGACCCCCACCGAGTGGGGCATGCTCGAAATGCTGGTGCGCAATCGCGGCAAGCTGGTCGGGCGGCGCGAGCTGCTGCGGGAGGTGTGGGGCCCGTCGTACGCCACCGAGACCCATTACCTTCGGGTCTATCTGGCGCAACTGCGCCGCAAACTGGAGGACGATCCGTCACGCCCCAAGCACCTGCTCACCGAGGCGGGCATGGGATACCGGTTCCAGGAGTAATCCCGGCCACGGTCCGCCGACCGCGCGGAATGGCCCGTCCTCGCGCGGCGTTGCCAGGCCCGCGAACTGATTGCGACGACAATGGCAGGATCGAACCCATGGCTGAACAGACCGCTACACCCGTCACCGCCCCCGCGGCGCCGAGCGCGCCGGAGCCGACCACGTTGTGGGTCGAGCGCACCGGGACCAGGGCCTACACCGGCCGCAGCTCCCGCGGCGCCGAGGTCCTGATCGGTTCGCAGGGCGTCCCCGGTGTGTTCACCCCCGGCGAGCTGCTGAAGATCGCGCTCGCCGCCTGCTCCGGCCTGAGCGCGGACTTCCCCCTGTCGCGCAAACTCGGCGACAACTTCGACGCCACCATTCGCGTCTCCGGCGACGCCGACCGGGAGAACGAGGTCTACCCGCAGCTGGACGAGGTGTTCGAACTCGACCTCAGCGACCTCGACGAGGAGGCTCGTGAACGGTTGCTGGTCACCGTGCAGCGCGCGATCGACAAGGTCTGCACCGTGGGGCGGACGTTGAAAGCGGGATCGAAGGTGACGCTGTCGTTCGACATCGAGGCCTGATGGACGAGGCCGTTCGGTTGAGCGCCTGGGTGCACGGACTGGTCCAGGGTGTCGGTTTCCGCTGGTGGACCCGGTCCCGCGCGCTCGAACTGGGACTGGCCGGGCATGCGACGAATGCCAGGGACGGCCGCGTGCACGTGGTCGCCGAAGGTCCGCGACCGGCTTGCGAGCGGTTGCTGGCCCTCTTGCGTTCCGAGGACACACCTGGTCAGGTCAGGTTGGTTGTGGAAAGCTGGGAGCCCGCGCGGGGTGATTTGACCGGTTTCGAGGAGCGGTAGTGGTGGTTCGGGCGACGAGGGGGGCGCAGCGATGAGCACGCGAGATCCGGGTGACGAGCGCCGGGACGAGCCCGAGCGGCCGTCCGGCCCACAGCGCCCGGCCGAGGACCGGCAACCGCCGACGCCGACGTCCCCCGATGAACAGGACAGGTCGGCACCCGCCACCGGTGGCGCCGACCGATCGACCCCCACGTCCGCATCGGGTGACGCCGATCAGCCCGAAAACGACTGGTCGACGCCCACTTCGGTGCCATCGAGCGGGGCCGGTCCCGGCGATCGGCCGACCGCCGCGCCCCCTCCTCGCCCCGGCAGTATCCAACGCCAAGAAGCGGGCGTGACCCGCCCCCGCCCGCCCACGGTGGCCGAGGCACGAGCGCGCGACAAGGCGCGTAAGCGCGCCGAGGAAGTCCAGCGCGCGGCCGCCGCGGCCGAGGAGGCCAAGAAGCGCACTCGCAAACGCGTCATGATCGGCGGTGTCGCCATCGTCGGCGTCGCCGCCCTGGTCGGCGGTGGCTATCTGGCCTATCGCGCCTTGGCTGCCCCTGACCGGGTCACGGCCCAGTGCATGAAAATCGAGAACGGCCAAGAAATCGTGGTCGACGACTCCTACTGCGGCGACGGCCGTCCTGGCTTCGTCAACGACACCGGCATCAATCCCGGTTTGATCATCCTCGGCGGCGGGCCGCAGTACCGCTACTACTACGGGGGCACCGGCACGATCGGCAAACCGCCCGTCGGCGGCACCACGATCAAGCCGAAGAGCGCCGAGATCAAGACCAAGAGCGGCACCACCATCCAGCGCGGCGGCCTGGGTAGCAAGAGCGGCGGAGGATCGTAGATGCGGCGTGTACGGGATACGCCCCGGCCGGGCTGGCAGCAGATCATCGAGAGCCAAGGCCTGGTCTACGGTGCCCCGGGGCGGGACGCGAGCGGTCAGCCGCGGCCGTACTGGGACGAGTCGGTGCACTACGAGTTCGAGATGTCGGAGATCCTCGCCTTGGAGGCCGACGTCGAACTCCTGCACTCGATGTGCCTGAACGCGGTGGAGCACATCGTGCTCACCGAGCGGTACGCCGATTTCGGCCTGCCCGAATGGAGTTGGGGCCCGATCGCCGAATCCTGGCGGCGTTCCGATCCGCACGTGTACGGGCGTTTCGACCTGCGCTACGACGCACGGCGTCCGGCGAAACTACTGGAGTACAACGCCGACACGCCGACCTCGCTGCTGGAGGCGGCCATCGTGCAGTGGCACTGGCTGACCGACCGCTACCCCGGCGGCGACCAGTGGAACTCGTTGCACGAGAAGCTGGTCGAGCGGTGGGGCGAGTTGCGCGACGTGCTGCCCACGTCGCAGCTGCACTTCAGCTGGTCCGGTGCGGACGCCACCGGCGAGGACAACGTCACCACCGCCTACCTGCAGGAGACCGCGGCCGAGGCCGGTTTCGACACCATCGCGCTGCCGATCGAGGAGATCGGATTCGATTCCGAGCTGGAGCGTTTCGTCGACCTGGCGGAGGCTCCGATGGAGGCGGTCTTCAAGCTCTACCCGTGGGAATGGGTGCTCGACGACGATTTCGGCAAGCGCGTCGTGGACAGCCTGCCGGAGACCATGTGGATCGAACCGCTGTGGAAGACGCTGCTGAGCAACAAGGCGATCCTGGCGGTGCTGTGGGAGATGTACCCGGGTCACCCGAATCTGCTGCCCGCCTACCTCGACCAACCCAACGAGCTCACCGAGTACATCCGCAAACCGAAGCTGGGACGCGAGGGCGCCAACATGACGATCGTCGGCGCCGGACTGGAGACCGCGACCGGCGGCGTCTACGGCGAGGAAGGCTACGTGTACCAACTGCTCGATCCGCTCCCGGAATTCGATGACATGCGTCCGGTGCTCGGCGCGTGGATCGTCGGCGACGCCGCGGCGGGGCTGGGTATCCGCGAGACCGCGGGACTGATCACCGACGACGGCTCCGCATTCGTCCCGCATCGCATCGCCACCGACTGAGCATCGTCACCGTCAAGCACGAACCCATCTCGGCCGCATGCCGATCCATCTCGGAAGGATCAAGATGACCGCAGTCGCCCTGGAATCGGGGTACTGGAACTCGCTCGGCGAGGGCGTGGGCGCGATCGTCCTCTATGCCCTCGTCGGCTTGGTGCTCATGCTCGTCGGCTTCTACGCCATCGACCTGACCACGCCGGGCAAGCTGCGCAAGCTGGTGGTGGCGGGCAAGCCGAACGCCGTCATCGTCACCGCGGCGGGCATGATCAGCATGGCGTTCATCGTCGTGCTCGCCATCTTCGCCGTGGGCGGCGGCGGCAAGCTCTCCGAGGGCCTGATCGCCGCCCTGGTGTTCGGCCTGGTCGGCATTGTCGCGCAGGTCATCTCGGTGCGCGTCATCGAACGGGCGCTCGGCATCGACATCGGCGCCGCGCTGCACGCCGACACCTACACCACCGAGGTGCTCGTGGTGGCGGCCGCGCATTTCGCGCTCGGGCTCGTGGTCGCCTTCGCGATCCTGTAGGCGGCGTCACGGCGGTGCGTGGTGTCGGCAGGACGCTCGGTGCCCTGCCGACACCGCGTTCCGGAGTGCGGCCGATGGTTCAGTGCTCGTCGCCGTGGGCGAGACAGTACGCCGCCGCCGCGAGATATTGGCGGCACTCCGGGCCGTGACCGGCGTGCACGCTGCGAATGAACAAGGCGCGATCCATGTCGAGATCCGTCGACGGCTCCGCGGAACAGTCCCGGTACCGGGTCCGCCACAGATCCTGTATGTCCAGCGATGTCTGCATCGTGCACCTCCCGTGCTGCGTATCAGTGCGAGAAGGCTTGCAATGTCCTTATATCGGGGGCATACCCGCTCCCGACCCGCGGCAATCGGTGCGGGTCATCGGGTCACCAACCGCCAGTCGTCGGGCAAGCGCGCCGCGGTGATCTGCGCGCCTTCTGCCTCGAGGTCGACGGTGGTCGCACCGAGCCGCAGCGCGCGCAGCGACACCTTGCCCCACCGCGCGGGCAGCTGCGGTCGAACGGTGAGCGTCCTGGTCGGCGCGTCGGGATCGAGCCCGAGGAACGCGCGCACCAGCAACAGCGGCGCCGCGCTGGCCCACGCCTGCGGCGAGCAGGACGTCGGATACGGCACGGGCGTGGCGAATCGAGACCGAGGGAAGCCGCAGAACAGCTCCGGCAGGCGTCCGTCGAACACCGCGGCCGCGTCCAACAAGCCGGTGGCCAGCCGAGTGGCCAGCTCCACCGCGCCGGGAACGTGCCGGTAGCGCAGCAGCCCCGCCACCGCGATCGCCGTATCGTGCGGCCAGACCGAGCCGCAGTGATAGCTCATCGGGTTGTAGGCGCCCATGTTCGACGCCAGCGTGCGCAACCCGAAGCCGGAATCCATCTCCGGGGCCGCCATCCGCGACACCAGCTCCGCCGCGTGCTCGTCGGTGGCGATGCCCGACCAGAGGCAGTGCGCTACATTGCTGGTCAGCGCGTCGACCTGGCGCTTGCCGCCATCCAGCGCCACGGCATACCAGCCGCGATCGGGCAGCCAGAACTGTTCGGCGAACTTGACGCGCAACTCCGCGGCGCGTTCGCGTAGCTGGCCGGCCAGCCGCAAGTCGTCGAAAGCCTCTGCCAGTTCGGCCCTGGCCAGCAGCGCGGCGTGCACGTATCCTTGCACCTCGCACAGGGCGATGGGCGCTTCGGCGATATGGCCGGTGGCGTCGTTGATTCCGTCGAAGCTGTCCTTCCAGCCCTGGTTGACCAGGCCGCGATCGGTGGCGCGGCGGTACTCGACGAAGCCGTCGCCGTCCCGGTCGCCGTAGTCGGTGATCCAGTGCAGCGCGGCGTCGGCGGCGGGCAGCAGGTGCCGGATCGCCTCCGGGTCGGCGCCCCAGCGATGACATTCGGCCAGCAGCATCACGAACAGCGGTGTGGCGTCGGCAGTTCCGTAGTAGATGTGGCCGCCGAACACCTGTCCGCCCGCGGGGCCGCGGCGCATCTCGTGCATGATGCGGCCGGGTTCCTCCTCGGTGAGCGGGTTCACGTCCTGCCCTTGCAGTTCCGCCAACTGTTGCAGCGTGCCCAGCGCGAGATCGATCTCCAGCGGCAGCGCCATCCACGCGGTGAGCAGGCTGTCGCGGCCGAACAGGGTCATGAACCACGGTGCGCCCGCGGCGACGAAAGGCCGCGCGTCGCCGGATTCGTCGTGCATCTGCAAGGCGCCCAAGTCGCTCTCGGTGCGGCGCAGCACCCGGGTGAGCGCCGGATCGGAGGCGGCGATGTCGGTGGCGGTGTCGCGCCACGCCTCGATCTTGCGGCCCGGCGCGCTGACGTTGTAGTGCTCGCCCGGCGAGATCGCCTGGAAACGCTGGTTGCCCACGGTCGGCTGGGCGATGATCTCGGCCTGCCAGCATTCGCCGACCGGCACGATCACCCGCCACAGCAGCGAACCGGGCATCACCTCGGGCTCCACGGTCGCCGAGATCGAGATGCCCCGGCTGCGGTCGGCGTGATCGTGCAGCACCAGTTCCCCGTCGGCGACCGTCACGTCCGCCCGCCCGTGTCCTGCGCGTCCTTCCTTCACCGCGAACAGGTCGACGAAGTCGGCGTCCACATGCAGTTCCAGCAGCACCGCGGTGGGCTCGCGGCCCATGTTCTCCAACGTGATCAGCTCGTGCATGCCGTCGGCCACGATCCGTTCGCGCACCACCAGCAACGTGCTGTCGGCCAGGCCCGCCTGCGGGGGCCTGCGCAACACGAACCTGGCGGCGAACGCCTCCGGACTGAGCACCGAAAGCGACTCGGCGGGTTTGCCGTTCACCAGCAACTCCCAGCGCGACAGCACGCGGGCGTCCCGGAAGAACAAGCCGTGCGGCTTACCCGGTTCGACGTCGCCGAGCCGATTGGACAGGCAGAAGGTGCCGCCTTCCACCAGGGTCACCGAGCCGCACCCCCCGAACCCGGTGGACTCACCGGAGTTCAGGGGGGCGGGGCTCACCGGTACGGAATCGGTCACGCCAAGCCGCTCGCCGCGATCCGGATCGGCGAGGCGGGCGCCGGGTCGTCGAGCGGCGTGGTCACGGCCGCCGCGGTGTCGAGCGGCACCGCGCCGGACCGCTTCTTGGAGCGCAGGACCCGGCGATACACCTGCTCGTACCCGAAACCGAGCGTGTCGGAGCCGAACTTGGCCTGCACGTGCGCCCGGCAGGCGTACGGATCCAGCGCCCTGACCTCTTCGATGGCCGCGGGCAATTCGGCGGGATCCTCACAGATCCGGCCGGTTACGCCGTCGACGATCACCTCGGACACCGCCCCGCCGCGCAGCGCGACCACCGGCGTGCCACAGACCATGGATTCGATCATCACCATGCCGAACGGTTCCTCCCAGCGGATCGGGAACAACAGGCAACGCGCGTTCGCAAGCAGCTTACGCTTGGCCGTCGCGTCGGCGAGACCGAACACGTGATCGTTTTCCGTCAGCAGCGGTCGCACCTTCTCCTCGAAATAGGCCTGCTCGGGACGCTCGCTGCACTTGCCGGCCAGCACCAGCGGGATACCCGCGGCATGCGCGGCTTCCAGCGCCAAGTGCGGGGCCTTGCACTCGTTGAACCGCCCGAGGAACAGCGCGTAGTCGTCCTTCTCGACGCGGAACGGCCAATCGTCGACGTGCAGTGCGTTGTGCACCCGTCCGGACCAGTTGAGACCCTGCGCGAGCTCGCGCTGGCGGTCGCTGATCGCCACCAAGGCGACCTCGTCGCCCAGATCCTGGTAGTAGCGGTAGATATCGTCCTCCACCGGCCCGTGGACGGTCAGCACCGTCGGAAGGCCCATGTTCTGGAAGACGGTCGCGTTCAGCGGCCCCGCGAACGTGTGGTCGTGCACCAGGTCCACACCGGAAGTGGCCGCGAGGTTCTCGATCGCGCGGCGCACCCGCAACGCGTGCACGACCTCGGGAAACGGCTCTCCGAGGCGTTCGGGCAGCGCCCGGTCCCACACCGGCACGAACTTGGCCTTCGTCCCCGGCTCCCCCGCGCCCAACAGCGTGACGTCGTGGCCGCGAGCCACCAGCGCGTCGACCAGATCGGCCACCACGGCCTCGACGCCGCCGTATGCCTTGGGCGGGACGTCGAAGTACGGTGGCACGACCATCGCGATGCGAAACGGGCCGCTGGAACGATCTGTCGACAAGTAGTCGGACGACGGCATCTCCAGATCGGACGACGCCTGCGCGGAAATCGGCACGGAAAGCGCGCTCATGACCCTCCTTCCAGGGACAACCAAGTAGCACTCGCATTCACCCAGCACTCGGAGTACCGGGCGCCGAACTGAACTAAGTGGCCCCCGCGGCGGAGGTGAAGACCTAGCTGCACCGCCGTCCATGGGGCTTGGTTGGCCTGGTCACGCGGTCGGCATGATCAGGGGGGCCGAGTGGGAGGTACCTCAGGGGGTGCCGTTCAAACCAAACAGTTCGGGAAAAATCCCCTCCCGCAGCGTTCGTTCGGCTACCGATGGGTAGTCCGGTGGCCCCGCGTTGTCCGCCGGGCCATGGGAACGACGTCCGGGGTCACTGATCCGGCAGGCAGCGACCGGGATCGGGCAGGTCGGCACACGGCGCGTTGCCGTGCGCGCGCAGCACCTCTTTGCCGGTCTGATCGGTCAGGAAGTGCAGGAAGCTCGCGGCGAGCGACCCACCGGGCAACTCGCCGTTGCTGTAGGCGTACTCGACGCCCCACAAGGGATAGGCGCGCCGCACGGCGGCGTCCCGGCTCGCGCCGACGCCCTCGATCGCGATGGTCGGCAGACCGGCTCCGACGGCCTCGGAGAATTCCGAATAGCCGATGGCCCCTGGTATTTCGGCCACCGCTTTGCGCATGTCGGCGGTGACCTGCACCTCGCACTGCGCGGGCGCGGTGACGACCGTGCCCTTCAACGCCGTGCAGCTCACGTGCGGGCGCTCCGGCTGCGTGCCGCCGAGCAGCCTGCGTTCGAAGATGGTGCGCGTGCCCGAACCGGGTATGCGGTTGACCAGCACCACCGGCAAGTCCGGACCGCCCACCTCGCGCCAGTTGCCGATCCTGCCCCGGAACAGATCCTGGATCTGGGCGGCGGTGAGATCGCGGACACCGACGCCGGGATGCGCGATCATGGTGAACAGCGACAACGCCAGCGGCCGGTGCACCAGTGTCGGATAGCCGCCGCCCTTCGCACCGTCGGTGACGGCGAGCAACCCGGGATTGCCCGCGCCTTCTTCGGCGAGCCGGTCCAGTCCGCGCTCGGATCCTTCGAAGCCGTAGGTGAAATCGGCGCCGGCGCAACTCTTCCGATACTGCTCGGCGGCGTCTTCGATCACCTGGGCGAACGCCGAAGACCCGATCACGGTCAGTTTGCCGGAGGCGCACTCCAGCGGCATCGGCGACGGCTCCAGCGCGGACACCACCAACTGGACGACGATCACCAGCACCAAGAAGACCGTGAGCGCGACCATCATCAGGGAAACGCCGGTGCGGCTGCGGGTCTCGGTGATCCGCCCGCCTTTGATGCCGCCGCGCAACGCCGGCGGCGGGTATTCGCCAACGCCCTCCGAACGCTGCAGGATCGCCAGAATCTTGTAGTGATCGCCGGGGGCGAGCGGCACCTTCGGCAGGTCGATCACACCGATGTGCCCGCCGGTGTCCTCGCGCACCGCGATGCCGGAATCGGCGTCGAGGTTGTCGGCCAACGCGGGATCGCTGAGTTCGTTCACCGCCATGCCGATCACGCGGCGCTGCGGAAAACGCAGATGCAGGCCGATCCGCGCGGCTTCCGGCGCTTTGTAGTCGTGGCTGTCGATGGTCGTGATGCCGCTGTTCTCGACGCGCACCAGAACGACCGAGATGTCCTTCAGGTCCGGACTGGCGCCGTCGAGCGAGGGACGCAGTTGCGGGAGCACACCGGGAAACACCGATTCGATCTCACCGGTGACCGGCGTATCCATCTGCACCCGATAGCCCAGGCGCCTGCGGCCGGCGAAGACGAACTCCCACAGGAACGCGCCGATGGGCACCGCGATACCGATGAGCGCGAGTACGATTTCGAGCGGAAAGTCGCCCACCAGTTGATCCCACCCCTAGCGATTCGTGTGACCCTTATTCTGTGCCGCAATAGCCTTCGGGCACAGGCGAAGTCGTATTGTTCGATACAAGTTAACCCGGCGGTCACCCTTGCGCGCGAGTCCACGCCAGCAGATCCGCCAGCGGCCAGGTATTGATCACACGTTCCGCCGCGACGCCGTTCGCGAGCGCGCGCTCGCAACCGTACCCCTGCCAGTCGAGCTGGCCGGGTGCGTGCGCGTCGGTGTCGATCGAGAAGTGACAACCCATCTCGGCGGCCAGGCGCAGCAATCGCGAAGGCGGATCCAGTCGTTCGGGCCTGCTGTTGATCTCCACGGCGGTGCCGTAGGTGCGGCACGCCTCGAACACCACCTCGGCGTCGAACGTCGACTCCGGCCTGGTGCCGCGTCCCCCCGTGACCAGGCGACCGGTGCAGTGACCGAGCACGTCGACGTTGGGATCGGCGACCGCGTACGCCATGCGCTTGGTCATGGTCGCGCTGTCGTCGCGCAGACGCGAATGCACGCTGGCCACGACCACGTCCAACCGGGCGAGCAGATCCGCCTGCTGATCGAGGGTGCCGTCGTCGAGGATGTCCACCTCGATGCCGGTGAGGATGCGGAACGGCGCCATCCGGTCGTTGAGCTCGGCCACTACGTCCAGCTGCCTGCGCAACCGGTCGGCGGACAGGCCGTTGGCCACGGTCAGGCGCGGGGAATGGTCGGTCAGGGCGCAGTATTCGTGCCCGAGCGCGGCCGCGACTCGCATCATCTCCTCGATCGGGCTGCCGCCGTCGGACCAGTTCGAGTGGGTGTGCAGATCGCCGCGCAGCAGCTCGCGCAACGGCTTGCCCGGCGCCCCGATCGGCTGCGCGGCCGCCCGCAACTCGCTCAGGTACCGCGGCACCACGCCCGCGTACGCCTGCTTGATGACGGCAGCGGTCTTCGGCCCGATGCCGGCCAGCTCGGTCCAAGTGCCTGCCGCCCGGCGCGCCTCGCGCTCGTCGGCGGACAACTCCGCGACGACGTCGGCGGCGCGCCGGTAGGCCTTCACCCGGTGGGTCTCCGCCCGGGAGCGCTCCAGCCAGAAGCCGATCTCCCGCAGCGCCGCCTCCGGACCGGGCGCCGCGGCGGCGTCCGGCATCCCGCTCGATTCCTGACCGGGCACCGGGTCAGTGCACCCGGCTGTATTTGACGAAGGCCACCCCGTCCTCGAACACCGTGCTGGTGATCACCCGGAACTTGGCCGGTTCCGGCAGCCGCGACCCGGCGCCGAACAGCGCACGGCCGCTGCCGAGCACGATCGGGTAGAGCTTGAGGAAGATCTGGTCGATCTCCGGCAGCAGCGCCTGCGCCAGTTCCCCGCCGCCGCACAACCAGATACCCAGCCCGCTCTCCCGCTTGAGTGCGCGAACCTTCTCGATCGGGTTCTCCGAGATCAGCTCCACGGCCGCGTCGGGACTCTCGGGCAGGGTGGTCGAGACCACGAATTGCCGCAGATGCGCGTAGGGAGTGGAGGTGCCGGTGCGGACGCCGAAGTCGTGCGTCTTGCGTCCCATCAGCACCGTGTCGAAGTAGCGATTGCGCTCCTCCAACCCGATCGCCTCGCGCACCTTGGTCGGCAGCGTCTCGGGATACTGCGCGTTGATCGAGGGACCGTGGTCGCCGCCGACCGGGAAGAAGTCGACCGAGCCGTCCTCGGTGGCGATGAAACCGTCGATCGTCGACGCGACGTAATAGGTGAGCTTGCGCATGCTTCCCTTCCTCACGGTCGGCTGACATTCCGAACCGCCCTGAGGAAACGGTAGCTCGCCCGCGCTAACGACGACGAGGCTTCGGCTGGCAGCGCGGGCAGGAGTAGGACGAGCGGTTCATGAACCGCTCGCGGATGATCGGCGCACCACACCGGCGACACGGCTCGTGCTCCCGACCGTATACGGCCAGGGCGCGTTCGAAGTAGCCCGACTGGCCGTTGACATTCACATAGAGCGCGTCGAACGACGTACCGCCCGCGGCGAGCGCTTCGCTCATCACAATGCCGACTTCGGCGAGCAACCCGCGCACCGCGGGTCTGGACAGCCCGGAGGCGGTCCGTCCTCCGTGGATCTCGGCCCGCCACAGCGCCTCGTCGGCGTAGATGTTGCCGATGCCGGAGACCACGCCTTGGTCGAGCAGCACGCGCTTGATCTCAGTCTGCTTGCCCCGGATGACGGCGACCACGGATTCGACGTCGAAACGCGGATCCAGCGGATCGCGAGCGATGTGCGCGACTGGCTCGGGCACCAGGGTGCCGTCCACCTCGACCAGCGGCGCGAGCGCCCAGCCACCGAAGGTGCGCTGATCGACGAAGCGCAGCTGGGTGCCGTCGCCGAAGGTGGCGCGGATGTGGGCGTGCTTCTCCAGCGGCGCTTCCGCGGGCTGGACCAGCATCTGACCGCTCATGCCGAGATGCACGACGAGCGCCGCCTCCGGATCGTCGAAGGTGAGCCAGAGGAATTTGCCGCGCCGCTCGGCCGACTCGACCTTCAGGCCGGTCAGCCGTGCGGCGAGATCGGCGGCGCCTTCGAGATGGCGGCGCACCGAGCGGGGATGGGTGATCGCCACCGATTCGATCAGCCGGCCGACCACGTGCTCGGCGAGCCCGCGCCGCACGACCTCGACCTCGGGAAGTTCGGGCACGTCAGGTTTCGGCGGTCAGCGCCTCGTAGGCGGCCCCCGCGGCCTTCTGCTCGGCTTCCTTCTTCGACCGTCCGACGCCCTGCCCGTAGGCCCGGCCGCCGACCACCGTGGTGGCGGTGAATTCCTTGTCGTGGTCCGGCCCGGTCGAGGTGATCTCGTAGCTGGGGACGCCGAGACCACGCTCGGCGGTGAGTTCCTGCAGGCTCGTCTTCCAGTCCAGGCCCGCGCCCATCCGCGGTCCGCGCTCGAGCAGCTCGGCGAACAGCCGCAGCACCACGGCGCGAGCCACCTCGATGCCGTGCTCCAGATGCACGGCGCCGAGCAACGACTCCATACCGTCGGCGAGGATGCTCTCCTTGTCCCGGCCGCCGGTGAGCTCCTCGCCCTTGCCGAGCAGCAGGTGGGCACCGAGCCCGCCCTCGCCGAGCCCGCGGGCGACCTCCGCCAGCGCGCGCATGTTCACCACGCTCGCGCGCAGTTTGGCCAGCTCACCCTCGGACTTGGAGGGATGCTCGTGATACAGCCGTTCGGTGATGCTCAGCCCGAGCACGGAGTCGCCGAGGAACTCGAGACGCTCGTTCGTCGGCAGACCGCCGTTCTCGTACGCGTACGACCGATGAGTCAGTGCGAGACGCAGCAGATCCGGCTGCACGTCGACGCCCAACGCGGCGAGCAGGCTCGCGTGTTCACCGGACGAGTCGGGTTCGTCGGTCACGTCGCTACGACAGATCGGACGATCAGACCGCCGCCGTGACCTGGCGGCCCTTGTAGGTGCCGCAGGACGGGCAGGCGATGTGCGGCAGGGTCTTCTCGCCGCAGGCGCGGTTCGGGCAGGTGATCAGGGTCGGCGCGGTGGCCTTCCACTGGCTGCGCCGCGACCTGGTGTTGGAACGGGACATCCGGCGCTTGGGAACGGCCACGACTACTTCTCCTCTGTCTTAATTGCTCTGCCGGTTCGGCTGATCGGTCTTGCTCAGTGGTCTCGGTCGGCCGCACCCTCGTCGGGGCTGCCGCTGCCGGGCGATTCGGAGGCGAATCCGGCCAGTCCGGCCCAGCGAGGGTCAAGTATCTCATGCCGGTGGTCGGATCCCGCAATCGCCATCCGTACGCCGCATTCCGGGCACAGTCCCGCGCAATCCGGGGTGCACAGCGGTTGCAGCGGCAACTCCAGCCCGACGGCGTCGATCACCACCGGTTCCAGATCGATGAGGTCGTCGTCCATGCGATAGATCTCGTCGTCCTCGGTGGTCTGCTCGGTGGTGCTGTCCGGATAGGCGAACAGCTCGGTCAGCCGCAGGGTGACCGCGTCGGTGAACGGCTCCAGGCAGCGCGAGCACTCACCTTCGATCGGCGCCTCGACCGTCCCGGTGACCAGCACTCCCTCGGACACCGCCTGCAACTGCAGATCCAATTCCACCTGCGCACCCACCGGAACGCCGATCAGATCCAGACCGATCCGCTCCTCGGTGGTGACGGTACGGCGCAGCTCGCGCATGGTCCCCGGCCTGCGGCCGAGGCTGCGGGTGTCCAGCACGAAAGCGGCGTCCGGCGACCGGCGCTTGGCCGATCGGGGACGCGACGCGGAACCGGAACCGGCGGACATCACGGACTCACTCACGATCGAGGGGATACGGGCAACCACTCAACAATACGCGATCACGCGGTCCACGCCCAAACGCGGCCCATCGCGCTCGGGGCCGCTACCTGCGGAATTCCGTGGCGTAGTCGGGCGCACCCGCCCCACTGCGCAGTTGATGGCGCCCCCGCCCGACCGTGCGCAGCGTGCTGGTCAGCGTCTCCTCGAAATCGGCGAGCCGGGAGTCGACGTAGTGGTCGCACTCCTCGCGCAGGCGATCCGCCTCGGCGTGCGCGGCGTCGATCACCCTGGCCGATTCGGCGTGCGCGGCCCGCACCACCTCGGTCTGCGTGACCAGCCGCTCCTGCTCGGCGAGCCCGTCGGCGACGGAGCGGTCGTAGGCGGCCTTGCCCGCATCGATCATCCGCTCCGACTCGGCCCGCGCCCGGCCGGTCACCGCCTCGTATTCGGCGTTGCCGTCGGCCACCACCCGATCGGCCGCCTCCTGAGCGGAGGCCACCAGGTGATCGGCGTGCGCGCTCGCCTCGGCGACCATCCGATCGGCATGCGCCTTGGCGTCGGCGAGGATGCGGTCGGCTTCCTCGCGCGCCGCGCCGATGGTGCGCTCGGCCTGCTCGTTCGCCCCGGTCACGGCGGTCTCGGCCGCGGTCCTGGCATCGGAGACGATCTTGTCGCGATGGTCGAGCACGTCCTGGGCGTCGTCGAGTTCGCCGGGCAGCGCGTCGCGGACGTCGTCGAGTAATTCCAGCACGTCGCCGCGCGGCACGATGCAACTGCGGGTCGGGGGGATGCCGCGCGCCTCTTCGACGATGGCGACCAGTTCATCGAGCGCTTCGAAAACGCGATACATGCTCACTACCCTCCTGCGGACTCACGGCGAAATCTCCGCCGACGCCCAGTGTGCCCCTCGTCACGGCTCGTGCCGAGTCCCTTTCCGGTGTGTCGTGCCAGTGTCTCGCACGCCACAAAATCAAGTGGAGACCTCCTCTCCGCTTCGTGTTACATTTTCTTGGAAGGTCGACCAAGATCTTCAGCACCTACCGCGTTCCCTGGATCGCGGACAAGGAAGCCGGAGGTAAGGACAACCCGCCGTCGAATGTTGACAGGCGCCGACACGTCAGCGATTGCCGAATATGCGCTACGAACGGAACCTGCCAAGAGTCGACGGGGGAAGCATGCGAGCACTCTCGCCGTTGTCCCTGCCGAGGGCTTGTGTTCGATCGGAAAGACGATGACCTTACTGGAACTGCCGCGACCCGGAGGAGTGAGCGCCACCAGCTTCTTCGTGCCGTGGGCCGGCCCCTATCCGGCACTGCCGAGGACCTCGGTGGCGACCGGGCTCGGCCGGCTCGCCCGGTACCTGCGCGGCGATCGAGCCTTCGCTCAGCTGATCCGTTTCGCGCTGGTCGGCGGCTCCAGCAATATCGCGTACGTCCTGTTGTTCTTCGCCATGCACGGCGTCGGACCGCTGATCGCCAACGTCGTGGGCTCGATCGTCAGCACCGTGATCGCCAACGAGCTGCACCGTCAGCTCACCTTCCACGCCGCGGAACGGGTCGGCTGGTTCACCGCGCAATGGGAAGGCGGCGGGCTCGCGTTGGTCGGACTCGGCGTCACCACCGCGGGGCTGGCCGCTCTGGGTCTGTGGGCTCCCGGCCTCGGGGACACCGCCCAGGCCGTCGCGATCCTGGCGATCACCGCTGTGGTCGGCGGCATGCGCTTCCTGGCCCTACGTGGCCTGGTGTTCTAGGCTGCCCGCCCGCCTCGCTGCCCGCCTCTCCGAGTATTCAGGCCGTACCAGTAAGTGGGACGTGGGTTGCGTTCAAGGTCTTGCGTTGGGTGCCGGTGGGGTTTGGGCGTTCCCCGGGAGTTACCCATGTTCTCGCGTGATCAGTGGTTGCTTTGGCGAACCCGACAGGGTGGTGAACCACCCGGTCGGGTCAGCAGGTGTGAAGGCTCCGTGGCTTTCCCGTAGAGGGTCCGTTGTTCGCCACCGCATCAGCGTTCTAGCGGGTTTGCGATGAAGGCGAGATCACCTGAAGGATTCGCGGCCTGGTTGGTCAGTTCTTGCGTTCGGCCAGGCGGTCGAGGAGGCGCTTGTGCACCGAGGGGGGCAGCATGTCGGCGACGTCGCCGCCGTAGGCGGCGACCTCCTTGACCAGTGAGCTGGACAGGAAGCTGAACGACGGGTTGGTGGCTATGAAGAAGGTGTCCACGCCGGAGAGCTTCTTGTTCATCTGCGCCATCTGCAGTTCATAGCCGAAGTCGCCCGCGTCGCGCAGACCCTTCACGATGGCGGTGATGCCCTGCTCGCGGGCGAAGTCCACCAGCAACCCCTGCCACGACTCCACCCGGACGTTGCCCAGGTGCGCGGTCGACTCGCGCAGCATCTCGATGCGCTCGTCGACGGTGAACATGCCCTGCTTCTTCGGGTTGATCATGACGGTGATGACGACCTCGTCGAACTGGGCCGCCGCCCGGGTGAAAACGTCGAGGTGTCCGTAGGTCACGGGGTCGAACGACCCGGGGCACAGTGCTCCTGCCATGAGGCGACGCTAGCAGGACGCACGCGGCCGGGCACGGGTGGCCGCACGCGCGCCTATTCGTCCGGATCGAACTCCGCCAGCTCGATGCGGGTTTCGCCGTACCGGCGCGACTTCGCGGGGACGAAGCCTGCGGGCCAGGCGGTTTCGGGGGAACGCGCCGAACGCTCCAGCACGACCACCGCCCCTGGGCGCAGCCAACCGCGCTCGGCCAGCGCGCTCAGGTCGGCCAGCACCGCGGCGTTGTCCACCGCGTACGGCGGGTCCGAGAAGACCACGTCGAAGCAGCCCGCCCCGCCCAGTTGCAGCACACTGGCCACCGTCGCGACCCGCAATTCGGCGCCGGGCAGCCCGAGGTCGGCGATATTGCCGCGAACAACGGCCGCCGCCTTCCGGTCGGATTCGACGAGCAACGCGTGCTCGGCGCCGCGCGACAGCGCCTCCAGCCCGAGCGCGCCGGAACCCGCGTACAAGTCGAGGACGCGCGCGCCCGCGAAGTCCAACCGGGCGTCCAACGCGCTGAACAGCGCCTCCCGGACGCGATCGGAGGTCGGGCGGGTGCCGGACGGCGGCACCCGGAGGCGCCGGCCGCCCGCCGCGCCCGCGACGATCCTCGTCATCCGGCGGACGACTCCCGCACCGCCAGTTCGATGAGCAGGTCACCGCCCTCGACCTGCTGCACGGAGCCGATGGCGACGCGGCCGACGATGCCCGCGCGTGGCGCGGTGATCGCGGCTTCCATCTTCATGGCCTCGATGGTGCCGATGGTGTCGCCCGCCGCGACCGAATCGCCTTCGGAGACCGCGAGAGTGACGACACCGGCGAACGGCGCCGCGACGTGGCCGGGGTTGGCCTTGTCGGCTTTCTCCGCCGCGGGGATCTCGCTGGCGATCGACCGGTCACGCACCGAGACCGGCCGCAGCTGCCCGTTGAGGATGCACATCACCGTGCGCATACCGCGCTCGTCGGGCTCGGAGATCGCTTCCAGGCCGATGAGCAGGGTTACGCCCTTCTCCAACTGCACCCGGTGTTCCTCGCCGCGGCGCAGCCCGTAGAAGAACTGGTTGGCCGACAACCCGGAGGTATCGCCGTACTTCTCCCGATGGGCGAGGAATTCGGCGGTGGGGCCGGGGAACAGCAACCGG
Source organism: Nocardia sp. NPDC047038 (assembly GCF_040644075.1). Lineage (NCBI taxonomy): Bacteria > Bacillati > Actinomycetota > Actinomycetes > Mycobacteriales > Nocardiaceae > Nocardia > Nocardia sp. NPDC047038. Next base: position 544,845 of record NZ_JBEYVQ010000001.1, on the reverse strand, counting down.
TTCAACGTCGCCCGGCGCTCCTCGGAGCTGCCGGACAGGCCCTTCTCGTCCGCGGGCGTCAACGGTGTCTCGGGCTTGGCCGCGCCGCGCCCGGCCAGAGCCTTGGTGCGGAACGGTTCGGGCCAGCCGCCGGCGGGTGTGCCGAGTTCCCCGCGCAGGAAACCGATCACCGAATCCGGGATGTCGTAGCGGCCCGGGTCGGAGGCGAAATCCTCGACCTCGACACCGGTGCCGACCAACGCCAGCGCCAGGTCACCGACGACCTTCGAGGACGGGGTGACCTTCACCAAGCGGCCGAGCAGCCGGTCGGCGGCGGCGTACTTCGCCTCCACCTCCTCGAACCTGTCACCCAACCCGAGCGCGATGGCCTGCTGACGCAGGTTCGACAACTGCCCGCCGGGGATCTCGTGGGTGTAGACGCGACCGGTGGGTGCGGGCAGCCCGGACTCGAACGGGGCGTACACCTTCCGCAGCGCCTCCCAGTACGGTTCCAGGTCGCACACGTTCTGCAGGTTCAACCCGGTGTCGTACTCGCTGTGCGCCGCCGCGGCGACGATCGCCGAGAGCGCGGGCTGGCTGGTGGTGCCCGCCATCGCGGCGCTCGCCCCGTCCACGGCGTCGGCGCCGGCCTGCCACGCGGCCAGATAAGTGGCCAGCTGCCCGCCCGGGGTGTCGTGGGTGTGCACGTGCACCGGCAGATCGAAATTGCTGCGCAACGCGGTGACCAGCGTGGTCGCGGCCGGGGCGCGCAGCAGACCCGCCATGTCCTTGATCGCGAGCACGTGCGCGCCCGCGTCGACGATCTGCTCGGCCAGCTTCAGGTAGTAGTCCAGGGTGTAGAGCGACTCGTCCGGATTCGACAGATCCCCGGTGTAGCTGATCGCGACCTCCGCGATCGCGGTACCGGTCTCGCGGACCGCATCGATGGCCGGACGCATCTGGTCGACATTGTTGAGCGCGTCGAAGATACGGAAGATGTCGATACCCGTGGCGGTCGCCTCCGAGACGAACGCGCGGGTCACCGCCTCCGGATACGGGGTGTAGCCGACGGTGTTGCGGCCGCGCAGCAGCATCTGCAGGCAGATGTTGGGGATCGCCTCGCGCAATGCCGCCAGCCGCTCCCACGGGTCCTCGTACAGGAACCGCAGCCCCACGTCGTAGGTCGCTCCGCCCCACGCCTCGATCGACAGCAACTCCGGAGTCAATCGCGCCACATGCCCCGCCACGCCCAGCAGACCGTTGGTGCGCACCCGGGTGGCCAGCAGCGATTGGTGCGCGTCGCGGAAGGTGGTGTCGGTGACGCCGACCGCCTTCTGCTCACGCAACGCCCGCGCGAAACCCTCCGGACCCAGCCGCAGCAGCCGCTGCCGCGAGCCGTCCGGCGGCGGCACGCTCAGATCGATCGTGGGCAACTTGTCGTGCGGGTACACCGAGGTCGGCCGATCGCCGTGCGGCTTGTTCACCGTGACGTCGGCCAGGTAGTCGAGGATCTTGGTGCCGCGGTCCGCGGACCGGCGCAGGGTCAGCAGCTGCGGACGCTCGTCGATGAACGAGGTGGTGACCCGGCCCGCCTTGAAGTCCGGATCGTCCAGCACCGCCAGCAGGAAGGGAATGTTCGTGGCGACGCCGCGAATCCGGAACTCCGCCAGCGCCCGGCTCGCCCGCGCCACCGCCGTACCGAAGTCACGGCCCCGGCAGGTGAGCTTGACCAGCATGGAGTCGAAGTAGGCGCCGATCTCGGCGCCTAGGTTCGCGCCGCCGTCGAGGCGGATGCCCGCGCCGCCGGGTGTGCGGTAGGCGGTGATCCGGCCGGTGTCGGGACGGAATCCGTTGGCCGGGTCCTCGGTGGTGATCCGGCATTGCAAAGCCGCGCCCCGGATGGTCACGGCGTCCTGGCTGAGACCCAATTGCTCGAGCGTCTCCCCCGCCGCGATGCGCAGCTGCGACTGCACCAGGTCCACGTCGGTGATCTCCTCGGTCACCGTGTGCTCCACCTGGATGCGCGGGTTCATCTCGATGAAGACGTGGTTGCCGCGCTCGTCGAGCAGGAACTCCACGGTGCCCGCGCACGAGTAGCCGATCTGCCGGGCGAAGGCGACCGCGTCGGCGCAGATCCGTTCCCGCAGTGCGGGGTCCAGATTGGGTGCCGGCGCCAGCTCGATCACCTTCTGGTGGCGGCGCTGCACCGAGCAGTCCCGCTCGAACAGGTGCATCACGTTCCCGTGCTGATCAGCCAGGATCTGCACCTCGATGTGGCGGGGGTTCACCACCGCCTGTTCCAGGAACACCGTCGGGTCGCCGAACGCCGACTCCGCCTCCCTGGAGGCCGCCTCGATCGACTCGCGCAGCTGTTCGGGCGCGGCGACCCGGCGCATCCCGCGCCCTCCGCCGCCGGCCACCGCCTTCACGAAGATGGGGTATTCCAGCTCCCGTGCCGCGGCCAGCAGCTCCTCCACGTCCGACGACGGTGCGCTCGAACGCAACACCGGCAGCCCGGCAGCCTTGGCCGCCGCGATCGCCCGCGCCTTGTTACCCGCCAGTTCGAGCACCTCGGCCGACGGTCCGATGAAGGTGATGCCCTCGCGGGCGCATGCCGCCGCCAGATCCGGGTTCTCCGACAAGAACCCGTACCCCGGGTAGATCGCGTCCGCGCCCGCCGACTTGGCCGCCTCGATGATCGCCTCGATCGACAGGTAGGCCCGCACCGGATGGCCGGGCTCGCCGATCTGGTACGACTCCGCCGCCTTCAACCGATGGACCGAATTACGGTCCTCGTAGGGAAACACGGCGACCGTCCCGATGCCGAGTTCGTAGGCCGCACGGAAGGCGCGGATGGCGATCTCGCCACGGTTGGCAACCAAGACTTTCGAGAACATTGACCCAAGGTACCCGGCCGCGTGAACCGCACCGACACGGAATCCCCCTTCGCAAACCTTTTCACAAGACCGACTAGCACGGTTGCGAAGTTGCGTTCACAGCGCCGACACATGAGCGGTGCGGCAGCAACCGGTGTGCTGTCCCGAGGCCGGGTTCGGTTCGGGTCCGGCGGCGGAGGCCGCCGAGCAGCCGTCCCGGTGGTCGATCCCGGCATCGAGCCGCGCTCCCCTGGCACGAGTTCGCGCCCTCGGACCAGTCGAACCACGCATACGACGAGTTCGGAAAGGTGAATCCCGGGTGACCCGGCGGTCTGGTAGCCGGTCGAGAGCAGATCAGGGACCGCATCGGCGGCCCGGCCGATAGCCGGAACGGAAGCAGGTGCGGAATCGGTACGAGATGAGCGGTGCGGGCAAATACTGGTGTGCGATCCCTCGCGGTGTGCTCGCTCGGCCGCGTCCTATGCTGAGTGGGCAGCTGGTTCACCGCAGCACGACGAGATGGAGCCCCGACGTCGCGCCACGGAGTCGAGCCCGCCCGTACGGCGACGTCACGGCGGGTGAGAGGGAACCCGGTGGGAATCCGGGACTGTCCCGCAGCGGTATGCAGGAACGACCGCCGTCACCAGGCACTGAGTTCAGCGATCCGGAAGGTTCGGCGACTTGGGAAGCGACGGCCAGTAGGTCGGCCATCGGGAGCACTCCGGCGTATGCCGGCCCGCACGGCCGGTGCCCGCGAGTCCGAAGACCTGCCAGCCGTGCCGGGTACGCCGTACCCGGCGGCCACCGCCTCGTGGATTGGGCGTGCGGATCACCAGCTGACGTGTCGGGCTCCGCCGGGAACATCACCGGCATGTCACCGGGTTCTCCGCCTGCCCGTATGGCGATGGCTTTCGTCCTCAGCAATGGAGAAACATCGTGACTGTTGCACAGCAAAAGCCGTTTACCGCGACGGTTCTCGGGCTTCCACGAGTGGGGCCGCGGCGCGAACTGAAGCGGGCCACCGAAGCCTATTGGGCGGGCAAGATCGACGCCGACCAGTTGCACGCCGTGGCGCGCGACCTCCGGCACGCCCAATTCGCCGAATTACGGGCCGCGGGCCTGGACTCCGTTCCGATCGGCACGTTCTCCTACTACGACCAGATGCTCGACACCGCCGAGTTGCTGGGCGCGCTGCCGCCCCGGGTCGCCGGGATCGCGGACCCGCTGGAACGGTATTTCGCCGCCGCGCGCGGCACCGACACGGTCGAGCCCTTGGAGATGACCAAGTGGTTCGACACCAACTACCACTACCTGGTGCCGGAAATCGAGCCGGAGACCGCATTCTCGCTGCACCCGGAGAAGCTGCTCGCGGAACTGCGGGAAGCGCTGGAGCTGGGGGTGCCCGCGCGGCCGGTGGTGATCGGGCCGATCACCTTCCTCAAACTGGCGAAGGCGACCGGCGGCTCGGCGCTCGCCCGGCTGATCGAGCTGCTGCCGCTGTATCGGGAACTGCTGCGCAGGCTCGCCGTCGCCGGTGCCGGATGGGTGCAGATCGACGAGCCGGTGCTGGTCACTGACCTCACGGCGGAGGAAATCGACCTGGTGCAGGTCACCTACGAGGAACTCGCCGACGCCGCCGAGCGCCCGGCGATCCTCGTCGCGACCTACTTCGGGCGACCGGATGCGGCGCTGACGGCGCTGGCGAGCACCGGAATTGAGGGGGTCTCCCTCGATTTCACGGCCGGCGCCGACGTCGACGCGGTGGCCGCCGTGCCCGCGCTGACCGGCAAACTGCTCGTCGCGGGGATCGTCGACGGCCGCAATGTGTGGCGCACCGATCTGGACCGCGCCATGGCCACCCTCGGCGCGTTGCTGGGATCCGCTGCGCACGTGGCGGTTTCGAGTTCCTGCTCGCTGCTGCATGTGCCGTACACGCTGGCCGCGGAAACCGGGTTGGACGAGCGGCTGCGGTCCTGGCTGGCGTTCGGTGCGGAAAAGGTGGCCGAGGTGCGCCTGCTCGCCACCGGTCTGAGCCAGGGCACGGAGGCGATCGCCGCCGAGTTGGCCGAGGCGCGGGCGGCGCTGGCGTCGCGGTGGTCGGATCCGCGGCTGAACGATCCGCGCGTGCGAGCCGCGCTCGCCGCGCTCGGGCCCGACGCCGACCGCCGCGCGCCCGCCGAACAACGCCGGGAACTGCAGCGGGATCGTCTGCGGCTGCCCGCGCTGCCGACCACGACGATCGGTTCCTACCCGCAGACCTCGGCCATCCGGCTGGCGCGCGCCGCGCTGCGCAAGGGCGAGATCGATGGGGCGGAGTACGTACGCCGGATGCGGGCCGAGATCGCGGACGTCATCGCGCTCCAGGAGGAGCTGGGGTTGGACGTGCTGGTGCACGGCGAGCCGGAACGCAACGACATGGTGCAGTACTTCGCCGAGCAACTCGACGGGTTCGCGGCGACCGAGCAAGGTTGGGTGCAGTCCTATGGGACGCGCTGCGTGCGGCCGCCGATCCTGTTCGGGGACGTCGCGCGGCGGGAGCCGATGACCGTGGAGTGGATCGGCTACGCGCAGTCGCTCACCGACAAGCCGGTGAAGGGCATGCTGACCGGCCCGGTGACCATTCTGGCGTGGTCGTTCGTCCGCGACGACCAGCCGTTGGGCGAGTCCGCCCGCCAGGTGGCGCTGGCGATCCGGGAGGAGACCGTGGATCTGGAGTCGGCGGGCATCCGGATCATCCAGGTCGACGAGCCCGCCTTGCGGGAACTGCTTCCGCTGCGCGCGGCCGATCAGCCCGGGTATCTGGAATGGTCGGTGCGGTCGTTCCGGCTCGCGACCTCCGGGGTGTCCGACGCGACGCAGATCCACACGCATCTGTGCTATTCGGAGTTCGGCGAGGTGATCGACGCGATCGCCGGACTGGACGCCGATGTCACGTCCATCGAGGCGGCGCGCTCACGCATGGAGGTGCTCGACGACCTCAACGCGGCGGGATTCGACCTCGGCGTCGGCCCCGGCGTGTACGACATCCACTCTCCACGGGTGCCCAGCGTTGACGAGATCACCACATCGCTGCGCGCGGCATTGAAAGCCGTTCCGGCCGAGCGTCTTTGGGTGAATCCCGACTGCGGATTGAAGACCAGGGGACGCACCGAGGTGGAAGCCTCGCTCCGCAACATGGTCGCGGCAGCGACGGCCGTGCGGTAACCCCACCCGCAGATCGCCGATCCGGTGCCCCCTTTACCTGCCGAAGGGGGCACCGGATCAAACACGGCCTCAGTCGGATTCGGGTTCCGGCCGAGGCGGCTGCCGCCGCCGTAGGGTGTACCGGTCACACGGTTCTTCCCGCCGCGTGACCGGCAACTCCCGCGCCCGCGCCCGCATCCCTCGCCGCCACGCCGTATGACACCCGGAACAACGCTCCATCGGCTACCCCTCCTCACTAGTCGACTACGACACCGTCTTTCCCCTCTTGCCTACTTTCGACGCACCGATGGCCGGTTCGGTTCCATGCAATAAGAAAGTTCACTTCACAAACCCGAATCTCCTTGTGCCCATATAGCTTTCATTCCATGCCGACACAGCAGCACGAAGTGCTCGTAGAGATGTTCCGGTCGCGACCGAGCCTGGCGGCCGGTCTGCTCACCGACGCCTTCGGCATCTCCCTACCCGCGTACGCGGAAGCGCGCACGGGATCATCCGATTACACGGACGTCGGGCCGAACGAGTTCCGGGGCGATGTCGCCCTGGTTTGCGCCGATTCGGCGGGAATCGCTGTTGTCGGCATCGTGCTGGAGATACAGCTCGGTCGTGACCGCTCGCGGCAGTGGGCTTGGCCCGTCTATGTCAGCACTCTCCGCGCCCGTTTGCAGTGCCCTGTCTTCCTGATGGTCGTCACACCGGACGCCCAGGTGGCCGCATGGTGTCGCAAGCCGATCGAACTCGGTCACCCTGGGTTTGTCCTGAGTCCGCTGGTTCTCGGACCGGACGTGGTACCGGCAGTCACCGATCTCGACGAAGCTCGAGCGCTACCGGAACGAGCCGTCCTCTCCACACTCGCACACGCGGACGGACCGGAGGCCGATCGTGTGTTCGAGGCACTTCTCGCCGGATTGCAGAGCACCGATGACGAGCGGGCGAAAATGTACTATGACCTTGTTGTCGCGGCTCTGTCGAAGACGGCCCGGCATCGACTGGAGGAACTCATGACGTCGACCTTCAAGTACGAGTACCAGAGCGACTTCGCCCGCAAGTACGTGGCGCAAGGCCGCGACGAAGGGCGGACCGAAGAAGCGGTGCGGGCCCTTCTCCTTGTGCTGGAAGCGCGCGGGATCGTCGTCGGGCAGAAGACGCGAGCCGAGATCACCGGGTGCACCGATCTCGACCGGCTCGAATCCTGGACGCGCAAGGCCGCCACAGCCGAATCCGAGAACGATCTGTTCGGCTGAGGCCCTTACAGTCCGAAAGCTCGGTTGATGGCGACCATGTCGAAGTAGTCACGCCACGTGGTGATGGCGCCGTCGGCGACTTCGAAGAAACCCATGACCGGGAGCGGAGTCTCGCGTCCGGCGGAGCGGAGGATGTCGGTGCGCTCGTTCATCACCACGTTGCCGGAGGCGATCTGGTGGTGGATGTCGAAATCGATGGCGTCGAAGGTGGTCAGGAAACCCGCGATGAAGTCGCGAATGGCGGCGCGGCCGACGATGGGCTCCATCGGGATGTTGTGGTAGACGGCGTCCTCGGCGAAGTACGCGCTGATCCGATCCGGATCAGGGTCGGACCAGCTTCGGCACATCGCACGCACGAGCTCGTCGGGATCGGGCATTCGTCTGCTCACTTCCTGGCGCCGGGGCGGGGATTGGAACCCCTCGATTCAACCAAGCAATTGCTCGGCAGGGAAGGGCGTCAGCGACTTCCGGGTCGGTTTCGTTCCAGGCCGCGGGCAACGGCGAATTTCACGCGTTCACAACGACACGGTGGCAAACCTCTCTTCGCACGCTACGCAGATCGAATACATTGCTGGACACCTCGCAAAAGCACATCTTTGTGGGTAATAGCGCGCGTTATTGCGATGATTGCGAATAATCACAGCTACCATCGTGCACGTGCGCAAGATGTATGCGGGCGCCCGGCTTCGGCGGTTGCGTGAAGAGCGGAGAATGACTCAGGCGGCTCTGGCGAAATCGCTGGATCTGTCGCCGAGCTACCTCAATCAGCTCGAGCGCGACCAGCGCCCACTCACCATTCCCGTACTGCTGAAATTGAATTCCACCTTCGACCTGGACGTCCAGTTCTTCGCCGCCGATTCCGACGCGCGGCTCGTATCGGATCTACACGAAGTGCTGGTCGACGCCGCGGGCGGACACACAGCGCCGCTGACCGAGGTGGAGGAGCTGGCGACCCGCCAACCGGAAGTCGCCAGGATCGTCGTCGCCATGCATCGCCGCCTACGCGCCGCCACCGATCAGCTCGACCTGCTGTCCGCGCGGGTGTCCGCGCCCGCGGGCGCGCCCGGGGTGCCCATGCCCTACGAGGACGTACGCGACTTCTTCTACGACCACCACAATCACATTCCGCAACTCGACATCGCCGCCGAGCAACTGTTCGAGAATTCCGGGCTGACCATCGGCTCGCTCGATCGCCAGCTCGCCCGCATCGCCGAGGAACGCGCCGGCGTCACCGTTCTGGTGCGCGGCGACGGCGCCGACCCCACCGTCCCCAAACGCCACTACGACACCGAGACCCGCACGCTCACGCTCGCTCGCCGATTGCGGCCGGGCCAGCGCGCCTTTCAGATCGCCACCACGCTCGGCCTCCTGCTGTACGGGGCCGAGCTGGATGCCGTGCTGGCCGAGAGCCCGTCGCTCAGCGGCGAATCCCGCACGCTGGCCCGGATCGGGCTGGCCAATTACTTCGCGGGCGCGCTGGTGCTGCCCTACAGCCGGTTCCTGCGCTCGGCCGAGGAACTCCGCTACGACATCGACCTGCTCGGCCTGCGTTTCGAGGTCGGGTTCGAGACCGTCTGCCATCGGCTCAGCACCCTGCAACGGCAGGGCCAGCGTGGCGTTCCGTTCTTCTTCGTCCGCACCGACCGGGCGGGCAACATCTCCAAACGTCAGTCCGCCACCGCTTTCCACTTCTCCCGGGTCGGTGGCAGTTGCCCGCTCTGGGTGGTGCACGAGGCCTTCTCCCATCCCGGCCGGATCCTGACCCAAGTGGCCGAGATGCCCGACGGCCGCCGGTATCTATGGATCGCGCGCACCGCGGCGATCGCCCCACACGGGTTCGGCACCGCGGCGAAGAACTTCGCCGTCGGCCTCGGCTGCGATATCGAATACGCCGACCGCTTGGTGTACTCGTCCGGGTTGCAGCTGGACGACCCGGCGGCCTCGGTCCCGATCGGCGCGGGCTGCAAAGTGTGCGAGCGTCCCGCGTGTCCGCAGCGCGCCTTCCCGCACATAGGCAGCCCGTTGGCGGTCGCCGAACACACCAGCACCGACCTGCCCTACCCGCGGCTCGGGCGCTGACGACTTCCCTTCCGGCGAGCTCGTGCGGGTCGGCCCGGCGCGGATCGCCCGGAGTCGCTGCGTCGATCTCGAGCACGACCACCGTGAACGGCGCGCCCGCCGAGGAGATCAGCGCGGCCGGGTCGCCGTTCAGCACCGATCTTTCGGCCGCCACTGTGCGCGAACGGCGACGTGGCCGCCGCACGTGCGCGCCCGGAGTCCGACGTCTCCCGTCCACGCCGCCGGTGCGATCAAGACTTGGCCAGATACTCCAGCCGCTCGGAGTCCACCGCCGCGTGCATCATCCCCGCCAGCCCGGGATGTTCGCGCAGCCCCGGGTCGGACGCCACCACCGCGCGGGCGAACTCCTGCGCCGCGGTGATCACCTCGAGATCGTCCAGCAGTGACAGCAGGCGCAGCGAGCGGGCGGTGCCGGATTGGGCGGCGCCCAGCACGTCGCCCTCGCGCCGGGTCCGCAGGTCGAGCACCGCGAGTTCGAAGCCGTCGGTGGTGGCGGCGACCGCATCCAGACGCGCCATGGCCGACCCGCCCGGCGCGGCATCCGTGATCAGCAGGCACAAACCGGGGTGCTCGCCCCGCCCGATCCGGCCGCGCAGCTGATGCAATTGGCTGACGCCGAACCGGTCGGCGTCGACGATCACCATCACCGTCGCGTTGGGCACGTCCACGCCGACCTCGACCACGGTGGTGCACACCAGAACGTCCACCGATCCGTCATTGAACGCCCGCATCACCTGGTCTTTTTCGTCGGCGGGCAGTCTGCCGTGCAGCAAGCCGACCCGCACGCCGGACAGCGGGCCCGCGCGCAGCGTCTCGAACACGTCCAGCACGGCCTGGGTGGTCGGGCCGTCCTTCTCCCCGTCGCCGTTCTTCGCCCGCCCGTTGCGGGATTTGCCCGCGGCCTCCTCGTCGTCGCCGATGCGCGAACACACCACGTACGCCTGGCGCCCGGCGGCGACCTCCTCCACGATCCGCTCCCAGGCGCGATCCACCCAGTTCGGGTGCTGCCTGCGCGGCACCACCCTGGAGACGATCGGCGAGCGGCCTCTCGGCAGTTCGGTCAGCGTGGAGGTCTCCAGATCGCCGAGCGTGGTCATGGCGATGGTGCGCGGGATCGGGGTCGCGGTCATCACCAGCAGATGCGGACTGGCGCCCGCTTTCGCCTTGGCGCGCAGGGCATCCCGCTGCTCGACACCGAAGCGATGCTGCTCGTCGACCACCACCATGCCGAGGTCGAAGAACTCGACGTTGTCCTGGATCAGCGCGTGCGTGCCGATCACGATGCCCGCCTCACCGGTCACCGCTTCCAGCAACGCCGCCTTCTTGGCCGACGCCGACATCGACCCGGTCACCAACACCACTCGGGTGGCGTGGTCGGCCGCGCCCAGCTCGCCCGCGGCGCCCAGGTCACCGAGCATGCCACGCAGCGACCGATAGTGCTGCGCGGCGAGCACCTCCGTCGGGGCGAGCAGCGCGCACTGCAGTCCCGCGTCCACCACCTGCAGCATGGCGTGCAGGGCGACGATCGTCTTGCCGGAGCCCACCTCGCCTTGCAGCAACCGGTGCATCGGCTGTTCACGGGCCAGGTCGGCGGAGATCTCCGCGACGACCTGCTGCTGCCCCGCGGTGAGTTCGAACGGAAGTCGCTGTTCGAACGCCGCGGCGATACCGTCCGGCCGCGGAGCACAACCGCGCGCCCTGCGCCCGGACACCTCGTGCCTGCGCTCGGCCAAGACCAATTGCAAGGCCAGCGCCTCATCGAAACGCAGCCGGTCCTTGGCTCGATCGATGTCGTCCTTGCGTTCGGGCAGGTGGATCAGGCGCAGCGCGTCGGACAGGTTCGGCAGCGCGCGTTCGGCGCGCACGTCTTCCGGTACGGGATCGTCGAGGGGATCGAGCTGGTCGAGCACCTGACGCACGCAGGCGAGCACGTCCCAGCTCTGCACCTTGGCGGTCGCCGGGTAGACCGGGATGAACTCGCGTTCCATGAACGAGGTGTCCACTCCCCCCGCGCCTTTCGCGCTCTCCGCGAGGCCGCGCAGGTCTCCGCCGCCGCGCACCCTGGTCAGCGCGCCGACCGAATCGTCATCGCCCTCGGTTTCCGGCAGGATCAAGTAGCCGGGATGGCTGAGGTTCCACTGGCCGGGACGCCAGTAGTTCACCGTGCCCGACATCATCGCGCGCAGCCCTTCGCGGACCACGTACTTCACCTTGTCGCCGTTGAAGAAGGTGACGTCAACGCCGCGCCCGGAGCCGGTGTCGAGCACCACCTTCAGCAGGGAACCGCGGCGGTTGCGCATCGGCCGCAGCTCGGCCTTCGTGATCCGGCCGATGACGGTGATGTGCGAACCGTCTTCCGGCGCTTCCTCGGTGAGCGGCTGCCCCTGCGTCGCGTATCGCAGGGGGTAGTGCCGCAGCAGATCCTCGACGGTCCGCATGTCGAAAGCGTCCGCGAGCGAGTCCGCCGCCTTCGCGCCGAGGATGTGGTCGAGCCGATCACTCAGTGCCGCCATGCCTACTCCACTCCGATCTGCACCGAATCGCCCTGCTGCCCACCGGAATACACGATCACCTCGACGCCGGGAAAGTTCTGCGCGATATGCGCCGCCAGTTCGTCGCCGAGGCCCTCCGGCGCCGCCGCGCCCATCAGCAGGGTGACCAGCTCGCCGCCGAAGGCGAGCAGCCGGTCCAGCAGCGTCCGCCCGGCGGCGCGCACATCGCGCTCGATCACGACGACGTCGTGCCCGGCCAGACCGAGCCCATCGCCCGGTTCGCAAGTGCCGACCATGGTGAGCGCGCGCTCGGTCGCCGCGCGCAGCGATCCCCAGCGCGTGGTGGCGGCCGCCTCGGACATGGCGAAGGCGTCGTCCACCGCGATCCGCCCGCGGTCGTGCACGGCCAAGGCCGCCAGTCCTTGCACCATCGACGCGCTCGGCAACAGCAGCACGTCCCGGTGGGCGTCACGCGCGGCGACACCGACGGCGACCAATTCGTGCGCAGGCAGCGCGCCGTTGGGCAGCACCAGTACCTCTCGGTTCGGCATACGCCGGATCGCGGCCAGCAGAGTTGCCGCGGTGACGGGCTCGCCTGCCAGCACCACCGCGCCCGCGTCCTCGAACAGCGTCGCCGCGCCCGCACCCGCGACCACCGCCAGAATCCCGCGGTCGGCCGGAGCTACGCTCGGGCCGAGCGCACCGGCCACCACCTGGGTCGAATCGGCGGGCGGAACCGATCCCGCGACGCCTTCGCCTCGGGCAGGCCCGGCCCGGGACGCATCGCCATCGGACAGTTCGCCGGGGTTCGCGCGCGTGGCGCGATCAGCCGCGCCGAGGCCGCTCGACGCCTCGGATATGTCCGCGTGCGAAGCGAAAGCGACGTTCTCGACGCGGATCCGGCTGAGCATGCCCGCCGCGATGCCCGCTTCCACCGCCGCACCCGCATCGGCGCAGTGCACGTGCGCCGACCAGGATCCGCTTCCGTCGCCGACGACGACGACCGAGTCGCCGAGTTCGCCGAGACGGGCGCGCAACGCGGCCACTTTCCGCTCGTCGGAGTCGGCCAGCAAATACATCACCTCGTACTGCGGTTCGGCCTCGCCGGCGGGCGCCGAACGGTCGGCCGCCGCGGGCCGCGGGTACTCCGGCCGCGTCGGCGCCTCGCCTCGGGTCACGGCGACCAAGCTGTCCAGCAGCACGACCAACCCTCGGGCTCCCGCGTCGACGACACCGGCCCGACGCAGCACGCCCAATTGGAACGGGGTGTCGCCGAGCGCTTTGGCCGCGCCGTCGGCCGCCGCGAGTGCCACATCCGCCAATTCCTGGTCGGGGCATGCCGCGGCCGCCGCGGTCGCACAGTCCAGCACGGTGAGGATCGTCCCTTCGATCGGCACGCTCAGTGCCTCACGGACCAGTTCGGAGGCCCTGGCCAGCGCGGCGCGCAGGCTGTCGGCCGTGAACGGACCGCCGTGCACCGTGTCCGCGACGCCGCGCAGTACCTGCGACAGGATGATCCCGGAATTGCCGCGGGCGCCGACCGTCGCGCCGTGCGCCATCGCGACGGCGACGGCGACGGCGGCGCTCCCGTCCGCCCACGCGGCCGCTTCCCCCGCCTCCACCGCGGCACGCATCGTGGCCAGCAGATTGGTGCCGGTATCCGCGTCCGGGACAGGGAACACATTGAGCGCGTTGATCTCCTCGCGCCGATGCTCCAGGCCGGCGAGACAGGTACGGCCCCAGCGCAGCAATGCCGTGCCGTCCATCACGTCTCGCGCTCCGGACACCGTCACCTCACTCCCTTCCGCCACCTGCGCACCACCACCGCCCGCCAGGTTAGCGGGCGGTCCCGACAGGCGACCGGTAAGACCGCGTCATTAGAATGGATATGCCCGGCGACCGATCCGGCACTCGTTCACGGGGACCGGTTTGGTGGATCGAAGGCAGCACAGCTACCCTTGCAGGGTTGCCTCGCGCGGCCGTCACCGGTCTGCGCTGGTCGGCTCTCCGCTGACAGGGCACTCGACATTGCACGAGGATGCGCCGCACCGCGAAAGCGGCGGTCCCCACCATTGACATGAAGGAGTTCGCGACTATGGCTGCCGTCTGCGACGTCTGCGCCAAGGGCCCCGGCTTCGGGAAGTCGGTCTCGCACTCGCACCGGCGCACCAACCGTCGTTGGAACCCGAACATCCAGACCGTTCGCGCGCAGGTCGCCCCGGGCAACACCCGCCGGATGAATGTGTGCACCTCTTGCCTGAAGGCGGGCAAGGTCGCCCGCGGCTGATCCGCCCTCGGGCTGACCGGCCTCGTCGGTACACGCCCCGGCACCCGTATCGGGTGGTCCGGGGCGTTGTCATGAGTGCGGGCCGCGCATGGCCGCTGTGACCGAGCATCCGTGGCGGGTCCAGCCGCTGACCGCCGAGTACGTCTACAGCCTCGCCGAATGCCACATCGCCTGCTGGCGCGAGGCGTACCGGGGGCTGGTGCCCGCGCACGTGCTCGACGCCTTCGATATCGGACGACGGGCCGAGCAGTGGGAGCGCGACCGGCTGCGCTATCCGGGCCGCACGCACGTCGCGGTCGTCGATGACGTGGTGATCGGATTCTCCAGCGCGGGCCCGCCCGGCGACCCGGACGCGGTGACCCCGATCGAACTGCACGCGCTCTACGTGCGTTCCTCCTGGCACGGCAGCGGGGTCGCCGACGACCTGATCCGCGCCGCGCTCGATCCGGCCGCTCCGTGCTCGCTGTGGGTGTTCGAGCAGAATGCGCGCGCCAAGGCGTTCTACCGGCGGCATGGGTTCGTGCTCGACGGCACGCGCAAGGTCGAACCGTTCACCGCCGCGATCGAGGTGCGCATGGTGCGCACGCCGACGATGCACGCCGAGTCGGTGTCGGACGACGGCCGCTAGAGGTACCCTCGCCCTCGCTCCGGTTGCCGTGCGGACTACCGAGGGACTGCGTCCGGCCGCGCCCGTTAAGGTGCAGATCATGACCACCAGCGAGCAAACCGGCTACGTGACGACCGTCGACGGCGTCCTCCAGATCACCATCGCCACCTCCGCCAACGGCACGTCCATGGACTTCGCGGGCATCAACGCGGGCACCGCCGCACTGAGTTCGCTGGGGTCCGAGGTGGGCGCGGTGCTGCTGCGCGGCACCGGCGCGAACTTCTGCGCCGGCGGCGACGTGCGCGGCTTCGCCGCGGCGCAGGACCGCTCCGCGCACATCCGCGGTCTGGCCACCGATCTGCACGATTTCGTCCGCGCGCTGGACGCGACCGCGGTGCCGGTGGTCGCGGCGGTGCAGGGCTGGGCCGCGGGCGCGGGCATGAGCCTGGTCTGCCTGGCCGACATAGCCCTCGGCGGGCCCGGCACCAAACTGCGCCCGGCCTATCCCGGCATCGGCCTGAGCCCCGACGGGGGCATGTCCTGGACGCTGCCGCGCATCGTGGGGCAGGGGCGGGCGCGCGAAATCCTGCTCACCGACGCCGTCATCGACGCCGACGAGGCAGTGCGCCTCGGCGTGCTGAGCAGGCTGGTCCCCGACGGCGAGATCGCCGAGGAGGCGCAGCGCCTCGCACGCACTCTGGCCACCGGACCGCGTTCTACCCACGCGAGCATCAAGTCGCTGTTGCGGCAGTCGGGCACCGCGACGCTGAGCGATCAACTCGACAGCGAGCGCGACGGGATCGCCGCTGCCGCGGGCTCCGCCGCCGGACGCGAGGGCGTCGACGCGTTCGTCGCGAAACGCAAACCCGACTACGCCGGACTCGCCTGAATCACTCCCGGGTGGAGAGCACGAATTTCGCCACCGCGTCGGTGAACGAGTCGTTGTCGTCACCGGCCGCGGTGTGCGCCGCGCCGCCGATCTCGACCAGCTGGGCGTGCGGCACCAACCGCTGGAACGCTTCGGCTCCTTCGGCGCTGACCACGTCCGAGCGCATGCCGCGCACCAGCAGAACCGGGATGCGCAGCGCCCGCGCCGCGTCCTCCATCGGCTCGATCATCGCGGACGGGTCCTCGACCCGATCACTGAGCATGTCCGGATCCCAGTGCCAGTACCAGCGGCCGTCGCGCTCACGCAGATTGCGCAGCAGTCCTTCGGGGCTCTTCGGCCGCGGGCGGTGCGGCAGGTATTCGGCGACCGCGTCGGCGGCCTGTTCGAGGCTGTCGAAGCCGTCGCGATGCTTGCCGAGGAAGTCGATCACCCGGGCGACGCCTTCCGGCTCAGGCCGGGTCACGATGTCGACGAGCACCAAGGCGCTGATCGCATCCCCGCCGGGCCGCGCGGTGGCGAGCAGACCGGTGATTCCCCCCATGCTGGCCCCGACGACCACCGCGGGCTCGCCCAGCTGTTCGAGCACGAGCAGCAGGTCGTCCACCATGGTCTGGCGCCGATAGTCACGATCCGGCGCCCACTCGCTGTCGCCGTGGCCGCGGGCGTCCACCGTGACCACCCGCATTCCCGACGCGCCGAGCCGGGCGCCGGTCTTCTTCCACGAATGGCGGGTTTGCCCGCCACCGTGCAGGAAGACGACGAGCGGGCCGTCGACCGGGCCGAACTGATCGGCGGCCAGCTCGATTCCGCCCGAACCGCGCAGCCGGAGCCGGGACGGTTCGAGAAGATAGTTCGCATTACTCACGATCCGTAGGATCGCACAAACGCCGGGACGCGCTGGCGCGAACCCGGCGTTTCGAGTGTTCAGCAGGCGAGGTTGCCCGCGAAGAACAGGCACGCGATCTTGGCGTTGAACGACGCGGAGATGGTGGAGGAACCGCTGGAGGTGTATTCCTCGGCGACCGGGGCCGTGGTGGTCTCCGTGGCCGGCTCGAGCCGCAGCGGAGCCGCGCTCGCGACGGCGGCGCCACTGCTCAGAGCGGCGCAGAAGGCCAGGGTCGCGGTGGTACCGCGCAGCGCGCCCCGGACGGTGTTGTTGTGCATGGAACAGCTCCTCACTCGTTAACTCGGTCGATCACACACAGACGCCCAACTCAGGGCAGGCGCCAGTCAACCGGTTCGGCCCCCAGTTCGTCGAGCAGTTCGTTCACTCGCGAGAAGGGGCGGGAACCGAAGAACCCGCGGGACGCCGACAGCGGCGACGGATGCGCGGACTCGATGTAGGGCACCTCGGACTCGGTCAGCAACGGCTTGAGCGTCGCCGCGTCGCGGCCCCACAGGATCGCGACCAACGGCTCGTCCCTGGCGACCAAGGCGCGGATCGCCTGCTCGGTGACCGCCTCCCACCCCTTGCCGCGGTGCGAGGCAGGCTTGCCGGGCGACACGGTGAGCACTCGGTTCAACATCAGCACACCCTGGTCCGACCACGGGCTCAGATCGCCACAGGACGGCGTCGGGTGACCGAGATCCTTGCTGTATTCGGCGAAGATATTGGCCAGGCTGCGCGGGATCGGCGAAACATCCGGCGCCACGGAGAAACTCAGCCCCATCGGGTGACCGGGCGTCGGATACGGATCCTGGCCGACGACGAGCACGCGCACCGCGTCGAACGGACGCTGGAAGGCCCGCAGCACGTTGTCACCGGACGGTAGGTAGCCACGGCCTTCCGCGTTCTCGGCACGAAGGAAATCGCCCATGGCGGTAATCCGATCCGCCACCGGCTCGAGTGCCTTCGCCCATCCCGGATCCATGATTTCCGACAGTGGTTTCGCGCCCATGACCGCACAACTTAGCGTGACCGGCCGCCGGATGACGAGTCCGCCCCACGGAACGATTCCCACCCGCCGTCGCCGGTCTGCGCCACACCGTCGACGGTGAGCCCGCGACCGGCCAGAACCCGCCCGATCGCAACCCATCCAGGGGGAAGCGCACCGTCCGGCGCCCAGGTGCCCGCGAAGGCATGGTCCTCTCCGCCGGTCAGGATCCATTGCGCCGCATCGGCATCCAGCCGGGCGGCGATCGGTTCCAGCGCAGGGTCGCGCAGGGCGGCCGAATCCAGATCGATGGCCACGCCCGAGGCCGACGCGATGTGCCCCAGATCCGCGAGCAGTCCGTCGGACACGTCGGTCAGCGCGTGCAGGCCGACGTCGGACGCTTCGGTTCCGAAGTCCTCGTCGAGCGTGACCGGTGCGGACGACTCGGTAGCCGAGGTCCCGAGGGAGCCGGGCGCTCCCGAATCGCGGCGTGCGGTCGCGGGATCTCCGGCCGTTACCTCGGATGTGGTTTCGGTTCGGGACGAGACGGGCTGCACCTCAGACGGATTCGATCCTCCGCGTCGCCCGCGCCGCAGCGCGCCCAATACGAGCGCGTACGGCGGCTGCGGAACGCGATGCGCGGCAAGCGCTTCCACGAACTCCGGTCCGGTCGCTCCGGCGGTGAAGGCGGCCAGTCCCGCGGCCGACCAGCCGAGGCGGCCCGCTACCGCGACGACATCGCCCACGCGGGCACCCGCTCGGGTGACCGGCGCGCCGCGGCCCGGATCACCGAAGGCGGTGACGGAGACGACCAGTTCGCGGCTGCGGACCAGATCGCCGCCCGCGATGGACGCGCCCGCCCTGGCGGCCTCGGCCCACATGCCGTCCGCGAGTCCGTCGATCACCTCGAGCGGGGTGTCGGCCGGGCAGCCGAGCGCGACGACGAACGCGGTCGGCGTCGCCCCCATGGCGACCACGTCGGCGGCGTTCTGCGCGATCGCCTTGCGGCCGACGTCCTCGGGGCTGGACCAGTCCAGCCGGAAGTGCCGGTCCTGCACGAGCATGTCGGTGGTCACCACGAAACGGCCGTCCGGCGCCGCGACCAGCGCCGCGTCGTCACCGGGGCCGAGCAGCACACCCGGCGCCTGGACGCGACCCGCGTTGATGCGCTCGATCAGCGCGAACTCGCCCAGTTCACGCACTGTCCTCGGGGCACTGCTGGCGCTGATGACCGATCCTCTCCGGCGCGCTGCTTGCTGGAATGAGCCCGACGGTACCCTTTCGGGGGCACTCGAGTACCAACGGCCCTGCGGCGCGGCAGCGACGACGCGCGTAGCGGAAAGGATCGGTGAGCATGGCGGCGGATTCGTCGGACCGTGATTCGGCGGAGCCCGAGCACGAACGCACCGATGCCACGGATCCCGGGAGCGCCCCGAAGGAACCGGCGGCGACGGACAATGCGTCCGATCGCCCACAAGCCGCCGACTCGGACGCGCGGACCACTCCTTCCTTGTCGAAGAGCGAGGACAGCGCGAACGCGGATACCGACACCGGCGACCCGGACAGCCGCCCCGCGTCGTCCCCGGCACACCAGTACCCGCCCGCGCTCATCGCGACCGCCGTGGCGCTTCCGGTCGTGCTGGTCGTCGCGGTGCTCGTCGCCGCCGTACTCGCGCACCGCGCGCCCGTCGAGCGCGAACCGCTGGTGCTCGGCCCTGTCCCGGCTCCGGCTGCGGAGGGCCCGGCGTGCGCCGCCCTGCTGCCCGCCCTACCCGCGGACCTGGGTGATTTCACGAAATCGACGCTGGTCGAGCCCGCTCCGCCCGCCACACGCGCATGGCAGCGCGCCGACGGCGGCGACGCCATCGTGCTGCGCTGCGGGCTGGATCGCCCGTTGGAATTCAACCGCGCCTCGCCGCTGCAGATCGTGAACGGCGTGCAGTGGTTCGAGGTCCGCGACCAGGCCGCCAAGGCGAGCACGTGGTTCGCCGTCGACCGTGGGACCTACGTCGCCCTCACCGTCCCCGACGGCTCCGGTCCGACACCGCTGCAAGAAGTCTCCGACACCATCACCGCCAACCTCCCGGCCCAGCCGATCGACCCGGGACCGCTGCCCAACTGACTCCGAGTAGTCGCGCGCCGATCACCTGGGGCGCACCCGACGACGGCAGGCCCTAACGCAACCCGGTGCCGCGAACGAGCGCGGTCTCGATGAGCGTCGAGACGAGTGCGGCATAGTCGATGCCGGTGGCCTCCCACATGCGCGGATACATGGAGATGGCGGTGAATCCCGGCATCGTGTTGATCTCGTTGATCACCGGCCCCTGCTCGGTTACGAAGAAATCGACCCGCGCCAGTCCCTGGCAGTCGAGAGCCTGGAAGGCACGCACGGCCAATTCCCGGATCCGGTCGGACACCTCGTCGTCCAGTTTCGCGGGAACGTCGAATTCGCAGACGTCGTCGAGGTACTTCGTGTCGAAGTCGTAGAACGCGGGTCCGTCGACCGTGACGCCGGTCTCCGGCATCCGGATCTCCGCCACCACGCTCGCCGCGACCCGGCCGTCCGGGTATTCCAGGACCCCGCACTCCACCTCACGCCCGACGATGCCCGCTTCGACGATCACCTTCGGATCATGCGCGCGCGCCACGGCGATGGCCGCGTCCAGCTCGTTCCAGTCGGTGACCCGGGTGATGCCGATCGATGAGCCGCCACGGGCCGGTTTGACGAACACGGGCAGACCCAGGCGCAGCCGGTCTTCCTCGGTGACCGTCGCGGTGCCGGGCCGCAACACCACCTGCGTGCCGATCGGCAGCCCCTCCGCCGCGAGCAGTTTCTTGGTGAACTCCTTGTCCATGCCCGCGGCGCTGGCCAGCACGCCGGGGCCGACGTAGGGAATTCCGGCGAGTTCCAGCATCCCTTGCAGGGTGCCGTCCTCGCCGAACGGTCCGTGCAGGATCGGGAACACCACATCGACCGAGCCGAGCGCCGCACCGGGATCGTCGAGCGCGATCAGCGCCCCGGGGCGGCTGGGGTCCGCGGCCAGGGTCAATGCCGTGCCGGTGGCGTCCACCGACGGCAGTGCGCGGTCGTGGATGCCGAGCGCGGCCACCTCCGAACCGCCGAGCACCCAGCGGCCTTCCGTGGTGATGCCGATCGGCACGACCTCGTACTTCTCCTGATCCAGGTGGCGAAGCACGCTACCGGCCGATACGCAGGACACGGCGTGCTCGTTACTGCGCCCGCCGAACACCACAGCCACCCTGATCCGGTTCGTCATGCCCCGAACCGTACCCGTTTCGATGTGCACTCCCACCGCTGACCGTCCCGGACACTCCCGCCGGGGCGGAGCGGGCTCACTCGGGCTTCATCCGCCGCCCGAGCAGGTTGCCGACGGCTTCGCGCACGGAGAGCCCTTCGTGACAGACCTGATGCACCGCGGTGGTCAGCGGCATCTCGACGCCGTGCCGCTCGGCCAGCGCGCGCACCGATGTGCAGGACTTCACACCCTCGGCGACCTGGCCATGAGTGGCCGACTGGGCGGCGTCCATGGATCCGCCCGCGCCGAGCACGTGCCCGAACGACCGGTTGCGCGACAACGGGGAGGTACAGGTGGCGACCAGGTCTCCGACGCCGGCCAGACCCGCGAGCGTCACCGGCTCCGCGCCGAGGGCCACCCCGAGCCGAATGATCTCGGCGAGACCGCGGGTGATCAGGCTGGCGATCGAGTTGTCGCCGAGTCCCATTCCCGACGCGATGCCGCAGGCGAGCGCGATGACGTTCTTGCAAGCGCCGCCGATCTCGCAGCCGACCACGTCGGTGTTGGTGTAGGGACGGAAGTAGCCGGTCGCGCAGGCGTGCTGCACCGCCACCGCGCGATCGTTGTCCGAGCAGGCGACCACGGTCGCGGCAGGCTGGCCCACCGCGATCTCGCGCGCCAGGTTCGGTCCGGACAGCACCGCGATCCGGCTCGGATCGGCCCCGGTGACCTCCTCGATCACCTGGCTCATCCGCAGCAGCGTCCTGGTCTCGATGCCTTTCGCCAGACTCAGCAGCGTGGCGTCGCCGGGGATCAACCCCTTCCACTCCGCGAGGTTGGCCCGCAGCGACTGCGACGGCACCGCCAGCACGACGATGTCCGCTCCGTCCAGCGCCACCGCCGGGTCGTGGGTGGCCGCGACCGGCGGCAGCGGAATATCCGACAGGTAATCGGGATTGCGATGTTCGGAGGCCAGCGTCGCGGCGACCTCGGGCCGCCGGGCCCAGATCGTGACCTCGGTTCCCGCGTCCGCCAACACCTTCGCGAACGCGGTGCCCCACGATCCCGCGCCCAGCACTGCCGCCCTCGTCATCAGCCCAATATGCCATGGAAGGATTGCTCGCATGCGCCCGCACGCCGTGCATGCCGTGATCGCGGTCAAGAGCCTCGATCAGGCCAAGAGCCGACTGGCCGACCGGCTGCGCCCGGAGCACCGGGCCCGGTTGGTGTTGGCCATGCTCGCCGACACCGTGACCGCCACCGCGGCGGTCGGCGAGGTCGTATCGGTCACCGTGGTCACGCCCGACCCCGCCGTCGCGGACCTGGCCCGCACGTTGGGCGCGGAAGTCCATCCGGAACCGCGTCAGCGGCACGCCGACGGGCTGAACACCGCGCTCGCCGCCACCGCCGCCGCGTTGCGCGTCGCGCACGGCCCGATCGATCTGCTCGCTTTGCAGGCGGATCTGCCCGCGCTGCGCCCGGAAGAACTGTCGGACATGCTCGCCGCCGCCCCGCGCGGGTTGCGCTCGATCGTGATCGATCACGAGGGCAGCGGCACCGCCGCGCTCGTGGTTCGCGACCCGGTCGCCGCGCTCGATCCCCGTTTCGGTCCCGGGTCGGCACGCAGCCATATCGACGCGGGCGCGGTCGATCTCACCGGGGACTGGCCGGGCCTGCGCTTGGACGTCGACACCCCCGCCGATCTGGACCGCGCGGTGGCACTCGGGGCCGGAAACGCGACGCGTGCTGTCCTGCACGACATCGGCTGGCCGGGCGGCGTTCACGAACACGTTCCACACGTGTGCTAGCCGGTCGCCGTGGTGGCGTGAGACACATGACGATCACGGTCGCGGGATGCACACGACCTCTCCGGTAGGGGATGATCGGTGACGTGAGCGATACGGAAACCGTCAAGCAGCAGCCGTTGCTTCCCACGCCACCCCCAGCGGCGACACCCTTGTCCACCGACTCGTCGGCGGCGCGGTTGCCACGCGATCGCTACCTCAATCGCGAATTGAGCTGGCTGGACTTCAACGCCCGCGTGCTCGCCCTCGCCGAGGACGAGTCGCTGCCGTTGCTGGAGCGTGCGAAGTTCCTGGCGATCTTCGCGTCCAATCTCGACGAGTTCTACATGGTGCGGGTGGCCGGGCTGAAACGCCGCGCCGAGACCGGCCTGCTGGTGCGCTCGGCCGACGGCCGCTCCCCCGGCGAGCAGTTGGAACTGATCGCCGCGCGCACCCAGGAGATCGCGGTGCGGCATGCCCGCGTCTTCCTCGACAGCGTGCTGCCCGCGTTGACCGCCGAGGGCATCGCGATCATCGACTGGAGCGATCTGGACGAGGACGAACGCAGTCGCCTTTCGGGTTACTTCCAGGATCAGGTCTTCCCGGTCCTCACCCCGCTCGCGGTCGATCCGGCGCACCCCTTCCCCTACATCAGCGGGCTGAGTCTCAACCTCGCGGTGACGGTAAAGGATTCCGCGACCGGCGGCGAGCACTTCGCCCGCGTCAAGGTCCCCGACAACGTCGACCGGTTCGTCCGCGTGCGCCGCACCGACTCCGGCTCCCCGATCGCGGCTTTCCTGCCGATGGAAGCGCTCATCGCCGCGCACTTGGACCTGTTGTTCCCCGGCATGGAGGTGGTCGAGCACCACTCGTTCCGGATCACCCGCAACGCGGACTTCGAAGTCGACGAGGATCGCGACGAGGACCTGCTCCAGGCGCTGGAGCGGGAACTGGCCCGGCGGCGGTTCGGTTCGCCGGTGCGACTAGAGGTGTCCGACGACATGACCGAGCACATGCTCGATCTGCTCCTCCGCGAGTTGGACGTCGACCCCGACGACGTCATCCAGGTGCCCGGCCTGCTCGACCTGTCCTGCCTCTGGCAGGTGTACGGCGTCGACCGGCCGAATCTGAAGGACACTCCGTACGTTCCCGCGACCCCGCCCGCGTTCGGCGAGCGCGAGACGCCGCGCAACGTCTTCGCCGCGCTGCGCGAGGGTGACGTGCTGGTGCACCATCCGTACGACTCGTTCTCCACCAGCGTGCAGCGGTTCATCGAACAGGCCGCCGCCGACCCGCAGGTGCTCGCCATCAAGCAGACGCTGTACCGCACCTCCGGTGACTCCCCGATCGTCAACGCGCTCATCGACGCCGCCGAGGCGGGCAAGCAGGTGGTCGCCCTGGTCGAGATCAAGGCGCGCTTCGACGAGCAGGCCAACATCAAATGGGCCCGCGCGCTGGAACAGGCCGGCGTGCACGTGGTGTACGGCCTCATCGGCCTGAAGACCCACTGCAAGACCTGCCTGGTGGTGCGCCGCGAGGGCGCCACCATCCGGCGCTACTGCCACATCGGCACCGGCAACTACAACCCGAAGACCGCGCGCCTCTACGAGGACGTCGGATTGCTCACCGCCGCACCCGAAATCGGCGCCGACCTGACCGACCTGTTCAATTCGCTGACCGGTTACTCGCGGAAAGAGAACTACCGCAATCTGCTCGTCGCCCCGCACAGCGTGCGCTCCGGCATCATCGAGCGCATCCAGCGCGAGACCGATCTGGCGGGTGAGGGTAAGGACGCCCGAATCCGGCTGAAGGCCAACGCCATCGTCGACGAGGAGGTCATCGACGCGCTGTACCGGGCCTCCCAGGCGGGCGTGCCGGTACAGATCGTGGTGCGCGGCATCTGCGGCCTGCGCCCCGGTGTGCCCGGGATGAGCGAGAACGTCGAGGTCCGCTCGATCCTCGGCCGGTTCCTGGAGCATTCCCGCATCCTGCACTTCCAGGCGCAGGACGAGTACTGGATCGGTAGCGCCGACATGATGCACCGCAACCTCGATCGCCGGGTCGAGGTGATGGCGCAGGTGAAGGATCCGCGGTTGACCGAACAACTCGGCGGAGTCTTCGACTCGGCTCTGTCGCCGACCACGCGCTGCTGGGTGCTGCAACCGGACGGCACGTGGCAGGCGTCACCGGGCGTGTCCGGCGACGGGGACAAGATCAGAGACCATCAGGAGTTCTTGATGCGGCTGCGGAGGCCAGATCAGCAGTGAACGCCAAAACGGGGTTCGAACAAGAGGGGGGCCCGTTCTGGGATCCCCGCGTCACCGCCAATATCCACGCCGCCGGAGCGGTGCTGTGGCGCGAGTCGTCCTCGGGTGCGATCGAGATCGCGATCGTCCACCGCCCCAAGTACGAGGACTGGTCGCTGCCCAAGGGCAAACTCGACCCGGGCGAGACCCCGGTGCTGGCCGCGGTCCGCGAAGTACGGGAGGAAACCGGGCTGGAGAGCAGACTCGGCCGCTACCTCGGCCACGTGACCTACCCGATCCCCGGCCACCGCAAGCTGAAGCGGGTCGACTATTGGGCCGCCGAACAGGTGGGCGGGGAGTTCACCGTCAACTCCGAGGTGGACGTGCTCAGCTGGCATCCGCTGGATCGGGTGATGGACCAGCTGTCGTATCCGATGGACCGGCAGGTGGTGCGCGCCTTCACCCGGCTGCCCGCGCGCACCGACACTCTGCTGTTGGTGCGGCATGCGAAAGCAGGCCGCAGGGACCGCTTCAACGGTCCCGACGAGCAGCGTCCGCTCGACCGCGAGGGCGAGGCGCAGGCACAGGCGCTCACGCCGAACCTCTTGGCGTTCGGCGCATCTGAGGTCTATTCGGCTCCACCACTGCGTTGCGTGCAGTCCGTGGCGCCGTTGGCGGAGAAACTCGGTGTCGAAATCATCGAGGAGCCATTGCTTTCCGAGACCGGGTACGCCGAAAACCCGGACGACGCCCGGGAACGTTTTCGAGCCCTGGTGTCGGACAAAGCCATTCGTGTCGTCTGCAGTCAGGGCAAGGTGATCCCCGATCTGCTGGGATGGCTGGCCGAACGCGATGGAGTCGCGCTGCCGTCGGCGCGCAATCGCAAGGGCAGTGTGTGGGTGCTGTCGTTCGTCGGCCATCGCTTGGTGGCCGCCGACCATCTGGATCGATCGCTGTCAGCCTACGTGGTGCGGTCGGATTAGACCGGCAGCTCCCGCGTCACCGCGCGGGTCGGCGGGCGCCGAGTGGCGGCCACGGCCGTGAGGTCTCGGTAGGCGGACAGCCGAAAACGGCCCCGGGTGTCTCCCGGGGCCGTCTCGACGTTGAGGCGAATGGGCCCAGTCGTGGGGCCACGCATTCAGCGCCGATCCGGCGGTGGCTCGAGATCAGCGGGTTCCGCGAGTCGAGGCCTTCTTGGCCGCGGTCTTCTTCGCGGTGGTCTTCTTGGCGGCAGCGGTGGTGGTCTTCTTGGCCGCCGTGGCCTTGGTGGCCGTCTTCTTGGCCGGAGCCTTCTTCGCGACCGCGGTCTTCTTCGCGGGCGCCTTCTTCGCAGCGGTCTTCGTAGCGGTCGTCTTGCGCGCGGTGGTCTTCGCCGGAGCCTTGGCGGCGGCCTTGCGGGCCGTCGTCTTGGCGGGCGCCTTGGTCGGCGTCGACTTCTTGGCGGCGGTCTTCTTGGCCGCCGTCTTCTTCGCCGCCGCCTTCTTCGCCGACACCGGCGCATTCACCCCGCGCTTGACGGCGGGCCCGGTCGCGGCCAGTTTCTGCTTACCCGCGATCACCGCCTTGAACTGAGCGCCGGGACGGAACGCGGGCACCGAAGTGGGCTTGACCTTCACGGTTTCGCCGGTACGCGGGTTCCGCGCGACGCGAGCCGCACGCTTACGCTGTTCGAACACACCGAATCCGGTGATAGTGACGCTCTGACCCTTGTGCACCGCGCGCACGATGGTGTCGACCACATGCTCGACTGCCGCGGTGGCCGTGCGCCTGTCCGTACCCAACTTTTCGGTCAGAACGTCGATCAGTTCCGCCTTGTTCATTGAATCCTCCGCAGACTAATGGCCCGTCGTCGGACCGACTAGGTACCACGGTAAACCCACTTTGGGCAAGAGTCTATGTGCCACGCCAAAATTCATGTGGTTTAGCACACGTCCAGCTACCGCAACTCCGGGTGTCCAGCTAACCGGCGGGGGTGATTACGTCTGCGAAATATGTGCAGGCAGGGTAGTGGGTTTCCATGTTGGCCTTGCCTTTTCGAACCGGGCGATCGCGTCCTCCCGGCGCAGCGTCAGGCCGATGTCATCCAATCCTTCCAGCAGACGCCACCTGGTGTAGTCATCAATATCGAACGGCAACACGACGGTTCCGGCCGTCACCGTGCGCGCCTCGAGGTCCACAACCAATTCCAAGCCGGGCTGTTCCTCGAGCAACTTCCAGAGCATTTCGACATCGTTCTGTGACATCTGAGCGGCGACCAGACCGCCCTTGCCCGCATTGCCGCGGAAGATGTCGGCGAACCGGGATGAGATGACCACCCGAAAGCCGTAGTCCGACAGCGCCCAAACGGCGTGCTCACGCGACGATCCCGTACCGAAATCCGGACCCGCCACCAAGACACTACCCCTGTTGTAAGGCGCGATGTTCAGAATGAAGTCGGGATCGGTGCGCCATGCGGCGAACAACCCGTCCTCGAATCCGGTCCGCGTCACCCGCTTGAGGTAGACCGCCGGGATGATCTGATCGGTATCGACATTGGAGCGGCGCAGCGGCACCCCGATGCCCTTGTGCACAGTGAAGGCTTCCATAACGAATCTCCTGGGTTTGATTGAGGGAATCGGGGCCGGTCAGTCCAGATCCGCAGGCGATGACAGAGTTCCACGGACCGCCGTCGCGGCCGCTACGAGGGGAGAAACGAGGTGCGTACGGCCGCCTTTGCCCTGCCTGCCCTCGAAGTTGCGGTTCGAGGTGGACGCGCAACGCTGGCCCGGCTCGAGCTGGTCCGGATTCATTCCCAGGCACATTGAGCAGCCTGCTTGCCGCCATTCGGCGCCCGCCGCAGTGAAAATCTCCCCGAGTCCTTCTTTTTCCGCCTGTGCGCGAACCCGCATCGAGCCCGGTACAACCAGCATTCGCACGCCGTCGGCGACATGACGTCCCTTCAAAATCCCGGCCACCGCACGCAAATCTTCAATGCGTCCGTTGGTGCACGAGCCGACGAATACGGTGTCGATCGGCACTTGTCGAAGCGGAGTACCCGGCTCCAAGTCCATGTAACGCAGAGCTTTCTCCGCGGACTCGCGAGCCACCTCGTCGGCGATGGCGGCGGGGTCGGGCACCGCCTCGCCCAGCGGGGCGCCTTGACCCGGGTTGGTGCCCCAGGTGACGAACGGAGTCAGCTCGGAGGCGTCGATGTGCACCTCGGCGTCGAAAACAGCGCCCTCGTCGGTCTTCAGCGCCTCCCAGGCGGCCACCGCGGCGTCCCAATCGGCTCCCTGCGGCGCGTGCGGCCGTCCTTTGAGGAATTCGTAGGTGGTCTCGTCCGGCGCGATCATGCCTGCCCGCGCGCCCGCTTCGATGGACATGTTGCAGATCGTCATTCGGGCCTCCATCGACATGGCCCGGATGGCCTCGCCGCGGTACTCCAGGACGTAGCCCTGTCCGCCGCCGGTGCCGATCTTCGCGATGACGGCCAGGATCAGGTCCTTGCTCGTCACGCCGGGCGGCATGACGCCGTCCACCGTGATCGCCATCGTCTTGAACGGGCGCAGCGAGAGGGTCTGGGTGGCAAGCACATGCTCCACCTCGGAGGTGCCGATGCCCATCGCCAGCGCCCCGAACGCGCCGTGCGTCGAGGTGTGGCTGTCGCCGCAGACCACGGTCGTGCCCGGCTGGGTCAGGCCCAGCTGCGGCCCGACCACGTGCACGATGCCCTGGTCCAGGTCGCCCATCGGATGCAGCCGCACACCGAATTCCGCGCAGTTGCGCCGCAGCGTCTCCACCTGGGTGCGCGAAATCGGGTCGGCGATCGGCTTGTCGATATCGATCGTCGGAACGTTGTGGTCCTCGGTCGCGATCGTGAGATCGGGCCGTCGCACCGGCCTGCCCGCCGCGCGCAGTCCGTCGAAGGCCTGCGGGCTGGTCACCTCGTGGACGAGATGCAGGTCGATGTAGATCAGGTCCGGTTCGCGCGAGGCACCCTCGCCCTCCCCGCGAGCGACGACGTGCTGGTCCCATACCTTCTCGGCCAGCGTGCGCGGTTCGGCCATTGTCGATCACCTTTCGGACGAAGCAGCCGTTCCGCGATCTGGACTCCGACGCGGCGACGGTTGCACAAGTTGGGATAGCTGCGCCTGGTCCGAACGCTGAGAGGAAGGATCCGTGGAGGTGGATTTCTCAACATCCGAGACGCTAGTATCGTTCTATGAGACAGCATAGCGGCATCGGCGTCCTCGACAAAGCAGTGGCGGTCCTGTACGCCGTAGCCGAGCATCCCTCGGGTCTCAACGAGCTGTGCGCGCGCACCGGTCTACCCCGCGCCACCGCACACCGTCTCGCCGTCGGCTTGGAAGTGCATCGCCTGCTCGCGCGCGACAGCAACGGCACCTGGCGGCCGGGGCCGGCCCTCGCCGAGCTCGCGACCAGCGCGAACGATCCACTGCTCGAGGCCGCGTCGGCCATCCTCCCCCGGCTGCGCGAGATCACCGGCGAGAGCGTCCAGCTGTACTGCCGCGACGGCAACGCCCGCGTCTGCGTCGCGGCGCTGGAACCTCCCGTGGGACTGCGCGACACCGTGCCGATCGGGGCGCGGCTGCCGCTCACCGCGGGGTCGGCGGCCAAAGTACTGCTGGCGTGGGCCGACCCGGAACTACAGCGCACCATCCTGGCCGACGCGGTGTTCGGCGAACGCGCGCTGGCCGAGGTGCGCAAGCGCGGGTGGGCGCAGAGCGCGGCCGAGCGTGCGGCAGGCGTGGCCAGCGTCTCCGCGCCGGTGCGCGACGCGGGCGGCGCCGTGGTCGCGGCCGTGTCGGTGTCGGGACCGATCGATCGGATGGGCCGCAGGCCGGGCGCGCGGTGGGCGGCGGATCTGGTCGCGGCGGCCGAGGCGCTGCACAAGCGCCTGTAACCTGTTTCAGTCCGGACTCTCTAGAGTTGCCCCATGGGAGTCAATCAACGGGCACAGATCGTGATGTCCGACACCGAGATCACCGAGTTCCTGCAGCGCAGCCGGATCGCGACGCTGGCGACCATCGGACCGAAGGGCACGCCGCACCTGACCGCGATGTGGTACGCGCTCATCGACGGCGAGATCTGGTTCGAGACCAAGGCCAAATCGCAGAAGGCGGTGAACCTGCGCCGCGATCCTCGGGTCACCTGCATGGTCGAGGCGGGCGACACCTACGACCAACTCCGGGGCGTCTCGATCGAGGGCCGCGCCGAGATCATCGATGACGCCGAGAAACTCTTCGCCGTCGGCGTGAGCGTATGGGAGCGCTACACCGGCCCCTACAACGAGGAATTGCGCCCGATGGTCGAAGCCATGCTGAACAAGCGGGTCGCCGTGCGCGTCGTGCCGGAGCGCACGCGCAGCTGGGATCATCGCAAGCTCGGCCTTCCGGCGATGCCGCTGGGCGGCAGTACCGCGCAGGCACTCGACTGACCGGCCCGAACGCGATCGGGCCGCGCGACGCGCGCGAAATCCAACTGACACAACCGCCTCGCACGGGCTAGCGTCGGGTGTTCGACAGCAATCGGCCGGGCACCGCCGCCCGCGAGGACGCGGCGCGCGGCCGCGACGACGAGGAGCAGCGATGGCGGATTCGGGTAAGTCCAACGGCGCCGACGAGGTGAAGCGCAAGTTCCGGGAAGCACTGGAGCGCAAGAACCAGCAGAACGCCCGCGCGGCCGACCACCTCGACGGACGGTCGAAGGCGTCCTCGGCGCACTCCGCGGTCGGCCACAAGCGGGAATTCCGGCGCAAGAGCGGATAGTCCGCACAGTCGGCGAAAGCCCTCCAGCAAGATCGCTGGAGGGCCTTTCTTTTGCCGCTCTCCCCTGCGACCGGCGCGGCCCGGCGGCCGATTTGCGTCCATCCCCCGCGACCGGCGCGGCCCGGCGGCCGATTTGCGTCCGTCCCCCGCGACCGGCGCGGCCCGGCGGCCGATTTGCGTCCATCCGCTGCCACCGGCACGGCCCGGCGGCCGATTTGCGTCCATCCCCCGCGACCGGCACGGCCCGGCGGCCGATTTGCGTCCATCCGCTGCCACCGGCGCAGCCGGGCCGTTCATTTGCCCCCATCTCCCGCGAACGGCTCGGCTGGACTGCCGGACTCACCGGGACGGCTCGAACAGTCCCGCACCGGGAAGACCCGGCACGGGCAGTTCGGCGCCACCGCCGCACTGCCCGATCTGCCGGTGGGCGATCCTGACCGTCCGCACAGGCGGCTCCGACGCTCTCTGCCGTGCGATCCAGGTCATTGCGGATCGAGACTCGGGCCGACTGCCGCAGCATGCGAATCGGTCCACACGAGCACGTCGCATGGGATGCCGCGCTGCCTTCGATGACTCGGCGGGGTTCCCACGGTGGGACGGGACCATAGCTGGTACCCGCCGAACACCTGGATCATGGCCCCTTCATACGGAGCCGGACAGTGCCCACGGGGTCCAGCGCGAACCCGATCGGCCGAGAGTGAGATACGGCACAGTCAGTAGTTCAGGTGAGGTACCACCAAAGACAGGCCGAGCTTCCGAAGAGATCCGCCGCCCGGCTAGGCCCGGATCCGCCACTGACCACACCACCGGACCACGACCATCCAGGCGCGGCGAAGCCCTCACGGGGGTCCGGGGCGAAGCCCTCCGGCGGGGCGTGGGGGTTGCACCCCACAAGACACTGCGAAACGAGAAAGGCCCATGCTCCATGAGCATGGGCCTTCCATTCGTGTAGCCCCGACGGGATTCGAACCCGCGCTACCGCCTTGAGAGGGCGGCGTCCTAGGCCGCTAGACGACGGGGCCAGGACTGCTTCTCACTGTCGCGAGGAGCGCCGTGGTTGATCTTTCGATCAGGAGGCTCGGCTAGTTTATCTGGCCGAGGCCCGGCGACCAAATCGCCAGGTGCTGAGGGATTTCGGCCGCGAACCGAAGTCTTACAACACACTCCGCTGGGGTACCAGGACTCGAACCTAGAATGGCTGAACCAGAATCAGCTGTGTTGCCAATTACACCATACCCCAATGACCAGGTCGTTCAGCCTCGCGTCTGGGTGACTCGAGACCGTGTTCCGGGCCGAGAAGAAGAGTACCAAACGGCTACGGGTTAACTACAAATCGCCTGGTCAAAGCCATATTTTCAGCCTTCGGAGCCGGTCTGGGCGGTCTCCTTCCAGTCCAGCGCCGCGCGCAGCCGGTCCAAGGTGAGGTCGCGGCCGAGCAGTTCCAAGGATTCGTACAGCGGCGGGCTGATATGCGATCCGGTGATCGCGACCCGCACCGGAGCGAAGGCTTTGCGCGGTTTCAGCCCGAGATCATCGATCAGCGCCTTTTTCAGTGCCGCTTCGATCGCTTCGGTGGTCCACTCGGTCAACGGCTCCACGGCGGTAATAGCCGCCTGCAATACCTGAGCCGCGTCGGGACCGAGATTCTTGGCCCCCGCGGCCGGGTCGATCGCGAACTCCTCCGCTGGTGCGAACAGGAAACGCAGAAGGTCCCAAGCGTCGGACAAGACGACAATCCTGGTCTGCACGAGTTCCGCCGCCGCGGCGAACACTTTTTCATCGATTTCGGCGCCGATATGGCCGTGTCCGGTGAGATACTCCCGCAGCCGGTGGGCAAAATCACCCGGAGCCAGCAATCGGATGTGCTCGGCGTTGAGCGCGTCCGCCTTCTTCTGGTCGAATCGGGCCGGATTCGAATTCACTTTCGAAATGTCGAAGGCCTCGACCATCTCCGCCATGGAGAACACGTCGCGGTCCTCGGACAGGCCCCAGCCGAGTAGCGCGAGATAATTCAGCAAACCCTCGGGGATGAACCCGCGGTCGCGATGGGCGAACAGATTCGACTCCGGATCACGCTTGGACAACTTCTTGTTGCCCTGACCCATCACGAACGGCAGATGGCCGAACTCGGGAGTGAAATCGGCGACCCCGATCCGGCGCAGCGCGGCGTACAGCGCGAGCTGGCGGGGAGTGGAGGAGAGCAGGTCCTCGCCGCGCAGTACGTGGGTGATCCGCATCAGCGCGTCGTCGACGGGGTTGACCAGCGTGTACAGCGGCTGGCCGTTGCCGCGGGTGAGCGCGAAGTCCGGGACGCTGCCGGCCTTGAAGGTGGTCTCCCCGCGCACCAGATCGTTCCAGGACAGGTCTTCTTCTGGCATCCGCAGCCGGACGACGGCGGCGCGCCCCTCGGCCCGGTACGCCTCGATCCGCTCCGGCGTCAGGTCGCGATCGTAGTTGTCGTAACCGAGCTTCGGATCGCGTCCCGCGGCGCGATGACGGGCCTCGACTTCCTCCGGCGTGGAGAACGATTCGTAAGCCTCACCGGCCTCCAGCAAACGCCGAACAACGTCCTGGTGCAGTTCTTTTCGTTGCGACTGGCGATATGGCGCGTAAGGCCCGCCGACCTCCGGCCCCTCGTCCCAGGTGAGGCCGAGCCAGCGCAGCGCGTCGATAATCGCCCGGTAGGATTCCTCGGAATCCCGTGCGGCATCGGTGTCTTCGATTCGAAAGACGAATGCGCCACCGTGGTGGCGGGCGTAGGCCCAGTTGAACAGCGCCGTCCGGATCAGGCCGACGTGCGGCGTCCCGGTCGGTGACGGGCAGAATCGGACCCGTACTTCAGTCATGGCTCTCTTTCGATCAGCGTTTGGCGGCAACGGGATTGGTGAGGGTTCCGATGCCCTCGACGGTCACCGACACCTGCTGGCCCTCCCGCATCGGGCCGACGCCCTCCGGGGTGCCGGTGAGGATGACGTCACCGGGCAGCAGTGTCATCACGGTGGTGATCCACTCGATGAGCTTCGGAATGTCCTGCAGCAGAAGCGAAGTGCGGCTGCGCTGACGCACTTCACCGTCGAGCTCGGTGACGACCTCCAGATCCGAAGGGTCCAGGGAGGTTTCGATCCACGGACCGAGCGGGCAGAACGTGTCGTAGCCCTTGCCCCTGGTCCACTGGCCGTCGTGGCGCTGCTGGTCGCGGGCGGTCACATCGTTGGCGGCGGTGTAACCCAGCACCACGTCCAGCGCGCGGGCGGCGGGCACGTCCTTGCAGGGGCGGCCGATGACGATCGCCAGTTCCCCTTCGTAGTCGACCTGAGATGAACTGGGCGGCAGGATGATCGGGGCGTTCGGCCCCACGATCGCGGTATTCGGCTTGAGGAAGATCACCGGGTCGGCGGGCGCGGGACCACCCATCTCCGCAGCGTGGGCGGCGTAGTTCTTGCCGATGCAGACCACCTTGCTGGCCAGGATCGGCGCGAGCAGCCGTACGTCGGCCAGCGGCCAGCTGCGGCCGGTGAACGTCGGTGTGCCGAACGGGTGTTCCGCGATCTCCTTGGCCACGCTGTCGCTTCCGTCGCCTTCGATGCTGACGAAAGCGACTCCATCGGGACTGGCAACTCGACCTAGACGCATGCCCGGAGTCTATCTACCCACCGTCACCTGCTCGAACGCGCCCGACCGGGTGGTACGGAATCCGCCCGGATCCGGCGACGGCGCGCGCTGTGAGCAGCCCGACAGCCGCAACCGTCGAATCGAGCCGCCGCCGGGTGTACCGTGAGCAGCGAAGTTCACACAATGGGAATTGTATCCCAAATAATGAGATTCCGAGGTGAGGCCGATGGCGACCGTTACGCAGATCGACGAGGTTCGGCGCTGGTCCATGCTCGGTCTCGGCGTGTTCGCCCAGGCCTCCAGCGCGGTCTTCATCCACGGCGTCCCGTTCCTGCTGCCCGCGCTGACCGACCGTGGCTTGCCGCTGGCGACGGCGGGCCTGCTGGTGGCCATGCCCACCGTCGGGCTGGTGTGCACCCTGATCGCGTGGGGTTATCTGGTGGACCGGATCGGCGAACGCAAGGTGCTGGTCGGTGGTCCGCTGCTGATGCTGGCGGCGGGCTGCGCCGCCGCGGCGACGACGAACGACATCGCCCTCGGCGCGCTGCTGTTTCTCGGGGGCGTCGGGGCGGCCAGCACGAACGGCGCGAGCGGCCGGGTGATCGTCGGCTGGTTCCCGCCGCAGCGGCGCGGGCTGGCGATGGGCATCCGGCAGACCGCGCAGCCGCTGGGCGTCGGTGTCGGCGCGCTGGCGATTCCGGCCGTCGCCTCCGCCCACGGTGTACCCGCGGCCATTCTGGTTCCCGCACTCATGGCGGGTGTGGCGGCCATGGGTTGTCTGGCCGGCATCGTGGACCCGCCGCGTCCCGATCGCGCCGCCGCCGATCCGGCGTTGCGCGCCAATCCCTATCGCGACAACGCCATGCTGTGGCGCATCCATCTGGTCTCGGTTCTGCTCGTCGTCCCGCAGGGCACCGTGTGGACGTTCGCGCTGCTGTGGTTGCACCGGGATGTCGGCTGGTCGTTGGCCGCGGCGGGTGCGCTGGTGACCGTCACACAGATCCTCGGCGCGCTTGGCCGCATCGGTGCGGGCGCGTGGTCGGATCGGGTCGGCAGCCGGATGGGCCCGCTGCGCACGGTGGCCGTCGCCGCCGTGCTGTCGATGACCGCGCTGGCGCTGACCGCGTCGACCCACTGGTGGTGGGCCGCCATTCCGCTGCTGATCGCCGCGTCCGTGATCACCGTCTCCGACAACGGCTTGGCCTTCACCGCGGTCGCCGAGATCGCGGGCCCGTACTGGAGCGGCCGGGGCCTCGGCATCCAGAACACCGGGCAGAACCTCGCGATGGCCGCGGTTCCACCCGTGTTCGGCGCCCTGATCACCGCGAGCGGCTTCCCCGCCGCCTTCCTTCTGGCCGCGGTCTCGGCCGTCGCGGCGGTCCCGCTGGTTCCCCGCGACCCCGCCTAGGTTCGCGCGTCGAAGGATTGCCGGGTCCGCGGCACAGGGCCGCACTCCGCATG
Organism: Nocardia sp. NPDC047038; assembly: GCF_040644075.1. Lineage (NCBI taxonomy): Bacteria > Bacillati > Actinomycetota > Actinomycetes > Mycobacteriales > Nocardiaceae > Nocardia > Nocardia sp. NPDC047038. Next base: position 509,189 of record NZ_JBEYVQ010000001.1, on the reverse strand, counting down.
CAGATCGCCCCGGACGATCTCGACTCGATGTCGGTCGAGCGCGCCGCGGGCGCGGGAGGCCGCCGCGGAATTCGCCCGCCAGGCGGAGTCGCTCTTCGGCACCCACGACGTCTCCCGATCGACGATCGATCGGGCGCTGCGGGAGGCGGAGGACGCGGCCACCTGGTCGGACCACGATGCCGAATCACTGCGCAGGCAGCACGATCTGCGTGTGAACGCGAAAGGCCCCGCTGCCGGAGTGGCAGCGGGGCCTTCCTGCGCGACGGTCAGAGAGTGGCCGCGATGCGGTCGCCGATTTCCACGGTCGACGCAGTGCCGGAGCGAGACTCGAGGTCCTTCGCGACCGCCGACTCGATGCGCGCGGCCTCCTCGGCGTCGCCGAGGTGGTTGAGCAGCAGGGCGACCGAGAGGATCGCCGCGGTCGGGTCGGCCTTGGACTGGCCCGCGATGTCGGGGGCGCTGCCGTGCACCGGCTCGAACATGCTCGGATTCGTGCCGGACGCGTCGATGTTGCCGCTGGCGGCGAGGCCGATGCCACCGCTCACGGCGGCGGCCAGGTCGGTGATGATGTCGCCGAAGAGGTTGTCGGTGACGATCACGTCGAACCGGCCCGGGTCGTTGACCATGTGGATGGTCGCGGCGTCGATGTGCTGGTAAGCCGTTGTGACGTCGGGGAACTCGGCCGCGAGCTCGTCCACCGTGCGCTGCCACAGCGAGCCGGCGAAGGTGAGCACGTTGTTCTTGTGCACCAGCGTCAGGTGCTTGCGCCGGGCCTGCGCCTTGGCGAAGGCGTAGCGCACCACGCGCTCGATGCCGAAGCGAGTGTTGGTGCTGACCTCGGTCGCCACCTCGTGCGGGGTGCCGACGCGGATCGCGCCGCCGGTGCCGGTGTACGGGCCCTCGGTGCCCTCGCGCACGACGACGAAGTCGATGTCAGGGTTGCCGGCCAGCGGGCTGGTCACGCCAGGGAACAGCTTGGACGGCCGCAGGTTCACGTGGTGGTCCAGCGCGAACCGGGTGCGCAGCAACAGGCCGCGTTCGAGCACGCCACTGGGCACCGACGGATCGCCGATCGCGCCGAGCAGGATCGCGTCGTGCTGCTTCAGTTCGGGCAGCACCGAATCCGGGAGGATCTCGCCGGTCGCGTGGTAGCGGCGCGCGCCGAGGTCGTACTCGGTCTTCTCGACGCCTGGCACGACCGCGTCGAGCACCTTGAGCGCCTCGGCGATGACCTCGGGCCCGATCCCGTCGCCCGGGATGACAGCAAGCTTCATGACAAATGCTCCGTTCGATATTGCCGGTCGCGGGCCGCCGCAACGTGCGGCCCGGAGGCGACCGTCGGCGTGCGCACGACATTCCGGCCGGGTGACCGCAGCACCGTCACGGTACTCGGCGCGGCCGGATCGCCGAGCACCGGGCGCGCGGCGGGCCTGCGCGCCGACGAAGAGACCGGCGCCGCGCACGAGTGCTCGTGCGCGGCGCCGATTCCGAGTTCACCGGGGCCGCGCCCCGGATCGGATCAGGACAGGTCGACCTGGACGACCTTGGCCGCGCCGACGGACTCGGCGATCGCGGCCTGGACGTCGGCGGGCACCTCGCGGGCCACGCGCAGCACCACGGTGGCGCCCTCCTTGTCGACGTCCTGGGTCAGCTGCGCGGCCAGGATGTCGACCTCGGCCTCGCCGAGTTTGGTGCCGATCTTGCCCAGCGCGCCCGGCCGGTCGTCGTAGTTCAGGATGGCCAGATTGAGGCCCTCGGCGCGCATGTCGTAGTTGCGCCCGTTGACGTTGACGATCTTCTCCACCAGCTGCGGCTCGGTCAGCGTGCCCGCCACGTTCAGGGTGCTGCCGTCACCGAACACGGCGCGCAGGTCGACGACGCTGCGGTGGCTCGGGCTCTCCGTCGCGGTGGTGACCTCGGCGGTGATGCCACGCTCCTTGGCCAGCGCGGGCGCGTTGACGAAGGTGACCTGGTCCTCGACCAGCGCGGAGAAGATGCCGCGCAGCGCGGACAGCTCCAGTACGCCGACCTCTTGCGCGGCCAGCTCGCCGCGCACCTGCACCTCCACGCTGACCGGCAGCTCGTTGGACAGCGCGCCGAGCAGGGCGCCCTGCTTGCGGACGATGTCCAGCCAGGGGGCGACCTCTTCGCCGACGGCGCCACCGGTGACGTTCACCGCGCCGGGCACGAACTCACCGGCGAGCGCAAGCAGCACCGACTTGGCGACGTCGGTGCCCGCGCGGTCCTGCGCCTCGGAGGTGGAGGCGCCCAGGTGCGGGGTCACCACGACCTGCGGCAGGTCGAACAGCGGGCTGTCGGTGCACGGCTCGGTCTCGAACACGTCCAGGCCCGCGGCGCGCACGTGGCCGGACTTGATGGCCTCGGCCAGGGCGGCCTCGTCGACCAGGCCACCGCGCGCGGCGTTGACGATGATCACGCCGGGCTTGGTCTTGGCGATGGCCTCCTTGCCGATGATGCCCTTGGTCTCCGGGGTCTTCGGCAGGTGGATCGAGATCAGATCGGCACGCTCGAGCAGTTCGTCCAGGCTGAGCAGCTCGATGCCGAGCTGCGCGGCGCGCGCGGGCGACACGTAGGGGTCGTAGGCGACGATCTTGGTCTCGAAGGCGGCCAGTCGCGCGGCGAACAGCTGGCCGATGCGGCCGAGGCCGACGACGCCGACGGTCTTGTCGAAGATCTCGACGCCGTTGAACTTGCTGCGCTGCCAGGTGTGCTCACGCAGGGTGGCGTCCGCGGCCGGGATCTGGCGGGCGGCGGACAGCAAGAGGGTGACCGCGTGCTCGGCGGCGGTGTGAATGTTCGAGGTGGGCGCGTTCACGACCATGACGCCGCGCTCGGTGGCGGCGGGAACGTCGACGTTGTCCAGGCCGACGCCCGCGCGAGCGACGATCTTCAGGTTCTTCCCGGCTTCCAGGACCTCGGCGTCGACCGTGGTCGCCGACCGCACGAGCAGCGCGTCGGCCTCGGGCACCGCGGCCAGCAGGGCCGGGCGGTCCGGTCCGTCCACCCACCGGACCTCGACACCGTCACCGAGCGCGTCGACGGTCGACTGGGCGAGCTTGTCGGCGATCAGAACTACAGGACGGCCTGCTTGGCTCACGTGGAGTACTCCTGGGGAATGGGGTCGGCAATTACCGCCGACCAGCTTAGTGCGCGCGATTTCCGACCCGGCTACCACCTGGTGGGCGGCCGTCGTCAGTCCCGACGCTGGCAAAAATATGCAGACCGGTCTACAGTCACCGCATGGGCGTCAAAGGCACCGAGACTCGCGGCAAACTCGTCGACGCGGCGCGCACGCTGGTGGAGCGGCACGGTTACTACGGCGCAGGGCTCAACCAGATCCTGGCGGCCAGTGGGGCGCCGCGCGGATCGTTGTACTTCCATTTCCCCGGCGGCAAGGACGAATTGGTCGCGGCGGCGGTCGCCCAAGCGGGCAAGGAGATCGCCGCGCTGATCGACACCATCGAGCCCGGCGATGCCGCCGAGGCCGCGAGCAGACTGCTCCGAGCGTTCGGCGACCGGCTGGAAGCATCCGGCTGGCAACAAGGCTGCCCGGTCGCCACCGTCGCCCTGGACGTCGCGGCGGCGAACGATCCGATCCAGGCCGAATGCGCCGCCGCCTACGCCGCTTGGGAGCAGGCGCTGCGGATCCGGCTGCGGGCCGACGGCCGCGACGACGCGGACGATCTGGCGGCGGCGGTGCTCGCGATGGTCGAGGGCGCACTGCTGCTGGCACGTGCGCAGCGAAGCCGTGAACCCTTGGAACGGGTCGAACGCACACTGCGCGCCATGATCTGAGGCCGAATCCGCCGATACCGCAAGAAGTTTTCCATGTCCACAGAATATGTAGACCGGTCTAGTAAGGAGGACGTCATGTCCGACAGCATCGTTTTCGGAGCCGCCGGGTTCCTCGGCCGCAATGCGGTCGCCCGCCTGCTCCAGCAGGGGCATTCCGTCGCCGCCGCATTGCGTGCTGGCAGCGCGGAGCGGCTCACCAGTTGGCTGCGCAGACAAGGCGTGGACGAGAGCGGGTTGGAGATCCTCACCTGTGACGTGACCGCGCCGGACCTCGGCCTGCCCGCCGAGTTCGACGCGTCCGGCGTGCGCGACGTGTACAACTGCGCGGCCCGATTCGCCTTCGGGCTCGCCCCCGAGGACGCGTACGCGGTGAACGTCACCGGGGCGCTGCGGGTGCTGGAATGGGCCGCCGCCCTTCCCGAGTTGCGACGCGTCGTGCACATCACCGGGTACCGGATCACCGTGGAGGAATCCGAGGAGCAGCACTACGAGAACGGCGCGTACGGCGCGTCGAAGTTCGAATCGGATCCGCTGCTGCGCCGCCGGGCGGCGGAACTCGGCGTCGCGCTGACCATCGCGAACCCGAGCAGCGTCATCGGCCCCGGTCAATACATCGGGCTGCCGAGCGTCGTCGAGGATCTGTGGAACGGGCGGCTTCCGGCTCTCCCCGGCGGGCCCGAGACCTTCGTGCCCATCGTGGATCTGGACTACTTCACGGATTTCTTGATCAGCCTGCCCACGCTGCCCGATACCGCGGGCCGGTCCTACACGGTTCTGGATGATCGGACTCCCGTGCTGCCGAAACTTGTTCGGCTACTGGCGGATCACCTGGGCGTCCGCGCGCCCCGGTTCTCGATTCCGGTCGGCGTCATCTCGAAGCTTCCGCCCGCACTCACCGGCGCCGACCCGGAGACGCTCAGCTTCATCGCCGACGACCGCTACGACACATCGGCGGCGCTGGAAGTGGCGCGCCGGGCCGGGCTCACCATGCCGCCGACCGAGGCGACCCTCCTGGGCTGGGCCGACCATCTCGTGGCCACCCGGTTCGGCGCGGTGGCCGATGACCCGACAGCCGGTTTCGCCGACGGCGTCTGGGTCGGCGGCGAGCGCGTCCGCCCCGCTTACGTCCTGGTGCACGGCCTTCCGTTGGACGGCGAGTCATGGAACGAGGTGCGCGCGGAGCTGGACGGGCCCAGCCTGGTCGTGGACCTGCCCGGCCTCGGGCGTTCGGCGCCCGGGGATCGTGACGCGGTGCTGCCGGGATTGCTCGCTTCGGTGCACACGCGCCCCGTTCTGGTCGGCCACTCGCTCGGCTGCGGCCCGGTGCTGCGGTACGCGGCGCAGCATCCCGACCGAGTCTCCGGCGTGGTGCTGGTCGCGCCCGCCTTCTTGCAGCCGCGGTCGGGCCGGCTGCTGCGCTCGCCACTCGCGACCGCGGCGATGCGCCGGATCTCGGCGGCGGCCTTGTCGAAACGGCTCGGCGTGCCCGAGAGCGACGCCATCGCGAGCGCGGCGGCGAACCTGCGCAGGCCGGGCGTCGCGGGTCGAACGGTCGGCGCGTTGCGCGAGGCGAGCGCTCCCGCGCGGCGTGCAGAGTTGCGAACTCTGCTGGACCGGATCGACGTGCCGGTGCGGATCATCGCCGGTTCCGACGACCCGGTCACCGCCCCGAACGCGCGAGAGCGGATTTCGATCGAAGGCGCGGGCCACTACCCGCAACTGACCCACCCGACCCAGGTGGCGGCAGAACTCAGCCGGATCTCCGCGGTCGCGGCGCAGGGCTGATCTCGCACTCCGACATCGCGGCGCAAGGCTGATCTCCGACTCCGGCGTCGAGGGCACGGGGCCACACCCACCGCTGACCACGCGGCACGAGGCCGATCCCGACCGCCGACATCCCGGCCGCGCGGCCGATCCCGCCCGTTGCGGGGCGCGGCTTGTCGACGCGCAGCACACGCGGCCGCACTGTGCTTCGACCTTCCCGGCATCGGCGCGGACCTCATCGCGGCGGAACCCGACCACCCCGGCTCGTCCACCAACCGCACACAGCGGCGGGCCCCCACACCACCAGGTGCGGGGGCCCGCTCGGTCACGCCATCGGTCGGCGTGCGACCCGGTCGACTCTGCTCGACCGTTACGTCGGTCAGCGGCCGCCGAAGGAACCCGTCCACAGGGTGTCGACAAGACCGTGCAGCGCGGCGCCGAGGGTGCCGAAAAGACCGTTCAAGGCAGCGCTACCGGTGTCGATGATAACGGGGATCATGGAAATACCTCTTCCTCGAAACTTATCCAGTCGAACTGGCTGACACGGGGCATGTCGGTGCCGGATCGGCGACAGTTACAGAATTCGAATGTTTGGTAATGCAGACCACATATCAATCGAAATGTGACTCACGACACTCATCCCATTGCGAATGAGCTGGGAATCTATACGTTTGTCCAGGTCAAGACACCGAAAGCGCTAGAAGATTTCCCTCGCTAACAGAAGTCGAATGCGACATTCCAGAAAAACTTCGTACGAATCTCGCGCCGCGTCCGGAAAAGAGGCTGCCGAGTGATTCGAGCCACTTCGACAAACCCGGCAATAGAGATACCAAATAACTTTCGAATACGTCGAAGGGGTAGACGGAGAAATGCTCGGCTCCACGTCGGCGGCCCTGTTGTCGATTCGCCGGGCGCCGCGACGGCAGACCGTCAGGATGCCCCGACAGTGACCGATCGCACATCTTCGGACGGCTTGGTGGCCGCGACGGCGCGGGAGAACGCGCGCACCCGCGGTGTCTCGCGATACCGACGCCACACCAGTCCGAGCCGGGACTCGGCGATCCCGGTGACCGGCACGAAGGCCACCGGCCGTCTGCGGTGGGAATCCGCGGTGGGATGACACAGCAACATCGCTCCGCGGCCGGCCGCCACCGCGGCGAGACCTTCTTCCAACGTGCCGACCTCGGGCCCGGAGCGCACCCTTCGACCGCCCGGCGTGACGTCGAGCGCCTGAGCTCTGCGCCAATACTCCGGCGCGGGCGCGCGCACTCCTATCAGTGGAAGAGCGGCGAGTTCCTCTACCGACAGTTCGGCCCGGCCCGCAAGCGGGTGGGCACTGGCCAGCGCGAGCGTCTGCGGCTGCCCCGCGAACACCGAGCCGAGCACGAGATCTCCCTCGCCCATCGGCAGCAGCACGACAGCGGCGTCGACCTCGTCGCGCCGCACCGCACCGAACGGGTCGGCCAGCGGTATCTCGACCAGCTCGGCCGAGCAGTCCGGGTGCCACTGCTGGAACAACTCGACCGCGGCCATCAGGTGATCGTTGCCCGCGCCTTGGAATCCGATGCGCAAGATCCCGTCCGCACCCCGGGCGGCGGCGCGAGCATCGTCGACCGTCGCGCGCAACGCGGCATAGGCGGGCCGCAGCGCGGCGAGGAAATCCGCGCCGAGCGGGGTCAACCGGACGGTGCGACTGGTCCGTTCCACGAGCTGTCCGCCGATGCGCCGCTCCAGCGAGCGCAGTAGCTGGCTCACCCGGCTCTGCGACACATACAGCCGAGCACCGGCCCGCCCGAAGTGCAGTTCCTCGGCGAGCGCAAGAAACGCTTCCAGTTCACGGACCTCCAGCCCACTCATCTGCCTCCCTTCCACGGTCGATGAGTCCAGCTCATAGAACTATGAGACCTTCGCCGTTGTTTCCCCATACCGGGAGCCTTTTGTCTGGAAGACATGACACAGGTTCGAGAAGTCGTTGCTTCGCAGCCGGTTTCGTCGCTACGCGGTTGGCTCGGAGTGGGCGCGGTCGCAGCGGGCACGTTCACGGTGGTCACCGCCGAGATGTTGCCGGTCGGACTGCTCACTCCGATCGGCTCGGCGCTGCGAGTGAGCGAAGGCCGCGCCGGTCTCGCGTTGACGGTGACAGGCCTGGTCGCCGCGCTGGCCGCGCCCTTGGTCACCGCGACGCTGCGCCGAGTCGAGCGCAAGGTGGTGCTGTGCGGATTGCTGGCGCTGCTCGCGCTGGGCAATCTCGGCGCGGCCGCCGCCCCCACCTTCGGCGTGCTGATCGGGGCGCGGGTGCTGGTCGGCGTCGGCATGGGCGGGGTGTGGGCGATCGCGGCGAGCCTGGCCGCGCGGCTGGTGCCCGCGCGATCGGTCGCCGCCGCGACCTCGCTGGTCTTCTCCGGCGTCGCGGTCGCGTCGGTGCTCGGCATTCCGGCGGGAACTTTCTTGGGTGCGCTCGCCGGGTGGCGGATCGCGTTCGTGGCCGCGGCCTGCCTGGCAGTACTGGTGCTCGCGGCTCTGGCGGTGCTGCTGCCGCGTCTGCCCGCGACGGAAACCTTGGCATTGCGTGGCGTGTTGCGACTGTCGCGGCAACCCGGCTTGCGAATCGCCTTGCTCGTTGTCGCCTTCCTGGTAACCGGCCACTTCACCGCCTACACCTATGTGCGGCCTGCGCTCGAGGGAGCGACCGGCGTCGATGCGGAAACGCTCGGTGCGCTGTTGCTCATCTACGGGATCGCCGGTGTCGCAGGCAATTTCGGCGCAGGAGCCGCTGCGGCGCGGGCACCGCGGAAGACCTTGATCGCGATCGGCTCGATTCTCGCCGCGACCACGATCGCCTTGCCTGCGCTGGGCGGCTCCCTGCCGGGGGCTGTCGCGCTGATGATCGTGTGGGGCGTGTCCTACGGCGGGGTCTCGGTGAGCACGCAAAGCTTGGTCTTCGCCGCGGCGCCGCAGGCGAAGGAAGGCGCGTCCGCCCTGTTCGCGGGTGTTTTCAATGCCGCCATCGCGCTGGGGTCGCTGACCGGCGGTCTGGCGGCGGACGCGATCGGCGTGGCCGCCGCCATGTGGCTGGGCGGGACGCTCGCGCTCATGGCCGTGCCGGTCGCCGCGCTCGGAAGGGGCGTGCACCGGTCCTGAACGACGAAAATGCAGCTGCGACAACCTCGCTGCGGCACCTACCATCGCTCCATGTCTCTGCGCGCGATACCGGATTCGATGGACCCGACGGTGGTCGGGTCCATCGATCGCGAGCTGGACCGGGTGGAGCTGGACCACCGGGTGTCGATCCGGTTGGCGATCGAAAGCGGCAGCCGCGCGTGGGGCTTTCCGTCTCCCGATTCGGACTACGACTGCCGGTTCGTCTACGTCGCCACGCTGGAGACCTACCTGTCCCCGTGGCGCACCCGCGACGTGGTGGAGACGCCGCTCACGGATCTGCTCGACGTGAACGGCTGGGATCTGGCCAAAGCGCTGCGCTTGCTGGTGCAGGGCAACGCCGTGCTGATCGAATGGCTGATGTCGCCGATCGTGTACCGCGGCGACCCGCTGTTTCGCGACCGATTGCGCGCGCTGGCCGATGAGGTCGCCGACCGTGACAGGGTCGCCCGGCACTATCTGCACCTGGGCGCCAAGCAGTGGGAGCTGTTCGAGCGCACCGGATCGCTGAAGAAGGTGTTCTACGCGCTGCGTCCGGCGATGGCACTGCGCTGGCTGCGCGAGCGTCCCGGGGCGGCGGTGGCGCCGATGCATCTGCCCACACTGTTGCGGCAGTGCGAGCTGCCCGCGGAGTTGTCGGCGGCGGTGACCGAGCTGACCGACCTCAAATCGCGAACCCGCGAGATGGGCAGCGGGTCGGCGCCCGCGCCGATCTCCGCGTTCATCGCCGCCGAATTCGCCTGTGCGGAGGAGGTTTTCGTCAAATCTCGGGGCCAGGACATCACTCGGGCCAGGGCGATCACCGCGGAGTTCTTCCGCTCCGAGACACTGGCGGGCTGACGCCTACGAGGCGACTTTCCGATCGTCCTCGGCGACGGCGTCGGCGTAAGCCTGGGCGAGTCGCTGGGTGGCGGTCGGACGGTCCGGATCCGGGCGCGGGATGCCGAGGTGGCCCTCGCGCAATTCGTCCATGAAATCCGCCCATAGCCGCGGACCGCCCGCCTCGAGCAATTCGGCGCGAACCCGGAGGCGCTTAGTGGTCGGGCGGTGCCGCAGACCCCACGCGCCGAGCTGCGCCATGATCGGCACCAATTGGATGGCCGCTTCGGTGAGCCGGTATTCGGCCTTCTGGCCGGGCCTGGTGTCCGCACGGCTGAGCAGCCCGGCGGCTACCAGGCGCTTGAGCCGGTCGGACAGGATGTTGGAGGCGATGCCCTCCTCCGATCCGGCCAGCAGTTCGCGGAAGTGCCGCCGGTTGCCGAACATCACGTCACGCAGCACCAGCAGCGTCCACCGGTCGCCGATCACCTCGATCGTCGCGTTGATCGGGCATCCCGAACGTCCCTCCTCGCGCATCCGGCACTCCTGTCGGTCGTCAACTACTGCTTGCAATATACAACCAGTTGGACGTACGCTGCCTCCAACCGATTGCGAATTGCAATCACTTAGTGGGAATGAGTGGGCATGCCGAAGCTGCGCGTACACAACCTGGCGATCTCCCTGGACGGCTATGTCGCCGGTCCGAACCAAGGGCCGGACAATCCGCTGGGCGAAGGCGGCACGCGACTGCACGAGTGGGTCTTCGCGACCCCTTACGCCAACCCGGAGGCCACGAACGATCCCGGCGTCGACGATGAGCATCTGGCCGCGGGCGATCGCGGCATCGGCGCGACCATCATGGGCCGCAATATGTTCGGTCCGATTCGCGGAGCATGGCCGAACCACGAATGGACGGGTTGGTGGGGCGACAATCCGCCGTACCACCACGACGTCTTCGTCCTGACGCACCATCCACGCCCGTCGTTCGGGATGGAGGGCGGGACCACCTTCCACTTCGTGGACGAAACCCCCGAGGCGGTGCTGCACCGCGCGTTCGACGCGGCGAACGGCCAAGACGTGCGCTTGGGCGGCGGTTGCTCCACGGTGCGGCAGTTCCTGCGGACGCGGCTGGTGGACGAGTTGCATTTGGCCGTCGTCCCGATCCTGCTCGGCGCGGGCGAGCGCCTCTACGACGATCTGGGCGAACTGCCGGGCTACCAGGTCGCCTCGGTGACCCACTCCCCCGCCGTCACCCATGTCACCTTCACCCGCTCCGAGGCGTGAGGACCTCCGAACAAGCGGAAAGGCCCCACACCGTCCCGGTGCGGGGCCTTTCGAAAGTCAAGTCGCGATCAGAGAACGCGGACGTCCTGGGCCTGCGGACCCTTCTGTCCCTGGCCGATCTCGAACTCCACGCGCTGCCCCTCATCGAGGGACCGGAAACCCGAGCCGCTCACAGCCGAGTAGTGCACGAAGACGTCGGGCCCTCCGCCGTCTTGTGCGATGAAGCCGAAGCCCTTCTCGCTGTTGAACCACTTCACAATGCCTTGAGCCATTTCATACTTTCTGTAGACGAGCCAGGTGGTGTTATCGAGATGCCCTGGTCTCGTAGATCAACGATGCCATGATCCGACGAATTACTCACGTTTCGCACCACCAACTGTGAGCTAACGCTCACGAGGACGCTCGGCTCGGTCGTGCGCGAGTGCACTCGCAATGCTCGCTCAGGGGCGGGCTGGTCTGTCACCTCCCACGCTCGGTCGGGTCCCGATCACGCGACATCGCCGGGGCCCGCCCGTCGGATACCCGTACTTTTCGCCGGATAACGCCCGTCACCCTCCCTGACGAGCATGCCCCACCGAACTGCGCCAGGCAGCGTGGAGCTTCTTTGCGACGCGGCTCGAAACCGATACGGATTCGCTACCAGTTATCTTGTGCCGCAGCGCATTTCAGCGTACCACGCCTAGACTCCTACTTCAGCCTAGGTCCGTGGCCCATCGGGCGCACTGTTCATTAAGTTCTGTTCACGGCCGGAGGTAGCGCACCTGGCGCGGTTTCGCCTCGTCGTAGGCGGCGCGGCCCGGCAGCTGCTCGGGCACGCCGACCTCCCACCAGGCGCCCGCGTCGGTCCACGACGACGGCCGCGTCCGCACAACCAGCACCGCGGGGCGCTGCTCGGCCATCGCCGTCGCCCGCGCCCGCAGGTACGCGTCACGAAATTCGTCCAGGTCGGCGGCGGTGAAAGCGGCACACCCCAGAGCGGCGGCATGGGCGGCGAAATCGACTCGCGGCGGTTGTTCCCGCGTGGTGCGGCAATCGGCATAGAAGTTGTTGAACGGCTCACCGCCCTGCCCCTCTTGCAGCCTCGCGATCACGGCATAGCCGTCGTTGTCGCAGACCACCGCGACGAACGGATGCCCCGCGAAGGCCGCCGAGAACAACTCCGAGTTCAGCATCAGATACGAGCCGTCGCCGAGCAGCGTCGTCACCACGCCGTCGGTGCGCGCCATGGCCGCGCCCCACGCGCCCGCCAGCTCGTAGCCCATGCAGGAGAAGCCGTATTCCACGTCCATGGTCGGCGCGCCACCGGTCGCCCGCCAGCCGCCGACGAGTTCACCGGGCAGGCCGCCGGAGGCCGTCAGCACATAGTCGCTCGGCCCGCTCAGGTCGTTCACGGCGCCGACCACCTGGGCGTAGCTCGGCGCGCCCGGGGTCGGCGCGCGCAGTTCATCGATGTGCGCGTCCCAGGCGCCCCGCTGCTCGGCGGCTCGCGCGGTCCACTCGGCGTCGACTCGCCACTCCCCCATCCGCCCGGCCAGCTCGCACACGGTGGCCTCGGCGTCGCCGACCACCGCTAGCGCGCCGTGCTTGACGGCGTCGAAGCGTGCCACGTTGATGGTGACCAGACGAACGTCCGGTGCGAAGACCGTCCAGGACGCGGTGGTGAAGTCCTGCAACCGGGTGCCGACCGCGAGGACCAGGTCGGCGTCAGCCGCCATCGCGTTCGCCGACGCCGAGCCGGTGATGCCGAGCGGTCCCGCGTACAGCGGATGCTCGTGCGGCACCAGGGTGCGGCCCGCGGTGGTCTCCACAATCGGAATGCCGTGCTTCTCGGCGAATTCCAGCAGGGTGCGTCCCGCGCCCGAATACCGGACGCCGCCGCCGAGGATCAGCAGCGGACGGTGCGCGGCGCGCAGTGCGGCGACGGCTTCGGCGAGTGCCCGGTGGTCGGGACGTGGCCGGGTGAGACGGTGCAGCACCGGCTCGAAAAGCGTGTCAGGGAAGTCGTAGGTCTCGGCCTGGACGTCCTGTGGAAGCGCCAGGACGACCGGGCCGGCGTCGGCCGGGTCGGTGAGCACCCCGGCCGCCTGGGGCAAAGTGGCGATCAACTGTTCCGGGCGTGTGACGCGGTCGAAGTAGCGGCTCACCGCGCGGAACGCGTCGTTCACGGTGACGGTCGGGTCGCCGAAGTGCTCGACCTGTTGCAGAACCGGGTCCGGCGCGCGTCCGGTGAAGGTGTCGCCAGGAAGGAGGAGGAGCGGGAGGCGATTCGCGTGTGCGACGCCCGCCGCCGTCACCATGTTGAGCGCGCCGGGACCGATCGATGAGGTGGCGACACCGACCTGACGCCGATGAGTGGCCTTCGCATAGCCGACGGCGGCCAGCGCCATCCCCTCTTCGGCGTGCCCGCGCCAGACGGGGAGTTCGGCGCGCCGCTCGTGCAGCGCGGTGCCGAGGCCGAGCACGTTTCCGTGGCCGAAGATCGCGAAGACGGCGGGGAACAACGGCGCCTCGCGGCCGTCGAGTGTCTCCGAGCGCTGGGCGATCAACCAGGCCACCAGCGCCTGCGCCGTGGTGAGCTTCATCCGATCCGTCCTTCGTGGGAAGTGACCGGGCAGCGCGGATCGATCGGCTCGGCGTCCCAGCGCGCCCGCACCCAGCTGTGCGCGGGGTCGTCGCAGAACGCCATCGATCGCTCGGGCGCCGGACCGGCCAGCACGTTGAGGTAGTACATGGGGTAACCAGGCGCGGCGATGCACGGGCCGTGATAACCGCGCGGGATCAGGAAGACGTCACCGTCGCGGACCACGACGTTCTCGTTCACCGTGCCGTCGGCGGTGTACGTGCGGTGCATACCGAATCCCTCGCGGGACGGGGTGATGCCGTCCCGTCCGGCGATGCGGAAGTAGTAGATCTCCTCGTTGACGACCTCGCAGGCGCTGGCCTCGTCGTGCTTGTGCGGCGGATAGGACGACCAGTTGCCGTCCGGGGTGATCAACTCGCAGGCGTTGAGCTTGTCCGCGTGTTCCCACACACCGGGTATGCCGAAGTTGGTCACCTGACGCGTCGCGCTTCCCGCGCCTCGAATTTCGACCGGCACCTCCTCGGCGGGGCCGTATCTCGGCTCGAGCCGTCTCCCGCAGCGGGCCATCGGCAGTGCCACCTCGAGGTCACCGCCCTCGGCCACGATTTCCAGTTCGGCGTCGCGCGGGGCGTAGGCGAAATCCGTCACTCGGGTGAAGACCGATTTCCGGCCGGTCAGCGCGTAGGTCTCGCCGTCGACGCGGACCGTGCACGCCCCCGACAGCGGCAGGACGAACGCCTCGAACTCCCCCGTCCGAACTGTCCGCGACTCGCCCGCGTCGATCCGCAGCACCCGCAGCCCGGCATAGGTCCATCCGGCGTCGTCGGGAGTCAGCAGGATCGGGTCACCGTCATGACGCAGCGTTCCTTCCGGACGATGCAGTGTCATCGCACCTCCTCCATGCTCGATCCAGAACCGGCAACTCGGTCGCCTCGCCGGGCGAACACAGTCGGCCGACCCGTTCGCCGACGACCGTGCCAGTGGTCGGAGACTGTGCCCGTGCTGTACACGGCAGGAACGACGGGCACCGCTCGGATCGGCTCTGTCGATGAGCGATCGCCGCCGTCTGTGGCACATCGCGAGGCCGGTACCGAGATGCTGTCCCGCCTCATCGGGCTTCTTTCAGCAAGCGGGCCGCGGTTTCGACCGCCCTGGCGACGTCGCCGTCCGGTGGGTACAGCAGGGTGCGGCCGACGACGAGACCGCGAACAACGTCGTGGCCGAGCGCCCCGCCCCACAGCGCTCGATCCACCGCCGGATCTCCGGACGGTGCACCGCCCAGCACGAGAACCGGCAGTGTGGTGGCGTCCAGTACCGAAATATCCTGCGGTGCGGGGATCTTCAGCCAGGTGTAGGCCGAGGTGACGCCGAGTCCGGAGGCCACCGTGATCGCCCGCGACAGCGAGACCGCGTCCTTGCTCATCACCAGCGCACCGGAGCCGTCCCGGTGATACGGCAGCGGCTCGACCATCGCCATCAGCTCATGCGCCGCCAGCTCCGAGACCGCCTCCGCGCAAGCTTGCAGCGTCGGCACGGTGCCCGCGTCGGAGTCGACCAGGCGCAGCAGCATTTTGCCGCCGTCGAGCCGGAACCGCGCGATGGAGTCCGCGTCGTATCCGGTGAAGCGGTCGTCGATCTCCCACTCCGCGCCCGCCAGCCCGCCGCGGTTCATCGAACCGATCACGACCTTGTCGTCCAGCGCGTCCAGCAGCAACAGTTCCTCGACGACGTCCGGCGAGCCGAGCACGCCGTCGACGTCCGGGTTGGCCAACGCGATCAGCAGCCGTTCCAGCAGCGTGCGCCGATCCGCCATGGCAGTGCGGTCCGCGCCGACGCCCAGCGCCCCGCGAGCCGGGTGGTCGGCGGCGACGAGGAACAAGGTCTGCTTGCCCGCCAACAGGTCGGCGCGGCGAACCCGTTTGGCATAGGCCCGTTCGACCGCGGCGGGGTCCGTCGCGCGCACGTGCAGTAACTCACGCCAGCGTTCGTCGGTCACATGCACAGCAGCTCCTCCGTTCTGGGCTCGAGTCTCGGCCGCACAGCGCGTTTTCCAGTCCGCGGCTGCTCACCCACAGCAGCCCCTCTGGTCCGCCGCCTCCCACAGCAGCTCGCCTAGCCCGCAGCTCACCCACGGCAGCTCTCCTAGTCCACGACTTACCCACAGCAGCTCCCCCGGTCCGCGCGGCGTCCCACAGCAGCTCCCCCGGTCCGCGCGGCGTCCCACAGCAGCTACTCGATTTCTGGCCCGGCTCCACAGCTGCTTCCCCAATCCGTGCGGCTACCCACGGCATTCCTCGATCTCCGCGCGCGTGGGCATCGCATCCGCCCAGGCCAGACGTGGCGACCGATGCGCCCACCACGTCGGCGTCGGTGGCGGATGCGCCGCGTGCGCCATGCGAGAGCAAGCCGTGGGTCGGCGCAGTCGCACTCATCGGGCGCAGTCGAGCTCGATTCCGACGGGCGTCCGCACGCGCTTCGACTCGGGTCGGCGCCGTCGGCCACAGGCGCGACGGCTCCCCGGTGCCGCCCAGGCGACTCAGCCGCACAGCAGTTCCTCGATCTCCGCGCCGGTGGGCATCGCGTCGGCGCAGGCCAGGCGCGCGGCGACCAGAGCGCCCGCCGCGTTGGCGTAGGTGGCGATGCGGCGCGGGTCCCAGTCCGAGAGCAGTCCGTGGATCAGCGCCCCGCCGAATCCGTCACCCGCGCCGAGCCCGCACACCACGTCCACGCGGCACGGCGGCACCGTCCAACGTTCCTCGCCGGTGGCCACCAGCACGCCGTCGCCGCCTTGCTTGATCACCGCGAGGCGCACTCCACGGGCGAGCAACCGATCGGCCGCCGCGTGCGGGTCAGCGGTGCCCACCGCCATCTCTACCTCGGCACGGTTTCCGACCACTACGTTCACGTGGTCGACCATCCACCCGATCTCGGTCCGCGCGGTCTCGACATCCGGCCAGAACATCGGCCGGTAGTCCAGGTCGAGCACCGTATGCCCGCGTCGTGCACGCCGCAGCAATATGTCCCGCTGCGTGCCGCGCCCCGGCTCCGCGCTCACTCCGGTGCCGGTGACCCACAGCAAGGACACGGCATCCACGACTGCCCAGGGCACTTCGTCCGGAGTGATGGTCAGGTCCGGCGCGATCGGCGCGCGGTAGAACAGCAGTGGCGGATCGGACGGCGGCGTGAGCTCGCAGAAGACCACGGGCGTCTGGAGGTCCGGCGCGGTCGTCACATAACGGGACGAGACGCCGAAGTCCTCCAGCGCCGTGCGCACGAAGTCGCCGAAGCCGTCGGGGCCCACCTTGGTCAGCACCGCCGTACGGCGACCGAGCCGGGCGGCGGCCACGGCGACGTTGGTCGCGGTGCCGCCCAAGAATTTCGAGAAGCTGCGCACCTGTGCCAAGGCGACGCCGCTTTGTTCGGGATACAGGTCCACCCCGACCCGGCCGATGGTCAACGCCTCCAGCTCGGTCACGAATCCGCCTCCTCGTTCACGGCGTCACCACGCGTCGCAGTTCGTGCTGCAACGCCTCCAGTTCCGCCCCGCCCGCCATCTGGCGGGTCAGTTCCGGCAGGTCGATCTCCGATTTCTCGTACGAGCCGAGCATCGCGCCCCGCTTCAGCAGCAGGAATCGGTCACCGACCGGATAGGCGTGGTGCGGGTTGTGCGTGATGAGCACGACGCCGAGCCCGCGTTCGCGCGCCCGCACGACGTACTGCAACACCACCCCGGCCTGCTTCACGCCCAACGCGGCTGTCGGCTCGTCGAGAATCAGCACCTTCGCGCCGTAGTGCACGGCTCGCGCGATGGCGACGCATTGCCGCTGCCCACCCGACAGCGTGCCGACCGGCTGTTCCATGTCGCGGATTTCGATACCCATATCCGCCAACGCCGTTCGCGCGATCGCGCAGCCTTTCTTGCGGTCCAGCAGCCGGAACGGGCCGAATCCGAATGTCGGCTCCGAGCCCAGCACGAAGTTGCGCCACACGCTCATCAACGGCACCACCGCGAGATCCTGGTACACCGTGGCGATGCCGCGATCCAACGCCTCGCGCGGTGAGGCGAACCGCACCGATTCGCCCTCGATGCGCAGTTCGCCTCGGTCGTGCCGGTGCACTCCGGCGAGGATCTTGATCAGCGTGGATTTGCCCGCGCCGTTGTCGCCGAGCACGCAGGTCACCTCGCCCGCGTTCACCACCGTCGACACCTCGCGCAGGGCGACGACGCCGCCGTAGCTCTTGCCGAGGTCGACGGCCTCGATGAGGGAAGTCATCGGCGCACCCTTTCGGCTCGTTTCTGGAATCGGTTGTTGACCAGCACCGCCGCCAGCAGCAGCACACCGAGGAACAGCATGAACCAGTCGCTGTCCCAGCGGGCGAACACGATGCCTTGGCGCGCCATGCCGAAGATCAGCGCGCCGATCGCGGCCCCCACCGCCGAACCGAAGCCACCGGTGAGCAGACACCCGCCGACGACGGCGGCGATGATGTAGTGCAGCTCCAGCCCGACACCCTGGTTGGCCTGCACGCTCGCGAACCGCAGGATGTTGCAGGAGCCGACCACCCAGCCGGCGAACGCCGTGCCCATGAACAGCAGGATCTTGGTGCGATCCGCGGGCACGCCCACCGCGCGGGCGCTGGACTGCGCGCCGCCGACGGCGAAGATCCAGTTGCCGAACCTCGTGCGGACCAGAACGATCGCGGCGATCGCGGTGAGCACGACCCACCAGACCACCGATGCCTGGAGGTGCGCTTCCCCGATGTCGAGTGTCGACGCGAACACCCAGCCCGCCGACTGGTAGCCGTCCGCGCCGCGCACGCCCGACACTTGCACCGTGTCGGTGACCAGCCGAGTCACGCCGAGATTCAGGCCCTGAAGGGCGAGGAACGTACCCAGAGTGACGATGAAGCTGGGCAGGCCGGTCCGCATCACCACCCAGCCGTTGAACGCGCCGACGACCAGCGCGAACACCAGCGAAGCGAGCAGCGCGAACCACACGTTCCAGCCGGCGTGCACCGCGAGCAGGGCGGTGACCAACGCCGTGGAGGCGGTCATCACGCCCGCCGACAAGTCGAACTCGCCGCCGATCATCAGCAGGGCCACGGCCACCGCCATGATGCCCAGCGTGGAGGCGTCGTCCAGCCAGGTCGCGACGCCGAGCGGACTCAGGAACCGGTCGGTGACGACGGAGAAGAAGACGAACACCAGCAGCGCGCCCAGCGCCGCGCCGATCTCCGGCCGCACGGCCAGGCGTTGCAGCGGTGAGCGGTCCGTGTCTCGGGTCCGGTCGGGTGTCTTTGTGGCAACGGTCATTTCATCCACCTCATCGCGTGCCCTGCGCGACGAGCGCGGCTACGGCGTCCACATTGCTCTTGTCGACGAAACCGGGACCGGTCTGCACCGGAGCGCCGCCTCCGGCGGTGTTCAGGTTCGTCCGGTACAGCTTCAGCAGCACGATCGGCAGATAGCCTTGCTCGTACTGTTGCTGATCCACCGCGAACAGCAGCTTTCCGGCCCGGATCGCGTCCACCACATCGGAATTCAGATCGAAAGTGGCGACGGTGGCGGCCGAACCGGCTTCCCGCACCGCGTCCACGGCTCGCGCGGCGACTTGCGAGTTCAACGTCAGAACCGCGTCGATGGAGCGGTCGGCCTCCAGCGCTCCTTTGATCCGTGATTGCGCGTCGGTGGGATTGTTGATGTCCACCTGGAGCGTGGTGGCATTGCCGAAGGCCTTGGTCGCGCCCGCGCAGCGCTCGTTCGCGCCGATATTGCCCGCTTCGTGGATGACGCACAGCATCTTCGTGCGCCGCGCCTCGGCGAGCCGTCTGCCCGCGGCCTGCCCGGCCAGCGACTCGCTTTGGCCCACATGGACGAACGCGCCGAACTTCGCGCTCTCGGACTCGCCCGAATTGATGGTCACCACCGGAATGCCAGCGGCGACAGCCTTTTCCACCGACGGCCGCAGCGCCTCGGGATTGGCCATCGAGACGACGAGCCCGTCGACGCCCTGCGCCACCGCGTTGTCGATCAGCTTCGCCTGCTGGCCCGGATCACCGGAAGCGTTGTACTCCACCCGGATTCCGAGGTCCTTGCCCGCCGCTTCCGCGCCGTTCTTGACGACGTTCCAGAACGCGTCGCCAGGGCTCCCGTGGGTCACCACCGCGACGGATTCCACCGTCCCAGCGGCCGTCGGCGTCTGCGAGGGTGCGGGCGCGTCGGCGCCGGGGCCGGTGCACGCGGCCAGGAGCGCGGCCGTGGCGATCCACGGCAGCAGGCGGCTCGAACGCCGCCCTCTCGCGGTGAGGCCGCGCTGCGTTGTCGGAGACATCGTCGCTTCCTTCAGATTCCCGCGGCGGCGAGCGCGATGTCCGCGAGGTGGCGCAGGCTGCGCCCGGTGTCGTCGCTCGCCTGCCGCGCCGACTCGCCCGGTCGCAGCGCGGCGTCCTGCTCCAGCACGTACCAGCCCCGGTAGCCCGCGGCCCGCGCGGTGTGCACGAGTGCCGCGATGTCGACCTCGCCCTCGCCCAGCGGCACATACAGCCCACGGCACACGGCCGAGCTGTAGTCCAGCTTTCCGGCACGGACCTGATCGGCCAGCGCGCCGCGCACGTCTTTGAGATGGATGTGCCCGATCCGCTCCGCGTGTCGTCGCGCGAGCCGGACCGGGTCGGTGCCGCCGATGAGCAGATGCCCGGTGTCCAGGCAGATGTCGAGATCGGAATCGGCGAGGAACCGCTCGACCTCGGCCTCGCTCTCCACATGGGTGCCGACATGCGGGTGAAGCACCGCGCGCAGGCCGTGCGCGGCGGCGACGTCCCGGATCGCGGTGGCCGTGTCGACCAAGGCGCTCCACTCGGAGCCGTCCAGTTGCGGGCGCGCGTCGTACCCGTCGAATCCGGTCGCGGCGGCGAGGACGAGGACTTCCGCGCCCGCGGCGGCCAGCTGGGCGGCGGTGTCCTCGGCGCGGGCGATGGCGTCTTGCCGGTCGCGGTGCAGCACGGCGGCGAGGAATCCGCCGACGGCGGTGAGTCCGAAGGTCTCCAGCAACCGGCGCAGCTCACCTGGGTCGCGTGGCAGATAGCCGGGAGGACCGAGTTCCGTCGCGGTCAGG
This sequence comes from Nocardia sp. NPDC047038, assembly GCF_040644075.1. Classification (NCBI taxonomy): domain Bacteria; kingdom Bacillati; phylum Actinomycetota; class Actinomycetes; order Mycobacteriales; family Nocardiaceae; genus Nocardia; species Nocardia sp. NPDC047038. The sequence continues at coordinate 488,651 of NZ_JBEYVQ010000001.1, read as the reverse complement.
CCGAGTGCGGCCATCTCCGCCAAGACGGTGTGCGCGTCGAGCACGTGGCCCCAACCGGGGACCTCGCATACTCCCCAGGAGATCGGCGCGGCCGCGATGCGCAGCGGGTAGAGGGATTCGGTCATCGGTGCTCTCCGACCTTCGACGTCGAGGTGAACCGCTCTATTGGAGCGCTCCAACTATGTAACGCAGGTCATAGCGTGTCAAGAGTCGTCAGCGCGTCGCCAAAACGCAATTACCAGGCGATATTCGACTGTGAGCGCCTCGCCCGAACCGATACGCCACTCGTGAAGTCCGATTAGAGCGCTCTATTGATCAGCCCGCGCGGAGCTTGTATCGTCCGAGCCGAAAAGGCCTGCGAACGCGGAACGGAGGCGTCATGGCACGACCGACCATGGAAGATGTCGCCGCCCGCGCCGGCGTCTCCCGCGCCCTCGTCTCGCTGGTCATGCGCAACTCCCCGAAGGTCAGCGAGCACCGTCGCCGCGCCGTGCTCGACGCGGCGAAAGACCTCGGCTACCAACCGCACATCATGGCGCGCTCGCTGGCCAGCCGGACCTCCAACATCGTCGGCGTCATGGTCTCCGACCTGCGCAACGCCTTCTTCGCCGACGTCGTCGAAGGGATGGACGCCGCCGCCCAGGCCGCCGGCCTCGAACTGATCCTCAACACCGGCAGACGCACCGCCGCCCGCGAGCGCACCGCGCTGGAGAGCCTGCTCTCCTTCCGTCCCGGGGGCATCATCCTGCTGTCGCCGATCCTGCCCGCCGCCGCCATTCGCGCAGCGGCGCAGCAGGCTCCGCTGGTGCTGGTATCCCGCACGTCCACCGTCACCGAGATCGACACGGTCAACGACAACGGCGAGGTCGGCACCGGATTGGCCGTCGACCACCTGGTCATGCTCGGACATCGGCGCATCGTGCACCTCGACGGCGGCGGCGCTTTCACGTCGGCCCCACGCCGCAAGGGTTACCGCGCCGCCATGCAGCGCCACGGCCTGGAACCGATGGTCGTGCCGAGCGAGCACACCGACTCCGCGGGCATGGCCGCGGTGCGCAAACTGCTGAACCTGTTCTCCCACGACAACTTCCCCACCGCGCTGGTCTGCGGCAACGACTTCAACGCCGTGGGGGCGATGTCCGCGCTGGAGGAAGCGGGCCTGCGGGTGCCAGAGGACGTCTCGGTGGTCGGCTACGACAACACCTCGCTTGCCGCGCTGCGTCACGTCGCGCTGACCACCATCGACCAGCCCCGCACCCAGATGGGCCGCCTGGCGATCGACGCGCTCACCGAACGACTCCGCGACGGCCGCACCACCCCGGCCCGCCGCCGGGTGGAACCGTCACTCGTCGTCCGCTCCACCACAGCCGCCCCACGCTGAACCACCGGCGCCCGCCAACACACGTCGCGTCCATATATAAGGAGAGCCGATGTCACCCCACCGACCCGTCACGCTGGGCCTCGCCGGAACCGGCCGCATCGGGACCTCGCACGCCGAGACCCTGAAGAAACTCCCGAACGTCGCCACCGTCGTGGTCGCCGACGCCGACGCCGACCGCGCCCGCACCACCGCCGCCGTCCTCGGCGTCGAATTCGCCCCCGACCTCGACACCCTCTTCGCCGCCGACCTCGACGGCCTGATCATCGCCACCGCCACCGACTCCCACCCCGAACTCATCATCCGCGCTGTGGACGCGGGGATTCCCGTCTTCTGCGAGAAGCCCGTAGCGACCGACATCACCGGGACCCTCGCCGTCATCGATCACCTCCGCGACTCCTCGGTGCCCGTCCAGATCGGCTTCCAACGGCGGTTCGACGCCGGTTATCGCGCCGCACGCGAAGCGATTCGGAACGGAAGCCTCGGCTGGCTGCACACGCTGAGGGCCACAACCCTCGACCCGGCTCCGCCGCCCGCCGACTACATTCCCCGCTCCGGCGGCATCTTCCGCGACTGCGGAGTTCATGACTTCGACATCATTCGGTGGGTGACGGGGCGGGAGATCGTCGAGGTGTATGCGCTCGGGGCGAACCGAGGCGCGGCGATTTTCGCCGAAGCGGACGACGTCGACACGGCGGCGGTGTTGCTGCGGCTCGATGATGGTGCTTTGGCCACCGTTTCGCTGACCCGGTACAACGGGGCGGGGTACGACGTTCGGCTGGAAGCGTTGGGTTCCAAAGGGAATGCGGTTGTCGGGCTGGACGACCGCGCACCCCTGACTTCCGTCGAGCCCGACCACAGTCCCTCGCCCTATCCTCCCTATGGGGGGTTCATGGAACGGTTCCGTCCGGCGTATGCCGACGAACTGGCGGCGTTCATCGAGGTTGCGACCGGGCGGCTCGACAATCCCTGCGCCGTGACCGATGCACTAGAAGCGTTCTACATCGCCGAGGCGTGCGAGCTTTCCCGGAGCGAAGAGCGGGCAGTCAAGCTAGCTGAGATGCGGAACCGGGCGTGGAAAAGTGATCAACATCAGCCCGACATCGCTCGGTCTTAAGGCGTGGAGTACCGGTACCACGCCACATAACAAGCATGACGCAGTACGAATCCTCACCCACTCAGCCAGTGGAACCGTACGCGTCGAAGCAACCTGCTCTCTTATCATGAGAGCAGAGCCAGACTAGTCAGGAGCCTCGCACAAGCGAAGTAACTCAGCGGCTTACGATTCCTGACCCAATGACGGCTGATCAGTAGCCAACTCAAGGCGCTCAGTCAACTGCCGCTTTTCGTTGGGACTTAGCTGCCGAGCTTGGTCATACAGGACATCGAGCCTGGATCGCGATCTTCTGCCGCTCCGCATCCACCGCAACATCGTTTCCTTCTCTGCGCGCTTGAGTCGCCTGATCTGTGCATATACCTCGTCGAAGGTTACCGGGAGTCCCGCTTCCTCGCGCATGGGCTCGTTGCACCGCTGGCATTCAACTTGGAGGTTATCTATATCGTCACTGCCGCCGAATTTTTGGGGTATGCGGTGCCCAATTGTTATAGCGGCCATTTCGGTAGGCGCAGCCGGGTATGGCTCCCCGCTGGCGACACCACAGATTACGCACCGGCGGCCATCGCGATCAAACACTGTACGTTGCACTGCAGGGCTGATGCGGCTGGAGAACTTCGGACGAGGTCCGGCACCCGGGTGCCATCCCTTAACTCCGACCCTATACTCATCGGTACGCAATTCCGCATCTTCCTGGGAAGACGGCAGTAACCAACCAAGTGCGCGTAATTCACGCAAGCGTCGATTAAAATGCTCTTGGTAGTTCGGCGCGTTATCTGTACCGACAGCTTCGCGAAGTTCACGAATAGTAAAGCGATCGCCGACCCGCTTGTTGAAGTAGAGCCAGGCCGCGATCTTGTTCACTGCACCATAGGGCCGTTTCGTGCCAGGATAGAAGGGGAGGGTCCACCAGAGCTGGCCATCCAAGGCGTACGCCTCCGCCGGGTAGTCCTGCGCTGTCATGCGGCGACCAGCTTACCGTCGCGAATGTCCATACAGGCAAGGTCGGCGTGGAAGTTCACCGATAGGCTAGCGAAGAACATGTGAGACAGACACCTCTCCAGTGCACATGTTTCGGATATGGCGATTACGCAGGGGACTGCGGCTCAGACCTGCACTCGTCGACTAAGAATAATTCTATCCCGCGACCGCCGTATGCGTCCCCGCAAAGATAACTTCTTCAAATCGACCAGGGAAAAGCGCAGCAGTCCGATATAGCACAAATAGCTCATCTGGCGTTTCATCGAGGGCATAGGTCGCGTAGTCCTGATGCACTAGCTGATTCCTAAGACGACCCAGTCGCATGAACGAGAAGTGCTGGTTCTCAAATTCGATGTCACTTTTAATCTTCTCTTCAAACAATCTGGAGCAGTCCGGTCCGAAGCTGCTAAAGAATGACTTCGCCTTTCCTGCATTCCAGTCAAATAGTTGGTGATATCCTCTATCCATCACTCGATTCTTGACGAACATGCCAAGTTCATCACGGCCATGCTCACAGAACATTGACCCAATGACTTTTTTGACCTGATTCTCCAGACTACTCGCCGCCGCCACTAGGATGACTTTGTGGTAGGTGCGGTTCAGCGCAGCCAAACCTGAAGGGCTGCGGTCCTTGAGGTCTTCCACCAGACCCCGATAGTCCTCGTAGAGGGATGCAACCGGGCCAGTCGCGTCCTGATCGACTGTCGCCGTGATCATCTGATTGCCTCGATTTCCTCCTCAGCGAGTCTTACCCGATTCCGAATATTCGCCGGTTTGGTCGACCCTTCCTGTAGGGTTTTCGCAAAATCGCCACCAGCCTTAACGCGAGCAACCGAATCCGTTACGCGCTTCGGGTCCAGCAGCGGCTTTCCGCTGCGGACCCATGCCGCAAAGAAGCTCTCAAATAGAACTCCGCTGAACTTTCCTCCCCGCGAGAAAGTATCTTCAGCTTGACCAGAAAATATAGCAAAGAACGCACGGAGGTCCGAGACTGCATCATCGGCTTGCTCGGGCGAGAATTTCTTTACTTCTTCGCAGAAACCGTTGACGAAAGCCGCCATTGAACCACTGAACTTATCAAGCTTGCGAGCCAAAGCCAGACTACGAAGCAGAAACTCCGTATCCCTCATTCGAGGATCCGGGCTCGTCTGGCCAACGAGCTTCCTCCATTCAGGTTGAAGATTCAGTTCCAGTACGGAATTTATCAAGTAGGAGTGATACAGACTGGCACGAATCTCCTGCGGAGATAGGTTTACTCCACCCGTGTTGAGGCGACTGAATATCTCATAGATGGCGGAATCTCCTGATGGGCTCATTTGCTTCACAACGATATTCCTGATCGTGCGGAGATCCAGAACTATCCGATCGTCTTTCAGGGTTTTGTATGAAAGGCCATGGTATCTGTTCTGCTGACCAGAGGCCGACTTGGGAAGCGTGAGCTTGAAGTCCGTGAAGTAAGTATCGTCATGCAGGAACTCTTCGTCAATCACGCCCGAACTGAGGCTGGGCCGAAGCTCACCTCTGATCTTAGGAAGCGGAAAACGACCTTTAGCGAAGAAGAATAGAGTAAGCAGGCGCTGCTGACCGTCAATTACAATAAAATTGTTACGGCTTTCCTCATACAGAAACACTTGCGGGACCGGGAGCCCGATCATCAGTGATTCGATTAGTTTCGATGCACGCTTCTGATCCCAGACGAAATTTCGCTGAAAAGCGGGTATCTTCAAGGCTCCGGATTCTATAAAGTTCACAATTGTTGTGAAATTCCAGTCATTCGGAGAGGACACGATATCGTACTCAATTACTGAGAGATCTTCCTGTTCCTGCGACGCGTCGTCGAGCCAAGAAGCTCGCTCGTTACGGGGCGGCAGCACTACAGCCTGACCGCTGGAGTTGGTCTCCATCCCGCCGCCGTCTCCCTCGTCGTAGTCACCTTCCATACGGCCAGCCCCTTCCACACGATAGTCTCCAACCACTCCCGCTGGCGCATCGTATCCGACTGCGGCACAGCAAAGCCCAATTTCAATCTGCTTGGCCACAGCGCATCTCCCGCTCGACCCGGTGCGGTGCAGGGATTAGGGAGTGGCTTGGCGTACGTTCTTCGTACTCACGGCTGCCAGGCCGGGCAACCGGCCGACCTGAATGCCGGGCGCCAAGCCTGGCCGCGCTCCTCCGCAGCGAACCGCCTGCCGTCTCGCCGTTCCGACATGACCGAGCCGCGCCGCCACTCAAACAGATATCGCTGGGCTACCAGGAGAACGGTGAAGCCCTCTGGCGCGAGGAGCCCTCTAGGTACGTGGGCACCAGCCGCGCAGGCGACACTCACCCGACGCTGTGACGGGCCAACCACCGACGAACACGGCAGCCTGGGCGGCGGCCCACCCTCCACGTGCAGAGGCACAACCTAAGACGGGGCCAAAGGCAACGGCATCTCACTTCAAGATAGATTGCGCAGCGTGACGAGTCTGTTTGATTCACGTCCTTTGCCCGATCATGCCCTTGAAGAAGTGGCTGCTGAGATTAGGCGACTGGATCCCGACGGCAGCAGGTGGGCTGATGTGTTTCGCCACACCTATGACATGATCTATAACGGAGCGGAAACCGGTCGATATCACTGGTCACAATTGATGAAGACGGAGAAAACTCACTTTGGTACTCTATTTGAGATAAATGCACAGCGGGCGTTTAAATTCAAAGGAGGCGACACCACAGACTATCGAATTGCTGGCCACCAGGTGGACGCAAAGTGGAGTCAAAACGATGGCGGCTGGATGCTGCCGCCTGAAGTCTTCGATGAAATTGCCCTAGTTGCAACTGCTAGTGATTGTGAAGCTAAATTCTCGCTCGGGCTAGTCCGAGCCAAGTCCGAGTATCGCAGGATCGGCGCGAATCGTGACATGAAGAGCGGGTTGAATGCAGCAGGGCGCGCTGCTGTTGTCTGGTTGTGGCGCGATGCACCGATGCCTGCGAATATCTTACTGCAACTCCCCGAGCATGTGGTCGAACATATATTTGACAGCCGTTACGGTACGCAACGAGTGAATAGACTGTTTCGCGCTACTGAAGGCCGGTTAGTTCATAGGAATACCGTACGGACTGTGGCCAGGCAACTCGACGATCAGAAACGTGTGCGCAAAAATGGCGGGGCACGAAGTGCTCTTAAGCCCGAAGGAATCATCATACTGAGCAGCTATCATGCACACATCGCTCAGCGCTTAGGAGTGCCAGTGCCGGACAGCAAGCACTATATTGCGGTACGTGTCTCTCCTGGGAGTGAAACTGATCCAATAATTGGCGGCGCTCACTGGAGGCGCGCTACGCCTGACGAGGTAGCCCATATCGCACCGGATCTGCCCGAACCAGGCGTGCGCGAAGAATGACTGGCCCGTCGGGTGCGGCGCTTCTCGCCGCACCCGTAGGTCACTTTCTCCTCAGCTGATCCGCGACCGGTTCTTTCTAAAACTTTCGTGCCGCGAATGGTTATCCTGACCCGTGAAAGCACGGAACCCGCCGAGCCTGTACGAAACGAGGCCGTTAAGCTCTTTTTCTTCTATCTCGAAGTCGTGGCTGAGCCTATCAATGTGGCGCGCTATCTCCAGTTCATTTAGATAGTCTTCCACTTTGTTGGCAATGTCCGCCACAGTCATATACTCGCCACTGTCACGTAGCGCTCGGTAAATAGGGTCCACGGCGGAGATTTTCGCACGATCTCTAAGAGTAGCAGATTTGCCCTTTGATTTTTTTAGAGCCTTGGCGATCGCCAACCCAAGCGCTTTGGCCACCGGCGGCGGAAATGCATTTCCGATTTGCCGATACTTCGCAGTTTTGCGTCCCTCAAACTTCCAACTGAACTCACCATCGTTCCAGCCCTGGAGGCGGGCAACCATCTCCGGAGTAAGTTTCGGCCCTATGGCAGTTATCGACCGATCGTTTCGAGAGTAAGGCTTGTCGTCATCGTGCAAGCCATAGCCATCTATACCCATTTCCTTCCAAGCTAATTTTGCACGCGTTGGCCCAAGGTCTGCTCCCCCATGTTTCTTAGATCCACCGACTATAGTGGGGGCTACCTTATCGGCTAGCTTCACCCATTTTTCCAAGGTGTCGTCGTCCTCGAACACGTTCTTACATTTCATCATCTCACGCAGCGTTGCGCCGACTTTTGGCTTATTTGGATTTTCCTCGGGCCATTCGAAGAACTTAAGGCAATGATGCTCCATGGCGATAAGAACAAAGCGCGGACGCAGCTGCGGAACACCGTAGTCGGATGCTTGTATTTCTTTCCATACTGCGGAATAGCCAAAATCATGAAGCCTATCCAGAACATGCTGTCGATACCCGGCAAACCGCGGCATGGCAAGACCGCGCACATTTTCTAGCAAAAGCGCTCGAGGTCGCATTATCCCAACTTGCTCGACCGCCCACGCGAATAAGTCTCGTTCGTCTTTTGCACCGAGCTGCTTTCCGGCGACCGAGAACGGGGGACACGGAACTCCACCGGCGAGCAAGTCGATTGCATATTTCTGTGGCGTCGGTGCATAGTCCGCAGGGTCCCAAACAGAAGTATCGGCGACGTCGCCCTGCCGAATGTCCCATTCTGGACGGTTCATTCTGAGCGTCTTGACCGCAGTGTCATCGAGCTCGATTGCCAATTCATGCGCGAAACCAGCGCGCTCAAGTCCGAGGGCCTGACCGCCGGCGCCGGCGCAGATCTCAATGACACGAAGTTCTGTCACAGCGATGCCTTTCGATGTCGTGGCCGGCGGCGTCCGGGCCAATCGTGAGGTGTATCTTTCCGTAGGGCATCCTTCCTCGTACAGCCGGAGTGGATATGACTGAGAGCAAGGCGGAGATTGCCCGGCGGACGGCGCACGAGCAAGGCCTTTATCCGGCTCCGCTCGATGCTGGCCGCTCTCGCAACATGCAGGCGAACCGGCGAGCCGACACCAAGCCCGAGGTGACGCTTCGTCGCGCCTTGCATCGACGTGGGTACCGCTATCGCAAAGACCTTCGCCTGGAGGTCGGCTCCGTGAAGGTCCGCCCAGACATCGTGTTCACCGCCCGCAAAGTCGCCGTGTTTGTGGACGGGTGCTTCTGGCATGTCTGTCCTGTACACGGTCGGCAGCCCACTACGAACGAGTGGTACTGGGCGCCTAAGCTTCGTCGCAACGTCGAACGTGACCGCGCTGCGGACGCTGCCTTGACCGGTGCAGGGTGGAAGGTTGTTCGTCTCTGGGAGCACGAAGAACTTGAGGCTGCTGTGCAGGCCGTAGTTGGCGCTCTCGAAGACGGGCTCGAACATGCGAGCGATCTTAGAGCGAGGGGCTGACAATGGAACCGACCGCCCGGCGCGTCCGGCGAATGTAGCTTGTGAAGCCGACCAAGATCGGTCGTAGAGTCAGCGTCAAGCGCGGTCACGCCCGTGAAGACGACCACCTCAAGACTGATCGTCGGCGTGGTGCAGGAGGTTGCGTTGTCTCGCACTTGGAGGACCCACCTTGTCTTGAAGGCAAGCTCACGGGCTTCATCAATTACTACGGGAATCTTTGGCAATTTAGGAGTGCCCGTACCAGAACGTCCATCCGTGACACCTCATCTGCGGCCGCGGCACCTTCGACAACTGGGTCGAGGATAGGCGCAGCATACAGCCGTCCGGTGTCGGGCCCGGCGACACTGCGCGCACTGATGATCAACTCGTACAGCACGACGGCGCATACTCGGATCCGCTCAGCATCGCTGAGTGTGCGAGAAGTAGTCGTTTCCGCCGCTTTGCCGAGCGAAGCTAGCACGTCGATGAGTACGTCGATCTCAGCCTCTGCTCGAGCGTCATACTTCATGACTGCAACCGCCAGTCGTCCAACGTAATCGGCTCGGTCAGACAGAGTTCGGCGTTTTCGCTATGGAAGGGTGTGCGGTCGTCGACCACACGAATGCCGGTCCACGGGCACCGACCGCGGGCCGCACCGGCCGTGGCGACATGTGGCGCAATCCGGCCTGTGACGAGCGGCACAACGACATCAGTGCAGTTCTTCGACGGACAGCGCACCGCCAGAAGTTCACCAGTCACTTGATCGGCCTTCGTCACGCCACAATGCGTCGCGGTGATCCATGGTTCGCATTCCGGGCCGCACCGTTGCGCGTCATCGGGCATGGCGCACCAGGCCCCTCCGCTTGCTCGCCTGCGCGACACTTTCCCGAATCGCATCTACAACAGCGCGTCCGGACGGCCGAAACGGATCACTCGGCGGCTGTACCCACGCACGGAACAGGCCAGGTCGCTGGCCCGGGCCAGGCAGAGCGATGATTCCTCCGCCACGAATGATGGATACCTGCAAGCGCGACATCTCCGCGAACAGCCCCATCCCGTCCGGTAGATCCGAACCTGTCAGGAATGTCCACCGCTGCGAACGCGGATGAGTCAGAATCGGGCCGATCTCCGGACCGTGGCACCGCATCCGCGCCTTGACCTCAGAACCAAGGAACGCTGGCATCATCAACCCGCATACGACGCCGGTGCGGATCACAATCCGGCCCGTGTGCGGCGGATCTACCTCAGCGGGTAGGCCACACACATTCCGGTAGAAGTGGCACACCGACAACGGCGTGTCCTTGATGTCGTTCGGCGAACTCATTCGGGTGTCCCTCCGCCTGGTTCAACGTGGCATGCACCCGCCGCCGGGGAGTCGGTGAAGGTCCAATTTCAACCCGGCGGCGGGGCTGCTTCCAGCTTCGCCAGGTCAGGCATGCGATCCCAGTCACAGGACTCGCACAGAAGTAATACGATTGCGCCAGCATGCTTTTGCAGGGGCAATAGGGGGTGAGCATGATCGTCAGCAAGTGGACAAAGGTAGAGGTCAAAGCACTTCGCTTGGCTGCCCTGCGGATGACGCAGGAGCAGTTCGCCGAGAAGGTGGGCTTCACGACGGCGACAATTCGGAAGTGGGAGCGCGCAACCCACGCAAAGCCGGTGCGGAATGAGTCGGCTGAAGCGTTGGACACCGAGCTCGCTCGTCTCACTGATGAGCAGCGTGCCCGTTTCCGCGCCGAGATCAACTCCGTACACGAGGCCACGGTGCCGCTGGTTCACCAGCGCTTCGTCGGCATAGCGAGCGATAGCCTGGTCAGGGATGGTCGCGATAGCGCGCCGGAAGTCGAGGACATTGTGAAGCGACGTGAATTCGGAATGCTACTAGGTGCCGCCTACTTCGCGGCAGGTGGTGATCGAGCTCCAGCTCGAATCGGGATCGCCGACGCGCAAAGGCTCGACACGCTTGCGGCCGAGTTCGGGCGGCGCGAGCAAGTCATTGGTGGTGCGGCCCTTGTGAGCGACGCCGTTCAAGGACTCGAGGCAGCTAAGCACCTCTTGGATACCTGTGCGTTCTCCGAACAGGCGGGCCGCGCATTCATGAGTGCCGCAGGAGAGCTTGCGACGATCGCGGGTTGGCTGTCCTACGACGCCGATAGGTATCCACTCGCCCGCAGCTGCTACGCCGACGCGTTCGCGCTGGCCAGCCAAGCCGGCGATGACCAACTGACCGTGCATGTCTGCCTCAACGCCGCGCAGATGGCGCTGTCGCGGCAACGCACAGGCGAAGCGAATCCGCACCGTGCCCTGGCTCTCGCCGCCCGCGCTCGGGCGCTCACACGCGGTCACGCACCGGGGCGAGTCCATGCCCTGATCGCGACACGCGAAGCGCAAGCATACGGAGTCCTGGGCGACCGCACCGCGTTCGGAAAAGCCATGGCCACCGCTTGGCGGGAGCTTGATTTCGCGCTCGACCATGAGTCACGGGAGGACTGCCCACAGTGGTTGCGGTTCGTCAATGCCACCGAGATCAGAAGCCATGAAGCCCGCGGCTTCAGCCACTTGGGCGATCACGCGAAGTCGGCAGACCTGTGCTCCGGGCTGGCTGTGGACAAGACCAGTGCGCGTAACTCTGCGAACTATCGAGCAGGCTTCGCGGCGGCGCTCGCTGATCTAGGCGAGATCGACACTGCTGCAGAAGAGGGCATGTCGGTTCTCGCCGACTTGGAGAACTCCGTGTCGTCCACCCGCACGCTGCGCCTGCTCGAACCAGTTCGAGCAGCGGCAGAAGGCCGGGCCGAGGAATTTTCGACACGATTCGACGAGCTGGCGGAAAGGACAATCACCGTATGACCTCCGAAGATTCCACGTTGTCTGTCTTGATCTTTCAGCGCTACACCGCCGCGCAGGCACGCGAACTCCGCGACGACGTCGTGCGCATCTTCCGTGACTCCTACGTTGACGCGATCGAGTCCGGTGAGGAGTTCGAATCGCCCGAAGCGTTCATGCACCGTTTCGACGCCTACACCGACCCCGCCCGCGCCGGTGCCTTCGAGCTGGTGATCGCCCGCCTCGACGGCGAACCCTGCGGCCAGGCATGGGGTTGGCCGCTCACTGCCAAGACCGCGTGGTGGGACGGACTGAAACTTGACGAGGGCGACCAAGCGTCCTTCACCGCCGAGAACGGCTCTCGCACATTCGCGTTCAGCGAGATCATGGTGCGCAAACAGTTCACGAGGAAGGGGATTGCGCGTGCCCTGCACGACGAGTTGCTCGAGGGTCGGCCGGAACAGCGCGCGACGCTGCTTGTCCGACCGGATAACCGCCGGGCGTATGACAACTATCGCCGCTGGGGGTGGTATCGCGTCGGCACACTGCGCCCGGATTGGCCCGATGCGCCGCGATTCGATGTTCTGATGCGCGATCTTCAACAGGCTCACGTGGACCAGAAAGGTGCTGCTGCCCGTTGAGGAAGAGCTGCGGCTCAGCGCTTCCATGCAGCGATTCGTGTCCGCCGTGGCCGAGCGGGGTCCGACTCACCCTGCCGGGACCGCGGCAATTCGCCGGTGGCGCACCCACCCGCGGACACCGATGGCCAGCGGTATCAGGACGGTGAGAAACCCTGACACAGGCTCGAATACGAGGCCGAACGCGGTGAGAACAGCGATTGCGCCGAGGATCGGCGCTGGTACGTAGCCGCGGGCGCGCTCCGTCTCGATCACGGCGATGCCGAAGCCGACGGCGGCGACGCCGAACGCGGTGAACCAGAAGGCGAGTTCGGTCTGCTCTCGACCGGTTGCCCAGATGACAACACCGAGCGCGGTATGCGCCGATCCGATGAATGCGAGTAGGCCGCCGGTCAGCGGAAGCGCAGTTTTTGAATCCATATTCTTAAACTCTGCCTTAGGCTGTCCCTCATGGCAAGACCCCGGCGATTCACCGATGACCAGGTTCTCGACGCCGCGCGCGACTTGCTCGCCGATCCGGCGACGACCCGGCCCACGATCGCCGCGATCAGCGCCGCCTCCGGCATCCACACCGGATCGATCTACGTGCGCTTCGCTTCCCGGGAAGAATTGCTCGCACGACTGTGGCTGCGCTCGATCCGGCGCTTTCAGATCGGAGTCGTCGCCGCGCTGGAGGGAGCCGACCCGCTGCTCACCGCCGCGATGCACCTGCCGCGATACTGCCGCGAGCATCCCACCGAAGCTCGGGCGATGAAGATGTTCCGGCGGGAGGAACTGCTCGAAGTGGGCTCTGCCGAGTTGCGCGCCGACATCGCAGGAGTCAACGACCGAATGAACGACGCGCTACGCGTTGCCGTCGCGGCGGAATTCGGCGAGGCCGACGAGCATCGCATGGCGATCGCGGTGGCTGCCGTCAAGGCGATTCCCTACGGGCTCGTCCGCGAGTACATCGCGAACGCGGCGCCCATTCCGGAGTGGGTCGACGACGTCATCGCCACCGCCACGGCCGCCGTTGTGCACAAGTTGCGGCGGACGGACATTCATGTGGGCGGCGGCACCGGTGTTGGGTGAGCCGGGGTCTTATCGCCGTGGGCGCCAGATCGACCAAGCCCAGGTGTGACCGGCGGGCCGGAGCGGACTCTACGCAGGCAGCAACCGCGCGACGACCTCGGTCAACTGCTTGACGTTCCGGCACTCGTGCATCGTCACGCATTCCGCGTACACGTGGGCTGCGGAATCCCCCGTCGACCACGACCGAGACGGCTCGGGATTCAGCCAGTAGGTGTGCTTCGCCCGGTCGGCAATGGTCCGCACCGCAGCGAGATTCGGGTCCGTGCGGTTCGTGCGCCCGTCGCCGAGGATGAGAACGGACGTACGCGGACCGAGGGCATCGGCGTAGTTGTCGAGGAAGCCTTGGAAGGCTTCCCCGTAGTTGGAGCTGCCGAAGCGCGCGACCTTGGTGGAGCGGATGATTCGGGCGGCGGTGCCGGGGGTCGGGGGTTCGCCGGGGGTGAAGAAGTGGGTGATCTCGTCGCAGGTGTCGACGAAGCCGAAGCTGCGGACCTTGCTGAACTGGTCTTGCAGGGCCTGGATCAGCTGAAGGGTGAATTCGGCGAAGCCGGTGACCGAGCCGGAGATGTCGGCGAGGACGACCAGGTCGGGGCGGCCGTGTTTGCGGGCGCGCAGGACCGGGTCGATGGGGACGCCTCCGGTGGCCATCGAGCGGCGCAGGGTGCGGCGTAGGTCGATCTGGCCGCGCACGGCTTTGCGGCGGCGGACGGCGAGGCGGGTGGCGAGTTTGCGGGCCAAAGGGTGGACCAGGCGGCGCATTTCGGCGAGGTCCTGTTCGCGGGCGCCGAGGAAATCGATCTGGTCGGTGCTGGACTCGACGCCGCGGCGGGCGATGTACTCGGTGCCGCGCAGCTGTGCCGAGCGCAGGCGGGCCTCGGTTTGGACGGCGGTGCGGAAAGCGGCGAGGCGGCGGTTGGCCTCGATGGTGTGGACGGTGGTGTCGAGCTGGGAGGAGCCGTTCATGCCCGCCACGACGCGATCGATGAGTTCTTCCGGGCGTAGGGCTTTCATGGTCAGGTAAGAGGACCAGCCCGCGCCGGATGCGGTGGTGACCGGCGCGGTGGACTGCCCGGCGCCCGCGCCGCCGTAGCCGCCGAGTTCGGTCAGCGCCTGGCGGGCCAGTTCGGCGACCGACTCCGAATCATCCTGTGCCAGTGTGGCAACCAGACGATCACGCAGTGCTTCGATGGATTCGGGTGTCGACAGCTCGACCGGTCGCGGCTGCTGAGCGGTCAGGAAGTAGAGGTCGAAGAGTTGATCGAACACGGCGCGTTGACCATTGCGGCGCAGCAGGCAGGCGGCCATGCCGGAACGCAAGCGATTGCGATCACCGATTCCGAGGGCGATCATCGCCTCGGCCGCGTCGATGGTCTCGCTCGGTCCCGCGTTGATGCCGTGGTCACGCAGCAGCCCGACGAATTCGACGAGGCGATCGGTCATCGATCCGGTAGTCATCTCATCGGCGCGGCTTTCAGCGATGCTCATAACGCCCCTGCCCCGCAGTGGGCGCGACGACCGGCCTCGGACGATAGGCGGTCAGCGGTCGGACGGAACCCCATCTCACCGCCCACCTTGCTCGGCATCCAGATCGAGTCCGAGCCGCTCGATCGCGACGCGGTGGTCGGATTGATATTTCAACAGCACACCGAGCGTCGAGCGGACGACGCCACCGGATAGATTGCGCGCACCCAGAGCGACCAGCGTCTTCGCCCAATCGACGGTCTCCGCGATCGACGGCGCTTTGCGCAACGAGAGCTGGCGCAACGCACCGACCACGCGGACCACCGGCTCTCCCAGCGCCTCGTCCAGCTCCGGAACCTTCATCCGCACGATCGCCCGCTCCAATTCCGCCGTCGGGTAATCGATGTGCAGGTAGAGGCACCGCCGCTTGAGCGCTTCGGACAGCTCGCGGTTGGCATTGGAGGTCACGATCACGAACGGCTTGCGCACCGCGGTGACGGTGCCGAGTTCCGGGATGCTCACCTGGTAATCGCCGAGCACCTCGAGCAGCAGGCCTTCCAACTCCACATCGGCTTTGTCGAGTTCATCGATGAGCAGCACCGTGGAGCGCGGGTTACGGATGGCGGCCAGTAGCGGGCGCGCGAGGAGGAACTCTTCGGTGAAGACGTGGTCGCGGGTACTGTCCCAGCCTTCGTCGTCCGAGGCGGTGATGCGCAGCAGCTGCTTGGCGTGGTTCCACTCGTAGAGGGCGCGGGCCTCGTCGATGCCCTCGTAACACTGCAGCCGCACCAGGTCGGACGTGGTCGCCGCGGCGACGGCCTTGGCCAGCTCGGTCTTGCCGACGCCTGCGGGGCCCTCGATCAGCAGGGGCTTGCCGAGGTGGCTCGCGAGGAACACGGCGGTGGCGATATCGAGGGACGGGAGGTACCCGGCCTCGGTGAGACGCCCGGTCACCTCGTCCACCGACGCGAAGAACTTACTCATCGGTAACTAGTCTAGACCGGGCGCGTGGGCCTCAGCTCGGCGCAGGTATGCGGAAATGGCTCGGCTCGGCGTCCGACGGCACGGCGCTCGCCACAGTGAACGGCTCGACCAGCGAGCGAAGTTCGATGAGGTGCCTGGCGTGCGCGTCCAGCGCGCGATCCTCCTCGGATACCGGCTCCCACTGCGGCACCGGCCGCGCTTTGCCCTCGCCGTCAAGCGCGACGACCACGGCGAGACCGTGCGCGTCGAGCGCGGGCTCGTCGGAGTGGGCGTCGGTGGAGGTCACGTGCACGCTGACGTGCATGCTGCGCGGGCCGGTGTGGATCAGCCGCGCGGTGACCTCGACGACATGGCCGATGACGATCGGCCGGTAGAAGCGGATGCCGCCGAAGTACGAAGTGATGACGCGCTGCCCCGCCCAGTCCGCACCACAGACGTAGGCCGCCTCGTCGATCCACCGCATCGTGCGGCCGCCGTGCACCTTGCCGCCCCAGTTGATGTCCGACGGCGCGGCCAGGAACCGCAGCGTGGCGCTCGGCGCGGTGCCCGCGGACGTGTACCGCTGGCCGGCCATCGCCTCCTCGATCAGCTTGCGCACCGAGATCCGGGCACGCGCCTGGCGGTGCCGCTGCAATTCCAGCAGCGTGGCCGGATTCCATTGCGGCACTTCCACGGTGCGCCGGTCGTCGTCCACTGCGACGAAGATCGTCAGGCATTGCGCCGACTGCACCGGCCGCACTCGGGTGGGATCGGTCGAATAGACGGTGACCAGGATGTGCATGCTGGTGCGCCCGGTGTGGACCAGATTCGCATGCAATTCGACCAGCTCACCGACCGCGATCGGCCGGTCGAGATGGATATTGCCGACGTAGGCGGTGACGCAGTAGCGGCCGCTCCACTGGGCCGCCGCCGCGTAGGCGACCTTGTCGATCCATTCCAGGAGTTTGCCGCCGTCGACCGATCCGACGATGCCCGCGTCGTCGGGCTTCACGAGAAATCGGTGGATCGCCTCGGGTCGGCGGCCGGCCGAGGTCGGGACGGTCACGGTGCGGTCGAGCTTTGTCGAGTGGGCCACGGTGCGGAATCCGTTCGGACAGGGAATCTCCGGGTGTACATTTCTCCGACCTCGTTGTCCGGAAGAACCATAGGCCCCAGCCGCCGTACGAGCGAGTAACCAGACGGTCGCTACAACGGATGCCTTACCGCGCGGCGGCGGGAGAGCGATTTGGACGGCGCGAAACGGACCCGGGCAACGACCCGGTCCGCCTCAGACCGGGCTCAGACGAACGATCACATACCCGTTCGCCATGGCTCGCCGCAGATCGTCGCGATCGACCGTCCCGTCCGGCTCCAGCTCGATACCCGCGTAGCGCCCGTGGATCGGATTCGCCGACACCACCACCGGAGCGAGCTTGGCGAGCCGGGCCTCGTCGGCGATCACTTCGGCTCTGGCACGAATCTCACTGCCGCGCAGCCGGACACGCACGGCTTCACCGTCGCGGAGATTGCGCCGCCATCGGGCCGTCGTGCCGACGAGCAGCGCTCCGTCATGGTCGGCATATCCGACCGGATTGGTGTACTCGCGCCCCGATTTCCGTCCGAGCACGGTGACCAGCAGCAACCTGCCGCTGAGCACCCGATGCAGCGGAGACCGGAGCAACGACCTTACGACGACGTCCCCGGTGCGCTGGATACGCGATTGGGACGGTCGCACCGAAGCCTGGCTGGACATATCGGTCACCTCCGAGAGATTTACTGAGTATCTACTCAGAAAATACGACCGCGTCGGGCATACTGCAAGGGGTGACGAACGAAAGATCGGAGGATTCGTGACGGCATCCGGCCGGGTCGAAGGCCGCCGCCGTGGGCGTCCCTCGACGGGCGTCCGCGACGCGGTGATCGCCGCCGCGGAGCGAATCCTCGCCGAGGAGGGTGTGGCGCGGCTGTCCACGAAAGGGGTCGCCGACCGCGCCGGTGTCGCCGAGTCGAGCATCTTCTATCACTTCCGCGACCGGACCGGGCTGTTGCAGGCGGTGGTCCAACGGCATCTGCGACCGGTCAAGGACGTCCTCGGCGACATCGACGCGCACCGAGACCTGCGCGCCGATCTCGTCGCCTTGATGGAAGCGCTGGAAGATTTCTTCGTCGCCACGATCCCCGTTGCCGCCGCGATCCAATCCGACGCCGAACTGCGCGCGCGGTACCTCGACCGCGCCCAGGAGACGGACATCGGTCCGCACCGCGCGGTGGACGCGATGCAGGCGCGGCTCGCGGCCGCGCAGCCCTCCGCCTCGAGCGCCGTAAATCTGCGCGCGGCAGCGCTGCTGCTCGTGGGCGCGGCGCATCAGCGCGCGCTGCAACGCCACCTGAGCCCAGCGAGCGCGTTCACGTCACTGCCGTCGCCTGCGGACATAGTGGACACGGTGCTGCCGCTGTTCGGTTGATCCCAGGGTGCGGCGATAGGGGAACTCCCTAATACCGCGGTTCGATTTGCCCCGCAGGGGAGAGAACACCCGTGACCTTCGGCGGCGAGTGCGCAAGAGTGTAGCTATGCAGTCGCTGTGCCGTCGGTAAGCGCGACCGCGAAGCAGTGACCGTAGATCCAAGATCTGTCTGCGGGGGTGGGCCGTGGGCGGACCCCGCAACGGGGGATGGCGGGCGGAGACGCTCGCCGCAGACCGAAAGGATTTACGTTGTTCTCGTCAATCAGCGCACGCCGTATCTTTCGCGTGGCCGTCGCCGGTGCGATCGCCGCGATTCCGTTGACCGCGCTGGCGATGCCCGCCTCCGCCACCCCGAGCACACCAGGGGTCACTCCGGCTTACAACCAGTGCGCCTTCGGCCCGTTCCAGGACTGGAGTTGCAACAACAACGTCTTGGTAGACAAACCGCACTACGGCGCACCACCTTATGGCCGCGGTCCTGGCTGGGGCCAGGGCGGTGGCTGGGGCGGTGGTGGCTGGGGCGGCGGAGGCTGGAACCAGGGCTGGGGCGACGGAGGCTGGAACCAGGGCTGGGGCGGAGGCTGGAACCAAGGCTGGGGCCAGGGCGGGGGCTGGGGCCAGGGCTTCCCGGGCACAGGCTCGTTCGGCAGCAGTTAGAAACTCCGCGAAAGACGCCGGTGGCCCGCTCCGGAACTCCGGAGCGGGCCACCGCGCGAATCGGCCTGGGTATCAGGCGGTCTCGGTGATCGGGCGATCGACCCAGCTCATCAGGCCGCGCAGCTTGGCGCCGGTGACCTCGATCGGGTGCTCGGCGTTCTTCTTGCGCAGCGCCTCGAGCTCCTTGTTGCCGCCCTCGACGTTGGCGACCAGACGCTTGACGAAGCTGCCGTCCTGGATGTCCTTGAGGATGTCCTGCATGCGCTTCTTGGTGTCGGCGTCGATGACCCGCGGGCCCGACAGATAGCCGCCGAACTCGGCGGTGTCGGAGACCGAGTAGTTCATCCGCGCGATGCCGCCCTCGTACATCAGGTCGACGATCAGCTTCAGCTCGTGCAGCACCTCGAAGTAGGCCATCTCCGGCGCGTAACCGGCCTCGACCATGACCTCGAAACCGGTCTTCACCAGTTCCTCGGTGCCGCCGCACAGCACGGCCTGCTCACCGAACAGGTCGGTCTCGGTCTCTTCCTTGAAGGTGGTCTTGATGACGCCCGCGCGGGTGCCGCCGATGCCCTTGGCGTAGGACAGCGCCAGCGCCTGGCCCTCGCCCTTCGGGTCCTGGTCGATCGCGATCAGCGCGGGAACGCCCTTGCCGTCGACGAACTGACGACGCACCAGGTGGCCCGGGCCCTTCGGGGCGACCATGCCGATGGTGACGTTGGCGGGCGGCTTGATCAGGCCGAAGTGGATGTTGAGGCCGTGGCCGAAGAACAGCGCGTCGCCGTCCTTCAGGTTCGGCTCGATGTCGTTGGTGAAGATCGACGCCTGCGCGGTGTCGGGCGCGAGCACCATGATGACGTCCGCCCACTCCGAGACCTCGGCGGGCGTGCCGACGGTCAGGCCCGCCTCCTCGGCCTTCGGACGCGACTTCGAACCCTCGGCCAGACCGACGCGGACCTCGACGCCCGAGTCGCGCAGGCTCAGCGAGTGCGCGTGCCCCTGGCTGCCGTAGCCGATGACAGCGACCTTGCGGCCCTGGATGATCGACAGGTCGGCATCGTCGTCGTAGAACATCTCGACTGCCACTGTGGTTCCTTCCGGGATCATCCCCGCGCGAGGCGGGGCACACCGGCTTGCGCCGGTGCGGATTTACGTTGTTCTGGATCGGATCACCCCCGCAGCCGCGGGAGGGGATCATTCCCGCGTGAGCGGGGAGGCGGCACGCCAACCGTCGATCGCAGAAAGACTAGCGTGTGGCCGCCGCTGTGCGGTCGGCCCCATCGGTATGCCGCTCGTCAGCTCATCGGGTGGCGGTGATGGACTTCGGTCCACGCCCCACCGCGACGACACCGGACTGCACGATCTCCCGGATGCCGTACGGTTCGAGCATCCGCAGCAGCGCGTCGAGCTTGGACCGGGTTCCGGTCGCCTCGACGGTGAGCGCGTCCGGCGACACGTCGATGACCTTCGCGCGGAACAGCCCCACGGCCTCGATCACCTGGGTCCGCACGCTGGCGTCGGCGCGCACCTTCACCAGGATCAGTTCGCGGGCCACCGAGCTGTCGGAATCCTGCTCCACGATCTTGATGACGTTCACCAGCTTGTTGAGCTGCTTGGTGACCTGCTCCAGCGGCAGGTCTTCGACGGTGACGACGATGGTCATGCGCGAGATCTCGGGGAGCTCGGTGCCACCGACCGCCAGCGACTCGATGTTGAAGCCGCGGCGGGAGAACAGCGCCGCGACCCGTGCCAGCACGCCCGGTTTGTCCTCGACGAGAACGCTGAGGGTATGCGTGGTACTCATCCGTTGTTCACCTTGTTCTGTTCGTGCGACATCGCCGTGTGGATGACCGCGGGCTCGGAGGCCTGCTCGTCGTCGTCGAACAGCGGGCGGATGCCGCGAGCGGCCATGATCTCGTCGTTGCTGGTGCCCGCGGCGACCATCGGCCACACCTGGGCGTCCTTGCCGACGATGAAGTCGATCACCACGGGACGGTCGTTGATGGACTGCGCCTCGCGGATCGCGGCCTCCACGTCCTCCTCGCGCTCCACCCGGATGCCGTGGCAGCCGAGGGCTTCGGCGAGCTTCACGAAGTCGGGGATGCGCAGGGTGTGCGTGCCCAGGTCGGTGTTGGAGTAACGCTCCTGGTAGAACAGCGTCTGCCACTGGCGCACCATGCCGAGGTTGCCGTTGTTGATCAGCGCGACCTTGATCGGGACGCCCTCGACGGCGCAGGTGGCCAGCTCCTGGTTGGTCATCTGGAAGCAGCCGTCACCGTCGACCGCCCACACCTCTTTGTCCGGCGCGCCCATCTTGGCGCCCATGGCCGCCGGGACGGCGTAGCCCATGGTGCCCAGACCACCGGAGTTCAGCCAGGTGCGCGGCTTCTCGTACTTGATGAACTGAGCGGCCCACATCTGGTGCTGGCCGACGCCCGCGCAGTAGATCGCGTCGGGTCCGGCCAGGCGGCCGAGCGCCTCGATGACGAACTCCGGCGACAGCGAACCGTCCGCGGGCGGGGTCCAGCCCAGCGGGTAGGCGTCGCGCACGCCGTCGAGGTAGGTCCACCAGTCGGTCAGCGCCAGCGGCAGCGCGTCACCCGCGGACGGGTCGGCCTTCAGTGTCTCGATCAGCTCGATGATCACCTCGCGGCAGTCGCCCACGATCGGGACGTCGGCGTGGCGGTTCTTGCCGATCTCGGCCGGGTCGATGTCGGCGTGGATGACCTTGGCGCCGGGTGCGAAGGAGTCCAGCTGACCGGTGACGCGGTCGTCGAACCGCGCGCCCAGGGTGATCAGCAGATCCGACCGCTGCAACGCGGCGACCGCGCCCACGGTGCCGTGCATGCCGGGCATGCCCATGTTCAGGCGGTGGCTGTCGGGGAACGCGCCGCGCGCCATCAGCGTGGTGACCACGGGGATGCCGGTGAGCTCGGCCAGTTGCAGCAGCTCGGCCGAGGCGTCGGCCTTGATCACGCCGCCGCCGACGTAGAGCACGGGAGCCTTGGCTTCCATGATCATCCGCGCGGCCTCGCGCACCTGCTTGCCGTGCGGCTTGGTGACCGGACGGTAGCCGGGCAGCCGCATCTCCGGCGGCCAGGTGAAGGTGGTCTGCGCCTGCAGCACGTCCTTCGGGATGTCGACCAGCACGGCGCCGGGACGGCCCGAGGCGGCGAGGTAGAACGCTTCCGCGATGATGCGCGGGATGTCGACGCCCTCGGTGATCAGGAAGTTGTGCTTGGTGATCGGCATGGTGATGCCGGAGATATCGGCTTCCTGGAACGCGTCGGTGCCGATCAGGCCGCGGCCGACCTGGCCGGTGATGGCGACGATCGGGACGGAGTCCATCTGCGCGTCGGCGATCGGGGTGACCAGGTTGGTCGCGCCGGGGCCGGATGTGGCCATACACACACCGACCTTGCCGGTCGCCTGGGCGTAACCGGTGGCGGCGTGGCCCGCGCCCTGCTCGTGGCGGACGAGCACATGACGCACCTTGGTGGAATCGAAAAGCGGGTCGTAGACGGGAAGGATCGCGCCGCCCGGAATGCCGAATACGGTGTCGACGCCGAGCTCCTCGAGCGACCGGATGACCGACTGCGCGCCGGTGACCCGCTCGGGCGGGAGCTGGCGGCGGTTGGCCGCGGACGTCGCGTTGGCAGCGGGCGTGGCCTGCTGATTCGCCGAAGGCGCTGGCCTACGGGCCGAAGGCCCGGGCCGTGCGGTAGGTGCGCTCACCGTCTTCGTTCCTTACTGGTTGTGGTTCCGACCCCGGATGTTGTGTCAGCGGTGTCTTGCGCTTCGCCATGCCGGACATTAGTCCGAACATAAAAAAGCCCCCGACAGCGCAGGGCTGATCGAGGGTGGCGCGTCGCAACGCGAGCTGACGTATTCGACTCAGTGTGTCAGGCTCAACGCTGGACGCGCCGGCCGATTACGAGCAACTCGTTTCGATTCACGCGCACGACGTTAAGCGGGTGTGAACCGAAGAGTCAAACAGATGACCCCGTGTGTCCCATTATGTGGGAGAGTGCGGTTGCTTGTGTCCGTTCATCAGGATGCGAGGATGGTGGTGTGTCATCACCGCATCAGTCCGTGCCACCGTCTGAATCGTCCCACACACCCGCGGGGACGACGGATACGGGTGGCGCCTCGGACGCCCATGTGATCCGCATCCCACGGCTGGCGTTCCTGGGCGTATTCATCCTGCTGATGTGCGTGTTCTTCCCCTTCGTCGGCTGGCCCGCCGGACTGTGGTGGCTGCTGCTGATCCCCGTCGCGGTGCTGGCTTGGGTGCTGCGGACGCAGACCGGCGTCTCGGACGCGGGGCTGGATTTGCGAACGCTGTTCGGCTCCCGCCACCTCGACTGGGCACAGGTGAAGGGTGTGCGAATCCCGAAGCGTGGATACGTGCGCGCCGACCTGACCGACGGCAGCGAAGTGAAGTTGCCCGCGGTGAGTTATGACCGGCTGCGCGATCTGGCCGCTTTCTCCGGCGGACGGATTCCGGACCCGTTCGCGGAGCCGCGGGAACCCGCGACGGGAGAATCCCCCGCCGAACCTGCGGACGCGAGTAGCGGAACCTCGAATACCGAGGGCGATCCGGCGACCAATGGCTTGGCGAAGTCCGGCGAGAACGCCGAAGAAGGCACGCGACGCGACAGCGCGACGTAGCGAGTTCGGTCACACCGACCGACGCTCCAGTTGCCCGGCTCGAGCCCCATCGCGCCGAAGCGGAACATTCGCCGCCGTTGGGAGGTTGCGGTCGAGTGATGGGATGATTTCCCCGGAGCACTGATCCTCCTCGTCCCCACCCCGACGTTCCGGTACCTCCGGCGTCACCGTCGTCGCCCGCGACACCACGCACCGGCGACACACCCGACCCGGCCGACCGCGATGAGACGCCACACCACCCAGCAGGTGGGCACGCCCACCGGGAGTAACGTGGTGCTCCGCCGAGCACGCTCTGCGCCGTCGCACGTCAGCCCCCGCGACCCGAGGACCATCGAAATGCCACCGCTTCGTTCACGAACCACGACCATCGGCCGCAATGCCGCAGGCGCACGCGCACTCTGGCGCGCCACCGGCATGACCGACACCGACTTCGGCAAGCCGATCGTCGCCATCGCGAACTCCTACACCCAGTTCGTCCCCGGCCATGTGCATCTGAAGAATGTCGGCGAGATCGTGGCCGACGCGGTGCGCGCCGCCGGTGGCGTGCCGCGCGAATTCCACACCATCGCCGTCGACGACGGCATCGCCATGGGTCACGGCGGCATGCTCTACTCGCTGCCCTCGCGCGAGATCATCGCCGACTCCGTCGAGTACATGGTGAACGCGCACACCGCCGACGCGCTGGTCTGCATCTCCAACTGCGACAAGATCACCCCGGGCATGCTCAATGCGGCCATGCGGCTGAACATTCCGGCGGTGTTCGTCTCCGGCGGGCCGATGGAAGCGGGCAAGGCCGTCGTCGTCGGCGGGGTCGCGCAGGCGCCGACCGACCTGATCACCGCGATCTCCGCGAGCGCGAATCAGGCGGTGTCGGAGGAGGGTCTGTCCGAGGTCGAGCGCTCCGCGTGCCCGACCTGCGGTTCCTGCTCGGGCATGTTCACCGCGAACTCGATGAACTGCCTCACCGAGGCACTTGGTCTGGCGCTGCCCGGCAACGGCTCCACCCTCGCTACGCACGCCGCGCGCCGGGCGCTGTTCGAGCGGGCGGGCACCGTGGTGGTGGACATCGCCAACCGCTGGTACCGCGAGGACGACGCGTCCGTGCTGCCGCGCAATGTCGCCGACGCCAAGGCTTTCCGCAACGCGATGGCGCTGGACGTGGCGATGGGCGGTTCGACCAACACCGTGCTGCACACGCTCGCCGCCGCGCAGGAAGGCGAGGTCGACTTCGATCTGCACACCATCGAGGAGATCAGCCGCCGGGTGCCCACGCTGTCGAAGGTGTCGCCCAACTCCGACTACCACATGGAGGACGTGCACCGCGCAGGCGGCATCCCCGCGATCCTCGGCGAGCTGCGCCGGGCGGGCCTGCTGGAGACCGACGTCACCACGGTGCACACCGCGAGCCTCGACGAATGGCTCGACACCTGGGACATCCGCTCGGGCAAGGCCTCCCAGGAAGCCATCGAACTCTTCCACGCCGCCCCGGGCGGGGTGCGCACCACCGAGCCGTTCTCCACCGACAACCGCTGGTCGTCGCTGGACACCGACGCCGAGGGCGGCTGCATCCGCGACCTCGAGCACGCCTACACCAAGGAAGGCGGCCTGGTCGTGCTGCGCGGCAACATCGCGCCCGACGGCGCGGTGCTCAAGACCGCGGGCATCGACGAGGAGTTGTTCTCCTTCCAGGGCCCCGCGGTGGTGGTGGACTCGCAGGAGGAGGCCGTGGCGGTCATCCTCGGCAAGAAGATCAAGCCGGGCGACGTGATCGTGGTTCGCTACGAAGGGCCCGCGGGCGGCCCCGGCATGCAGGAGATGCTGCACCCGACCGCCTTCCTGAAAGGCTCCGGCCTCGGCAAGGAGTGCGCGCTGATCACCGACGGCCGCTTCTCCGGCGGCACTTCGGGCCTGTCGATCGGGCACATCTCCCCCGAGGCGGCCAGCGGCGGTGTCATCGGCCTGATCGAGAACGGCGACCAGATCCGCATCGACGTGACCAGCCGCACGCTCGAGGTCCTCGTCGACGATGCGGCGCTCGCCGAGCGCCGCGCGAAGATGGAAGCCTCCGAGCGGCCGTGGCAGCCGGTCAACCGCGATCGTCCGGTGACGACCGCGCTGCGGGCGTACGCCGCGATGGCGACCTCAGCCGACAAGGGCGCTGTCCGCCACGTGCCCTAGGCTTCCCGCCTCTCCGGGTCTCGAGGCCGTACGAGTTCGGTGCGACAGGACCTGGTCTCAGGTCCCGCGTCAGGTGGGTCACGGATTTTGGGCGTACCCGGCGAGTTACCCATGTCCATGCGAAATCAGTTGTCACGGGCAGCCTCAGGTGGTCGAACGACGGAGGCCCTTCTTCCCGTTACGGGATGAAGGGCCTCTTGTTCGTCCTGATCAGTCGAAGGGGCCGATGCCCGTCAGTGGGTTGCCGCCGTGCAGGTACCAGTACGCGCCGACCGCGGCCGCCACAGCGAGAAGCAGGATGACGAAGGAGCCGGAGGCGGGGCGGATGGCCCAGCCACGGTTGCGGTCGAAGGACAGGCGACCGGGGCCGGTCAGGATGATGACGGCCGAGACGCCCGCGAGGACGCTCTCGTATTCCACCGCTCCCGGACCGGCCTTGTACTGGAACCCGGGGGCCATGCCCTGCTTCCAGGCCCAGGCGTCCAGGATGACCGCGAGCACCGCACCGGCCGCCAGCGGAGTCAGCAGGCCGAGGATCAGCAGCGCACCGCCGCCGACCTCGCCCGCTGTCACCAGGAGGGCGGACACACTCGGGTGGTCCCAGCCGCCGCGCTCCATCATGTCGCGGGTGCCGTCCAAGCCGGGGCCGTGGAACCAGCCGGTCAGCTTCTGCAGGCCGTGGTAGAGGAAAGTGGCGCCGACGACCAAGCGGAGCAGCAACAATCCGAGATCGAGCGTGCCGCGGCGGACCTCGCCGTTGCGGCGACGTAGCCGCGCGGTGTCGCTCGGCGGGGCCGGGGCGGGTGGGATGCTGGCGTAGTCGTAGGTGGGCGCCGCTGTCGCGCCCGCAGCGGTTCTGTTCGCGCCGGTGGTGGGGACCTCGGGCTCTAGCCCGAGTTCTTCCTCGGTGCGCGGGACGTCCTTGGACAGCTGCGGCCGCTGGGCCGGATCCACCCGCTCGAACTGCTCGGTCGGCGAATCGTACGGGCTGGTCACTCCCCGACCGGTGGACGACACCGCCGCCTGCTCGGCCGTGGAAGGAGCGGCGTTCCCGGCCTCGGATTCGGGCGTGTCTTTCGGCTTGTCGGTCACGGCCAATACCCTATGCCGCACCGCACCGGGGCGGGCAAGTACAGCGCGGCGTGTCAGTGCGCGCGCGACACCCCCACCCGGAAGGGCGCGGGCGACGGAATTTCCGTAACGTCTGGGCTATGAGTTTGGTTGTCGTGGGCCGCGTCGCGGCGAGCTTGGCGCTCGGCTCCGTCCTGCTGGTCGGATGCGCCCGGTTCGACGATTCGGCGTCCAGCCCGTTCACCCCGGAACCGACCCTGCACGGAGCCAACATCGACCCGAAGAAACCGAGCCAGCCGCCCACCTCGACCACCCGGCCGAGCGGCCCGTGCATCGATCCCGACCCCGCGGTGGTGGCCACCTGCCTGGACACCACCGGCGGCTTGGTCGCGCTTCCCGACGGCGCGCTGGTCGCCGAGCGCAGGACCGGGCGGATCCTGAAGGTGGTGCCCGACCAGCCGCCGGTCGAGATCGCCCGCCTGGACGTGGACGGCTCCGGCGACGGCGGCCTCAGCGACATCGCGCTGTCCCCGACCTACAACGAAGACGGCCTGATGTACGCGTACATCACCACCGGCAGCGACAACCGGGTGGTCCGCATCGCCGAAGGCGGATCACCGAAGGACGTGCTCACCGGAATCCCGAAGGGCTCCAGCGGAAATCACGGCGCGATCGAATTCGCCTCGTCCGACCAGATGCTCGTGCTGACCGGCGACGCGGGCAATCCCGGCGCGGCCGCCTCGGCCGGCTCCCTCGCGGGCAAGCTGCTGCGCGTGAACTCCCCCGTGCCCGGCCGCACACTCACGCCGGAAGTCGCCGTCTCGGGCATCGGGACCGCCGGGGACGTGTGCCGGGACAGCAAGGACAGCATCTGGATCACCGACCGCACCGCCGCCGAGGACCGATTGCAGCGACTCGGCGGCGACGGCGTGGTCACCACCATGTGGACCTGGCCGGATCGGCCCGGCGTCGCCGGGTGCGCCGCCGCCTCGGACGGTGTCGCGATCTCGATGACCCGCGCGAAGGCCCTCGCCATCGCCGCCGCCGACCCCACCACCCACGCGGTCACCGCGACGCCGACGCTGACCGCGCAGGACAAGTACGGGCAACTCGGCGGCGCGGCGGTCGGCGCCGACGGAACCATCTGGGTGACCACGGTGAACAAGACCGACGGCCAGCCGGGACCGTTCGACGACCGCGTCGTCCGCATCCCGCCCCCGCAGGCCGGAGGCGGCGGACCGGACTGAGTTGTTGGCCGCGCGGGCGCGGCGTGTTCGCGGCCCCCTCTTGGCTCGCGTCCGAGCGACCGCCGCTGGCGACTTCGTCGCGGACGCGGCGGTCACTCGGACGCGAGCCGGGCCGCGAACGGGCGCATGCTCGGTCTCGCTTCGCTCGAAAGACGTGGTCGAGGTGCGCTGGGCGCGGACGGCAGTAACCGCGTGGCCTCAGGGCTCCGCCTTGGCAAGATGTGCTGGGCCCGCGCTGCCGTAACCGTGCGATCTGAGGCTTTGCCTCGGCCAGGTGGGCGGTGGCTGCCGCTCACTCTTTCCGCACGAACGAACAGCCGCCCCAACTGAGCCGAGCGCGCAACGGCATGCGCGCCGATCTCGCTGTCGGAACCGGCGCCGACCGCCCTGAGAAGCGACGGACGGACCCAGGTTTCGCTCGTGCCACTCGACACCGACACATCCGGCACAGTCCGATCAGGTCAGGGGGGCGAAGAAGGTCAGAATGTCACTCCACAGCATCTCTCCCGGTGCGGCGCTCGGGCCGAAATGCGGCGAGATTCTTCAGGAGTCGTCCGAGGCCTGCGCGGCGATGCCGAGAACGGTGAGGAACGCGGTGGCCGCCGGTGTGCGGCTGCGGCTCCAGATGACGTATTCGACTCGGGCGGGGGCGTCGGTGACCTCGATGGTGGTCACGCCCTCTAGTTGGGGCACGTAAGTGGACGGGAGCATGGCGATGGCGAGGCCGGGGCGGACGAGTCGGGCGATGTAGTCCGCGCTGGTCACTTCGAAAGCGACGTCGCGGTCCAGACCGGCGGCTGTGAAGGCTTGGTCGGACTGGAGACGTCCGGCGGTCCCGGCCGGGAGATCCACGAAGACCTCGGCAGACAGCGTGCGCAGGTCGATCGATCGCTCTCCGGCGAGCGGATGGTCCAGCGCGACGACGGCTACGTGCCGGTCGCGGGCGAGTTCGTGCGCGACCACGCCTCGGGGTCGTGCCGTCGTCGGCAATCCGAGGAATGCGACGTCGATGGCTCCTTGCTCGACCTTCTCCACCAGCTCCTCGCTCGCACCCACGCGCAGGCTGATGCGCACGTGCGGGTGACGGCGGCGGAAATCGCGCAGCGCCTCCGGGATATCCACCGCGGCGACGGTGGGGATCAGCCCGACGGCGAGCCGCCCGCGCACCTCGCCGACCGCCGCGGCCACCTCGGCGGCGGCGCGCTCGGCGGCGTCGAGGCACTGGCGGGCGGCGGGGAGGAACGCCGCGCCGGCCGGTGTGAGGCGCACCCGGCGGCTGGTGCGCTCGAAGAGTCGCGCGCCCAATTCCCGTTCCAGACGCGCGATCTGATGGCTGAGGGCGGACTGCACGACAAGGCATCGTTCGGCGGCCCGGGTGAAGCTGTTCGTCTCGGCCACGGCGATGACGTAGCGCATCTGCTGGAGCTCCATGGATCAATCTTGAAACAAGATTGATGAATTGACAAACATGTGTTGGACTCATTGATCACTTCCGCGCGAGACTGCGAAGGTGAAAAGTTCAGCAACACAGGCGGTTTTCGGCGGAACTGCGCCACTGGGAACCCTGCCGCGCACCGTCCTGACGGCGCTCGCTCCCGCGTCATGGGGCACGACCTATGTCGTCACCACCGAGCTGCTCCCACCGGGACACCCGCTGTTCGCCGGTCTCCTGCGGGCCTTGCCTGCGGGTCTGATCGCGCTGGCGATCACGCGGACGCTGCCGCGCGGAGCCTGGTGGGGCAAAGCCGCGGTGCTGGGTGTGCTCAACATCGGGCTGCTGTTCCCGATGCTGTTCCTCGCCGCCGAACGCTTACCGGGCGGCGTGGCCGCGACCTTGGCGGCGGCCCAGCCGCTCGTCGTGGCCGTCTTGGCCGTGGTGATCTTGGGCGAAAGCCCCTCCGCTTGGCGCCTCGTCTGGGGAGCGATAGGCCTTGTCGGCGTCGGCTTGGTGGTGATCGGGCCGGACGCGGCCTTCGACCTCACCGGGGTTGTCGCCGGCCTTGCCGCCGCGGCTTCCATGGCGCTCGGCCTGACCCTCACGAAGAAGTGGGGGCGGCCTGCCGAGGCCGGTCCCACGGCGTTCGCGGGCTGGCAACTCACCGCCGGTGGGCTGTTCCTGCTGCCTCTCACGTTCTTCGTCGAAGGGCCGCCTCCCGCGATCGACCCGCCCGCCGTTCTCGGATACCTATGGCTGGGGCTGGTCGGGGGTCTGCTCGCGTATGTCCTGTGGTTCCGCGGCATCGGCTCCTTGCCCGTCACCTCCGTCGCGGTGCTGGTTCTGCTCTCGCCGCTGGTCGCGGCGGTTCTCGGCGCGGTTCTGCTCGGCCAGACACTCGGCCCGGTCCAACTCGCGGGGTTCGGGCTCGCGCTCGCCGCGATCGTCGCGGGACAGCTTCCCGCGCCCACCCGCTCCTCCGCTCCTGTCGCAGCACCCGAAGGGATATCGAAATGAAGATCGCCGTTGTCGGAGCCGCAGGCATGGTCGGCTCGTGCGTCGTCGACGAGGCCGCCGACCGCGGCCACGAGATCGTCGCCGTCTTCCGGACAGGGCGGCGGATCGCCCTGCCGCCCATGGTGACCGTTGCCGAGGGCGACGCGAACGACAGGGTCCGGATGAGCGAATTGTTCGACGGCGCCGACGCGATCGTGGCCGCGACCCGTGCGGCCGCCGGGCAGGAACACACCGTCACGACGACCACAACAGCCCTGCTCGACGCGGCCGCGGCCACCGGGAGGCGCATCCTCGTCGTCGGCGGCGCCGCGCCGCTACGGGTTCCGGGACACCCCGAGCGGCTGGTGATCGACAGTCCGGAATACGTACCGGCGTCGATCCGCACCATCGCCGCCGCGAGCGTCGCGCAATGGGAGACCTGCCGGGCGCATCCGGCCGACTCGGTCTATCTCAGCCCACCCGCCCTCCTCGAACCCGGACAGCGCACCGGGAAGTACCGGCGGGGCACCACGACGCTCATCACCAGCGCTGACGGCGCGTCCCGGATCTCGGCGGAAGACCTTGCCGTAGCCATCCTGGACGAGCTCGAAAACCCCTGCGGGAACCGTCATTTCACGGTCGGTTACGGAGACGTCGAAACGCTCGGCACTGCCTGAACGTCTCGGCCCGACGCCGCAGGCCCGCGACCACCGATACAGAGGAACAATGAGATGAAGCGAGTCCTGGCGATCTCGGCCGCGCTCGGGTGTCTCGGCGTCGCGGCGTCGGCGCCCGAGGACCGGGCGGCGGCACACGCTCCGGTCCTCGCCGCCAGGATCGACCTGCCCGCCGGGTTCCAACCGGAAGGCATCGCCATCGGTTCACGGCCGGTGGCCTACTTCGGTTCGCGAGTCGACGGCTCCATCTACCGCGCCGACCTGGTGACCGGGCGAGGCGAGATCCTGAGCCAGGGGCCGGGTACGCCCGCGCTCGGACTCCAGGTCGACCACCACGGTCGGCTGTTCGTCGCCGGGGGCGCCGGAGGCGACGCACGCGTCGTGGACACCGGCACGGGCGCGGTATTGGCGAGCTACTCCCTCGGCATCTCGCCGGACACGTTCGTCAACGATGTCGTGCTGACGCCCACTGGCGCGTGGTTCACCGACTCGCGCACGCCCGTGCTCTACCACCTGCCCGTCGGTGACCAGGACGCTCTGCCCTCACCCACGGCGGTGGTGCGACGCCCGTTGACCGGCGACATCCGCTACGAGCCCGGAGCGATCAACGCCAACGGGATCGTGCGCACACCCGACGGCACCGGCTTGATCATCATGCAGTCGGTGACCGGCCGGTTGTTCCGCGTCGACCCGGCGACGGGCACGACGCGGCGGATCGACCTCGGCGCCGAGACGCTGCCCAACGGGGACGGACTGCTGCTGCGCGGCGACACACTTCTGGTCGTGCAGAACCGGTCCAACACGATCGCGGTGGTCGCGCTCGACCACGCGGGCACTACAGGATCGCTCGTAGGACGCGTCACCGACCCGCGCTTCGACGTACCGACCACCGTCGCGGCGTACGAGGAACGGCTCTACCTGCCGAACGCGCGCTACACCACGCCACCGACCCCGACCACGTCATACAGCGCGGTCGGGGTCGAGCGCCGAACCTAGCTGCAGGCAGCCAGGACCAGTTCGCGGACGCGCGCCGCGTCGGCCTGACCGCGGGTCGCCTTCATGACGTCGCCGACGATCTTGCCCGCAGCCTGCACCTTGCCGGAGCGGATCTTGTCGGCGATGTCGGGGTTCGCGGCCAGGGCCTTCTCCACCTCCGACTGCAAGGCGCTGTCGTCGCTGACCATGCCGAGGCCCTTGGCCTCGACGATCTGCGCCGGGTCGCCCTCGCCTGCCAGCACGTGGTCGACGACCTGCTTGGCCACCTTGTTGTTGATCGTCTTCGCGTCGACCAGCTTGATCACCTCGGCGACCTGGGCCGGGCTGATCGGCAGCTCCTCCAGCGCGACCTCGCGCTCCTTGGCCTTCTCGGTGAGGTAGGCGACCCACCAGGAGCGCGCCTCGTTGGCCGGTGCGCCCGCGTCGACGGTGGCGATGATCAGGTCCAGCGCGCCCGCGTTGACCAGGTCGCGCATCACCTCGTCGGACAGGCCCCAATCGGACTGGATGCGCGCGCGGCGCAGCCAGGGGTACTCGGGAATCGTGCCGCGCAACTGCTCGACCCACTCCGCTGCGGGCGCGACGGGCTCGAGGTCCGGCTCGGGGAAGTAGCGGTAGTCCTCGGCGGTCTCCTTGCGGCGGCCGGGCGAAGTGGTGCCGTCGGCCTCGTGGAAGTGCCTGGTCTCCTGGACTATCGTGCCGCCGCCCGCGAGCACAGCGGCCTGCCTGCGCATCTCGAAGCGCACCGCGACCTCGACGCTGCGCAGGGAGTTGACGTTCTTGGTCTCCGTGCGGGTGCCGAATTCCGTTGCGCCGATCGGCATCAGGGAGACGTTCGCGTCGCAGCGCAGCGAACCCTGCTCCATCTTCACGTCGGACACCCCGAGCGACTTCAGCAGATCCCGCAGCGCCGTCACGTACGCCCGCGCCACCTCGGGGGCGCGCTCCCCCGCGCCGGTGATCGGCTTGGTGACGATCTCGATCAGCGGCACGCCCGCCCGGTTGTAATCGAGCAGGGAGTGGCTCGCGCCGTGGATGCGGCCGGTCGCACCGCCGATGTGCACCGACTTGCCGGTGTCCTCCTCCATGTGCGCGCGCTCGATGTCGACACGGAAGGCACTGCCGTCATCGAGCACCACGTCCAGGTGCCCGTTCGTGGCGATCGGCTCGTCGTACTGGCTGATCTGGTAGTTCTTCGGCTGATCGGGGTAGAAGTAGTTCTTCCGCGCGAACCGGCCCCACGGCGTGATCGAGCAGTTCAGCGCCAGCCCGATCCGGATGGCCGATTCGACGGCCTTCTGGTTGACCACCGGGAGCGAACCGGGCAAGCCGAGGCACACGGGGCACACCTGCGTGTTCGGCTCGGCGCCGAACTCGGTCGGGCAACCGCAGAACATCTTCGTCGCGGTGTTCAGCTCGACGTGGACCTCCATGCCGAGCACCGGCTCGAACCGGGCGATGACATCCGAGTAATCCATCAGGTCGACCGTGGGTGCGCTCATGGCCATCAGTTTAGGTAAGCGCTCCCGTCGCAGCGCAGCGGCTCTCGCGTCCCGCGGCGCGGTGTTACTTCACCGGGACCCGCTGCCGCAGCCAGCCGGTGACGTAGTCGAGCACCTCGGGAGAAATGGTCGTTTCGATGGCGCCGTACTCGCGGGGAAGGCCGGTCTCGGTGTGCTGCATCAGGTGGTTGAGACCCGGGAAGACGTGGACGGTCGCATCGGGATCGGCGGCGAGGTGGTCGCGCATCGGCTGCTCGCTCTGCGCCGGGGGCACCTGGAGATCCTTGCCGCCGAAGAACGCGAGCACCGGAATCCGCAGGGCGGAGAGCGCGGGCGCCGGATCGTAGGCGACCAGGGCGGCCAGATACGGCGTGATCTGCGCGGCCGCCTGATCGTCGGGCACGCGCTGGTCGGGGGGCAGGGCCTGGTTCTGCCGAACGGCCAGTTGTCTCGCTCCGTCGAGGTCGCCCGCCTTCAGCAGGGCGGACAGTTCGGCCATGTCGCGGACCTGGGTCTCCACCTGGTCGGGAGGTGTTCCGTTCGCGGTGGCGAGCAAGCGGGTCTGTTCGACGAGCACGTCCGAGCCCGGGACGCCGGGTCCGGCCATCAGGACGGCGAACGCGACGCCGCTGTCGGGGCGCGCGGCGACCAGCGGCGCGAGGTAGCCGCCCTCGCTGTGGCCGAAGAGCCCGACCCGCGCCGGGTCGATCTCGGAGCGGGCCCGCAAGAAGCGGACGCCCGCGGCGGCGTCCTCGGCCAGGTCGGTGTAGTTCGCGTCGTCCAGTTTGCCGCCGGTGCCACCGACGCCTCGGTCGTCGGTGCGCAGCACGGCGTAGCCCGCGCGGGTGAAGGTGTCGGCCAGCAGCAGGAACGGCTTGTGCCCCATCAGTTCCTCGTCGCGGTTCTGGGCGCCGCTTCCGGTGATCATGAGGATGGCGGGGAACGGGCCAGGGCCCTGCGGTTCGGTCAACGTGCCCGCGATGGTGATGCCGCCGTTACCGTAGGTGACATCCTCGCTCTTGTACGGGAACGGTGGCTTCGGTTCCTGCGGATGGGCCGGCGGTACGACCTTGCCCCGGCTCAGCGCCAGCGGGAATTTCTGCCCCGCCTGGGTGAGATCTCCGGTGATCCGGTCGGTTCCGGACTCGTACTTGCCGTGGAACACCGGATCGCCAGGGACGTCGGGGACCGCGAAAGACACGCCGTTGCGGTCGGTGCTGACGTCTTTGAGTTGCACGCCGCTCATGCCCTGCGCCGGGATGTCGACGGTGGCCGTGCCGTCGTCGTGGAAACTCACGCCGACCTGCACCGGCTGGCCGGGGACCTCGACGGCGCCGTGCCAGTCACCCGTGGTCGGCTCGGGCGGATTCGACTCCGAGCACCCGGCCGCCACTGCCGTGATCACCAACAGTGCCAACGCGATCAGTCGCCCACTGCGCATGCGACTCAGGGTACCGACGACGCGGGCCGGCCCTGGCCTATTCGCCGCGCGCGTACCGCACGGCCGCGGCGATCTCCGCCATGTCGAGTCGCAGACCCGGATCCCGCTCCTGCACCTCGCGGAACTCCAGCAACGCGTCCCCGATGGTGCTGCGCCGCGCCAGCCGCACCAGTTCGCGACGCGCGTACTCCCCCAGCGGAACACCCGCGGAGCGAGCACGGCGACCCAGAACGTCGAGCGCCTCGATCGAAAGGTCGTACCGCCGTACCAGAGCCACCGCGTCATCGTCTATTTGCGGGGCCAGGTCGCGTCCTTCGGACTCCAAGAACTCGACGACCGCGTCGTCCGCCGTGCGTCGACCGGCCAGCGCGACCAGTTCGCGCCCGATGTACCGCGACAGCGGCAACCCGGCCGCGCGCGCTCGACGGCGCAGGACGTCGACGGCAGTATCCGGCAGATCGTGCACAGGGAGTTCGGCCATACCGGCCAGCGTATCCGGACATACGCACATCCGCGTCGAAGCGGCCGGCGCGGTCGCCCCCGAGACGATCACCACGCCTCGAGGCCCTCATCGAGCCGATCTCGGCCGAACATCGCGTCCACCTGATCACGTTCCTCAGCGCTGCTACCGGCGCGGGGTAGCCGAGCAAGCCGTCGCTTCAGTTCGACGGTATGGATCCCCGCCAGCGGAGGTAACCACGGCTCGCCGCTGCGTTCATCTGCCATATGCCCGCCCTTAACCGAAGAACGCCTCCGCCTCGCGGTAGCGCTCCGAAGGCACCCGCTTGAGCTGCTTGGTGGCCTCCGACAGCGGGACCAGGTCGATAGTGGTGCCGTGCAACGCGACCATCTGGCCGAACTTGCCCGCGTGCACCGCCTCGGCCGCGTGCAGGCCGAAGCGCGTGGCCAGCACCCGGTCGTAGGGCGTGGGGCTGCCGCCGCGCTGCACGTGACCGAGCACGGTGGTGCGGACCTCTTTGCCGATGCGCCGCTCGATCTCCACGCCGAGCTGCTGGGCGACGCCGGTGAACCGCTCGTGGCCGAACTCGTCGATGCCGCCCTCGCGCAAGGTGAACCCGGAGTCCGGCGCGGGGTGCGATCCCTCGGCGACGACGCAGATGAAGTGCTTGTCACCGCGCTGGAAACGCCGCTTGATCATGGCGCACACCTCGTCGACCTCGAAGGGGACCTCCGGCACGAGCGTCAGATGGGCGCCCGCCGCCATGCCGGCGCCGACCGCGATCCAGCCCGCGTGGCGGCCCATCACCTCGATGAGCATGACGCGCTGGTGCGATTCGGCGGTGGTGTGCAGCCGGTCGATCGCCTCGGTGGCGATGTTCAAGGCGGTGTCGTGGCCGAAAGTGACGTCGGTGCAATCGATGTCGTTGTCGATGGTCTTCGGGACGCCGACCACCGGTACGCCTTCGTCGGACAACCAGCTCGCGGCGGTGAGCGTGCCCTCGCCGCCGATCGGGATCAGGGCTTCGATGCCGTTGTCGTCCAGGGTCTGCTTGATCCGGCCGAGGCCCGCGCGCAGCACGTCGGGGTTGGTGCGGGCGGTGCCGAGGATGGTGCCGCCCTTGGTGAGGATCCGGTCGGTGCGGTCGTCGTTGCGGATCTGGATCTTTCGGTCCTCCAATAGGCCGCGCCAACCGTCCTCGAAGCCGACGATCGCGTCTCCGTAACGGCCGTTCGCGGTGCGAACGACGGCGCGGATGACCGCGTTCAGTCCTGGGCAGTCTCCGCCTCCGGTCAGAACTCCGATGCGCATGGCCGCTATCTTGCCCCCCATGTCCGATCTCGGCAGCCCCGCCCCCGTGAACGTCGCGTAACACTGACCTGGACAGATGACCTCACGCGGCCGCGCAATGACCCCCGGCCAGCTCGCCGAGATGCTGGGAGACGACGGTGGCCAGTTTGTCCAGAATGTTCATGCCGTCGCTGAGCGATCCCGACTCCGGCTGCACCGCGACCGCGATCGCGATCTGCCCCGAGGGGATGTTGATGATCCCGAACTGCCGCACCAGGTAGTTGCCCGACACGTCCGGCCCCCAGCCGCCCTTGAACTCGGCGCCGCCGAACTCGCCGAGACCCCACCGCTGGCTGGCGATGACCTGTTCCATCAGCGAAGTCACGCGGTCGGTCTGGGGCAGGCACGGCAAATGTGAAGCGAACCGCACCTGGTCGATCAGCGACCACTCCGCCTGACCGAAGGCCGAGTGTTCGGCACGGGCACGGGTGGCGGGCACGACGGTCTTGCTGTCCCCGCCTTCGCGCAGCACCGCCTGCACGGCCTGCGCCGCCTCCTGCGGCGTGCCCAGCGACTGCCACAGCACGTCGGCGGCGGCGTTGTCGGATTGCGTGATCGCGGCCGACGCGGCGTAGTTCGAGCTGCTCGGACTACGCCGCAGCGCGGCGACGGTCAGCGGCACCTTCATCGTCGACCAGGCCGGACCGCTGGTCCATTCGCCGAAGGTGATCGGCTGCTCGCCGCCGACCGGCACGATGGCCATGCCCATCTTCCCGCGCACGCCCGCGGCGAGCTCGGCATAGCTCGCTGCCAAGGTGCCCGGCACGATGATGGACAGGCCCTTCTGGTCGGTGCGGGCCGCGGCCTCGGTGATGGTCGGCTCGCTCGACGAATCCTCGGCGCGGTTGGTACTACACCCGGCTACCAGAGCCGCGGCAAGCGCCGCACAACCCAGGACGTTTCGAACTCTGCGGAATCGATCAGTAGACATTTTCGGCACATTCTTCTCGCGAACTCCCCCGGCTCGCCGACCGGCGACCGCGACGGCAGGGGCGCGGCCTCGGGTCGACTGACTCTTGTCTCCCCGCCAGATGACGACGGCGCGGTCAACAAGCATGGACACCTCCACCTACCCGCCCGATGTCGCCGAGCGGCCGGGTTCGGAACCGACGTTCGCCGTCGGCCTCACCCGAGAACTGCTTCTCGTTATCCCGGAGAACGTACTAGATGAATTGATTACGCCCCAGTTCACCGAAAACCTCTGACCGCCACGGCCACTGCCGAACGGGTCAGCGCACCCCGGTCGCGCTCAATAGCATTCGAGTATTACCGCAGGATTTTTTGGGTGCCGGAGGTATGCCCCCGAGGGCAAGGCTTCCCGCGAGCGCGTTTGGCGGGCTTCACCACGAGATGCACCCGCCTTGGCGGAAAGCACATCGAGGCGGTCGACGCAAGCCCTCCTCGTCGCCGTCGAGGGCCGCACCAGCGGCGACATCCGCCGCGCGGCGGGCGAGGCCGGGAACGACCACCGCCATGCAGTTCGGCAGCCACGATCGGACCGAGCCCGGCCGACGCTCCCCGCCGCAAGCACGGTCACCGCCAATTCGCCAGAGTGGCGCCACTGCCCGGACGTGAACTTCCGATCCGCGGGCATTCCCGCGCCAGACCACCCCGGAGCACCGCCGTCCCGATCCGGCGCAAATCTCTCGCACACTTATTCGCAATCTCTCAGCAACCATCATTGGAGCCGAGCGGGAGGGGCGCACTCTCGAATCAGCGGCGAATTTTTTACCTGTCGGTACATTATCGGTTGCCGCGCGGCCGCAGCGCGCCTAGTTTACTACCAAACGGTACAGAACTAGGAGTCCTCATGACCGGTAGCACCACCCCGCTCGGTGTCGGCGTCGTCGGCGCGAATCCCACCGGAAGCTGGGCCGCCGCGACCCACCTGCCCGCGCTGGCCGCACTGCCCGAGTTCCGCGTCGCGGCGGTGGCGACGACCAACCCCGTCTCGGCCGCCGCCGCGGCCGAGGCCACCGGCGCCACGCACGCGTTCACCGACGCGGCCGAGTTGGCCGCGCATCCCGAGGTGGACCTGGTTGTGGCGACAGTGAAGTCACCGGGGCACGCGGCGGTGGTGCGCGCGGCGCTCGCGGCGGGCAAGCACGTCGTCTGCGAGTGGCCGATGGGCGCGAGCGCGGCCGAGAGCGCCGAGCTGACCGCGGCGGCGACAGCGGCGGATGTAGTGCACGCGGTGGTCTTGCAGGGCTACCACTCGCCGTCGGTGAACTTCGTCCGAGATCTACTCGCGGCGGGCCGGATCGGCGCCGTTTCCGCGGTCACCGTCATCGCCGCCGGAGATCCGTTCGGCGGCGGTTCGATTCGGCCGGAATTGGCTTGGACCACCGATCCCGCCCAGGGCACCGGTCTGCTGACGATCATGGCCGGGCACGTGCTCGCGGTGCTCGAACACCTGGCCGGTGAACTCGCCGAAGTGTCCGCCGTCGTCGCCACACCGCACGACGAATTGACCGTCGTCGGCACCGGCCGGACCGTCCCGAATCGGCAGCCGGAGCAGTTGGTCCTGGCCGGTCGCCTGAAGAGCGGCGCGGTCGCCGCGGTGACCGTGCACGGCGGAAACGCGGACGCTCCGTCCGGATTCGCGCTGCACATTCGCGGTACGGAGGGGGCTCTTGCGATCAGCCCGGTGCAGGCCGGGATGTATCCGCACTGGTCCGACTGGCGCATCGAACTGCGCACCGATCAGGGGTTGATCAGCGAACTCCCGGTCCCGGAGCGCTACCGCCTGGTGCCGTCCACACTGCCCCCAGGCCCGGTCGCCCACGTCGCGGGCGTCTACCGCGAGACCGCGGGCGCCATCGCCGAGGGCAGGACCGCTCGGCCCGACTTCACCGTGGGCCTGCGCCAGCGCCGTCTCGTCGACGCCATCGCCGAAGCCGCGGAAACCGGTGTGCGCAGACCGGTCGGCGACCTGTGAGCGCGCACCGCGGCGACCTAAGGTACCGATAGGCAAACAGCAGTGGGAGGTGCCCATGCCGGGAGGCAGGCCCCGGGGCTTCGACATCGACAGCGCGCTGGACCGCGCGCTGGAGGTGTTCTGGCGGTACGGCTACGAGGGCGCGGCGTTGTCGGATCTCACCGCGGCGATGGGCATCAACCGTCCCAGCTTGTACGCCGCCTTCGGCAGCAAAGCCGAACTGTTCGACCGAGCGCTCGAACGCTATGTCGACGGACCCGGGCGCTACCTCACCGAAGCCATCGAACTCCCGACCGCCCGCGCGGTCGCGGCCGCGTACCTCGCCGGTGCGATCGAGCTGACCACCGGGCACGACAGCCCCGGCTGCCTATCGGTGCGCAGCGCGCAAGCCTGCGGGCCGGAAGCCGAGCACAGCCGCAAGAGCGCGGTAGCGGTGCGCCTCGCGGGCGAGGCCGCGCTGCGGCGGCGCTTGGAGCGAGCACGCGCCGACGGCGACCTCCCTGAGGACAGCAAACCCGCCGACCTCGCCCGCTACCTCATGACGGTCTCCGACGGGATCGCGGTCCAAGCGGCCTCGGGCGCGAAACCGTCGCACCTGCGCCGGACCGTGGACATCGCACTGCGGTCGTGGCCACAGCCCTGAAACCAGCCTCGACGCCCTGGAACGTCATCTCGACGCCATGCCCGACGAGAAAGGACACCGATGAGCGAGCCCCGAGCACGACTGCGCACCGTCGACGGCGCGCCCACCCTGCGGTTCGAACGCAGGCTGGCCCATCCCCCGGAAAAAGTGTGGCGCGCGATCAGCGATCCGAGCCAGATGTCCGCCTGGTTCCCCGCCGCTGTCACGACCGAACCGCGGCCCGGCGCCGCGATGCGATTCACCTTCGCCGACGCACCGGAGACAGCCGACAGCATGTCCCACGGCGAGGTGCTCGAATTCGACCCACCCAAGGTCTACATGTTCCGTTGGAACCGGGACGTGCTGCGCTTCGAGCTGGTGGCCGATGGGGACGGAACGCTGCTGATCTTCACCCATGTTCTCGGCGGCGGACCCGGCGCGCGGCTCGGCGCCGCGCGGTCAGCGGTCGGCTGGGACCGCTGCCTGGCGGCACTCACGGCCGCGCTCGACGGTGGCCACTCCGAACCGGACACCACCTGGCTCGCCGATATCGAGTCCTACACAGCGGAATTCGGGCTGGACACGGGCGACTGCGCCGAGGTCGCCGACGGCTATGTGCTGCGCTTCGCTCGCGACCTGGTGTGGCAGCCGCGGGATCGGCTGTGGTCGCTGCTCACCGAGGAGCAGACTCCGACCGTGGGCGGCCCGCCGCCGATCCGGGCGACCAACGCGCACGTCGAGGCGGGTGAGCTCGTCGGTGTCGAGCCGCCTCGGTGGCTGGAGTACGAGTGGCGGCACGACGGCGCGGTGGCAGGCACCGTGCGCTGGTCTTTCGAAGCCGATCCCGACCTCGGCGTGCGGGTGGAGCTGACCCAGACCCTGCCCGAAAAACTGGCTCGGTTACGGCCCCAACTGCTGGCCGCCTGGCACGTCCAGTTGGAATTCTTCTTCGCCGCTACCCGAGGGGACATTCGTTGCCCTTGGCCCGCCGAACGCGTCGCCGCGCTCGCCGAACGGTATGCGGCGGACCTCGGCGAATGATCAGGCCGACCATCGCATGAACGCCGAACCGCCGGTCGCGCAACGGCGGGGCTTGGTGAGTCAGTCGCCACGACGCTTCCGCTGACGCTGAAGAGGCGCTCCGGCGGGGCATCCGCGCCCGTCCGAATGAGCGGACGTACGCGACCGAGGCCTCTGCCATCACTGAATCGCCAGTGCGACGGATCACCTTCCCGGATGAATTGCGATGCGGCACTGAGCCGATAACCCCCTACGGGGACGACGAGGGCGGCCATGACGAAACACGGTCGAGAGGCGCCTGCCGAGCGGCGCGAGCAAGCCCCGGACCGACGCAGCCGCCGCGGACAGCTCCGCGTTCACCGATCGGGCGACTCAAACCGCCCCACCACGGCGCCGGAACTGCTTACGATCCCGTAGCTACATCGGAAAACATGCACCTGACCGGCGCGTAGCCGACCCCGCGTGCCCGCACGCACCGGCGACGAGCCTCCTCTTCTGGAGTCATGCCCTTTGTCCACGCCACAGTCCCCGCAATCCACTTCTGAGAGCACGAAAAGCTGTCCAGTTCAGCACAATTCGCCACTAGACACCGACGGGCCACGGGTCGCGTTGTACACGGAGGCATTCGCCGCGGACCCGCATCACGCCTACCGTGAGATGCGCCGCCGGTACGGCTCGCTCGTGCCGATCGAACTGGCGCCGAATGTGCCCGCGACGTTGGTGATCGGTTACTACACGGCGCTGCGAATCCTCAACGACCCGGTGCACTTTCCCTCGGACCCACGCACTTGGCAGCAAGGCATTCCCGGTGGCTGCCCGATCCTGCCGATGATGGAGTGGCGGCCGAACGCGCTGCGCAACACCGGATTCGAGCACCAGCGCTACCGGCAGGTGAATGTCGCCGCTATCGACGCGGTCGACCTGCACGCACTGCACGCGACGACCGAACAGATCGCGGGCCCGCTGATCAACGCCTTCTGCCAGGACGGTGCGGCGGATCTGATCAGCCAGTACGCGTTCCCGCTCACATTCGCGGTGCTCAATTCGATGCTCGGCTGCCCGCCGGAGATCGGGCAGCACGTCGCGATCGGCATGGCCGCCATCTTCGAGGGCGTCAACGCGGACAAGGGCAACGCGATGCTCGCCGACGCGCTGTTCGACCTGGTGCAGATGAAACGGCGGAGTCCGGGGGACGACATCACGTCGCGACTGCTGCGGCACCCTGTCGGCCTCGACGACATGGAGATGATCCACCAGTTGGTCACCCTGTACGGGGCGGGGATCGAGCCACAGCAGAACCTGATCGCCAACACCTTGCGGCTGATGCTCACCGACCGCCGATTCGCGGGCGGGATATTCGGCGGCAGCCTGTCCACCCGCGACGCACTCGACGAGGTGCTGTTCGACGACCCGCCCGGCGCCAACTACTGCTTCAGCTACCCGAAACAGCCGATCCTGATCGACGACGTGTGGTTGCCCGCGCACCAGCCGGTCGTGATCAGCATGGCCGCGTGCAACAACGATCCGGCGATCCACACCGGCCAGCACACCGACAGCCGGGCGCACCTGGCTTGGGGAGCCGGACCGCACTCCTGCCCCGCCAAATCGATGGCGTACCTGATCGCGCAGGACGCCATCGACCAACTACTGGATGCCCTGCCCGAGATGCGACTGGCGGTCGAGCCGGAAGAGCTGTCCTGGCGACCTGGACCGTTCCACCGTGCCCTCGTGTCGTTGCCCGTCGTCTTCCCGGAATCCCCGCCGATGCCCGGGTTCGGGTAGCCGAACGGCGGTGGCGCCGCACGCCGAGGCCCGGTGTGCGGCCGTGACGGCGATCGATGAATTTTATTCGCCCTGATCGTGATTCGTGAAAATCCGGGCGCAATGGCGGAGAATCCACGCGGCAGCCACGAGCCGCTCATCCGATCGATCCCGTCAGGAGCACATGTGACCACATCCGTTCCGGTGAACCTCAAGCACGCGCGCGATATCCATCCCGACATCGACGTGCCGCTGGTTCGAGACGCCATCCACCCGGAGCGGACGCTGTGGTCACCCGCCGAGTTACACCGGTTGACCAGCTTGGTGGCCGCGGAATTGGCCACGCCGCTGCTGGACATCGTGCGCTTCGACGCCGAGCAGCGCTGGTGGACCCGCCTGGCCCTGACCATGGGCGTGGAGTTGTGGCTGCTGTCCTGGGCTCCTGGGCAGGGCACCGAACCGCACGACCACGGCGGCGCGTCCGGCTCGTTCACCATGACCGTGGGGGAACTCAGCGAGGAATATCTGCATCTGGGCGGGACGGTCCAGAAGGCGGAACGACGGGCAGGTGACACGGTCGGATTCGGTCCCGATCGAGCGCATCAGCTGCGCAACGACAAGCCGTGGCCCGCCGCGTCGGTGCACGCGTACTCTCCCCCGCTTC
This sequence comes from Nocardia sp. NPDC047038, assembly GCF_040644075.1. Taxonomy (NCBI): domain Bacteria; kingdom Bacillati; phylum Actinomycetota; class Actinomycetes; order Mycobacteriales; family Nocardiaceae; genus Nocardia; species Nocardia sp. NPDC047038. The sequence goes on along the minus strand of NZ_JBEYVQ010000001.1, from coordinate 444,763 downwards.
GACCGGTCCGCGAATACCGTACGCTGGCTGACTTCGCAGGGACGTCAGCGAGCGGAGTGGATGCACGATGAGTACAGGCGCCGAGGACATGGTAACCAGGGCCAGAGCGCAGCTGGAACGGGTGACGCCGGAGCAGGCCGCCGCGGTGCAGGCCGAGGGCGGACTGATCGTGGACATCCGGCCGCACGCGAACCGCAGTGCCGAGGGTGAGATACCCGGCGCGGTCGTGGTCGAGCGGATCGTCCTGGAGTGGCGCCTCGACCCGAACGGCGACCACCGGCTGCCCGGCGTCGCCGCCGACACCCCGGTGGTGATCGTGTGCAACGAGGGCTACGCCTCCAGTCTCGCGGCCGCCGACGGGCTGCGTCTGGGACTGCGTCAGGTGACCGACCTCGTCGGAGGGTTCCGAGCCTGGAAGGCGGCGGGCTTGCCGGTGGTCCCGGGCGGAAGCCCCGCCGTGCCGTAGCCGACCTGCGCCGCACCGTCAGTAGACGTACACCACCGCGTTCTCGCCGCCGCTGCACGTGACGACCTGGCCTTCGGGCAGGCAGTTCATGGTGTAGCTGCGGCCGGTGACCGGGCTGGTCGCGACGACCGAGCGCGGCGCGTCACGAGTCGCGTTCTGCGTCTGGCCGAGTGCGGCATAGGCTCTGCGCACCTCCTCGGCGAACGCGCAGCTGGTCACGGCGGTACCCGTCGCCGACTGGGTGAACGTCCCGGCGGCGGCCTGCCCCTGGCCGCACGGCTTCGCGCCCGCGGGCAGCGTGACCTGAGTCGGCTTCGCCGAGGTCGACGTGGCCGACGGGGCCGATGTGCGGCTCGGCGCCCGAGTGGTTGGCCCGGCCACCGGCGCGGACTCCTCGGAGTGCGCGGCGGCGGAGGTCGTCTCGACTTGCCCGCGGCCGAACGACTGCCAGGCGATCGCGCCGCCGACTGTCAGCGCGACGATGGCGAAAACGGCCACCATAATGGGCAGCGCTATGGAGCGACTCGGACGAGACTCGGAGTAATCGGGCTCGTCGTACTCGTCGTAGCCGTACTCCGGTTCGTCCCGGCCCAGGGGGCGGCCGGTGCGCGCGGGGTAATCGCCATGCGGCGGATAGTCGGTGCGAGCTGCGTGTGCGTGGTGCTCCGCCGGCGCCAGATACTCGGTCGGGGCCGAGTCCGGTGCGGGAAAGTGGTCGGGCGTGCGGGGCGGTGCGGGTGGCTGTTCTCGATCCGGATACTGCGGGTAGTTCCCGAGCCCAGGATGACTTTCGGCGAAGACGTTTTCGGCGGCCTGCGAATAGGGTTGCGGCGGCGTATCGGAATACGCCTGCGCCACAGTCGGTTCCGCGTATACCCGCGTGGAATCAGGATCGGCGTACGCGGAGTCATCCGGCTGTCCCGCGTACGCGGAATCGAAAACCCCCGGCGCGGCTGAACCCTGCCCGAACACCTGCGTCGGCGGGGCAGCGGGCTCCGAAAACATCCGAGTGGAATCCGGATCGGGGTACGCGGCGTCGTCCGCCTGCCCCGCGTACGCGGAATCGAAAACCCCCGGCGCGGCTGAACCCTGCCCGAACACCTGCGTCGGCGGGGCAGCGGGCTCCGGATACACCCGGGTGGAATCCGGATCGGGGTACGCGGCGTCGTCCGCCTGCCCCGCGTACGCGGAATCGAAAACCCCCGGCGCGGCGGAATCGGTGTAGCCCTGCCGATACACCCGTGTCGGCGGCGCGGCAGGCTCCGGCGCCTGCGGATATCCCGCCGCCTCCAGATACGCCTGGGTTTCCGGATACAGGTGCGCGTCCGGGAAGGGACGTATCGGAGGCAAGTCCACCTCCGGCGGGAACGGGGCTCGCGGCGGCTCCGGCGCATCAGCCGACGGAAGCGGCGTGAACTGGAACTCCGTCGGCCGGACCACCGTCGGCGCGCTCGGATGGATCACGGGCAGCTCGCCGGTCGATTCCGGCGCGACCGCCGCACCGGCCTGCTGCGACCGGTCCGGCGCGCGCACCACGAGCGTCGGCCCGGTGGCAGGCGCCGAGGTGAGGGCGGCGCGGGCAGCCCTGGCCAGCGCGGTCGCGGTCGGGTAGCGGTCGGCCGGGTCCTTGGCCATACCGCGGTTCACCACCTCGTCCAACGCGGCGGGAATGCCACTGGCCTGCGCGCTCGGCCGCGGCGGCGGATCGGACATGTGCGATTTGATCAGCACGTTCATGCTGGCCGCCGGGAACGGCGTCGCTCCGGTCAGGCACTCGTGCAGCACGCACGCCAGCGAGTAGACGTCGGCGCGGCCGGTCACCGGGCCGACGTCGAAGCGCTCAGGAGCCATGTAGATGTAGGAGCCGACGGCCATGCCGACCAGCGTCACCGCGCTGTCGCCTTCAGTATGCGCGATACCGAAATCGGCTAGATACGCGAAATCCGCGTCCGTGACAAGGATGTTCGCCGGTTTCACGTCGCGATGCACCAGATTGTTCGCGTGCGCCGCGTCGAGCGCCGAAGCGATCTGCTCGATGATGCCGACGGCGCGAGCGGGGCTCAGCGGACCCTTGCCGCGCAACAGGGTGCGCAGATCGACGCCCCGGACCAACCGCATGTCGATGAACAGCACCCCGTCGATGACGCCCCAGTCGTGGATCGGGATGACGTGCGGTTCGGCCAGCCGTGCCGCGGCCTGCGATTCGCGCCGGAAACGCAACTGGTACATCGGGTCTTTGGCGAGTTCTTCGGAGAGCAGCTTGACCGCGACCACCCGGTCCTTGACCGTGTCGTACGCCTCGTATACCTCTCCCATTCCCCCCTTGCCCAGCAACGACCGCAGTTCGTACGGCCCGAACCGCGTCCCGGTTCTCGGCCCAGGTTCCTGCACCCGTCATCCTCCGCATCCCGGGCCTGGAACGCACACCGAGATCACGCGGTACGCGACCGGAGCCTGCCCGTCATAGATTGGATTCTCCGGGTGTCACCACCCCGTGGTCAAACGCGAACACGATCGCCGCGGCCCGATCCCGCAGCTCGAGCTTGCCGAAGATATGCCCCACATGACTTTTCACGGTCACTTCCGAGATGCCGAGTTCACGAGCGATTTCCGCGTTCACCCGGCCGCGCCCGATCAGTTCGAGCACCTCGTATTCGCGCGCGGTCAGCTCGGACAGGCGTGCATCCGTGGTGGTGCGCACCGGGCGTACGGTGCGGTAGGCCGACAGCACGCGGCCGGTCACCGCGGGGTCGAGCCAGGCGCCGCCGCCCGCGACCATCCGTACCGCGCGAATGAGGTCCTCGGCGGGCGAGTCCTTGAGGATGAATCCGGCCGCGCCCGCGCGCAGCGCTCCGGACAGCAACTGATCGTCGTCGAAAGTGGTGAGCACCAGGACCGGCGGAGCCCCGTCGCGCGCCCGCAGCATCCTGGTCGCGTCGATGCCGCCGACCCGTTTCATCCGCAGGTCCATCAGCACCACGTCGGGGCCGACCTCCGCGACGGCGGCGGGCACCTCGTCGCCGTCGGCGCATTCGGCGACCACGAATCCGTCCCGCCTGCGCAGGATGCGCCGCAGACCGCCGCGCACGAGTTCCTGGTCGTCGACCACCAGCACGGTTACGGCGTCCTCGCCACTGGCGGGTGTCGTCACGCTCACGACCGCACCCCGGTGGCGTTCGGCTCCGACCTGCACGACGGCACGCTCCGTTCTCGGTTCACTCGCCGGTGAACGCGCACAACTCCATCTTGTTGCCCGGACCCGACAACGCCCGATGCTCCGGTTCGCCGACGCTCGCTCACGAAACCTCCCGGCCGCTGGTGGAGGTTCCCGGCAGCACCGAACACGAGAATCCGCCGCGACCGGGCGCGAGCGGAATACCGGCTCGCACCGACCAGCCGCGGCCGGACGGGCCCGCCGTCATGCGCCCGCCGAGCAGTTCGGCGCGCTGCCGCATACCGGACAGACCCATGCCCGCGCCGCGCTGGGCGGGCAGCCCGGCGGGCACCGTGTTCTCCACCGTGAGGGTGACCATCGTCGTGTCCACCGCGACCCGGATCCTGGCGGACGCGCCGTGCGCGTGTTTGACCACGTTCGCCAGCGACTCCTGGCCGATCCGGTACAGCGCGAGCCCGACCGCGGGCGACACCGCGCCGAGATCGCCCTCGCGGTCATAGCGCACGTCCAGACCGGCCCGCACGAAATCGCCGACCAGATCCTCGATGTCCTCCACACCCGGTTCCGGCGCCTGCTTCCAGGGGCGCGCGTCGAGCAGGCCCACCGTGCGGCGGATGTCGGCCATCGCCTGCCTGCCGAGCCGTTCGGCGTCGGTCAGCGCTTCCACGGCTTCGTCCACGTCGCGGTCGGTCTGCAGCGCGTGCCGGGCGGCGGTGAGATGCAACAGCGTGACGCTCAGCGAGTGCGCGATCACGTCGTGCACTTCCCGGGCGATCCGGCGCCGCTCCTCGTCGGCGGCCTGCGCGGCGCGGATGTCCTGATACCCGCGTTCCTGGTAGAGGAAGCGGCGCTGGTACTGCAGCATCAACCCGGCCATCCAGCCGAAGGCGATGCCGACCAGATAGGTCGGCAACCCTTCGGTCACATGGCCGATCAGGGCGAAAGCGACCAGTTGCAGCATCATCGCGATGGTGACCGGGATGCTCACCCGTTTCGGCGCGATCGCCGCGATCTCGCCCGCGGCGGCCACCAGGACGAACGGCGCGAAATCGGCCTCGACCGGTTGAGCGAGGAACAGCGCCTCGGCCGTCATCGCCATCGCGCCGAGCAGCAGCGGGCGCGGCAACACGCCGAGCAACGCGTGCAAGGGACCGAAAGCGCAGGTCAGTAGCACCGCCACGATCGGAAGCAGGGTCGGGAAATAGCTGTGCCGCTGGATCGCCGCCGCGACCGCCACGGCGAAGACCGCGATGTCGACGCTGACGATCACCGAGGGCGGGTAGTCGTAGGGCAACTCCTCGACGCTGCGCCGGAAGGCCGCGACCGGATCGCGCGCGAACTCGGCGCACCGCTCCCCGACACGCCGCATCGAGGCCGGCACGCGGCCCGCGCGAGGCGTACCTGGCGGTGCTTCGGATACGCCGGTCGAACCCATTCTGTAAGGCTAGCCGCCTGATCCGGGCCGGTACATCGTCCCGCGAGCGGGCCGCCGCTCCTACCGTGGTCGGAGACGCATTCGGGTCCCTGGCACGACGACAACAAGACGGTCGCGTCCGTAGCGTTGGCGGTATTCACAGAGGAAGGCGATGGCCATGTCCTGGACGGATCAGCACGCTCGAACCGACATCGTGCACACCGTACTCACCCGCGCGGCGCTCGACCCGGCCGATCCCGACCTGTTCGCGGGACTCCCCGATCTGGATCGGCTGTTCGGCGGCGAGGACGGGCTCCTGCTCACATTGCGCTACCGGTGGAATCTTCACTTCGCCGCGAAACTCGACCAGGGATCGACGGCGATGGAGGCCTATCTCGAACTGGCGGCCGAGCAGCCGGTGCTGCGCGCGGTGCTCGACGCACAGTATCGTCGCCGCAAACTCGCGTCGGAGGCCATGGCGCGGTAACGCGCGACGAGGAACGAAGAACTTTGATCGACCATACGGAGCGGGGGACGACGATGCCGGAACCGGCAATGCTGGAACTATCGGGCGTGACGAAGGAGTATCGGGTCGGCGGCCAGGCGGTCCGCGCACTCGACGACGTCGCATTGCGCATAGAGACTGGGGAATTCACCTCGATCATCGGGCCATCCGGTTCCGGTAAGAGCACCTTGTTGCATCTGCTCGGCGCGCTGGACAGTCCCGACGCGGGCTCGATCCGGTTCCGGGGCGAGGAGATCGGCGTGCTGGACGAGGAGCAGCAGTCGGAATTCCGGCGTCACCAGGTCGGATTCGTCTTCCAATTCTTCAACCTGCTGCCCACGCTCTCGGCGTGGGAGAACGTGGCGATACCGAAACTGCTGGACGGCACGGGTTTGCGCAAGGCCAAGCCGCGCGCCCTGGAGTTGCTCGACCGGGTGGGCCTCGCGGCGCGGGCCGAACACCGTCCAGCCGAATTGTCCGGCGGGCAGATGCAGCGGGTGGCGGTGGCGCGGGCGTTGATCATGGACCCGCCGCTGATTCTGGCCGACGAGCCCACCGGCAATCTCGACTCCAAGACCGGCGCCGCCATCCTCGAGTTGCTCGGCGAGATCGCCGCATCGGGCAGTTCGGTGGTGATGGTGACCCACGACATGGGCGCGGTGACCTACTGCGACCGTGTGATCACCCTGCGCGACGGCCGGATCGGGTCCAACGACAAGGTCGAGCGGACGGTCAACGCGTGAACGGTCGGCGGCGCGGCGTGGACCTGCGGGCGAGAAGGGAAACAGCATGATCGGCGCGGCGTGGGATCGCCTGCGGCTGTTCAACATCGGCGAGCTGCTCGCCCATCGCGGCCGCACCTTCATGTCGCTGATCGTGATGGGCGTGTCGGCGTCGCTGCTGGTGGCGGTGCTGAGCATCTCCGGATCGGTCACCGGCTCGGTGGACAGACTGACCCGCGGCCTGGGCGGGAAGGCGCAGCTGGAGGTCAGCGGGATCACCGACGCGGGATTCGACCAGCAGTTGCTGCGGCGGATCGCGACCACACCCGGCGTCGCGGTGGCGGTGCCGATGCTGCGGGCGCAGATCGGCACCGGCGCCGACCGCGCGCTGCTGATCGGCGCCGACTCGAACATCGGCGCGCTTGGCAGCGAATTGACCGCGCCGATGAGCGCTTTCACGGGGAAGCTGCTCTCGGTGCCCAATGGGGTGCTGGTGGGCACCGGGCTCGGCCGCACCGAGGGCGAGCAGTTCGCGCTGGGCGGCACGACGGTCACGGTCGCGGGTGTCCTCGACGCGGACACCTCCCGGAAACTCGACGACGGCCACCTCATCGCCGCCCCGCTCGGGCTGGCACAGAAGATCACCGACCGGGCCGGGCGGCTGGACTCGGTGCAGATCATTCCCGCTCAGGGCGCCGACCTCGGCCAGGTGCGCGCGGCACTCACCGACGCGGTGGACGGCCGCGCGGTGGTGGCCGAGCCGAGTCTGCGCACCGCGCAGGCGGGCGGCGCGGTGCAGATCGTCCGCTACTCCACCACCATGGCGTCGGCGGCCGCGCTGATCGTCTCGGCGTTCCTCATCTACAACGCGATGAGCATGGCGATCGCCCAGCGCAGGCCGATGCTCTCGCTGCTGCGCGCGATCGGCGGCAAGCGCGGCCCGATGGTGCGCGACCTGCTGGCCGAGGCGGCGCTGCTCGGCGTGCTCGGCGGCGCGGTCGGCGCGGCGCTGGGTGTGTTCATGGGCAGCATCGCGATCGGCACACTGCCCACCGCGATCGTGCAGTCCGTGGAGGCGCGCACCGAATACTCGGTGCCCTGGTACGTGATTCCGTTCGCCGTCGTGGCCTGCGTGTTCACCAGCGTGCTCGCGGCCTCCCTCGCCGCCCGCCAGGTGTACAAGGTCCAGCCCATCGAGGCGCTGGCTCCAGTCGGAGCGGGCCGGACCGACACCGCGAGCCCGCTGCTGCGCTGGCTCGCCGTCATCGCAGGTGGCGGGCTGGCCGGGGCGGCGGTGCTGATCGCGAGCAGCGATCTCGGCCGCTACTCGCTGACCGCGATCTCGATGTCGTTCATCGCCGCGATCCTGATCTGTTTCGCCGCGACCGGCCCGATCGTGCGGGCCGCGGCGGGGATCGCGCGCTGGTTCCGCGCCCCCGGCGCCCTGGGCGCGACCACGCTGGAGCGTTCGCCGCGGCGCGTGTGGGCGACGGCGATGACGGTGATGATCGGTGTCGGGGCCACCGTCGGCATGAGCGGCGCGTCCAGCAACATGATCGACTCGGCCACGGTCACTTTCACCGATCTGGCCCGCAACGACGTCTACGTCAGCCCCGCCTCGATGGCGCAGTTCCCGACCGGGCCGCTGCTGCCCGCGGATCTGGCGGGCAAGCTCGCGGCGGTGCCAGGCGTCGCGCATCTCAGCCCGGCGCAGATGGCCTTCGCCACGCTGGGCGGCAGTCGCGTGATGCTGCAAGGGTTTCCGCCCGACGCCAGGGAAACGCGGATGCGCATGCTCACCGACGAATCGGTCGCCCGGCTGTCGGCCGGGGAAGGCGTGGCCATCTCGCGCGACGTGGCGCGCTCACTCGGCGTCGGCGCGGGCGCGGAACTGACCCTGCCGACCCCTACCGGCCCCCACACCGTGCGTGTGTTGCAGGTGATTCCGTACTTCTCCGCCATCGCCGGCGTGGTGATGATGGACCTGAACCTGATGCGCAGCTGGTACGAACGGCCCGGGGAGACGGTCATCGCGGTCGACATCGCACCGGGCGCCGACCGCGCGGCGGTGTTCGCGGCGATACGGCAAGTGGTGCCGCCGGAGTTGAACGTGGACACCGGCGCGGACACGGTGGTGGCCGCTTCGTCGAGCATCCGGCAGGGCATGGCGATGAGCAACGCCATTCTCTGGATCGTGGTGCTGGTCGCCACCGTCGCGTTGCTCAACACGTTGATGCTCTCGGTGCTGGAGCGCCGCAGGGAACTCGGCGTACTGCGTGCCATGGGCACCGGGCGCAAGTTCCTGATGCGCTCGGTGCTGGCCGAGGCCGCCGGTATCGGGATCGTCGGCGCGGTGCTTGGTCTGGCGCTCGGCGCGTCGGTGCAGTTCCTGGGCACGGTCGCCATCGGACACGCCCTGACCATCGACGTGGCCTACCGGCCGAGCCCGATGCTGCTGGTCTACGCCGTGATCGCGCTGGCGCTGGCGCTGCTCGGGTCGATTCCACCCGCGCTGCGCGCGGCCCGGCTGCCCATCGTGGAGGCGCTGGCCGTCGACTGAGACTCCTGGTTCACAGCGGCAGGTCGGCGAACCAGGCCTTGAATTTCGCCGAGGTGATGCCGAACCCGGAGGTCGGCATGCTGTCGGTGAGGGTCACCGTGGCGAACAGCAGGTAGTTCGACCGGGCCGGGTCGTCGGCGAAGTCGACGACGAGATAGCCGTCCGGCAGTCCGCTCGCTTTCTCCTGCCACCGGTAGGTCGAATACGACTCGCCGTTGTTGCGTTCGGTCGTCGCGGTATTCGACGGCAGGTCCCGCACCGCGGCCTGGGCATCGGCGGACGACTTGAAGCCGATGAGGACGTAGTCGGGCTCGTCGATCGGTGTGCCCCAGCAGTTCCAGGCCGTCGCCCAGTTCGGGAAGTCGGGTACGCCGTTGGCGCTGGACACCTTGCCGCCCGGCTTGGCGGTGCCGAGGAAGCAGGTCTTGCCGCGATAGCCCGGTCCGGAGCCGATGTCGTATTTCGTATCGACGCCTTGCGGCAGCAGCTTCGGGAACGCTTCGGCGAGCTTGTCCGCTGCGGACGGGCCCGACGGCGTCTTGGTGGGGAGGTCGAGCGGCGACGCGGAATTCGAGAATCCGACCTTCGCGACGACGATGCCGACGCCGACCAGCAGCGCCACGATCACCAGGACGATGGTCACGATCAGGCCGGTATTGGAGCGGCCCTGCGACGGATAACTCGGCTGGTGGGGCGGATAGGCGATCGGCGCCGGAGCCGAAGGCGGCGGCGCCGCAGGGTAACTCGGCTGCGGAGCCGCCGCGGCATACCCATTGGACGCCGAGAACTGCTGGCCGCTCATGGGGTTCGGGTTGTACTGCGGTGGAGCGGTATAGCCGGGGGCGGAGGCGGTGGGGACGTAGGTCGGCGGACTCGCCTCCGGCCCGGGATAGGCCGGTTGCGCGAGGACGGTGGGCGCGGGCTGCGGTTGGTACTGCGCGGCCACCACCGTCGGAGCGGGCTCGGTGAGCGCTCGCCGCGCGGCCGAGGCGAATTCGACGCAGGAGACGTATCGGTCGTCGGGTCGCTTCGCCATGGCCTTGGCGATCACCGCGTCCAGCGCGGGCGACAGACCGGCGCGCCGGGCCGCGACGGAGGGCGGCGGCAACTGGAGGTGGCCGCGGATGATGTCGGCGGGGGCGGGCGCGTCGAACGGGGCGACGCCGGTCAGCAACCAATACAGCGCGCACGCCAGCGAGTACTGATCGGAGCGGTGGTCCAGGTGGGCCCCGGTCATCTGCTCGGGCGAGGCGTAGGCCAGCGTCGCGGTGAACATGCCGGTCTGGGTCAGGTGGGTGGAATCCTCACGCAGCCGGGCGATGCCGAAATCGGTGAGGAAGACCCGCTCACCGTGGCCGCCCACCGCGCGGGCCAGCATGATGTTCGCCGGCTTGACGTCGCGGTGCAGCACCCCCATCCCGTGCGCGTAGTCAAGGGCGGAGGCGACGCCTTCGACGATCTGCACGGCACGCTCCGGCGGCAGGTTCTGCGGGTTCACTGTGGCCGCGTCGACGCCGTCGACGTACTGCATGGAGATCCACAGCTGCTCGTCCTCGGTGCCGCGGTCGTACACCGCGACGATGTTCGGATGGTCCAACTGCGCCGCCAGGTCCGCCTCCCGCTCGAAGCGGGCCCGGACCTCCACGTCGGTGAACAGCTCCCGGTTGAGCAGTTTGAGCGCGGTCTGCCGAGGAAGTCTGGGATGACGGGCGAGATACACCGATCCCATGCCGCCCTGACCGAGGAGCTTCTCTATGGTGAACCCGGCGAACACCGCACCGCTGTCGAGCAACACGCCCCCTTCAGGTGACCGCTTTCCTACCGATCCTGGAGCCTACCGGGTGACGCCGTGGCCACGGGGTTTCGAATTCTCCGGGAAGATCGGCAAAACTATGTTCGAGACATCGTGCCGTCGACGCCGCCGCGCGCCGCGGTGATGTCTCTCGTCCGGTCACCGACCGGACGGGCCCGATGAGATATTTTGCACCGCCGTTCTACAGCGCGACGCGTCACCGGTGGTGGGGAGGACTCGGTGGTGAGGTCGACGGGATCCGCTTCGTCGTGTCGTTCGGTGCTGCGCGCCGCAGCGATGGTGGTGCTGCTCACGCTGACTTCGTGCACGCTGCTTCCCGGCAATCGGGCCGACACCGATCCCCCGGCGGTCGTCGTCGACACCGCGGGGGCGTGGCGGCCGCGGCTCGCCATATCCATGCCCGACTCGCTGGCCGCCGATTTCACCCAGTTACAGCCCCAGCTCGGCGGCCAGGTCGGCATGGCGATCATCCCCGTCGGCGGGGGCCGGATGACCGTCTTCGGCGACTGGGTCAGCGGCATCGCGTGGTCGACGATCAAGGTGCCGCTCGCGATCGCGGCGCTGCGGCACGACCCGCAGGAGGGCATCATCCACGACGTGGAGGCGGCCATCACGTGGTCGGACAACGACGCCGCGGAGGCGCTGTGGCAATCGCTCGGCGACGGGCTGGAAGCGGCCAAGGCGGTGCAGGACGTGATCGACGAGGCGGGCGACGCCACGACCGGGGTGGCGGGCCCGCGCACCACCTTGGACTACACCTCCTTCGGCGGCACCGAATGGACGCTGGCCAATCAAGCCCGCTTCGCCTCCCGGCTGCCGTGCCTGCCCGAGTCGTTCCAGGTCACCGAGCTGATGACGAAGATAACGCCCGAGCAGGCATGGGGTCTCGGCGTCCTGGAGGGCACGGCCTTCAAAGGCGGCTGGGGTCCCGACGACGACACCGGCGTCTACACCGTCCGCCAGTTCGGCCTGGTGCCGGTGCGGTCCGGCATGGTCGCCGTCGCGCTGGCGGCGACGGCCGATTCCGGCAGCTTCGACGACTCCACCACCATCCTGAGCCGGATGGCGCGGATGCTCGGCGGTCATCTCGACGAACTGCGCGGCGGGTCCTGCCCGCCGATGTGACCCGGCTCAGCCCGGGGTGACCAAGCCGGTTTCGTAGGCCAGCACCACGGCTTGCGCCCGGTCGCGCAGATTCAGCTTCGAGAACACCTTGGAGACATGGGTTTTCACGGTTTGCTCGGCCACGAACAGGGTTTCGGCGATCTCGGAGTTCGACATGCCTTTCGCGATCAGTTCCAGCACTTCCCGCTCCCGGGGAGTCAGCGCGGACAGCTGCGGCGACGGCTTGGCGCGGGCAGCGCTGCGGCGGCGGGTGACGTCGGCGATGAGTCTGCGGGTGACCGTGGGCGCGAGCAGCGCCTGACCGTCGGCGACCACCCGCACCGCGCGGACCAGTTCCTCGGCGGGCGCGTCTTTGAGCAGGAACCCGCTGGCGCCGAGGCTCAGCGCCTCGTAGACGTAGTCGTCGACGTCGAAGGTGGTGAGCATCAGTACGCGCACCGGCGGGTCGAACCCGGCCGCCAGGATGGCGCGGGCCGCGTCGAGCCCGTTCATCTCCGGCATGCGCACATCCATCAGCACGACGTCCGGGCGCAGCCGCTTCGCCTCGGCCACCGCGACCTTGCCGTCCGCCGCGTCGCCCACCACGCTGATATCCGGCTGCGCGGCCAGCAGCGCCCCGAACCCCTGACGGACCATCGCCTGGTCGTCGGCGATCAACACCGTAATTGCCACCAGCTCACCCTAATTGCCCCGTACGACTGCGCGTCGCGCCGACCGGACGCACGAGCATGCCAGGGCCCACCGTCCCGACTGTGCATCGACGGGCACGCTCGGCCCGTGTCCGAGGCCAGCACATCTGATCGCCGCTCGGGCGCTGCAGCCACGGTCTGCTCTGATGCGATGTCTCGACACCGCTCAACTCCCGATTCGGTGTCGTGCCCGGCAGCCTCGGTTGCTTTGTGCAACGGCGGCACCTGCCTTCCGTCGCTGCCTCCGATCGGCATCCGCAGGAACCCGCAGCGCACTGCGCATCCTCCCGGCGGTGCTCAGCGTCCTGGTTCGCCGTGCACAGCGCCGGCACCGACAACTGCGGCAGCCGCTTCCGGCACGGTGAGCGGGAAGCGCGCGTGGACCCGGAATCCACCGTCCGCGCGCGGCCCCGCCGTCACCTCGCCGCCCACGGCCAGCGCTCGCGCCTGCATACCCGCGATGCCGTGGCCGCCGTTGCCGACCGTCCGGGCGGGCGCGGCCCCCGGCTCGTTATCGACGTCGAGCAGCAGCTCCGCGTCGCGGGCGATACGCACCTTGACCGGCGCGCCCGGGGCGTGCCGGGAGGCGTTGGACAATGATTCCTGCACGACGCGGAACAAGGCGAGGCCGGTGGTCTCCGGGATCGTGTCCAGCGCACCCTCGACGATCCACTCGATACGGACACCAGCGCGGCGCGCGCCTTCGAACAGGCCGATCACGTCGGCCGCCTTCGGCTGGGGCGCGTGCTCGGGCAACTGGCCGTCGCTGCGCAGCACACCCAGCATGCCGCGGATCTCGTTGAGCGCTTCGCGCGCCGTGGCGCCGATCGACTCGAACTCGGCGCGCGCGGCCGGGGTGACGCCCTCGACCCGGTACGGCGCGGTCTGCGCCTGCACCACCACCAAGGACATGTGGTGGGCCACGACGTCGTGCAGATCGCGGGCGATGCGCGCCTTCTCCTCCAAGATGGCCCTGCGGGCCCGCTCGAGTTCGTTCTCCTCCTCCTGGCGCACCAGCTGTCGCCGCGACAGCGCCAGCCAGCGGACGAGCAGTCCGAACAGCACCAGCGCGGCCAGCGCGATCGGCCAGCCCCACGCGGCGTTCGCGAACGCTTCGCCCTCGCCGGGCATGGTGGTCGCGAACAGCAGCGCGGTCGCCGCCCAGGACACCGCCACGATCTGTCCCGGGGCGCGCAACGCCACCGCGAACAGCAGCACCAGCACACAGAGCACGTGCACGACCTGGAACGGCAGGTCGTTGTTCGGCTGATGCGGGATCGCCAGCGCGATCACCAGCGCGGAGCCCGCCGAGATGGCCCAGCCCAGCGCCGGGTTGACCCGGACGAGCAGCACCGGGAACGCGGCGAGCGCCGCGATGAACGGCTGCGCCGCGGCGGGCACCGCGTGGGTCAGGTGCAGGGTCGGCCAGGCCACCGCGTACCAGATCAGCGCGACCAGCACCGTGCCCAGGTCGAACCAGGTCCGCGCGTCCAGCCGTCGCGTCCAGCCGCGACTTTCTCGGTTCATGCCTACGACACTAGGAACTCCCAGTTCACCGCGGCCTCATACCCACGGGTGATTTCCGCCCCGCTACCCCGGTGTGAGGCGGCGCGGCGGCTCCCCCGGCGGCACGGCGCGCGAAACCTCCTTGGGCGTGAGGCGGGACCGGAAAGCCGGCCCCTAACGTCGTCGCCATGAGCACACCGACCAGCGCCGGGCGCGAGACCCGGTTCGCTTCGGCCGTAGGAGCCCGAAATCATTCCGCCGCAGCCTCTTCCGTCACCGCGCACACGCGACGCTACGCCGCGCTCACCGCGACCGCGCTGACCACCGTGGCGGCGACGGTCTTCCTCTCCCCCGCCCCGCAGGCCGCCGCGGCGGCCGCGCCGATCGAGAGCCCGCAGGCGAGCGCCGCCGTCGCCGAGCTGGCCGCCGGTGGCCCCGACGCGCTCACCGCGATCCCGGCGGACTTCGTCGCGTCGTTCGGTTACCGGCCCAGCACGGTGGACGGTTTGCTGGTCGATCCGGACGGCGACTGCTCGTCCCCGGTGACGCTGCCCGCCGAGTTCGACACCGCGTGCAAGGCCCATGACCTCGGCTACGACCTGTTGCGCTACGCCGACCAGCGCGGCGAACCGCTGGGCCCGTGGGCGCGGCAGGCCCTCGACGCGTCGCTGGACCGGCAGATGCACCAGGCCTGCGCCACCCGCGTGGACCCGTTCTCCCGCGCCCGCTGCGATGCGATGGCATCGATCGCGAACACCGCGGTCGATCTGAACTCGCGGCGGCAGGATTACGGCGTACCGGTGGTCGAGCCCCTGTTCGACGCCGCCGAGTCCGACTCCGCGTCGAGCTGGAAGCTGCTCGGCGTGCTCGCCGCCGGAATCGCCGGCCTGAGCGCGGCTCTCGTCGTCCACAACCGGCGGCGTGGCTCCGGACTCGCGGATTGCCCGCCACCTGCGTCCGTCGCGGCAACGGTGCGGCGATGACGGCGTTCCCGAACCGCCGTCTCCGACTCCAGGCGCGACCGCCGCGGATCGGCACGACACTCGGCATCGGGCTCGGCACACTGGCGTCGTTGGCCCCGGGTCTGCTCCCTCGCACACCGGGCGCGCAAGCCGTGCTGACCGGGCTCCTCGCGGCGCTGACGCTCGGCGTGGCCGGAACGCTGCGAATCATCGTGCGGCGACGGGGTTTCGACTTCGATCGGCACCATGCGTGGCTGCGGCTGCCCCTGCTGATCGCGATATCGGTGCTGGTGGTGGGAGCAGCGGCGAACGCGGGACACTGGCAGAACCGGCTGCGCGCCGCGATGGGCACGCCGCCGATCGGCGCCGACTACTGGGTGCGCTGCGCGCTCGGCGCGGCGCTGATCGTCGGGCTGTTCGCCGCCGCCACCCGCTCGATCGCCTGGTCTTGGCGGAAACTGGGCTGGTCGCGGAGCGTCTCGCTGGCCGCCGTCGCGGCGGTGCTGCTGTACCTGGTCGGTGTGCCCGCGGTGGTCGGATGGCGGGAGGCGGCGTACGCGCGGGCCAACGCCGAGCTGGATCCCACTCTGGTGCGACCGGTTTCGCACGCCGGGTCGGGTAGCGCGGAGTCGGCGGTGAGCTGGACGTCGCTGGGCGCCGAGGGGCGCAAATTCGTGAGCGACGCGTCGGTGCGCGCCGTGCGAGTCTACGTCGGGGTGGCCTCCGCACCCGACCTGGACAGCCGCGTCGCGCTGGCGATCCGGGAACTGGAACGGTCGGGCGGCTTCGCGCGCTCGCACCTGGTCGTCACGGTGCCCACCGGATCGGGCTGGATCGACGCGAACGCCGTGGCGGGGTTCGATCGGCGCTTCGGCGGTGACGTGGCGCTGGTCGGGCTGCAATACTCCTATCTCCCGAGCTGGGCGACGTTCGTGTTCGGCCGGGAATCGGCGGTGACGGCCGCTCGCGCCTTGTTCACCGCCGTCGAGCGCCACATCCAAAGCCTGGCGCACAAGCCGAAGCTGTACCTGTACGGGCAGAGCCTGGGCGCTCTGGGCGGCAACGCCGTCTTCGCCGACGACGCCGAGCAGGACGACCGAACCTGCGCGGTTCTTTGGGCGGGTCCACCGGCCGACAATGTCCACCGCGCCGGCGCGACCGTGCTGGCCAATAGCTCGGATCCGGTGATCCACTGGTCGCTTTCCCAGCTGTGGCGCGCGCCCGACCTGACCGGCGCCCGCGTCGACGCTCCGGTTCCGCAATGGCTTCCGGTGCTCAGCTTCGCGCAGACCACCGCCGATCTGCTCGCCGCGCTGCACGCTCCGCCGGGCCACGGCCACCGGTACGGCCAGGATCAAGGGACGGCGATGGGCTCGTGCTGAGCTGTTCGGCACGCCACTCGCCCGCAACCGCCATAGAACATGTTCTAATTTCTTCATGGCCTTCGTCATCGACCTCGCCGCCGACATCGACGCCCCAGCCGACCTGGTGTGGCAGGTGATCACCGACTTCCCGCGCTACGGCGAATGGAATCCCTTCGTCACGGAGTGCCGCAGTTCGCTGGTGCCGGGCGAGCCGATCGACATGCTCGTCCAGGTCTCCGGCTCGAAGCCGCGCAAGCAGCGGGAATGGATCCGCTCGCACACCCAGGGCCGCGAGCTGAGTTACGCGATGAAACCCGTACCCCTGGGCGCGCTGCACAGCCTGCGCTCCCACACCGTGACGCCGCTTCCGGACAACCGCACTCGCTACGAATCCCATTTCGAACTCGGCGGATGGCTGCATCCCGTGGTCGTCGCATCGCTGGGCAAGAATCTGCGCCGGGGTTTCGAGGGCATGACCGACGGCATCCAGAAGCAGACCGAAGCGCTGCGGGCTTCCTGACGATGGAAACCCTCGGGCGCCGAACGACTCCTTGTTGCCGAACCGGCCTGCTGGAGTCGGACGCCGTCGGAGTCCACGCCGCTGGAACCCGAGTCGGACCGGACGGGTTCACGCGCGCAGATAGGCCAGCGCGGCGTCGAGCGCGGCATCGGCGTATTCCTCGGTGAGACCACCGAGCCCGAGGGACCACCGCATCTGCGCCGGACCGAGTAGCAGATCGACGGCGAGCTCGAGATCGAGGTCCGCACGCAGTTCACCGGCGGCGACCGCGGCGGCCAAACGGTCGGCGACGGCGGCGCGCTGAGGCAGCAACAGGCGCTCACGGTAGGCGGCGCCCAACTCGGCGTCCTGCTGGATCTCGATGTACATCGCGCGGAGGAAGGATTCGAACCCGGGATCGGTCAGCGCGACGACCGAACCGCGCAGCAACTGGCGCAGATCGGCGGCGATGTCGCCGGTGTCCGGTAGCGCCGGACCCTCCGGCCCCGAATCGGATTCGAGCATGGCGTCGAACACCACCGCCCCCTTCGACGGCCACCAGCGGTAGATCGTCTGTTTGCCGACACCCGCGCGGGCCGCGATGGCCTCGATGCCCAGCTTCGCGTAGGACACCTCACGGATCAGCTCGGCGGTCGCGGCGAGTATCGCCGCACGGGAGCGCTCGCTGCGGCGCGCGGCGGCGGGAGTCTCGGGCATGCCGTCACGGTAGCAGATGACGAGACGAAACGTCTCGTCTTGACAAGGCGCGAGCGACTTGGCACGGTATCCGACGAGACGGAGCGTCTCGCGACGAAAGGATCGCCCATGACCAGAACGTGGTTCATCACCGGCGCAGGCCGCGGACTCGGCCGCGCCTTCACGACGGCCGCGCTCGCCGAGGGGGATCGCGTCGTCGCGACCGCCAGAAACCCGGAGAACCTCGCGGGCATTGCCGACGACCGTCTCACCGTGTTGCCCTTGGACGTTCGCGACCGCGCCGGCGTGATCGCCGCCGTGGACAAGGCGTTCGCGCTGACGGGCACGATCGATGTGCTCGTCAACAACGCGGGTTACGGCCTGGTCGGCGCCGTGGAGGAACTGACCGAGACACAGATCCGCGACCAGATGGACACCAACTTCTTCGGCGCCCTCTGGGTTTCCCAAGCGGCGGCGCCCCATCTGCGCACGCAGGGTTCGGGACACATCGTGCAGATCTCCACGGTCGGGGCCGTGGGCAGTCTCCCCTTGTTCGGGCTGTACAACGCGAGCAAGTGGGCACTGGAGGGATTCAGCGCCTCGCTCGCGGACGAACTGCGCCCCTTCGGCATCCGGGTCACGCTCGCGCAGATGGGCGGCTTCGACACCGACTGGGCCAAGTCGAGCATGCGATTCGCCAGCGGCATTCCCGCCTATGCGCCGGTACGTAACGCCATCCTGGGCATGCCGGACTACCCGGCCGAGGCGACCGGAACGGAGTCGACCGAAGCCGAGCCGGCGAACACACCGAACGAGCCTGCCGCTCCGGTCGAATCGGGCGCCGACACCGAGTCCGAGTGGATCGAAGCGCCTCCGGAGGTCGGCGCCGCGGGTCTGATCGAGTTGGTGAACATGCCGAATCCCCCGCTACGCAAGATCATCGGGCCTGGCGCGCACCAGATGGTCGCACTCGCGTTGGATCAACGCCGCGCCGACTACGCCGGCGACCCCGAATTCACCTGGCCCGCCTGATTGTTCACCGAGCCGCTCGGCACCGCGGGTGCGGTGAGCCGAGCGGCTCGGTGCGAAATATCAGGCGACGGGACCGCGAGCGGCCTCGTAGGCCGCGCCCACCCGGTAGAGGCGATCGTCGGCGAGGGCAGGGGCCATGATCTGGAGCCCGACGGGCATGCCGTCGTCCTTGCTCAGCCCGGAGGGGACCGACATGGCGGGGTGACCGGCCAGATTGGTCGGGAGGGTGCACAGGTCCGACAGGTACATGGCCAGCGGATCGTCGACCTTCTCGCCCAGCTTCCACGGCGTGAACGGGCTGGTCGGCGAGACGAGCACGTCGACCTGCTCGTAGGCCTTGTCGAAGTCGCGGGCGATCAGCGTGCGCACCTTCAGCGCCTGGCCGTAGTAGGCGTCGTAGTAGCCCGCCGACAGCGCGTAGGTGCCGATCATGATGCGCCGCTTGACCTCGGGGCCGAACCCGGCCGCGCGCGTGGCCGCCATGACCTGCTCGGCGCTGTGCTGACCGTCGTCGGCGACGCGCAGGCCGTAGCGCATCGCGTCGAACCGCGCGAGGTTCGACGACACCTCCGACGGCATCACCAAGTAGTAGGACGACAGCGCGTATTCGAAGTGCGGACAGGACACTTCGATCACTTCGGCGCCGAGATCCTTCAGCACCGCCACGGCGGCGTCGAAGGAGGCGAGCACGCCGGGCTGGTAGCTGTCGGAGTGCAGTTCCTTCACCACGCCGATCTTGACGCCGCGCAGATCGCCCTGCGCCCCGGCGCGCGCGGCGGCCACCACCGGCGGCACCGGCACGTCGCGCGAGGTGGAGTCGCGCGGGTCGTATCCGGCGATCACCTCGTGCAGCAGCGCCGTGTCCAGCACCGTTCGACCGCACGGACCGCCCTGGTCCAGCGACGACGCGCACGCGACCAGGCCGAAGCGCGACACCGTGCCATAGGTGGGCTTGGTGCCGACGGTGGCGGTGACGGCCGCGGGCTGGCGGATCGATCCGCCGGTGTCGGTGCCGATGGCCAGCGGGGCCTGATGGGAGGCCAGCGCCGCCGCGGAGCCGCCGCCCGAACCGCCCGGGATGCGCGTGGTGTCCCACGGGTTGCGGGTGGGACCGTAGGCGGAGTTCTCGGTGGAGGAGCCCATGGCGAACTCGTCCATGTTGGTCTTGCCGAGGATCGGGATGCCCGCCGCGCGCAACCGCGTGGTGAGGGTCGCGTCGTACGGCGACACCCAACCCTCGAGGATCTTCGACGCACAGGTGGTGGGCATGTCCGTCGTGGTGAACACGTCCTTGAGCGCCAACGGGACTCCGGCCAGCGGCGAGGCGGGCTCGGAGCCGGAGGCGATCGCGGCGTCCACCGCGGCCGCGGCCGCTAGCGCCTGCTCTCCCGCGACGTGCAGGAAGGCGTGGTACTCGCCGTCGACCGCGGCGATCCGGTCCAGGTGCGCCTGGGTGACCTCGACCGAGGACAGCTCGCGGCCGTGGATCTTGTCGGCCAGCTCGGCCGCCGACAGCGTCGTCAAGACGGAATCGTGATGCGATGCTGCGCTCATTCGCCCTCCCCCAGAATCTGCGGCACCATGAACCGCTGCTCGTCCACGGCGGGCGCGCCCGACAGCGCCTCCCGCGGGGTCAGGCCCGGCACCACCTCGTCGGGACGGGTCACATTGGTCGCCGGGTTCGGCGACGCCGTAGCCGGGACGTCGGCGGCGGCTACCTCGGAAATGGTCCGCACGTGGCTCAGGATCGAATCCAGCTGTCCGGCGAACTGATCCAGTTCCGCGTCGGACAGCGCGAGCCGGGACAGCCGGGCGAGGTGTGCGACCTCGTCGCGGGAGATGGCGGGCACCGCGGGACCCCTTTCGGCTTCGTTATCAACAGTGCTCAACCCACACAGCCTAGCCACCGGGGACCGGGTCACCACCCGGCACCCGGGCTTCGTCGGCGCGGCGGAGGAACCATCGCCCAGCAGGCCCCCGGCAACCCCCTCCGGCGCGCGACACGGCCGCTCGGGCTAGCCCGACACGCCGGTTTCGCGTGAATTCATCGAGTGGCGCGCGTCACTCGCCGGTCTTCGACTCGATAACCGGCCGTAAGGGGTGTAAGTATTGCGTCACCCGGGTATCCGTTCAGAGCCTCGGCCGCCCTAAGAAAGGAAACGCACGTGTCGTATCTGCTCCGCGTGCAACTTCCGGATCGACCGGGAAGCCTCGGTGCGCTCGCCCTCGCACTCGGCTCCGTCGGTGCCGACATCCTCTCGCTGGACGTGGTCGAACGCGGCGCGGGCTACGCCGTCGACGATCTGGTCGTCGAGGTGCCCTCCGGCGCACTCCCCGACACCCTCATCACCGCCGCCGAATCGATCGGCGACGTGCACGTGGACTCGATCCGCCCGTACTCCGGCGTGCTCGACACCCATCGCGAACTCGAGCTCATCGATCACGTGGCCAGCGCTCGCGACGACCGGATGCAGGTGCTGGTGGATGGTGTGCCGCGGGTGCTGCGGGTCGGCTGGAGCACGATCATCGACATCGGGCCGCACGGCGCCTACCGGGTGGTCGGCAGCCCGAGTGCGCCACAGACACAAGCGGGTTCGGCACCGTGGATGCCGCTGGAGAAGCCGACGGTGCTCGACCCCGAAGCCGACTGGGTGCCCGAGATCTGGCGGGACATGGACACCAAACTCGCCGCCGCTCCGCTCGGCAACACCGGAAAGGTGCTGCTGCTCGGCAGGCCGGGCGGCCCCGACTTCCGGCCCTCCGAGGTGGCCCGGCTCGGCTACCTCGCCGGGATAGTCGCCACCGTCCTCGGCTGATTCGCAAGCGGCGCAGCGGATTCCGCGCCGCGGACGACTACCTGGGCGGAATCGCCAGAAGGGCCGAGCGGTAGCCGGAGCACATGCAGCAGCTCCCCGGCGGGGGTACGCCAGTCCCGGCTCGGTACGGGGACGAAGCCGAAGCGATCGTATATCCGCCGGGCGTCGACCATGGCGGCCATGGTGGTGAGGGCGACCGCCGCGCAACCTTCCGCGCGGGCGAGATCGAGCACGGCGCGCACCAGTGCCGTCCCGGCGCCGAGTCGGCGCGCGGCTTTCGCGACGGCGAGCATGCGGAACTCGAGCTCACCCGGCAGCGCGATCTCCGCGTACGGATTGCCCGCGGGTGCGACCGTCAGCGAGCCGACGATCCGGCCCGCGTGCGTGGCGACCAGGACCCGGGCCGAGGCGGCGCGGCGGGCGGTGTCGGCCAGCTCGCCCGCGTACCAGCTGCCCGTTGCCACGTAGCCTTCGCCGACGTAGACCTCCACCGTCAAGTCGCCGATCGTCGCGTACTCCTCGGGCCGCGCCGCCCGGACGACGACACCCACGTCCCGCTCATCCATACCCGGCATGATGCCATCGACCATAGTGTGGGCCACGGCACGGCGACCGCTCAGCCGGGACGAGAAATCTGCCAGCGGTCGGGCTTGCCCGCCGGATAGACGACGGTGAGCAGGTCGCCGATCGACGGCCAGGAACTCGTGTCCCAGGCGAAACGGCCGTACACGACCTTGCCGGAGACGGAAGGACCGCTCAGATTCCCGGTGATGGTCACGTACTGTTCGCCCGTCGCGTCGGGGCGCGGGCTCACACCGGTGACGTACAGCGTCCCCTCCTCCGGGTTCGCCGGGCGGTAGCCCCGCTTGCCGCGGATGGTGAACACGATCAGCGACACCAGCACCGCGGTCAGGGTTACCAGCGCGACGAACTCCAACATGCCCCCATGCTAAGTCGCGTCACACCGGCGTGAGGTCGCTGGCGCCCTGAGCCGTGCGCCGTACCTGCCAGACCGATGTGCGGGTGCGTTGCGATCGTCCGTTGCCCCGATCGATCAGCGTCCGATTGTTCGTGGTGAATATCAACTGCGCCCCGCGCGCATTCGTCTCCGGATTCTGGAACAGCTGGATCAACCGATCGGTCTCCTCCGCGGGCAGGCACGCGCCGATGTCGTCGACGGCGAGCACACGGCCCTCGTCCAGCGCGTCGAGCATGGCGGGCAGGACCCGCAGCAACGACAGCGTGGCGGAGGATTCGTCGCCGATGCCGAACGGGGCGTCGATGCCGTCGTGCACCAGGCTCAGGCCGACGCCGCGCCGGGCCACCATGCGCGTGTACAAGGCATCGCGCGCGGCCTTCAGATTGGTCAGCTCACGTTCGAGCAGCACCGGGGTCAGGCCGTTGTCGCGCAGCAACTGATCGGCGTGGCCGGGCGAGGAGGCGCACAGATCGATCTGCTTGCCGAGACCGGCGATGTCGGCGTCCAGATCACGCAGGTAGTCGGCGTACAACGGGTCGTTTTCGGCGACGAGCAGGTCGGTGATGCCCAGCTCGGCCGTGCGCAGCAGCATCAGCAGCCGCGCCGCGTTGTCCGGGGATCGGGAGATGTGACTGCCCAGCCGATGGGCGATGGCGTCGGGTTCGGCGGGACCGCGCTGCACTTCGAGCATGGAATCGAACCAGCGGTAGGCGGGCACGAGCGCATCGGAATACATCTGACCGGCGAGGCTGAGCAGCAACGCGTTCGGACGAACCAGCGGAGCCAGCGCGGTGATCCCGTAGCGCGCGGCCTCGAACATCGGGCCGATCTTGATCTGTTCCCCGTTGCGCTCGAACACGATTCGCTTGCGCGAGCGCGGATGGGTGTGCAGCCATTCCGCCGTCACGTCGGCGTTGTCCAGCCGGAACCCGTAGGTGTACGGCACGCCCTCGGCGACGAACGCCGCCACGAACTCCGAAGGCCGGTCCGGGAATCCGAGATGCGGCGCCCGCACCGGGCCCGCGTACGGGTCCCACCCGGTCACCGAGTGCAACACCGCGTCGCGCATCTGCCCGAGCGCGTCGATCAGGTTCGTCTTGCCCGCAGCGGCGCCGCCGTGCACGGCGGTCACCGGCACCGCCACCGGCCCGCTTCCTCTGGTGAGCCGCAACTCCTGCTCGTCGGCCAGCGATCTGTGATTGGTCACCTGAAAACTGCGCAGCATGCCGCCATACTTCCGTCTGTGGCATGGGTGGGCGACATCAGGCCGGTAGCGTCCGCGATCCGCGCCTGATCTTGCCCCACGTCGGCGACACGCGCACCGAGCCAACACACGGTTCGCCGAAGGCTCGAACGTCCTCCCTCTCTTTGTTCGATCACGAGCATTACCTGGGCGAACAGGTCTGCGACCGATGGCTGCGCGATCGGCGGCACGGCACCCTGATCGCATGACCGAGGCTTCGATCGCCTACCGCTGGACGCGCAGCGAGTTCCTGCGCGCGTGGGAGGCGGGCGCGTTCGACCATCGTGTCGAACTCGTCGAGGGGGAGGTATGGCCGGTGGTTATCGGGGACTGGCCCGGGTTCACAGTCGGCCGGATCGTCGGTCGGCTGCCGCGGGCAGGTGTCGAAGTGACCAATGCGACCCTACCTACCGGTCAGTCGTTGCCCGATCCCGACTGCTGGGCACTTCGCTCAGGCCGAGCCCGTCGACCTGATCGGCAACAAGCTGTCGGTGTGGGCGGCTTCCGATGTCCTTCTTGTGGTGGAGGTTTCGGACGAAACGGTGGTGCAGGATCTCAACCGCAAGGCGGATCTGTACAGCCGCGCCGGATATCCGACCTATTGGGTCGTCACCAAAGACGTGATCTACGAACACACCGAACCGACGTCGGAGGGTTATCGCACTCGGACCAGGTACCGGCCCGGCGACCACATTCCCGTCCATTACGCCGACACCACCATCGCCGTGGATGATCTGCTGTTCTCCCGGTAGCTGGACGACCGTCGCCAGGACAGCAGGCGTGATAGCGGGTTAGCATGCCTGCACGCTGCGGTCTTGCCGCGGCGTACTGCCGAAGTTGTTCGATGGGATGAGGGTAACGATGGGATCGACGGTTCGTCGCGTAGTGGTCGGAGGCTCCGCCGTCGCCGCGCTCGCGCTGGGCTCGCTGACCGTGGCGCCGGAGGCGGTGGCGGACGCGCCGTGTCCGGAGGGCACCGCACGCGTGTTCCTGGCCAACAGCACGAACACCTGCCAGGGCGGAGGGACGGTCAGCTACGACCCGCCCGGCGTGGTGTCGAAGGTGTGCTCGACGGCGAGCGCCGACGTGTCCGCCGAGGCGACGTTCAAGAATCGCCGCGGCAAGATCATCACCCAGAAGCTCGACCTGAGCGACGGCCGTTGCGGGCGGTTCGACATCGCGGGCCAGCTGGGCGCCACGGTCACGGTCCACTGAGCGGGTCACGCCCGAACAGCAGAGCGCTGTCGCCGAACTCGTGCCACAGGTAGCCGGTGTCCACGGCGGCGGCATACGCGGCGGCGACGGTTTCCTCCCCCGCCACTGCTACCAGGAGATCCAGGTGTGATGCGCCGGGCGCGTGCCAACCGGTGATCAGACCATCCACCACGCGTGCCGGTCGCCGTGCGCCGAGCACCAGGTCGGTCCACCCGCGCGACGCGTGGACCAGTCCCGACGGGTCGGCGGCGGTCTCCAACGCCCGCGTCACCGTCGTGCCCACCGCGATGACCCGCCCGCCGGCGGCTTTCGTGTCGTTCACCAGCCGCGCCGTCGAGGCGGCAACGGCGAACCGTTCCGGGCTCGGCGGTTCCCCGGCCTCGGGCGAGGAGACGCCGGTATGCAGGGTGATCGGCGCGAGAGCAATCCCTGCGGTGATCAGATCCAACACCACACGCTCGGTGAACGGCCGTGCCGCGCTCGGCATTTCCGCGCTGCCCGGCACCCTGCCGAAGACCGTCGTGTAATAGGCCGCCGACCACCGCTGCGGCACATAGGCATACGTGATGGGGTGGCCGTGTGCGGCGAGCAACCCGAACACGTCGCCGGTGACGTCCGCGCTCCAGAGACGACGTCCGCCGGGAAGCCAGGGCGCCCGCAGTGTGGCCGTCGCACCCGGCAATCGCAACACGGTCCCGGCCGAGAGCCGCTCGGACGGATAGGGAGTGCGCTCGGTGGTCCGGACCTCGACCACCCAGCGGCCGTCGTCCAGCCAGGTGGAGAAATGCAGCACGACCGGCTCTCCATCCACCGTGGCGTCGACCGCCGACGACATGGTCGCCGAGTTGTTCACCACCAGAAGGTCGCCCGGGTGCAGGCGGTCGGGCAGCTCTCGGAATCGGGCGTGCGTCAGACCGTCCTCGACGACGAGCAAACGGACCTCGTCGCGCGCCATCCCTCTCGCCTCGGGCGGGAGGGTGGCGTTGCGATCGGGGGACAGATCGAAGAACGGCAGTTCGGTCCGCACCGTCATGACGCCCGCCCGGCCACGAAATCCGCGGCGGCATAACGCCCGCTCTTCGGCTTCTCGGCGAGCAACCGCAGCAGCGCGGGCACCACTGTCGCGGGCTCGGGCCGATCGGAGATGTCGACGCCGGGAAACGCGGCCTGATGCATCTCGGTACGCATGTCGCCGGGATCGAACGCGTAGATGGACAGGCCCGGATGTTCCGCACCGAGGATCGCCGTGAGCTGGTCGAGCGCTGCCTTCGACGAACCGTATCCACCCCACGTGGGATACGGCTCAACCGCTGCGTCGGAGCTGATGTTCACCACGACGCCGTCCGGCCGCAGCAGCGGCAGCACGATGCGCAGAATCGCCAGTGGTGCGACCACATTCGTGCGCAAGACGCGCTCGAACTCGTCGAGTGGATAGTCCGCGAGGCCCAGCAACGGACTCGGCCCGAGACGGCTGGCGTTGTTCACCACGAGGGCGAGTTCCCCCGCACCGCGCGCGGCGTCCGCCAACCGGGCGCGATCCGCCGGATCCGTGACGTCGCCGGGGACCGCCTGGAACGACGGCCCGAGTTCGGCGGCCACCCGCGTCAACCGGTCGGCACGACGCCCGGTCCCCAGCACCCGCCACCCTTGTTCGATCAGCGCCCGCGCGAGCGCAGCGCCGAATCCTGCCGATGCGCCGGTGATCAGTGCGGTAGGACGAGACATGATGACCTCCTGGTAGTCGCCTACCAGTCGATCCTCATACCTCAACGTATCTTCAGGTCAAGCGCCGATCACTCCTCGGCTTCGGCGTCCTCCGCGGCCGTCTCCGGCGTGACCGCCTCGGGACCACCGGCCAGCAGCCGCTGGAACCCCTCCTCGTCGAGAATCGGCACACCGAGTTCCTCCGCTTTGGCGGCCTTGGACCCCGGCGCGTCACCGATCACCACGAACGCGGTCTTCTTCGAAACCGAACTGGCCGCCTTGCCGCCGCGCACCAGGATCGCCTCCTTGGCGCCGTCGCGGGTGAAGCCTTGCAGCGAACCGGTCACCACGATGGACAGACCCTCCAAGTTGCGCTCGATGGATTCGTCCCGCTCGTCCTCCATCCGCACACCCGCGGCCCGCCACTTCGCCACCACGGCGCGGTGCCAGTCGACGGTGAACCACTCCGCCACCGCGGCCGCGATGGTAGGGCCCACGCCGTCGGCGGCGGCCAATTCCTCGACCGACGCCGCCTCGATGCGGTCCAAGCTGCCGAACTCGGCGGCGAGCGCCCGCGCCGCGGTGGGGCCGACGTGCCGGATGGACAGGCCGACCAGCACCCGCCACAGCGGCCGGTTCTTGACCGCGGCCAGGTTCTCCAGCAGCCGCTTGCCGTTGGCGGAGAGGCTGCCGTTCTTGTTGGCGTAGAGCGACGTGGTGAGCAGCGTCGCCTCGTCCAAGTCGAACAAGTCGCCCTCGTCGGTGATAGCGCCGGACTTCAGCAGATCGATCGCGCCTTCGTAACCGAGGGCCTCGATGTCGAAAGCGCCGCGGCCTGCCACGTGGTAGACGCGCTCGCGCAATTGGGCCGGGCAGAACTGCTGGTTCGGGCAGCGGATGTCGGCGTCGCCCTCCTTCTCCGGGCGCAGTTCGGTGCCGCATTCGGGACAGTGCGTCGGCATGACGAACTCGCGCGCGTCTTCGGGGCGCGCGTCCACCACCGGCCCCAGCACCTCGGGGATCACGTCACCCGCCTTGCGGATGGTGACCGTGTCGCCGATCAGCACGCCTTTGCGCTTGACCTCGGCCGCGTTGTGCAGGGTGGCCATCGCGACCGTCGACCCCGCGACCGACACCGGCTCCATCACCGCGAACGGCGTCACCCGCCCGGTGCGGCCGACGTTCACCTGGATGTTCAGCAGCTTGGTCGTCGCCTCCTCGGGCGGGTACTTGTAGGCGATCGCCCAGCGCGGAGCGCGCGAGGTGGAGCCGAGGCGGCGTTGCAGCGCGGTCTCGTCGACCTTGATCACCTGGCCGTCGATCTCGTGCTCGATGTCGTGCCGGTGCTCGCCCCAATACGCGACCCGCTCGATCACCGCGTCGATGCCCTGCACCCGTCTGGTGTGCTCGGACACCGGCAGGCCCCACGCGGCGAGCGCGCGGTACGCCTCGTATTGCGAGGTCGGCGTGTAGCCCTCGATCCGGCCGAAGCCGTGACAGATCATGCGCAGCCTGCGCCGCGCGGTGACCGACGGATCCTTCTGCCGCAGCGAACCGGCCGCGGTGTTGCGCGGGTTGGCGTAGGGCGGCTTGCCCTCGGCCACGATGGCGGCGTTGAGCGTCTCGAAATCCTCCAGCCGGAAGTACACCTCGCCGCGGACCTCCAGGAGTCGCGGGATCGGGAACTCGTCGCTGGGGTTCAGCTCGCCGGGGATGTCATCGATGGTGCGCGCGTTGAGCGTCACGTCTTCACCCGTGCGTCCGTCGCCTCGGGTGGCGCCACGGACCAGCCTGCCGTTCTCGTAGACCAGGTTCAGCGCGACGCCGTCGATCTTGACCTCGCACAGATAGTGCAGATCCGGCCCGGTCTCCGCCTCCACCCGGGCGGCCCAGGCGCGTAGCTCGTCGACGTCGAACACGTTGTCCAGCGACAGCATCCGCTCGAGATGGTCGACGGCGGTGAAATCGGTCGCGAACCCACCGCCGACCAGCTGGGTCGGCGAGTCCGGCGTGCGCAGGTCCGGATGCTCGTCCTCCATGGCCTGCAACCGCCGCAACAGCGCGTCGAACTCGCCGTCGGAGATGATCGGCGCGTCCCGGACGTAGTAGCGGAACTGATGCTCACGCACCTCGTCCGCGAGTTGCTGCCAGTCCACCCGCTGCTCTGGCGTCGCCGGGGCCGCCGCGCTCTCGCTGTCACTCACCCATCGCACATTAGCGGAGGCCACCGACAGGGAGCCGCCGTGTTCGCGCACGTCGCCGCCCTGGCGGACACGAATTCCGGCCGGTCCGTTTCTCGGCGCGAGCACAGCGTTCCGGCGGCCTTGCCCCAGCTCGCCGTTGCGGCGCCCACACCACGGCATGATGCCCGCGCCGCTGATTTGGAAGCCTTGTGCCGCTCTGAACGACCGGGCGTTCCGGGGGCTGCACCATGCGCAGCGTAGTTCTCTCTCGGCGCTGACGATCCCGTGAGCGGGGCTCCCCCCGACTGCCCACAACCGAGCTGGTTCCGGCACGAAGGCGGTCGGTCCGGGCGGGGATTCGCGTTCTCACACGACGACGTCAGGAGAACGAAAGGTCCTCCGGCTCTTCGGTATACGCGCGCGCGACATCCGCGGCCAAGCGCAGCGCTCGTCTGCTCCACTCCAGCGGGACGCCCGCCAGTCCGCATGCCGGGCTGACCGCGACCCGCTCCGCCAGCGTGCGGCGGCCGAAGCCGAGCCGATCGATCAGCCGCACGCCCGGTTCGGCGAAGGTCCGCCAGGTGACCGTCGTGGCCGGCGCCTCGGTGGGGACGACACCGAGCACCAGCTGCTTGCCCGCTTCCAGCGCCTCCCCGACCTCGTCGAGTTGCCCGGTGCCGATGATGCTCAGGTCGAACCCGATCCCCGCGGCGGCGCTACGGCGCAGCGCACCGAGCGCGGGTGGCTCGGCGCAGCTGTGCACCAGCACCGGCGCGGACTGTGCGGTGATCACCGCGTCCAGCACGGCCAGCGCTTCCGGTTCGGGCAACGCGCGCACGGTGTTCAGCACGCTCACCCCGCGCAGGGAGCCGTCCAGCACGGCGGTCAGCGACGGTTCGTCCAGCTGCACGACGACCTGCGCGCCGAGCCGCTTGCGCACCTCCGCCACGTGCTGCGCCAGCCCCTCGGCCAGGGACTCCGAGAGGTCGCGCACCGCGCCGGGATCGGTGAGCACGCGATGACCGCCGGGCAACTCGACCTGCGCGGCCAGCGTCAGCGGGCCCGCCGACTGCACCTTCACCGTCCGGCCGCGACCGGACAGGCCCGCGTTCTCCCACGCTTCCTCGAGCGCGTCCAGATCGGTCCGCAGCAGGTCATGGGCGCGCCGCGAGACCGAACCCGGGCGCGGCGCCAGTCGATAGCCCCTGGAGGTGGTGTCGAAACGCAGATCGACCAGCAACGCGGAGGCGCGGCCGATCAGGTCCGCGCCCGCGCCCCGACCGGGCAGCTCCACCAGGTGCGGTAACTCACCGAGTTCGCCGACGATGGTCGCGGCGGCCTCGCGCGGGTCGGTGCCCGGCCAAGAGCCGACGCCGGTGGCGACGCCGCCTCGCAAACGCACCGGCTCGGCGGTCACGTCCGTCCCGCCATCTCGCGTCACGTCATCCGTGCCGGTCTCGTACACCGTTGCCGCACTCCATCCGATCGATTCCGCCATTACGGGACCCGCCGTTCTCGACGGTCACAGCCCAGTTTTCCGCACCGGACGACACCGGAGGATGGTGCGGGATCACCGCGCCGCCTCGGCCCCCGTTTCACTCGTGACAGACTCTTGCGCGGTGCCGGAGATGGTCCCGCTGCCGATCACCTCGTCACCCGCGGGATCCGGACGGTAGACGACCACGGCTTGGCCGCGCGCGACGCCGGTCAGCGGCTCGCGCAGCCGCACGAGCAGTCCGTCGCCCACCGCCTCGGCCACCGCGGGCGCGGTGCCGCCGTGCGCGCGCACCTGCGCCACGCACTCGATCGGGCCCGCGGGCGCGGAGCCGGACGTCCAGATCGCGCGCTCCGCCTCGATCGTCCAGACCTGCAAGTCCTCGGCCGACCCCACGCGGACCGTGCCGGACTCGGGATCGATGCCGGTGACGTACCGCGGCTTGCCGTCGGCGGCGGGACCCGGCAACCCCAGGCCCTTGCGCTGGCCGATGGTGAATCCGTGCACGCCCTCGTGCCGCGCGAGCTCCCGGCCGTCGGCGTCGACGACCGCGCCGGGCCGGATGCCGATCTTCGCGCCAAGGAAGGCGCGCGTGTCGCCGGAGGGGATGAAGCAGATGTCGTGGCTGTCGGGCTTGTTCGCGACGGCGAGCCCGCGCTCGGCGGCCTCGGCGCGGATCTGTGGCTTGGGGGTGTCGCCCACCGGGAACATCGCGCGCGAGAGCTGCTGCGCGGTCAGCACCGCCAGCACATAGGACTGGTCCTTGTCGGCGTCGACGGCGCGCCGCAGCACACCGTCCTCGAGCCGCGCGTAGTGCCCGGTGACCACGGCGTCGAAGCCGAGCGCCACCGCCCGGTCGGCCAGGGCGGAGAACTTGATCTTCTCGTTGCAGCGCAGGCACGGGTTCGGCGTCTCGCCCGCCGCGT
Organism: Nocardia sp. NPDC047038; assembly: GCF_040644075.1. Taxonomy (NCBI): domain Bacteria; kingdom Bacillati; phylum Actinomycetota; class Actinomycetes; order Mycobacteriales; family Nocardiaceae; genus Nocardia; species Nocardia sp. NPDC047038. The sequence goes on along the minus strand of NZ_JBEYVQ010000001.1, from coordinate 413,674 downwards.
AGGCCGCGACGAAGTCGTCGATGACGTCTTCCTTGAAGCGGTCGGCGAAATCCCAGACGTAGAACGGGATGCCGAGCACGTCGGCGGCGCGCCGGGCGTCACCCGCGTCCTCCTTCGAGCAGCAACCGCGCGATCCGGTGCGCAGCGTGCCCGGTGTCGCCGACAGCGCCAGATGCACCCCGACCACCTCGTGACCGGCGTCGACGGCACGCGCCGCCGCCACGGCCGAATCCACACCACCGCTCATCGCGGCGAGTACCCGCATCAAACACCTCCTTTCGCACCGGCCAGGCCTGCGGCCTTGGCCCGCTCCACCACTTGCGGCAAGACTTTCAGTACTGCGTCGACGTCGGAACGCGTCGAGGTGTGCCCCAGCGAGAAGCGCAGCGATCCGCGCGCCTGCCAGGGTTCGACACCCATCGCGATCAGCACGTGACTGGGCGTGGCGACGCCCGCGGTGCACGCCGAACCGGTCGAGCATTCGATCCCCGCCGCGTCCAGCAGCATCAGTAGCGAATCCCCTTCGCAGCCGGGAAAAGTGACGTGCGCGTTGCCGGGTAGCCGCCGTTCGCCGACCGGACCGTTGAGCACCGCGTCGGGCGCCGTCGCGCGGATGCCGTCGATCAACGCGTCCCGCAACGCGACCAGCTCGGCGGTCCGGGCGTGTAGTTCGATCGAAGTCTGGCGCAGCGCGGCGGCCAGCCCGATCGCGGCCGCCGTGTCCGAGGTGCCCGACCGCAGGTCGCGCTCGTGCCCGCCGCCGTGCAGCAGCGGCACGCACGGCACCTGCCTGCCGAGCAGTAGCACCCCGATACCGTGCGGGCCGCCGACCTTGTGCCCGGCGAAGCTGGCCGCGGACAGGCCGCTCGCGGCGAAGTCGATGGGCAGCTGCGCCGCCGCCTGCACCGCGTCGCTGTGCATCGGCACGCCGAATTCGGCTGCGACGGAGGCGAGTTCGACGATCGGCTGGATCGTGCCGACCTCGTTGTTCGCCCACATGACGGTGACCAGCGCGACCTCGTCGGGATGGGCGGCGAGCGCGGCGCGCAGCGCTCCGGCCGCGACCACGCCCTCGGCGTCGACCGGCAGCCAGGTGACTTCCGCGCCCTCGTGCCGCTCCAGCCACTCCACCGCGTCGATCACCGCGTGGTGCTCGACCGAGCTGGCGATGATCCGGTTCCGGCGCGGATCGGCGTCGCGGCGCGCCCAGAAGATGCCCTTCACCGCCAGGTTGTCGCTCTCCGTGCCGCCGGAGGTGAAGATGACCTCCGAGGGCCGGGCGCCCAGGTCGGCCGCGATCGACTCGCGCGCCTCCTCCAGCAGCCGACGGGCGGCGCGCCCGGAGCCGTGCAACGAGGACGCGTTGCCCGTGCTGCGCAAGGCAGCCGTCATCGCCTCGATGGCCGCGGGCAGCATCGGTGTGGTGGCCGCGTGATCGAGGTAGACCGTCTGGGGCGCAGCACCGTTGACCGGACCCGAAAAAGCCGACTTCATGACCAGTTAAGGATAGCCGTCACCCTTCGCCGGTTATTCCCCCCTGCTCGCCCGCTCGCGCGGGGTCCGTTCACGGACCCGGTTCAGGCTTGAACGCCCTGCGACCGGCGGAATCTCAGGGTTTTCACCTATTGAATGTACCGCTATTTAGCGGTACGTTGTTCAGCGTGTTGATCGCCGATCCGTTCCGTTCCGGGAGTGGATCCGGGGCCGGGACGCCGAGCGGTCGACGCCCGGACGAATCGATAGTGAGGAAGTTCCGATGGACCATCACACCCATGGACGCACGCGACGCGTGCTGGCGCGCGCCGCGGCCGCGTCCGTACTCGCCCTGATGCCGGTCGCCGCCGTCGCGGTGCCCGCGCTCGCCGACCCGATCGTGCTCGAGCAGGCCGACCAGCTCGATGCGACCCACGGCCGCCACGGCCACGACGACTGGAATCGCGGCAGGCACAACGACTGGGATCGCGGCCGCAACGACGACTGGTTCCGCGGCCGCAACCGCCACGACGACTGGGATCACGGCAGGCCCGGGTGGGACCACGGGTGGCGGCCGCCGACGGGAAGCGGTTTCTGAGTTCTTTCCCTATATCCGGGGCGGGCCGACATCGGCTCGCCCCGGACTCGGTGCAGCCCTCCAGCATTCGACGCCGGTGATCACAATCACGGCGTGGACGGGAGCGAGCCAGGCCCACACCGATGCGCCACGAGGCACCCGCAGCCATGATGCCGAACACCGTGCGTACCGCGAAACGTCTGCGAGTGGCACATGGCTGTGGCAAACCGCGAGTGGACCTCTCGATGGTGTGCCACTCGCGAAACCTGTCGCGTTACCGCGCGACCGCAGCACTCCGGCGCCCGCGCAGCATCGGGCGGCGGCGCGGGCGGCGCACTTCTGGTGCGTCGGTCGCGAGCGACGGGTCCTGGACTCGGGTGTGCCCCGCCTCGATCCACTCCGTGGTTTCCGCACCGTGGCGTGGCGACGCGGTGCCGCGGACCGCGGCCTCGCAGCGGCGGGCCAGTTCGCGCCGGTCGGGGCCGGGTTCCAGCACCGGTTCCAGCACCACTTCGGCGACCATTCCGCGCGAACGCAGCACCCGCCCGGCGGAGGAGCCGAAGGTGTCGACGCCGACGAAAGCGGGCACCGTGCACGGCACGCCGTGCCGGTCCAGGTACCGCAATCGCACCGGCTGCACGGGGGTGCCGGTGTCGACCGCCGCCTGGAGCAACGCGGGACGCATGCTGCCGTAGGCGCGGCCACACCACGTGGTGCCCTCGGGGAAGACGCCGATCCGCTCACCGGCGGCCAGCCGCGCTCCGACCGCGGCCACTACGCCCGGCAACTGCCGCAGGCTCTCGCGTTCGATCGGGATCACCCGCATCAACTCGGCGAGTTTGCCGATCATCGGCCAGTCCAGCATGTCGGCGCGGGCCACGAAGCCGAGCGGCTGCACCGAGGCCAAGGCGACGATGTCGGTCCAGCTGATGTGCCCGGTGACGATCAGCACACCCCGGCCTGCGGCGCCGAAACCGGCGGGTGCGAGCGTGGTGTCGCCCTCATCGACGACACCGCGCTCTTCCGCGGTCACCCGGTTGTCGACGACGCGCAACCGCAGGCCGATGGAACCGAGCAGTAGGCGCGCGTAGCCGCGCTGCAACGGCGCGCGCTTGCCGCGCGGGGTCACCGCGTGCGCGATCGGGTAGCTGAGCAGCAGACCGGCGACTCCGGCCAGCCGGGCGGCCACCCGCGCCGGGCCGACTTGGTCGACCGAATCGATGCAGCCGGAACCGCAGGGGCTCGACGGCATCCATGCGTGCGCGGCGGACGTGGCGGGTGGCGCGTCGAAGACCACGGTCCTCACCGTCCCCCGTCGAACGACGCGGCGGCGTCTTGTAGGCGATTGAGGTAGCGGGTGTTGATGGTGTTCAGCCCGAGCAGCACGACGAAGTCGGCGACCGCGAAGGCGGGATCGTGGGCGGGCTCGCCGCAGATCTCCGCGCCCAGCCGCAGGTAGCCGCGCACCAGCGGGGGCAGCTTCGGCCGCGACGGCGGGGTCAGTTCGTCGAGGGTCTTGCCGTCGACGATCACCGGGTTGTAGGGGTGCACCCGACGCTCCGGGTCGGAGGAGTGCCGCCCGAGCAGCATGTCGCGCACGCCGCGCACGTTCACTCCGGGCGGGTCGGCCGGGGTGTCCTGCATCGGCACCGACACGCAGCCCATCACCCACTCGTAGCCGGTGAGCTGGATGTAGTGCAAAATCCCCGCCCACATGAGGGTGAGCACCGAGCCGTTGCGGTGGTCGGGGACCACGCACGCGCGGCCCATCTCGACGATCCGAATGCCTTCCGGATCCAGTTGAGCGAGATCGAATTCCGTCGCCGTGTAGTACCCGCCCGCCGCGGCGACCTTGTCCGGCGGCAGCATCCGGTAGCAGCCGACGAATTCCCCGCCGGCGTCGTCGCGCACCAGCATGTGGTCGCAGTGCTCGTCGAAATGGTCGGCGTCCAAACCGCTGCCGTCGTCCGGAATCCGGAAACCCGGCTCGTTGGCGAACACGTTGTAGCGCAGGCGCTGCGCGGCGACGCGGTGATCGAGGTCGGAGGAGACCACCAGCGAGTAACGCGACCGCCCCTCCCCGGAGTCCGTCGGTCGAGCCGGGGCTGTCAGCACGGACGAAATAGTCATATCCACGATGAAGCCAGCCCTACAATGCGCCCCAGCAACCTCGAAGTGTCGCCACGATGCCGGTTGGGTGAACGAGACGGCTGTCACACCGAGCGTTCACCGAACGGTTCCACCGCGTTCGCCCTCCCGCACCGAAACCGCTTCCGACATGCGGTTTACCATGCGAGTCGCGGTTCGTTCCTGGGCAGCGTGAATGCCGCGCGCACCGTGAATCGCGCCGCTTTCGATCGTGCGCGACGCGATTCTCAGGTGCGAGAAGCCATTTAAGCGGCTCGCCTCTCCGCGGCGAGTACCTTCGGCGCGGTCGCCTCCTCCTCGGCGAAACCGGGGCGCCCGGTGAAGATGAACGCGACCAGCCAGGACGCGACCGCGGCGAAGCGGTTGCGGAAACCGACCAGGTAGAACAGGTGCACCGCGAGCCACATGAACCAGGCGATCACACCGCGGAAGGTGATGCGGTCGTTCAGCTTCGTCACGGCGCTGAACCGGCTGATCACCGCCATGCTGCCCTTGTCCCAGTAGGTGAAGGGCGTGCCGGGCTGCTTCTTGCGGCGGATGATGTCGGCGGCGTGCCTGCCTTCCTGCATGGCCACCGGCGATTGCCCGGGGTAGCCGTTGAGCGAGGTCATGTCGCCGATGGCGTAGATGTCGGCGTAGCCGCCGACGGTGAGATCGGGGTTGATCAGCAGCCGGCCGGCCCGGTCGGTCGCCACGCCCGTGGCCTCGGCCAGGATCTTCGCGAACCCGCCCGCCTGCACGCCCGCCGACCACACCACGGTCTCGGCCGCGATGGCATGCTCGACCCCGTCGGCGCTCTTGACGGTGACCTTGCCGTGCTCGATGTCGGTGACGAAGGTGCCGAGCAGCACCTCCACGCCGCTGCCGGTCAGCGACTTCTTCGCGTACTCCGACAGCCCGCCGCCGAACGGCGGGAGCACCTCGCCCGCGCCCTCCACGAGCGTGACCGAAACCTCCTGGTGGTAATACCGTTTCGCCAGCTCCTTCAGCTGACCGGCCACCTCGACGCCGGTCGCGCCCGCGCCGACCACGACGAAGCTCAGCAGCTTGCGCCTGGTCTGCTCGTCGGCCTGCGCGGCTTCGGCGAAGACGCGCGCGATCTGGGCGCGCAGCCGCCGCGCGTCATCGATGGTCTTGAGCGAATAGGTCTTCTCCGCGAAGTCGTCGCGGCCGAAGTAGGACTGGCTCGCGCCGGTGGCCGCGATCAGCGAGCCGTAGCGGATGCGGTGCGAAACGCCCTCGTGTTCGTAGGTGACGATGGCGCGGTCGGGATCGATGCCGACCACGGTGCCGAGGCGAACGTCGGCCTCGCGATGGCGGCGCAGGATGCCCGCGATCGGCGGCGCGATCTCCTCCGATGTGAGCACACCGGTCGCTACCTGGTACAACAGCGGTTGGAACAGATGCTCGGGCGTGCTGGAGATCAGCACATAGTCCACCCCCGACTTGGCCAGTTGCTTGGCGGCGGCGAGCCCGCCGAACCCCGATCCGACAATGACGACACCCGCGGTTTCGATTCCCGCGTCCACGTACTGCATGACAGCCTCCTTCTCTCATTACGAACCGCGATCCGGAGGGCGGATATTTCAGGTGTGTGGGCGCATAATTAAGATGACTCTTATCTCGATTCGTAATCAATCAGGAGGCGCCGTGGAACTTCGGCAGCTCACCTACTTCGTCGCGGTGTGCGAGGAGCTCAGCTTCAGCGGCGCCGCGGCGCGCTGCTTCATCTCGCAGTCGGCGATCAGCCACCAGATCTCCCGGCTCGAGCGCGACCTCGGCGTGCAACTGTTCGAGCGCTCGACCCGCTCGGTCGTGCCCACCGACGCCACCGCACGGCTACTTCCCCTTGCGAAACAAATGCTGAGTCTGGAGTCGGCGATCCGCGCCGCCGTGCGGACGGTCGGCCCGCGCATCCGGCTGGCCGCGAACATGTCCTTCGCCACCCGCTCGCTGTCGGCCATCGCGGGAGCGCGCGCCGCGCATCCGGAGGCGGAGATCGAGTTCGTCATCAAACCCTTCCGTCAGCGCATCACCGCGGTGACCGACGGCGACTGCGATCTGGCCCTGATCCGCGGCCGCGTCGACCAGCCCGGCCTCGTGGTCGAGCAGCTGTGGGTCGAGGATCTGGTGATCGCCACCTCCAGCGCGCATCCGCTGGCCACGAAGGACACGGTGACCCTGGCGGATCTGGCCTCCTACCCCCTGTTACTCCCCCCGGAGCAGGAACAGGTGTTGCTACACACGGTGATTCGCAACGCGTTCGCCGAACTGCCTACCGGCCCCACCTTCGGCCCGCCCATCCCGCCGGACCACACCGCGACGATGGAGCTGATCAACCGGCCCGAGGCGTGGACGGTGCTCTACGCGGAGAGCACGACCGAGGGTCTGGTGGTGCTGCGGCTGGCCGAATCCAAGCTGCGCATCCCCGTGTCGGCGGTCCTGCGCGCCGACGCCCGGCGCTCACCGATCCTCGACACCCTGCTCACCGCCCTGCACCGCTGCTGATTCGAGCATCGGGGGTAGCCGCCGCCTCTCCCCTCTGTGTCCGGATCAGCGTGCAAGACGGAGAATTCACCGCCTGACGGGAACTCGCACACATAACCGGAACGACCGGCCCGCACCGTCCGGAGCGGGGCCGCTCCACATGCGTCTATCGAATTCCACTACAACGCAACGACCCTGCTGCGTGTCTGGGCTGAACCAGCTTGCAACCGCAATCCGCCCCTGCGGCGGAGAGGACCGGCCCCGGCCTGAACCGGGGCGAGTCACCGCAATTCAGACGCCCAATTCCGTCGCCGCCAGCGCCGTGCCCTCGATACGCGCACGGATCTTGGCGAACGCGGTCTCCCGCGAGGTAGAGGTGTCGTCGGCGAACGGAGAGAAGCCGCAATCGTCGCAGGTGCCCAACCGTTCGACGGGCAGGTAGCGGGCGGCGAGCAGCACCCGGTCGCGGACCTGTTCGGGTGTCTCGATCTGCGGGTCGATCGGGTCGGTGACGCCGATGAACACCCGCGCCTCGGCGGGCAGGTGCTCGGCGACCACGGCGAGCACCTTCTCCGGGTCCGGTTCGCTGGCGAACTGGAGGTAGAACGCGCCCACCCGCAGTTGCAGCAGCTTCGGCAGCAATTCGACGTAGTCCACGTCCAGGCTGTGCGTGGAGTCCTGGTCGCCGCCAGGACAGGTGTGCACGCCGATCCTGGCCCGCTCCTCGTCCGAGAACCGGTCGAGCACTGTGTTGTTCAGCTCGATGAACTGGTCGAGCACACCGCCGCTCGGATCCAGCTTGAGCGACAGCCGCCCCTCGGTGAAGTCGAGCTGCACCAGGTGCGCGCCTGCCTCCAGGCAGCCGCGGATGTCGGCCTCCGCCGCGTCGGCGAGGTCGGCGAGGAACTGCTCGCGGGGGTAACCCTCGATCCCGTCGGCCGGATACAGCAGGCTCAGCGCCGATGGCGCGATGACGGCCTGCTTCACCGGAACGGTGGCGTGCTGCTGCGCGTCGCGCAGGTAGTCCGCCGCGTGCGCGGCATAGCGGAACGGACCGGAGGCCAGCCGGGGCAGCTGTCTCTGGTGTCCGTCGGCGAACGGGATGATCGCCCCGTCCGGGGCCAGATTATCCAGCCCGGCAATCGGATAGGTGGCGAAACTCGGCTTGGACTGCTCGCCGTCGGTGACGACGGGAGAGCCGAGTTCTTCCAGCTTGCGGATGGTCTCGGCGACCGCGCTCCGCTGGAGTTCGGCGAGCGCGGCGGCGTCGCCGGATTCGTCGGCCATGGCGGCCAACAGATCGTGAGGTCGAGGGATGCTACCGATCGGTTCCGTTGGGATGCTCACCGGCCGAGTGTAAGTCCGCCACCCGCATCTCCGATGCGAAATCACCTGCGCCGTAATTTCTTTCGCATTGGACACGATTTTCGCTCACCTGGCCTCGAGAGTTCGCACCAATTTCGCGCCGATTTTTCCCGGCCGAGCACAACGAACCAAGCGCTCGACGATCAGCGCCTCTACATCCTCATTGGCCACAACGGTTCGAGCCGACCAGCGCCTCGGCGGAGTCGCTCGAACCCGGCGGCAGTTCTCTCGTTTCCTTGCGAGGCGCACGAACAACATGTCGGCCGCGCGGCGGCTATTCGCTCGACCAGTTGGATCAGGTCACAGTCGCAAGTGGTGGATCGCGAGACTCGAATTGCCAGTCGGCCGCCGCCGAACCGGCCTGCCTCGCAGCCTCTCGACAGGCCATCATCGGTCTCACACGAGAGTTCCGGTGGCCGGAGGCAAGTATTCTCGGCGGTGGTCGAAAACGGAACAGGACCACCGCGCAGCAATCGACGCGGTGGCCCTGGGGTTGTGCGGCAGATCGTCCGGCGAGGGTGGTGCGGACCAGGTCAGCCCGCCCTCACCACTCCGATCAGCGGAAGATGCCCACTCGCCATCCGTTTCCTACGGCCTTGCAGCTGTAATGGGGGACGTTGATGTCACCCTCGGAAACGCGCCGCGCCTCCTCTCGCTTCGCGGCGGCCAGGCATTCCTTTTCGTTCGGATACACCTCTGCCTGCGCCGCAGGCGCCAAGGCGATCAGTGCCCCCGTGGCCAGCGCGCCCATCAGCAGTCCCGTAACCGTCTTCTTCACTTCTGAATCCCCTAGTGTCGATGACTCCCCCCCTTCGGGGGATTTGACGCCAATGAAACTAGCAAGCAACGCGTGAGATCGGCGAATGGGGTCATCCACCGTGCCGACCACGAGCAGTCTCGGCCCATCCGGTGATCCCAAGGGCGCGTTGGGGATCGAGCACCAGAACCGCAAGCTGACCAAATCAGCGAAAGGCGGCCCCGGCCTGAAGGTCGGGGCCGCCTTTCACCGGCCGAAGGGCGTCAGCCCTTGTGCGTCTTGACCGCTTCGGTCAGCTGCGGCGCGACGTTGAACAGGTCGCCCACGATGCCGTAGTCGGCGATCTCGAAGATCGGCGCCTCTTCGTCCTTGTTGACGGCGACGATGGTCTTCGAGGTCTGCATGCCCGCGCGGTGCTGGATCGCGCCCGAGATGCCGAGGGCGATGTACAGCTGCGGGGAGACCGTCTTACCGGTCTGGCCGACCTGGAACTGGCCCGGGTAGTAGCCCGAGTCGACGGCGGCGCGCGACGCGCCCACGGCCGCGCCGAGCGAGTCGGCCAGGGCCTCGACCACCGAGAAGTTGTCGGCGGAACCGACGCCGCGGCCACCGGAGACCACGATGCTCGCCTCGGTGAGTTCCGGGCGGTCACCGCCGACGACCGGCTCGCGCGAGGTCACCTTGACCACGCCCTCTTCCTGCGCGGGCACCTCGACGGTCACCTTCTCGCCTGCGCCGGCCTGCGCGGAGGCCTCGACGGCGCCCGGGCGGACCGAGATCACCGGGACATCGCCGGTGACCTTGGCGTCGACGGTGAACGCGCCACCGAAGATGGAGTGCACGGCGGTGCCGTCGGACTTCACGTCGATGACGTCGACCAGCAGGCCGGAGCCGATGCGGGCGGCGAGGCGACCCGACACCTCCTTGCCCTCGGCGCTGGCGGCGACGATGACGGCGGCGGGCGAGACCGACTCGGTCAGCGCAGCCAGCACGTCGACCTTCGGGGTCACCAGGTAGTTCTCCACATCGTCGGACTCGGCGATGTAGATCTTCTCGGCGCCCGCGGCGGCCAGCGCGTCGGCCAGCTTCTCGCCGGTGCCCGCCGTGCCGAGCACGACGGCGGCGGGCTCGCCAAGGGCGCGAGCGGCGGTGAGCAGTTCGGTGCTGACCTTCTTGATCGCACCCTCGGCGTGCTCGACGAGCACGAGTACTTCAGCCATGTGTTCTCTCCTAGGAAGTCTGCAGCGCTACCGAGATCAGATGATCTTCTGGCCGATCAGGTACTGGGCGATCTTGGTGCCGCCGTCGCCTTCGTCGGCGATCTTCTCGCCCGCGGTGCGCGGAGGCTTCGGCGTGGCGGCGGTGACGGCGGAACCCGCGTTCGCGACGCCCACGGTCGAGGGGTCGACGCCCAGGTCGGCCAGCGTGAAGGTCTGCACTTCCTTCTTCTTCGCGGCCATGATGCCCTTGAAGGACGGGAAACGCGGCTCGTTGATCTTCTCGGTGACGCTGACGATGGCGGGCAGCGAGGCCTCCAGCTTGAACACGCCCTCGTCGGTCTCGCGCTCACCGGTGATCTTGTCGCCGTCGACTACCAGCTTGCGCAGGTGCGTCAGCTGCGGCAGGCCGAGGTACTCGGCGATGATCGCGGGCACCGCGCCCGCGCGGCCGTCGGTGGCCTCGTTGCCCGCGATGACCAGCTCGACACCCTCGACCTGACCGAGCGCACTCGCCAGCACCCACGCCGTCTGCACGGCGTCGGAGCCGTGGATGGCCGGGTCGTTGATGTGGATGGCCTTGTCGGCGCCCATGGACAGCGCCTTGCGGATGGCCTCGGTGGCGCGGTCGGGACCGGCTGCCAGCACGGTGACCTCACCGCCCTGGGCCTCCTTGATCAGCAGCGCCTCTTCGACGGCGCGCTCGTTGATCTCGTCGAGGACAGCGTCGGCGGCCTCGCGATCGAGCGTGAAGTCACCATCGGTGAGCTTGCGCTCGGACCAGGTGTCGGGAACCTGCTTGATGAGTACGACGATGTTCGGCATCGGTCTTCGTCGACCTCCTGTTCTGGTTACACGTATGTGGTGGTCGCACGAACTGCGCCGTACGCCCCGGTGGGTGGCTCAGGCCGTGACATTACCTTACGTTAAGTTACCCGTGGGTAACTTAGTGGCTTCTCTCTCACAATTGGTTACCACGCACTACAGTGCGCGGTTCCGGCGACCCCTTTCCCGGCGAGCGAAGCCGCACTCCGGGGCGGCCGGGTGGGGTATGCCCCGCGGATGCCGTGCCAGTAACGTCGGAGTGATGAGCGAGGCTGTGATCCCTGCCGCAGTGGACGACCCGTCCGGCATCACCGTGGCATCCGAGACGAGCACCGGCGCCGTCGAACCACTGCCGCTGACCGGCGAGCGCACCGTTCCGGGCATCGCCGAGGAGAACTACTGGTTCCGCAGGCACGAGATCGCCTACGCCCGGCTGCTGGACCGTTGCGCCGGAAAGACCGTGCTGGAAGCGGGCTCCGGCGAGGGCTACGGCGCCGACATGATCGCCGGCGTGGCCACCAAGGTGATCGGCGTCGACTACGACACCGGCGCCGTCGAACACGTGCGCGTGCGCTACCCCCGCGTGGAGATGCTCCACGGCAACCTCGCCGAGCTGCCGCTGGAGGACGCCTCGGTCGACGTCGTGGTGAACTTCCAAGTGATCGAGCACCTTTGGGACCAGGCCCAGTTCCTGCGCGAATGCCTGCGCGTGCTTCGTCCCGGCGGTGAGCTGCTGATCAGCACCCCCAACCGGATCACCTTCTCGCCCGGTCGCGACACTCCGCTCAACCCGTTCCACACGAGGGAACTCAACGCGGCCGAGCTGACCGAATTGCTGGTCGAGGCCGGATTCGAGGTGTCGGAGATGATCGGCGTGCACCACGGGCCCGGCCTGAAAGCGTTGGACGCCAAGCACGGCGGGTCGTTCATCGACGCGCAGATCGAACGCGCGCTGGCCGGGGAACCCTGGCCCGCGGAACTCACCGCGGACGTCGCGAGCGTCACGGTGGCCGATTTCGAGTTGCTGGCCGCGAACATCGACGCGAGCCTGGATCTGATCGCCATCGCGGTGAAGCCTTGACCGATCGCGGTACCGTGCCCGGCGGGCACGCGGCAAGTCCCGTGCCGGGCCAGTTCACCTTGGTCCTGCACTCCCACCTGCCCTGGCTGGCACATCACGGTCGCTGGCCGGTCGGCGAGGAATGGCTCTACCAGTCCTGGGCCGCCTCCTACCTGCCCGTCGTCGAAGTGTTGCGAACCCTTGCGGCCGAAGGCCGTTCGCATCTGCTCAGCCTCGGTATCACACCGGTACTCGCGGCCCAGCTGGACGACCCGCACTGCCTGGCGGGCATGCACCACTGGCTGGGCAACTGGCAGCTGCGCGCCGACGAAGCCGCCATGGCGGGCAATGTCGCGCTGGGCAGGCACGAACACCGCCTGGCCGCCGCCGCCCTGGCCGAGTTCGAGCAGTACTGGCGGCACGGCGCCGCGCCGGTCTGGCGCGCGCTCGTCGACGCGGAGGCCATCGAACTGCTCGGCGGCCCGCTGGCCCACCCGTTCCAGCCGCTGCTGGACCCACGGCTGCGCCAGTTCCAGCTCACCGAGGGCCTGGCCGACGCGCGACACCGCTGGGGCCACACACCGACCGGCATCTGGGCGCCGGAATGCGGCTACACCCCCGGCATGGAGGTCGGCTACGCCGCCGCGGGTGTGACGCATTTCATGGTCGACGGCCCCGCGCTGCGTGGCGATACCACGCTCGGCCGACCGGTCCGGGATTCCGACGTGGTCGCGTTCGGGCGCGATTTGCAGGTGAGTTACCGCGTGTGGTCACCGAAATCCGGCTATCCCGGCCACGGCGCCTATCGTGACTTTCATCACTATGACCACGCCACAGGTCTCAAACCCGCGCGGGTAACCGGCAAGACCGTCGCGGGCCCGGACAAGGCTCCCTACGATCCGGAACTCGCCGCCGCGGCCGTCGTCCGGGATGTGGACGACTTCGTGCGGACGGTGCGCGAGCGGTTGATCTCCGAGTCCGAGCGGATCGGCAGGCCCGCCCTGGTCGTCGCCGCGTTCGACACCGAACTGTTCGGCCACTGGTGGCACGAGGGCCCGCAGTGGCTGGCGCAGGTACTGCGGGCGCTGCCGGAGGCGGGCGTCACCGTGGGCACCCTCGCCGACGCCCGAGCGCGCGGCTACCTGGGCGAACCGGTGCCACTGGCCGACTCGTCCTGGGGTTCGGGCAAGGACTGGCGGGTGTGGGCGGGCGAACAGGTGCGCGACCTGGTCGAGCTCAACGACGACATCGTGCGGCTGACCCTGGACACCGTCGACAAGATGCGCGCCGCCCAGGGCGGCGCACCCGGACTCCGCGATCACGTCGCCGATCAACTGCTGCGCGAAGCGATCCTGACCGTCTCCAGCGACTGGGCGTTCATGGTCAGCAAGGACTCCGCCGCGGGGTACGCGCGCGACCGCGCGCACCGCCACGCCCACGCCGTCCGGGAAATCGCCGCGGCCGTCGGGGCGGGCCAACTCGCGAAAGCACGGCAGTTGGCGGCAGGATGGGGGGCAGCTGACGGACTCTTCCCCGGCGTGGACGCGCGACGACTCACCTCCGCGGGGTCCGTACCCAGCGCCACCGGGGCAGTATCCGCCGCCGAACCAGGCCCGGACTCCGCCACCACGGACCACGGGCCGGTTCCGGCGGACCCGGGCTCGGCCGCAGAAGGACTTGCATGAAGATTTTGATGGTGTCGTGGGAGTACCCACCCGTCGTGGTCGGCGGGCTGGGTAGGCACGTGCATCACCTCGCCGTCGAACTCGCCGCGGCCGGCCACGAGGTGGTCGTCCTGTCCCGGCGCCCCTCCGGCACCGACGCCTCCACCCATCCCACGCACTCCTACATCGCCGAAGGCGTGCTGGTGGTCGCGGTCGCCGAGGACCCGCCGGTGTTCGACTTCGGCGAGGACATGCTCGCCTGGACGCTGGCCATGGGCCACGCCATGGTGCGCGCGGGCGTCGCGCTCGGGAAGCCTGGCATCGGCGACGGCTGGACGCCGGACGTGGTGCACGCGCACGACTGGCTGGTCGCCCACCCCGGCATCGCCCTGGCCGAGTACTACGACGTGCCGCTGGTGTCGACCATCCACGCCACCGAGGCCGGGCGGCACAGCGGCTGGGTCGCGGGCAAGGTCAACAAGCAGGTGCACTCGGTGGAGTGGTGGCTCGCCAACGAGTCCGACGCGCTGATCACCTGCTCGTCGTCCATGCAGGACGAAGTCGAGCGGCTCTACGGTCCGGAGCGGATCCCGATGACGGTGATCCGCAACGGCATCGACGTGGGCGCGTGGACTTTCCGCCCGCGCGCGCCGCGCAGCGGTCCGCCCCGGCTGCTGTACGTGGGCAGGCTCGAGTACGAGAAGGGCGTGCAGGACGCGATCGCCGCGCTGCCGCGCATCCGCCGCGCCCACCCCGGCACCACCCTGACCGTCGCGGGCATCGGCACCCAGTTCGAGTGGTTGCGCGAGCGCGCCCGGGTGCACCGCGTCGCCCGCGCGGTGAACTTCGCCGGTCAGCTCGAGCACGCGGAACTGCTCGGCTGGCTGCACGGCGCCGACGCGATCGTGCTGCCGAGCCGATACGAACCGTTCGGCATCGTCGCGCTGGAGGCGGCCGCGGCGGGCACCCCGCTGATCACCTCGACGGCGGGCGGCCTGGGCGAGGCCGTGATCGACGGCGTCACCGGCGCCTCCTTCGCGCCCGCCGACGTCGACGGATTGGTCGAGGCGGTCCGCGCCACCCTCGACGACCCCGCCGCCGCGCAGCAGCGCGCCTACGCCGCCCGGGAACGGCTCACCGCCGACTTCGCCTGGGACGTGGTGGCCGCCGAGACCGCTCAGGTGTACCACTCGGCCAAGCGGCGGGTGCGCAACCCGTTGGGCCGCCCGTCCATCGTGGAACGCCCGCTGCCGGAACGCGATCCGAAGTAGCCCGCTAAGCCGCCAGTTTCTTGACGACGCGCTCGATCGTGAGCCAGGTGCGGGTGGTGATGTCCTTGCCGTATGTCTTCTCCAGCCAGGCCATGAAGTCGGGCGTCTTGCCCGGCTGACTGTTGTCGATGACCGCGAGGAAGGCACGGGCCGCCTCGTCGTAGCCCACGACCCGGGTGAGCGGGTCCGGCCGCTCGGGCAGGGTTGCCGGAGGCTCGGCCGTGTCCTTGAGGAACGTGGCGATCAGATACGTGCCGCGTCCGTGGGTCAGGCCGTGGAAAGGGTCGGTGTCCAGCAACGCGCGCAGTTCGTCGTGGCTGCGGATGATCGTGCCGCCGCCGATGCCCAATTCCTGGACCAGCGCCTGCTGGATACGCTCCTCGAGCGCGGGCACGTCGGTCTCCGCGCTGCGGAACACGATGTTGCCGCTGGTCAGCACCGAACCGACGCCCTCGAATCCGAGCGATTCGAACACCGCGCGCAACTTCGCGTTGCTCATGTTCGGATTGCTCGGCATGATCCCGCGCAACAGGGCGGCGTAGGCAGTCATAGCGCGAACCTACCCGCCCGCACCGACGAACTCTCAGGCGTTCTGCGCGGCACCGTTCTTCTTGCGCGCGATGTCCTCCAGCGCGGCAAGGTATTCGGCGCGCTGCTCGGCGCCCGCCTCCCAGGCCGCCTTGCGGTTCTTGACCACCTTGGCCGGCGCGCCGACGGCGATGCTGAAGTCCGGGATCTCGCCCTTGACCACGGCGTGCGCGCCGAGCACGCAGCCGCGCCCGACGCGGGTGTCGCGCAGCACGGTCACCTTGGCCGCGATCCAGGTGTCGGGGCCGATGCGCACCGGGCTCTTCACGATGCCCTGGTCTTTGATCGGCACGTTGATGTCGTCCATCTTGTGGTCGAAGTCGCAGATGTAGCACCAGTCGGCGACCAGGGTCGATTCCCCGATCTCGATGTCGAGGTAGGTGTTGACCACGTTGTCCTTGCCGAACACCACCTTGTCACCGATGCGCAGCGAACCCTCGTGGCAACGGATCGCGTTGCCGTCGCCGATGTGCACCCAGCGGCCGATCTCCATGCGGCTCAGTTCCGGCGTGGCGTGGATCTCGACGCGGCGCCCGAGGAAGACCATGCCGCGCAGCACGATGTGCGGGTTGGCCAGGCGGAACTTGAACAGCCGGTAGTAACGCACCAGATACCAGGGCGTGTACGCCCGGTTCGCGAGCACCCAGCGCAGCGACGCCCGCGTCAGAAAACGCGCCTGCTGCGGATCCCGGCGGCGCGATCCCCGCCAGCGCGAGCGCAACGGTGCGCCCCACATGCTCGTCACGAACGGTTCTCCTGTCGTGGTCCTACCGGCCGTCGCCCGCCTCGGCGGCGACGGATAGAGCCTATCGCCCGTGGCGAGCATCGCGACGAGGACCCGCTACGACAACGCCGGGACTCGTTCACCCGCGCAAAGGCCTCCCGTACAGTGACTCCTGCGCCGGACAGGGCGCGGGTGCGAGCCAACGACGACAGGAGTACGGCAGGTGCGAAGCGGCGGCGTACTGGCTACTTCCATGTGGCGACCGTCCCGGAAACGCGCCGCGGTCGTGCTGGCCGCGGTCGGCGCGCTGACGCTGGCCGGTTGCGGCACCGACTACGACGACATCACCGTCGGCACCGGCAAGGGCTGGACCGCCGCCTACCACGACGGCCGCAACAGCGGCGCCGCTCCGGTCACCGGGTCGCGGAAGCTCGGACTGAGCTGGCAGCGGCCGGTCGGCGGACCGATCGCCCAGCCGATCACGCTGGGGCCCGACGGCCAACTGTTCGTCACCACGCGTCTGGCGAACTGCTCGATCTTCTCCTTCCAGATGGCCACCGGCCGCAAGCGGTTCTGCAACGCCCTCGGCCCGAGCGCGATCTCCTCGCCGTCGGCGGTCGACTGGATGTCCAATGTCTATATCGGCGACGACAGCAGGGTGATCTCCTTCAACTACCTGGGGCAGCCGCGGTGGGCGACGCCCGTGGCCGGGACGCCGGTCTCGGTGCAGTTCACCGGGGACGGCAAACTGCTGACGATCAGCCAGTCCGGTCAGGTCGACGTGCTGTCCAGGCAGACCGGGGACCGGGCGGTTCCGAGCGTGCAGTTGCTCGGCGAACCGGACTTCCTCGCGCACGCGGGCCTCGGCTGGCCGGACGCGGGACAGGGACTGGACGACTGCGCCACCGGAGGGCCGCACTGCCCGGTCGCGAACATCTCCCCCATCGACGCCGCCAGTGGCCGTTTCTACGTGACGTTGTGGCAGCCGGGGCGGCCTGCCGCGTCCCTCGTCGCGCTGCGCTACACCGGCGCGAAGGTCGCGCGGGAGTGGAGCGCCGAGTTGTTGCTCGGTGGCAGCGCGACCAGTCCGGCCCTGTCCGCCGACGGCGGCACCGTCTACGTCGGCGACAACAACAACCGCCTGATCGCGCTCGACACCGTTGACGGGCGGACCAAGTGGGTGCACCGGCTGGATTGGACGCCGCGCGGCGGCATCTCGGTGTCCGACGACGGCCTGATCATCCCGTCGGGCGAGGAAGGCTACCTGCTCGCACTGCGGGACAACGGCGACAGTGTCGAGACGGTTTGGGAACGTAAGGATCTGGCGCTGCGCGGCCCTGCGGCGCAGACTGCGGGCGACACCGGCTACGTCACCGCGGCGATCGGCGACGGCCTGAACCTCGTCACCTTCGACACGCGGACCGGAACCACCATCGATTCCGACGTCCTCCCGGGCGCGAAGGGTACGACCACCGGTACGTCGGTCGGCGCGAAGGGTGAGGTCGTGGTCGCCACCCGCATCGGCGAGATCTTCGCGTTCACACCGGAGTAGCGCCCGGTCGCGAGGTCCGGCTGCGGTGCCCGCCGGAGCGGCCCGCGCGCGAATACCAGCCGGGCAGACTCGTTTCGGATACCGGGCCCGCAGTGCAGACGCGGGGTTGATCCGCGCGGGCGACGCGGCCGGTGGGCGCGGCCGGTAGAGTCGCCGATCTTCGGCAGCGATCTGCCCGCACAGCCGACGGACCAAGGTGGCCGACGCCGCACGGCTCGTCGTCGCGGGACTTCCGGCGTAGGGCACGATTCGCCCCGGATGGTCACGGGGTGACACAGAGGAAGACCGTCGCGCTACGGCCTATGCGAGTGATCACCAGCGTATGCGGTTGACTGCCACGGAGTTTGAGGCGCGAACGGAGGGCATCGGGGTCGATGTCGACACCCCGGGCGAGGATTTCGAGGGGTCCGCAGTCACGGCGATGCAGTTCGGCGCGGAGGGCCTTCTCGCGGAAGTCCATGCGGTCGAGGACGCGGAAGCCACGTACTCCCTCGGGCACGGTATCGCCGGTGAGATAGGCGATGCGGGGATCGAGTTGCCACAAGCCGTGTTTCGCGGCGTAGTGGCGGACGAGACCGGCGCGCACGACCGCGCCGTCCGGGTCGACGATCCACTGCCCCGGCGGGCGCTCGTCGATGACGTCGGGTTCGGCGTCGGTGATAGTCCAGGCGGCGGCCTTGGAGGAGAGCACCGTGGCACGACGGGTGACGCCGGGCTCGGTGAGTCCCGACGACCAGAGGCACGCCTCGCGCACGGAGCCGTCGAGCGACACCACCTCCACCTCGCCGGGCCAGCCGAGGCGGTCGAAATCCAAACCGGGAGCGCACTTCACGGCGAGATCGCGCCCACGATAGGCGTCGAGCAGATCCGGCAGTGGCGGTTGCAGTTTGGCCGGGTCGTGGGTGCGGCGGCCGTCGGCGCGCCGGGCCGGGTCGGCGGTCACGACGGTGTCGACGCTGCACGGTGTCAGCGCATCCGCCTTGGCCAGCAAGACATTCCGATGACCGGACAGATTGCGGGACGCCATCGCCAACCGTACGTCGTCCAGATCGCTGCCGAGCACGGCGGGACAGTGCGGCGCCAGGGCCGCCAGCTCCGCGCCGATCGAGCAGGTCACGTCGTGCACCGCCCGCCCGGCCAGGCGCGTGGCCCGGTGCCTGGCGACGGCGGTCGGGGTCGCCTGCTGCAAGGCGTCGTCGGTGAACAACCACTCCCCCGCGTCGGCCAGTTTGGCCGTGGCGCGGCGGCGCAACCGGACCGTCTCGACCAGCGCCGCGGCGCGGTCACCATAGGCGCCGCGCACCTGCTCGAGATCCTTCAGCAGGGACACGGACGTCAGCGCCAGGCGATCAACATCGGCCAGTGCGGCCCGACCGGTCGCGCTACCCAGGTACCCGACGTCGGCGCGGGTGAAGAGATAGCCCACTATCGGTCCCGCATCGGGATCGAGTCGACCCGCCTGATTCCGGCGATCGTGATCGTGCCGGTTCGGATCATGGAAGACCGAGCCCGGTCACGGCATTCGAACCGGCGCGGCGACATGGGCTCGGGTACACCCCACCGCGGCAGCCCCGATGGTGCTGCCGCGATGAGCGATGCGGTCGCGACAGATATCGCGCGCCACTACTTTCCGGCGGAGGTGGGCTTCACGCCGGTGATCATGGCGTTGTAGAAGAACTGGCGCGGGACGACTCGGCGCATGACGTTTTCGTCCACCCAGCTCAGGCCCAGCCAGGCGCGGTACATCGCCATCCGGTAGCGCCAGGTGAGCTTCTCGGCGGGGACCGCGGCCTCGAAGGTGCGCACGGGCCAGCCCCACAGGGCGGCCGCGAACTCCTCGGTCTTGGCCGCCACCTCGACGGCGCCCGCCGAGCGAGCCATCGACTCCAGGGCGCGCGGATCGAAGGTGTGCAGGTCGACGACGGCCTCGAGGGCCGCCGCGCGCGAGGACTCGTCCAGCTCCTCCTGCGGACGCCGCCAGTCGCTGAGCATCGGCAGCTTGGTCACCGTGGTGGTGGCCTTCCACGTGATGCGGCCCAGCCAGCGGGCGTAGAAGTTGCCGACCGTGGTCGGCTCACCGGCGAACACGAAGCGGCCGCCCGGCTTCAGCACGCGCAGGCACTCCTTGAGCGCCAGCTCGACGTCGGGGATGTGGTGCAGCACCGCGTGGCCGACCACCAGATCGAAGGTGTCGTCGTCGTAGGGGATGGTCTCCGCGTCGGCGACCCGGCCGTCCACGTCCAGTCCGAGGTTCTGCGCGTTGCGCAGCGCCACCTTCACCATGCCCGGCGACAGGTCGGTGACCGAGCCCGATTTCGCCACGCCCGCCTGCATCAGGTTCAGCAGGAAGAATCCGGTACCGCAGCCCAGTTCGAGCGCCTTGCCGTAGGGCAGCGGCGCGGGGCCGACAGCCAAGTCGAACCGGCCGCGCGCGTATTCGATACAGCGCTCGTCATAGGAAATGGACCATTTGTCGTCATAGGTCTCGGCTTCCCAGTCGTGGTAGAGCACCTGGGCCAGCTTCGTATCCTTGAGCGCTGCTTCGACCTCTGCCTCGGTGGCGTGCGGGTTCGGCGCGGGGTCGTCGGGACGTACCGTCATGGTCGGCAAGCCTACCCAAATCCGCAGTTGACGCCTGCTATCGGCCCACGAATTCGGCCGACCCTGGACCGTTGGCCAGATAAGAACCTGTTCCTATCAGGCGATCTTCCGTCGTGAACAGGGCCGACCACTCGCCGCGGGCGCGATCGAGGCCGTGCGGACCGGCTTCGAAAACCGCTTTCGCGGCGGCCAGCGCGCGGGCGGGACCGTCGGCGAACTGGCGCGCCCACCGCATCGCGGCGGTGTACACGTCGTCCGGCGCGACGACTTCGTCGACGAGGCCGAGCGCCTTCGCCTCGTCCGGTTCGACGAAACGACCGGTGTAGACGAGGTCCTTGGCCGCGCCCGGCCCGATCAGCAGGGACAGGCGCCGGATGCCCGCGAGCGGGATCAATCCCGTCTCGATCTGCGGCAGGCCCAATTTGACGTTGTCACCGATGATGCGGCGGTCCGCTCCCAGAGCCAACTCCAGCCCGCCGCCGAGGCAGTAACCGCTGATCGCCGCGACGGTGGGTTGCGGAATCCGGGCCAGACAGCCAAGGGCGTGCTGCAGGTCGGCCGCCATGGCGGCGGCCTGGGCGCTGCCGAGCCCGAACAGTTCGGCCACGTCGTCGCCCGCCGAGAACACTCGTTCGTCGCCGTACACCACCACCGCGGCGACACCCTGGTCCGCCGCGACGGCGTCCGCCGCCTCGGCCAGCTCCCGCGCCAGCTGCAGGTTCAGCAGGTTCATCGGCGGGCGGGCGATCCGGAGGACGGCCACGCGCCGTGCGGCATCGCCTTCGGTCAGCTCCAGGGTCACGAATTCGGCCATGGGACGCACGCTACCGGGTGCTGACCGGCGTGAGCGGTGGGCCCTGGGAACGCGGCACGATGTCAGCGCGAGGGTCCGCCGATGCGGACAGGAGGCACAGCGCGAGCGGTCGGACCCGGCAGGCGGCACACCCCTCGCCGGTGCCCTACCAACCACCGGGCAAGCCCGCACGGCAGACCTGTGCACGGCCGGCAGGCACCGCAGCATGGCCGGAAAGCCCGCTCAGGCGGGGAGCGCCCGAACGGTCACGGGCGCGTCGAGCCCTTGAGCCGCCCGGCATCGGGGAGATCGGCGAAATAGCGTCGGTTGTCCGGGAAGGACAGCAGCTGTTTGCCGTCCAGATCGGCCAGCACCGGCATGATCGGATCGATAGTCCGCCGCGCGGCGAGGATGTCGGCGGTGGAGCCGAATTCGCCGAGCGCGATCAGCTGCGACCAAGTCGGTGGCAGCAGGACGTCTGCTCCCGAGCGCCACCGTGCCAGCGCCTCGGCGGGGGTGCGCCACTGCACCTCCGCCGCCTCGGAGGTGGCGCCGTCGGCGAGCTGCCCCTGCGGCAGCACCGCGACGAAGAAGCGAGTGTCGTAGCGACGCGGCTCGATGACCGGCGTGATCCAGTTCGCCCACGGCCGCAGCAGGTCGGCGCGCAGCACCAGCTTCTCCTCCGCGAGGAAGGACGCCAGCGACAGTTCCCTGCGCTCGAGCCTTGCGCGAGCCTCGTGGTAATCGGTGGTGTCGGAGACGACGCTGTCGGCGGTCGGCCCGGCCAATAGCACGCCGCACTCCTCGAACGTCTCCCGGACGGCAGCGCAGACCAGCGCCTTCGCCCTGGTTTCGCTGGTCGCGAATTGTTCGGCCCACCATGCGGGTTCGGGACCGGCCCAGGCGATGTCGGCGGTTCCGTCGGACGGGTCGACGCCGCCGCCGGGGAACACGGTCATGCCCGCGGCGAAGGCCATCGCGCCGACCCTGCGCTGCAGGAAGATCTCGGGCCCGTCGGCTCCGTCGCGCACCAGCATCACCGTGGACGCGTCCTTGAGCGGCGGTTCGGGTTGCTGAGAGTCTGCCTGCGCTACTGTCTCACTCACCCTTGCACCTTAATAGGTGCAGTCGGAAGTCCGTCCTCAGCCCGCGCACGGCCGGAGCGAACGCGAAAGTACGCACAACAGGCGAAGTCCGACGTCGTCCGTCCGCAGCCCGCCCACGCCCGGAGCGAACGCGAAAGTACGCACAACAGGCGAAGTCCGACGTCGTCCGTCCGCAGCCCGCCCACGCCCGGAGCGAAGGCGGAAGTACGCACAACACGCGAAGTCCGACGTCGTCCGTCCGCAGCCCGCCCACGCCCGGAGCGAAGGCGGAAGTACGCACAACGCGCACGCCCGGAGCGAAGGCGGAGGTACGCACAACGCGCACGCCCGGAGCGAAGGCGGAGGTACACGCAACGCGCACGGCCGGAGCGAAGGCGGAGGTACGCCTGACGCACCCGAATTGCGCGATCGCACGCCGTCCGAGTCAGCGGGTGCGGTGACTGCCCGCCCGCCGCGAACGCCGCGCGAAGTAGCGGCCGTCGACTCGATCCAGCGCGATCGACTGGCGGAAGGCGTCGCTGAGGTTCTCGGCGGTGAGCACGTCGGAGAGCAGGCCCTGCGCGACCACTTCGCCCTCGTTGAGCAGCAGGCCGTGGGTGAATCCGGGCGGGATCTCCTCCACGTGGTGGGTGACCAGCACGATCGCGGGCGAGTCCGGATCGGCGGCGAGATCGCCGAGCCGCTCCACCAGTTCCTCGCGGCCGCCCAGGTCCAAGCCCGCGGCGGGCTCGTCGAGCAGCAGCAGCTCGGGATCGGTCATCAGCGCGCGGGCGATGAGCACGCGTTTGCGTTCGCCCTCCGACAGCGTTCCGTAGGTGCGGTCGGAGAGATGTTCGGCTCCGAGGCTTTCCAGCATGTCGATGGCGCGATCGGTGTCCACGTCGTCGTAGCGCTCCCGCCAGCGGCCGAGCACCGCGTAACCCGCGGACACCACCAGATCGCTGACCTTCTCGTCGGTCGGAACCCGGCTGGCCACCGCCGCCGACGACAGCCCGATGCGCGGGCGCAGCTCGCTGATGTCCACCTTTCCGATGCGCTCCCCGAGCAGATGGGCGATGCCCGCGGTGGGATGCAGTTCGGCGGCGGCCATACGCAGCAGGGAGGTCTTGCCCGCGCCGTTGGGGCCGAGGACCACCCAGCGTTCGTCGAGCTCGACCTGCCAGGTGACCGGCCCGACGAGGCTACGGCCGGAGCGGCGGACGGTCACGTCGGTGAAATCGATGAGCAGATCGGGATCCGGTTGCGGCACGCGCTCCATCTTGGCCCACCCCGGGGGGCACTTGCCAACGCAGGGAGGGAAAACAGACCCGGTCGGTCGATCTGTGCTGGAACGCCGCCGTCCCGGCCGGATCGGCCGCACCGACCGACACGCGCGCCGCGCCGTAGCGGAGGGTTCACCAGGACCGGGCGGGCACCGCGATCACCGTCATGGAGCCCGGCGCCACTTCGGTGTATCCGGCGTCGCGCACCGCGATCGCCGCGCCCTCCGCCACGTGCTCGGCCAGCGACGCCCAGCGCCGCGGGTCGGCCTCGCGGACCGCGCAGCGGAAGCCGAGTTCCGCCCAGCGCAGCGCGTGCTCCACCGGCAGCGCACCGGCCAGCAGCATGCTCGCGTGACCCACCTGCGCGGCGGCCTTGCCCAACGTCATCCCGAGCCCGGCGTTCACCCACAACACCGGCAGTTCGGGATCGGGCGGGCCGGGCTCGTCGTGCGTGAGGTCGGTGCCGCCGATCTGCAGACGCTTGATTCGCGGGTCGACCTGACCCACCGGCCCCGGGACCAGCGCCCGCGCCTGCGCGCCGTCGATTTCCACCGTCACGCCCGCGACAGCGCAAGTCGCCTGCCACTGTGCGCCGCGAGCGCGCCGAGCCACCTTGCGGATCCGGGAGCGCTTCCAGGCCAGATAGCGTTCTTCCCACTCGCCGCCCGGCCCGACTCGCTCGTCCAGGCACAGTGCCACCGCGGCCGACGCGGCGGCGGCGAGCAGCGCACTGCGCGGCGGCGGGTCGATCTTCGGCAGATGCAGGACCATCTGCATCGCCTGCACCATGGCCGGGTCGTCCGGATCGCCCGCGCCGTAGCCGCCGGCCAGCTCCGCGTGCCGGGCCCGGAACCCTTCGACGTCCGATGCCGTTGCCACGCCGCGGATCTCGCCGTTCTCACGGACTTCGGCGCCGCATTCCGGAATGCTCGTCATCGCTCCACCTCGATCGTCGACGAAAACGTCCGGGCCGGTTCGGAACCCGGCTCCCACGGACGCGCGTACTCCATCGTCAGCGGCGACGCACGGGACGCCACGCCGACGAAACTCCACACCCACGTCCTGCCCGCGCCCGGCGCGGGTGGGTCGGGTTCGAGATCCGCCGCTCCGTCCTGCTCCGCCACGGCCGCACCGGCTTTCGCGATGCTCCCCGAGTAGCCGGTGGACGGATTCGCGGGGTGCGCGATCACCAGCCGCCGCCCCATACGCGGGGGTCGCTGTTGTCGACCGTCCGCTTCGCCCATGCGGACAACGGAATTCGCGGACTCTGTCGTCACATCCGGCACGCCGCACCCCGCCGCCGATCCGGCGGGCAGCACAAGCAGGGACTTGCGCACCCGTCCTCCGATCGCCGCATGATCAACAGCAGCGAGCCTACCGATGCGGGCGTACCTCCGCCTTGGCTGCGGCCATGCGCGGGGTTGTCGACGGACTACGTCCGACAGCACCCATCCAGGCGTACCTCCGCCCTTCACTCCCGCCCTGCGCGAAGCTATCGACCGACTGCGTCCGACAGCGCCCATCCAGGCGTACCTCCGCCCTTCACTCCCGCCCTGCGCGAAGCTATCGACCGACTACGTCCGACAGCGTTTACCGAGGCGGAATCGGGCGGATGTTCAGCCCAGCGGGACGCGGCGCAGCAGGCCGTCCCTGGCGTCGGCGGCCTCCACCTCGTGCCGGGTGACCCCGAGGATGAACAGGACCGCGTCCAGATACGGATGGGAGAGCGCGGCGTCGGCGACCTCGCGCAGCGCCGGTTTGGCATTGAAGGCGACGCCGAGCCCGGCGGCGTTGAGCATGTCGATGTCGTTGGCGCCGTCACCCACCGCGACGGTCTGTTCCATCGGCACCCCGGCGTCGGCGGCGAACTTGCGCAGGGCGGTCGCCTTGGCCGCGCGGTCGACGATCTCGCCGACGACGCGGCCGGTCAGCTTGCCGTCCACGACTTCCAGGGTGTTCGCCTGCACGAAGTCCAGTTCCAGCTCGTGTGCCAGCGGTTCGATCACCTGCCGGAAACCGCCCGACACCACGCCGCAGCGGAAACCGATCCGGCGCAGCGTGCGGATGGTGGTGCGGGCGCCGGGGGTCAGCTCGATCCGGTCGGCGACCTCCTCGATCACCGACTCGTCCAGCCCGGCCAGCGTCGCCACCCGCTGCCGCAGCGATTCGGCGAAATCGATCTCGCCGCGCATGGCGGCCTCGGTCACCTTGCGGACCTCGTCCTCCACGCCCGCGTGCGCGGCGAGCATCTCGATGACCTCACCCTGGATCAAGGTGGAATCGACGTCGAACACGATCAGCCGCTTGCCCCGGCGCGCCAGCCCGGCACGTTCCACGGCGACGTCCACCTGCTCGGCCACCGCGACCTCGGCCAGCGCCGTGCGCAGCCGCGAATCGGTGTCCGGGCCGGAGTCGGTCGCGGTGACCATCAACTCCATGCCGGTCACCGGGTAGTCGGCGATACCGCGGATGGTGTCGATGTTGGCTCCCAGCGCGGCCAGTTGCCGCGACACCGCGCTGAACGCGCGCGCGGTGACCGGGCTGCCGAGAATGACCACCGCGTGGGTGGACATCGGCTGCCTGCCGATCGCCGCGTCCACCTCCACGTCGACGTTCATGCCGACGGTGTTCATGGCCTCTTCGAGCTCGTCCTGCAACGCCTCGGCGTCGGTCGGGCAGGTCACCAGGACACCGAGGGTCAGCCTGCCCCGGATCACGACCTGCTCCACGTCCAGCAGGCTCACTCGGTGCCGGGACATGGCCGCGAGCAGCACGGACGTCACACCGGGGCGGTCCGGCCCGGTGACGGTGACGAGGACGGTGGTGTCGGCCAACTGATGCGCTCCATGTTCGATGTTCGCCGTCGCTGTGCTGGACGTCGTTGTCGCAACGCACGGTGCGTACTGATCTCCACAAACGAGTGTGCACCCGCTGGTGACCAGCGGGTGCACACTCGTCGCGATGAATCCTACGGCGCGGCCGGACGTCGCCCGTCCGGCCCCGCCGGGCAAGCGCCCTACTGCGCGAGGACGTTCGGCTCGTGCAGGTCGGTGGCGTGCTTGCCCGCGCCCCAGCCGACGTGCGCCTCGGCGCGCATGCGCTCGACCATGTGCGGGTAGTGCAGCTCGAACGCGGGACGCTCCGAGCGGATGCGCGGCAGCTCGTAGAAGTTGTGCCGCGGCGGCGGGCAGGTGGTGGCCCACTCCAGCGAGTTGCCGTAGCCCCACGGGTCGTCCACGGTGACCACCTCGCCGTAGCGGTAGCTCTTGAAGACGTTCCACAGGAACGGCAGCATCGACGCGCCGAGCACGAAGGCGCCGATCGTGGAGATCGTGTTCAGCGTGGTGAAGCCGTCGCTGGGCAGGTAGTCGGCGTAGCGGCGCGGCATGCCCTCCGCGCCCAGCCAGTGCTGGACCAGGAAGGTGGTGTGGAAGCCGATGAACGTCGTCCAGAAGTGCCACTTGCCCAGGCGCTCGTCCAGCATCCGGCCGGTCATCTTCGGGAACCAGAAGTAGATGCCCGCGTAGGTGGCGAACACGATGGTGCCGAAGAGCACGTAGTGGAAGTGCGCCACGACGAAGTACGAGTCGGTGACGTGGAAGTCCAGCGGCGGGCTGGCCAGGATGACGCCGGACAGACCACCGAAGAGGAAGGTGACGATGAAGCCGATGGAGAACAGCATCGGCGATTCGAAGGTCAGCTGACCGCGCCACATGGTGCCGATCCAGTTGAAGAACTTCACACCGGTCGGGACCGCGATGAGGAAGGTCATGAAGGAGAAGTACGGCAGCAGCACGGCGCCGGTGGCGTACATGTGGTGCGCCCACACCGCGATCGACAGCGCGGCGATGCCCAGGGTGGCGTAGACCAGCGTGGTGTAACCGAAGATCGGCTTACGCGAGAAGACCGGGAAGATCTCCGAGACGATGCCGAAGAACGGCAGCGCGATGATGTACACCTCGGGGTGGCCGAAGAACCAGAACAGGTGCTGGTAGAGCAGGATGCCGCCGGTCGCGGGGTCGTAGATGTGGCCGCCCAGGTGACGGTCGTAGGCCAGGCCGAACAGCGCGGCGGTCAGCAGCGGGAAGGCCAGCAGCACCAGGACGCTGGTCACGGCGATGTTCCAGGTGAAGATCGGCATCCGGAACATGGTCATACCGGGAGCACGCAGGCAGACCACCGTGGTCAGCATGTTCACGCCACCGAGGATGGTGCCCAGACCGGACACCGCCAGGCCCAGGATCCACAGGTCGGTGCCGACGCCCGGGGAGTGCAGGATGTCGGTGAGCGGCACGTACGCCGTCCAGCCGAAGTCCGCGGCGCCGCCCGGGGTGATGAAGCCCGCGGTCGCCATGCTGGCGCCGAACGCGTACAGCCAGTAGCTGAAGGCGTTCAGGCGCGGGAAGGCGACGTCGGGGGCGCCGATCTGCAGCGGGAGGATGATGTTCGCGAAGCCGAACACGATCGCGGTCGCGTAGAACAGCAGCATGATCGTGCCGTGCATGGTGAACAGCTGGTTGAACTGCTCGGTCGAGAGGAACTGCAGGCCCGGCCGGGCCAGCTCACCGCGCATCAGCAGGGCCATCAGGCCACCGATGAGGAAGAAGCCCATCGACGTGGTCAGGTACATGACACCCAGGACCTTCGGGTCCGTGGTGGTGACCATCTTGTAGATGAACGAGCCCTTCGGCCCGGTCCGAGCCGGATAAGGCCGAGTCGCTTCCAACTGAGGGACTGGCTGGGGCTCTACGGCAGTCACTGATCCTCCTGAAAGGTGCCTTTAGGTCGCTCCGCAGGCTCCGCTGATCGCATCCATCCCGATGTCGGAACAGACGACAGTTCGCTTGCGCTCTCCGAATCGTAAACCCGTGAAGATGCGCCCGACCGAACGGGTCCTACTCTCTGTCGTAGCTGTGTTGTTTTCCGGGACCGATGAGTTCTGTCGGTGGCGGGCGTCTGTAGAGGTGACACGAGTTCACCTCAGGCCAGGAGAGCAGCGATGACCGGAACCAACCGCACGAAGATCGGCGATCCCTGTTGGGTCGATTTGTACAGCTCCGACCTCGATCGGAGTATCGCGTTCTACCGCGAACTGTTCGACTGGACCGCCGAGAGCGCGGGCGAGGAGTTCGGCGGGTACGTCACCTTCCGCAAGGACGGGCGCGCGGTGGCGGGCGCGATGGCCAGGATGCCCGGCGACACCGACAGCCCGGAACAGTGGACGGTGTATCTGGCCAGTTCCGACGCACAGGCCACCGCCGACGCGGCGACGGCGGCGGGGGCGTCGCTGGTCGTGCCGCCCATGGCGGTGGGCGAGCTGGGCACGATGGCCGTGCTCGGCGACGTCGGGGGTGCGGGCGTCGGCATCTGGCAGGCCGGGACGTTCCCCGGCTTCGAGACCATGGGTCTGGTCTCCGGCGGGGAGTGGCGTGAGCACGCCGGCGCGCCGTCCTGGTTCGAGCTGCACACCCGCGCCTACGACGCCTCGTTGACCTTCTACCGGGAGGTCTTCGGCTGGTCGGACGTCTTCACCGTCTCCGACGCCCCGGAGTTCCGCTACTCCACCATCCACGCCGAGAGCCCGATGCTCGGCGGCGTCATGGACGCGTCCGCCTTCCTGCCCGAGGGCGCACCCGCGGGCTGGATCGTCTACTTCGGCGCGGACGACGTGGACAAGACCGTCGAGCGGCTCACCGAACTGGGCGGGACGGTGCTCTCGCCGCCCCAGGACACGCCCTACGGCCGGATGGCCGCGGTCACCGACGCCACCGGCGCCCGCTTCAGCATCGGGGGCAATCGGCTTTGAGCCCGGCGGGCCCGCACGGGCCGCTTGTCGCCTCGGCGTACGGCACGCTCACACCGGATTCGCGCGCGTGTACGCCGCCATGACGTCCTCGATCCGCGCGACCACTTCCGGGTTGTCGCCGGCGGATTCTTCGAATCGGGCCGCCAATTCGTCGCACGACGCGACGAACGGCTCGTCTTCGGAATCGGTGAACAACCTCATCTCGGCGATGTTCCTCGCCCCGAGATAGGGATCCCGATATCCTCCGGCGACAGCGTACGCCTCGTTCAGACAGATCAGGAAAATCCCTGTCATCGCGCGTTCCGTCACTTTTTTCTGCCGGAAGAACCGCGTCACCCCGTCTGCCAACCGGTCCGCGTTCGCCAAGTCGACAGTATCGGCGTCCAAACCTTCGATCTCACCGGAAACGCTTTCCAACGCCGCCAGCCGCAGGCGATCGAACTCGGTCAATGCCTCCATCGAATCGACAAACCCTATGGCGTCGCGTGCACGAATGGCATGGACCGCTAGAGCGTGGCTGGAGGATTCGCCGCAATATACCCGCCCACAGAAACGGACCATCTCCGTGAGGTGCATCCGCAAACGCGCCAGCGGTTCCTCGATCTCGTCCTCATCACGCCTGGCAGCGGCGACCAGCTCACGTCGGCGTATGCCCATCTGCGTTCAGCACCCCCGTTCGAGTGAATTACATGGTCGCGCAGGCGAGCCACTCGTTGTCCCGCGGCTCAGTATAGACAGTCAGGATGTCGTTGCCGCGGTTCGTGTCGTAGGCGAGCTTCGCTCGACTGCTGGTGCCGTTGTACTGCAAAATATGCTGTTTATGACCCGGCTTGTTCCCATCCCGGGGAAATCCGAAGCTCACCAAACGATCCATGCAGTCCAGAAAGGCCTTCGGGTTGACGAACGGATCGTGCCCACCGTCGACCATGTGGCGCAACGCGTAGCATCGGAACTGCATTTTGGATCCGTTCGGATGAACGGCGCCGTACAGGACCTGGTTCTCGTTCATAGTGCTGCCGTCCGCATCGCAAGCCGCCATATCGGCCGCGAATTTCTGATAGTCGAAATTCGACCCCGGCGGAGGCGTCGCGGCTGCCGTCGCGCCCGCAGCGAATGTACAGACGATCATGAACAAGAACAGCGCGAACCGACCGAAATACAATCTCATGATTCCCCCTTGCGATGTCGCGCAACTCCCCGTTCGCGACCTTGCCGAGACAGTAACATAACGGTCGGCATCCGGAAAGCACGATCGGAGCCGCCGAAACAGCGGAACCCGTTGCACCAGCACGCCTGCCGCCAACCGCCGCGACCTCTGCCAGGGACCCGCCACCGCCGACATGTACCCTCACTCGCATGCCGGTGAGCGACGTGATGCAGGTACGCACCCGAATTCGCGCGATTCGTCATCGGAACGGCGCGGCCGGTCATCGGTTCCGGGCGGTCGTGGCCGGGTGTGCCGCGCTCGCGCTCGCGGGCTGCGGCGGCGCCACCGACGACTCCGCCTCCATCGTGCGCACCACCACCAACATCGCGGGCGCGGGTGTGGTGGGGCTGGAGCGCGACACCACCAAGGCGTGCGCGCTGCCGAGCGCGCCCGACCCGGCGGGCGGGGACACCCGCAGCGTCACCCATGCGGCGGGCGTGTCCGAGGTCCCCGCCGACCCGCAGCGCATCGTCGTGCTCAGCACCTCCGCGTTGGACGCCGTCTGCGCGGTCGGCCTGTGGGAGCGGGTCGTGGGGACGGTGACCCTCGACGGCCCGAGCCCGCAACCGGCCTATCTGGGCACCGGCGTGCTGAAGATCCCCGGCGTAGGCACCGCCGCGCAGCCGGACCCGGCCCGGATCGCAGCCCTGCATCCCGATCTGATTCTGGGCGAGAACCCCACCGGCACAGCGAGTTTCAGCGCGTTGCAAGCCATCGCACCGACCGTGCTGGTCGGTTCGAACAACAGCTGGCAAGCCGAGTTCGCTGCGTTCGCGGCGGGCATGGGACGGCGCGACGCGGCGGAGACCGCACTGCAGAACTACCGCACCGAGGCGCGCGACACCGGCACCACGCTGGCGGCGGGCCAGACCCAGGCATCGATCCTCCGGTTCACCGCCGACGCCCAGCGAGTACAGGGCGGTGACAGCTTCTCCGGCCAGGTGCTCGCCGACGCGGGCGTGCAGCGTCCTGCCGCGCAGCGCGGCGCCTCGTTCGACGTGCGCGAGAGCGAGTTCGCCACCAAGGCGGAGGGCGACCTGATCTACGTGATCCTCGCGGGCCAGGAGGGCAAGAAACACGGTGAAGCGGTGCTGCGCACCGACGAGTGGAAGGAACTCGGCGCCGCCACCGATCGCCGGGTGTTCGCCGTGGAGGACAGCGTCTGGCACGGCGACGGCCTCACCGCCGCCCGCGCCCTGCTCGCCGACCTGCGGAACACGCTCAACGGTTACGTGACCGACTGACCGCCCACCCCTTGGGTGAGGTTTCCCGCACCCTTGGAGTGCGCGGACCAGCGCTGGGGTTGCTGTCGAAAAGTCCGCTCGAGGACGAGATTCAGAGGTACGCCGAGAACCTCTCAATCGACCCCGAGGACACGACATGCACACGCTGACCGATTCGCTCGCCGACAACCTGTACTCCCTGCCGGTGGCACAGCCCGTCGCCGAGGTCGATCCGCACGCGGTCGTGGCATCCACCGCCGGTTGCGACCTGACCTACGCCGAGCTGGACCGCTGGTCCAATCGCCTGGCCCGGCTGCTGCTGCGCCTCGGCGCCGGACCCGGCACCCGGATCGCGGTCGCGATCGACCAGGCGATCGAGTCCGTCGTGGCCGAGCGGGCCGCCACCAAGATCGGCGCCATCGCCGTCCCGGTGACCGACGACGGCTCCTACGCGCTCGGCACCTCGGTGGGCGTCACCACCAAGGACCAGCAGCCCGAGTCCGCGGAAGCGATCACCTGGCTGGTGTTGGACGAGCGCTCCACTCTGCAGCGCTACCTGACCAGCTCCGCCGCCCCGCTGGGCGCGGCCGACCTGGATCTTCTCCCGAAAGCCGCCTGACCGGACACAACCCCTCCCCCGCGACCCGAACAGCGATGTTCGGGTCGCGCAGTGTGCCCAATACCCCCGCAGCGTCGACCGCGCCGGTTCAGAATTGAGTTGCCGCGTGCTGTGCGGCGGCAGGTACTACCGCTACCGCGGTGGCTACGGGCGGTCACTGCCGATCGGCCGGATCGCGGTCAGAACGTAGGACACGTCATGCAACAGCCTTCCCTTTCGGCGAAAGATTCCGACACAGTTCTTCCCGATGGGGCTTTCGCCCTATCGGCGGCACAGCGCGGCATCTGGTTCGCCCAGCACGTCGCCGGTGATACTCCGATCTCGATCGCCCAGTACGTCGAACTGAACGGTCCGATCGACCTCGACCTGCTCGCGCGGTCGGCGCGGCAGGCCGGGCGCGAGTTCGGCACCGGCTACCTGCGCCTGGTCGAGGTGGAGGGACATCCGTTCCAATTCGTCGACCCCACGCTCGACGACAGTCTGGAAACGCTGGACTTCCGTTCCGAACCCGATCCCGAGGCGGCCGCGCACGCGTGGATGCGCGCGGAGTACGAGGCCCCGCTGGAGCTGACCCGCGACCGGCTGGTGCGCATCGCCATGCTGCGCGTCGGCGCGGACCGCTGGTTCTGGTACTCGCGCATCCACCACATCGTGCTCGACGGCATGGGCGCGCTGACCATGGTGCAGCGCACCGGAGAGCTGTACAACGCCGCCGTCGAGGGCCGCGAAGCGTCGCCCGCGAAGGCCGAGGACCTGCGCAAGATCGTCGAGGCCGATCTGGCCTACCGCAGTTCCGAGCGGTTCGGCGCGGACCGGGAGCACTGGCAGGCGCATCTGGACGGCATGGCCGATCCGGTGAGCCTGGCCGGCCGCACCGCGGGCGTGGACGGGCATCCGCGGCGGGTCACCGGTGCGCTGCCCGCCGACACCGGCACCCTGCTGGACGCCGTCGCCGAGCAGGTGTCCTCCGGTGTCGCGCCGACCGTGGTCGCCGCCTTCGGCGCGTATCTGTCCGCGATGACCGGCGCGCCGGAAGTCGTGCTGAGCCTGCCGGTGTCCGCGCGCACCACCGCGACGCTGCGGCGTTCCGGCGGCATGATCGCCAACGTGGTCCCGCTGCGGCTGCGGCTGACGCCCGCCACGACCGTCGGCGAGGTGATCCGGGCGGCCCAGGGCGAGCTGACCGGGGCGCTGCGGCGCCAGCGCTACCGGCAGGAGGACATCTTCCGCGATCTGGGCTGGCCGATGGACGAGGCCGGGTCGTTCGGCCCGTCGGTGAACCTGATGATGGTCGACACCAGAATCCAGCTCGGCCCGGTGACCGGGCGGCTGCACGTGCTGACCTCCGGGTTGATCGACGACCTGTTCGTCAACCTGTATCCGGGCGTCGGCGGCGAGAGCACGCACATCGACTTCCAGGCCAACGGCAACCTCTACACCGAGGCCGAGCTGACCGGCCAGCATCGCCGCTTCCTGTCGTTCCTGCACCGTTTCCTGGCCGCCGGGCCGGACGCGCCGCTGGCGAGTGTGCCGGTGCTGTCGGACGACGAGCGCACCGGCTTCGCACCCGCCCGGGGACCCGCCGGCGTCGCGGCGCGGACGCTGCCCGCCCTCCTCGCCGAAGGCGCGGCCCGCGATCCGCTGGCGACCGCGCTGGTGGAGGGCGAGACCGCGCTGACCTACCGTCAGGTCGACGACTACACCAACCGGCTGGCCCGGGTGCTGATCGCCGCGGGCGCCGGGCCCGAGCGCACCGTGGCGATCTCCATCCCGCGGTCCATCGGGTCGGTGCTGGCGACGATCGCGGTGGCCAAGACCGGCGCGGCGTTCGTGCCGATCGACCCGACCTACCCCGCCGACCGGATCGAGCACATGGTCGGCGACAGCGGCGTCGTCGCGGGCATCACGACGGCGGCCGCGCGAAAGTCGTTGCCGCGCCGGGTGTCCTGGCTGTCGCTCGACGACGAGGGCACCGAACGGGCGATGGCCGAGCAGGATGCCGCGCCGCTGACCGACGCCGACCGCACCGCGGCGACGCACCCGGACCAGGCCGCGTACATCATCTACACCTCCGGTTCCACCGGGCTCCCGAAAGGCGTGCTCGTCCCGCACCGAGGGCTGGCCAACCTGGTGGCGAGCTCCGGCGCCGGATTCGGCATCGACGCCGAGTCCGTCGTCGCTCACGCCGTGTCGCCGAGTTTCGACATCTCGGTCGAGGAGATCCTGGTCACCCTGGCCACGGGCGCGACGCTGGCCGTGGTGCCGCCGTCGGCGTACGCGGGCGAGGAGCTGGCCCAGGTACTGCGCGCCCACCGCGTCACCCACCTCAACGTGACCCCGGCCGTCGTGGGTTCGCTGGACCCGGCGAGCCTGCCCGAGTTGCGCACCGTGATCGTGGGCGGCGACGCCTGCCCGCCCGAGCTGGTGACCAAATGGGCGGGCCGGACCCTGTTGAACGGCTATGGGCCCACCGAGACCACCATCACCGTCACCCTCAGCGCCCCGCTGACGCCGGACGGTCCGGTCACCATCGGCAGTCTGGCCCGCGACGTGTCGGCGGTGGTCCTCGATCCGTGGCTGCGTCCGCTGCCGCCGGGCACCGTCGGCGAGCTCTACCTCGCCGGTCCCGGCGTCGCGCGCGGTTACCACCGGCGCAACGGGCTGACCGCCGACCGTTTCGTCGCCGACCCGTACGGCACGGGCGAGCGGATGTACCGCACCGGCGATCTCGTGCGCTGGGTGCACAACGACGGCCGCGTCGAACTGGAGTACCAGGGACGCAGCGACTTCCAGGTGAAGGTGCGCGGCTTCCGCATCGAGCTCGGCGAGATCGATGCCGCCTTACAGCGGCAGCCCGACGTCGACTTCGCACTCACCCTCGGCGTCGAAACCGGTTCGGGCGCCACCGCGCTCGTGTCGTACGTGCTGCCGGAGCCGGGTGCGCAGATCCACCCCGAGGCGCTGAAAGCCGCGGTAGGAGAGTCGCTTCCGGCCTACATGGTGCCCGCCGTGATCATGGTGCTCGACCGTCTTCCACTCACGCCGCTCGGCAAGGTGGATCGCAAGGCGCTGCCCGCACCGGAATTCGGCGCGCGCACCACCGCGAGCAGGCCGCCGTCCACACCGCGCGAGGAGACGCTCGCCGCGCTGTTCGCGGAGGTGCTCGGCCTGGAATCGGTGGGAGTGGACGAGAGTTTCTTCGCGCTCGGCGGCGACAGCATCGTCTCGATCCAGCTGGTGTCGCGGGCGAAGGCGGCCGGGCTCGGGTTCGGCGCACGGGATGTCTTCGAGCGCAAGACCGTCGCCGCGCTGGCCGCGGTGGCCACCGATGTGCCGACCGGAGTGGTGCACGAGCTGCCCGGCGGCGGAGTCGGCGACGTTGAGCTGACGCCGATCGTGCGCGCGATGCTCGAGACCGGTGACACCTGGCGGCGGTTCGCCCAAGCGGTGCTGATCGAGTTGCCGTCGGGCATGGAACGCACGGATCTCGTCGCCGCGCTCGCAGCGCTGTTCGACCGGCACGACCTGCTGCGTTCGACGCTGCGCCGCACCGGCGACGGCTGGAACTGGGTGGTCGCCGAGCCCGGTGCGGTGAACGCGGGCGCCCTGCTGGAAATCGTGCCCGTGGACGCTGACCTCGACGCGACCTGCGAGCGTGCGTTGCAGCGCGCCGCCGACCTGCTCGACCCGGAGGCAGGCGTGGTCGCGCGATTCGTGTGGATCGAGCGTGCCGACGCCGCGCCGCTGCTGTGGCTTGTGCTGCACCACCTCGTCACCGACGGCGTTTCCTGGCGGATCCTGCTGCCGGACCTCGCCACCGCCGCGCTGGGCGCCGAGCTCGCTCCGGTCGGCACCTCGTTCCGGCGCTGGGCGCACGGCCAGCGCGAGCACGCGGCCTCGCGCACCGGCGAACTGCCGTTGTGGCAACGCGTCCTGGCGACACCCGACCCCGCGCTCGGCTCGGCGACGATGGACCCGGCCGTCGATGTGGTGGGCTCCATGGCGCACCTGGCGACCGTCGTACCGCCGGACATCGCGCAGTCCGTGCTCACCACCGCGCCGGATCGTTTCCACTGCGGGGCCGACGACGTGCTGCTGGCAGCCCTCGCGCTGGCGGTGGCACGGTGGCGCGAGCGCAGCTCCACGCTGTTCACGCTGGAGGGCCACGGCCGCGCGGAAACCGTCCTGCCGGGCGCCGACGTGGCGCGCACGGTGGGCTGGTTCACCAGCGTCTACCCCGTCGCGGTCGATCTGACCGGCATCGACGTGGCGGACGCGTTCGCGGGCGGGGCCGCGGCGGGCGCCGCGATCAAGGCGACCAAGGAACAGCTGCGCGCGCTGCCGGACAAAGGCATCGGATTCGGGATGCTCCGCTACCTGGTCCCGAGCACCGCGGCTGCGCTCGCGGACGCGCCCACCCCGCAGATCAGCTTCAACTACCTCGGGCGGGCGTCCACCGGCGGCGAAGCGGAACCGTGGCTGCCGCGCCGGTTCGCCGCGACCCAGGACGACCGCGCGCCGCTGGCCGCCGCGGTCGACATCAACGCCGTGCTCACCGATGCCGGACTCGAGGTGACCTGGGCCTACGCCGGACGGCTTTTCGAGGAGGCGGATCTCGGCGAACTCGCCGCGCTGTGGGAGCAGGCGCTCGGCGCGCTGGCTCGGCACGTCGCGTCCGCGAGCGCGGGCGGACGCACACCGTCGGACTTCGATCTGGTCACCGTCACACAGGCGCAGATCGACGACTGGGAGCGCGCCTACCCGAACATCGCCGACGTGTGGCCGCTCTCGCCACTGCAGTACGGCCTGCTCTTCCACGCGCTCTACGATTCCGACACCGCCGACGGCTACACGGTGCAGTCGCTGCTCACCTTGGCAGGCACCGTCGACGCGGCCCGGTTGCGCCGTGCCGCACAGGCTTTGGTGACCCGCCACGAGAACCTGCGCGTCGCCTTCGTCGAGACCGAGGACGGTCCGCGCCAGCTCGTCCTGGCCGACGCCGAGATCGACTGGCGGGAAGCGGATCTCACCGGCATCGCCGACGAGGCCGAGCGCGCCGGGGAAGTCGACCGGTTGATCGCGGTGGACGCCCGCACTCGGTTCGAGCTCACCCGGCCCCCGCTGCTGCGCTGCACGCTCATCCGGATCGCCCCGGACACCTACCGTTTCGTGCTGACCAACCACCACCTGGTGCTGGACGGCTGGTCGACGCCGCTGCTGGTACGCGAACTGCTCACCCTCTACGTCACCGACGGTGACGCCGCGGCCCTGCCGCCCGCGCATTCCTATCGTGAGTTCCTTACCTGGCTGGAGACCAAGGACGACGCGGAATCCCTCGCCGCATGGACCGAGTCGCTGGCCGGTGTCGACACGCCGACCCGCGCGGTGCCCACCCTCGCCGGGATCGAATCGACCGAAACCGGCATGACCTCCGTCGACCTGTCCCGCGACACCGTCGCCGGGCTGGAGGCCACGGGCCGGGAAGCGGGCGCGACGGTGAACACCCTGGTGCAGGCCGCGTGGGCGATGCTGCTGGCCATGCTCACCGGACGCACCGACGTGGTGTTCGGCGGCACGGTCTCGGGACGACCGCCGGAGCTGGCCGGGGTCGAGGAGATGGTCGGCCTGTTCATCAACACGCTGCCGGTGCGGGTGCGGCTGGATCCGGCGGAAAAGGTCGCCGACCTGCTCGCGCGCGTGCAGGCCGAGCAGGCGCGGCTGATGGACCATCAGCACGTCGGATTGGCCGCCATCCACCAGGCGGTCGGCCTCGCCGAATTGTTCGACACGCTGACCGTATTCGAGTCCTATCCCATCGACCGCGAAGCGCTGTCGCAGGCGCTGGACATCGCGGGCATGCGGGTGCTCGACGTGGAGGGCACCGACGCGACGCCGTACCCGCTCAACCTCATGGTGATCCCGCTGCGCGGCGACGACGGCCGGGACACGCTGCGGATCACGCTGAAGTACATGGCCGACCAGCTTCCGGCGGAGGAGGCCCGGCCACTGCTGGATCGCTTCGTCCGGCTGCTGACCCAGCTCGCGGACAACCCGCACGCGCTGGTCTCCCAGTTGCAATACTGCGACGACGCCGAGCGCGCCGCGCTGGCGCCGGTACGCGGCCCGGAGTCCGTGCCGCCTGCCACGCTGCCCGAGCTGCTCACCGCGGGCGCGCGCATCGATCCGGACGCGATCGCGATCACCGCGGGCGAGCTCACCATGTCCTACGCCGAACTCGACGCCTGGTCCAACCGCTTCGCCCGGGTACTGCTGCGCCGCGGCGTCGGGCGGGAGGTGTTCGTCGTGCTGGCGCTCACCCGTTCGCTGGAATCGGTGGTCGCCGTGTGGGCGCTGGCCAAGACCGGCGCGGCGTTCGCTCCGCTGGACCCGAACTACCCGGTGGAACGCATCGAGCACATGCTCACCGACTCCAAGGCCCCGATCGGCGTGACGGTCACCGCGACCGGCGAGACGCTTCCCGGCACGATCGACTGGCTGCTGCTCGACGACCTGAACACCATCCGCCGGGTGATGACGGTGTCCGAAGCGCCGATCACCGACGAGGAGCGCGGCGGGCCGATCGACCTCGATCAGACGGCGTACCTGATCTACACCTCCGGCTCCACCGGCAAGCCCAAGGCCGTGCTGCTCAGCCACCGCGGCATCGCGAATCTGGTGACCGCGCAACGGGAGACGCTCGCGCTCGACCACACCACCAGCGCGCTGCAAGTGGCCTCGCCGAGTTTCGACGCCTCGGTGTTCGAACTGCTCATCGCGCACGGCGCGGGCGGCAGGCTGGTGGTGTCGCCGCCGGATGTCTACGGCGGGACGGAATTGGAGACGCTGCTGCGCACCCAGCGCGTCACCCACGCCGTGATCACGCCGTCGGCGCTGGCCACCATGGAACCCGCCGGGCTGGAACACTTGCGCGTCCTCGCGGTCGCGGGCGAAGCGGCGACGCCGGAGCTGATCGAGCGGTGGGCGCCGGGCAGGCGGATGGTGAACCTGTACGGCCCCACCGAGTTCAGCATCTGGGCGACCGGGCCGGGCGAACTCGTCAGCGGAGAGCCGATCACGATCGGCGGCCCCATCCGCGGCGCGGACACTGTGGTGCTGGACGCCTGGCTGCGTCCCGTGCCGATGGGAGTGCCCGGTGAGCTGTACCTCGCGGGTCCCGCGCTCGCGCGCGGCTACTTCAACCGGTTCGAGATGACCGCGAGCAGGTTCGTCGCCGACCCCTTCGGCGAACCCGGCGAGCGGATGTACCGCACCGGCGACATGGTGCGCTGGGTCGACAACGGCGCCGGTCCCGAGCTGGAGTACCTGGGCCGCAGCGATTTCCAGGTCAAGATCCGCGGCCTGCGGATCGAGCTGGGCGAGATCGACGCGGTACTCTCCCGCGACGACGAGGTCGAATACGCGGTGACCATCGGGCGCACCGGCCCCGCCGGGACGACCGTGCTGGTCTCCTACGTGCTGCCCGTCGAAGGCGCGCGGCTTGACGTCGAGCGGCTGCGCGCGCAGGTGGCCGCCGAACTGCCCGGCTACATGGTGCCCGGTTACCTCGTCGTGCTGGAGACCATCCCGCTCACCCCGGTCGGCAAGCTGGATCGCAAAGCCCTTCCGGTGCCGGACTTCTCCGACAGCCACCGGCCTTACCTCGCACCCCGCGGGCCCGTCGAGGAGGCGGTGGCCGCCGTGTACGGCGAGGTGCTCGAACGGGAGCGCGTCGGCGTCGACCAGTCGTTCTTCGAACTCGGCGGCAACTCGCTGAGCGCGACCAAGGTGGTGGCGCGAGTGAACGCGGCGCTCGGCTCGCGGATCGCGCTGCGTGATCTGTTCGACGCGCCGACCGTGGCCCAGCTGTCGGCCCGGGTGGTGCCCGCCACCGGCGCCGCACCGGGCGGGTTCGGCCTCGCGCCCCGCATCCGGCCGGACCGGGTTCCGCTGTCTCCCGCGCAACAGCGCATGTGGGTGCTCAACCGGATGGATCCGGCTTCCGCCGCCTACAACATCGCGGTGGCACTGCGGCTAACCGGAGAGCTGGACGTCCAGGCGCTGCGCGCGGCGCTCGTCGACGTCGTGGACCGGCACGAGAGCCTGCGCACGCTCTACCCCGCCGACGCGGAAGGGCCGCGTCAAGTCGTGGTCGACGCCGACGTGGCCGTGCCCGCGATGCCGGTGACCGACACCGAGGACGGCGCGGAACTGCGGGAGCGGATCACCGAATTGGCGGGAACAGGCTTCGATCTCGCCACCCAGCCGCCGCTGCGGGTCGGCCTTTTCCGGATCCACGGCGACGTCGAGCCCTCCGCGAGTGCGGGACCGGTGTCGTCGGCTCCTTCCACCGGCGAAGCACCGATCTCGTCCGGGCCCGTCAGCGCGACCGCACCGGTCTCATCGAGTTACACCGCGAGTTCCGGCGAGATCGCCGCCGCCACGCCGCCGGTGCACGTCGTCGTGCTGGTGGTGCACCACATCAGCGCCGACGGCGCGTCGATGGCACCGCTGGCCGCCGACCTGGTCGCCGCCTACTCCGAACGGTCCGCGGGCGGGCACGCCGTCCGTGTCCCGCTGCCGGTGCAGTACGCCGATTTCGCGCTGTGGCATCGCGAGGTGCTCGGCGACGAAACGAATCCGGAATCGTTGGCGGCGCGGCAGATCGAGTTCTGGCGCGCGACCCTGGCCGGCACGCCCGACGTGCTGGAACTGCCCTCCGATCGGCCACGCCCCGCGGTGCAGACCATGCACAGCGCCGACTTCGGCTTCACCGTCGACGCCGAGACGCACCGAGCGCTGGTGGATTTCGCCACCGCGCACCACGTCAGCCCGTTCATGGTCGTGCACGCGGCGCTCGCGGTGCTGCTCGCGCGCCTCGCCACCACCGACGACGTGCTGATCGGCACCCCGGTCGCCGGACGCGGCGAGGAAGCGCTTGACCAGCTCGTCGGCATGTTCGTCAACACCCTGGCACTGCGCACCCCGGTCGATCCGGGCGCGGGCTTCGCCGCGTTCCTTGACACCGTCCGGTCCACGGACCTGGACGCCTTCGCCAACGCGGACGTGCCGTTCGAGCGGCTGGTCCAGGTGCTGGATCCGGCTCGTTCGACCGCGCACCACCCGCTGTTCCAGGTCTCGCTGTCGCTGCAGAACTTCGTCGAACCCGTGCTGGAACTGCCCGGCCTGCGGTTCGAGGTGGAGGACTTCGAGCGCGACGCCTCCCAGTTCGACCTGACCTTGGATCTGCGCGAGCGCTTCGCCGCCGGCGGTCCGGCGGGCATCGAGGCCGTGCTGACCTACGCCACGGATCTGTTCGACGAGGCGACGGTGGCCGTGTTCGCGACCCGGTGGCGGCGCGTGCTCGCGGCGGTGCTGGCGCGGCCCGAGGTACGCATCGCCGATATCGACATTCTCGACGACACCGAACGGGCGACGTTGGTACCCGTGCGTGGCCCCGCCGCGGCGGCGACCACGATCCTGCCGGACCTGCTGGCCGACACCGTGCGGCGGTACCCGGACCGCATCGCCTTGGTGTCCGACGGGCAGACCACCACCTATGCCGAGATCGACGCGCACGCCGATCGCCTGGCCCGAGTGCTGCTCGAGTCGGGCGGCGGCCCGGAAACCGTGGTCGCGCTGGGGCTGCCGCGTTCGCCGGAACTGCTCATCGGCATGTGGGCCGCGGCGAAAGCGGGCGCGGCGTTCCTTCCGGTCGATCCGAAGCACCCGGTCGAGCGCATCGATCACATGCTCACCGACTCCGGCGCGACGCTCGGTCTGACCCTCGCCGCGTTCCGGCCCATGCTGCCCGACAGCACGAACTGGCTGGTGCTCGACGACCTCGCGCTCGTCGAGCGGTGGAGCGCCGCGAGCAGCCGGCCGCTGGGCGAGCGTGAGCTGCCGGGCCCCATCCGGCCGGACAACGCGGCGTGGATGATCTACACCTCCGGCTCGACCGGCACACCGAAGGGCGTCTCGGTATCCCATCGCGGTATCGCCGATCTGGTTGCGGCGCAACGGGATTCGCTCGGCCTGGACGAGCACTCCCGGGTGCTGCAGGTGGCGTCACCGAGTTTCGACGCGTCGGTGTTCGAGGCGATCATGGCGTTCGGTTCCGGCGGCGCGTCGGTCGTGGCACCGCCGGAGGTGTTCGGCGGCGGCGCGCTGGCGGAGCTGATCGACACCGAACAGGTCAGCCACATGGTGATCACGCCCTCCGCGCTGGCGACCCTCGACCCCGCCGAGGTGACCGGCGTCCGGGTGCTCGCGGTGGCAGGCGAGGCGGTCGGCGCGGAACTGGTCGAGCGCTGGGCCACCGGACGCACCATGGTCAACCTGTACGGACCCACCGAATCGACCATCTGGGCAACGGGTTCGGCGCCGCTGGCGGCGGGCGCCCCGGTAACCGTCGGCACGCCGGTGCAGGGCGCCCAGGTCCTGGTCCTCGACGACCGGTTGCGCCCGGTCCCGTTCGGCGTGGCGGGCGAGCTGTATCTCGCCGGGCCGTCGCTGGCGCGCGGGTACCACGCGCGGCCGAGTCTGACCGCTGCCCGCTTCGTCGCCGGTCCCTTCGGCACGGCGGGTGAACGGATGTACCGCACCGGCGATCTGGTGCGCTGGATCCGCGGCGACTCCGGACCCGAACTGGAGTACCTGGGCCGCACCGACTTCCAGGTCAAAGTGCGCGGACAGCGGATCGAGCTGGGCGAGATCGACGCGGTGCTCGGCCGCGCCGACGGCGTGGACTTCGCGGTGAC
The DNA here is from genome assembly GCF_040644075.1 of Nocardia sp. NPDC047038. Lineage (NCBI taxonomy): Bacteria > Bacillati > Actinomycetota > Actinomycetes > Mycobacteriales > Nocardiaceae > Nocardia > Nocardia sp. NPDC047038. Next base: position 370,592 of record NZ_JBEYVQ010000001.1, on the reverse strand, counting down.
GCTCGGCGTACCCGGCCCCACCGGGGCCACCGCGCTGGCCGCCTACCTGGTCCGCACGCCGGGCTCCGAGCTGGACGTGGCGAAGGTGCGCGCCTTCGCCGCCGACATCCTGCCCGGCTATATGGTGCCCTCGGCGTTCGTCGTGCTGGACGAGATCCCGCTCAACGCGGTCGGCAAGCTGGACCGCAAGGCGCTGCCCGCGCCGGAGTTCCGCGCCGACCGCACCGAGTACCGCGCGCCCGAAACGCCGACCGAACAGCAGCTGGCCGCGATCTTCGGCGAGTTGCTGGGAGTGGCGCGGGTGGGCGCCGACGACTCGTTCTTCGCGCTGGGCGGCGACAGCATCCTGGCGATCCAGCTGGTGTCGCGCGCCAAGCAGCACGGCATCACCTGCACCCCGCTGCAGGTGTTCGAGCACCGCACGGTGGCGGCGCTGGCCGCGGCCGTCGACGCCGCGGGCGCCGCGGTGACGTTGGACGAGCTGCCCGGCGGCGGCGTCGGCGAACTGCCGCTCACGCCGATCGCGCACTACATGCTGGAGCGCGGCGGAAACCACGACCGCTTCGCCCAGACGGCGGTCCTGGAGCTACCGGTCGGCATCGAGCGGTCGCAGATCGTCACCGTGCTCGCCGCCGCGGTGGACCGGCACGACATGCTGCGCGCCCGGCTGGTGACCGACGGCGCGGACGGCCCGCGCATACTGGTCGGCTCCCCCGGATCGGTCGACGTGGACGCGCTGGTGCACCGCGTCGAGTTCACCGCCGTCGACCCGATCGAACTGCACGAGTTCGCCATGACGGAGCTGGACGCCGCCGCCGACCGGCTCGACCCGGCCAACGGCACGGTGCTGCAATTCATCTGGCTCGACCCGGTCGGCGACGCGGGCTCGCGCACCCGATCGGGCCGGTTGATCGTGCTGGCGCACCACTTGGTGATCGACGGGGTGTCCTGGCGCATCCTGATCCCGGACCTGGTGGCCGCGTGGGCCCAGGTGTCGGCGGGCGCCACCCCGGTGCTGGCGGAGACCGGAACCTCGATGCGCCGGTGGGCCCACGCGCTGACCGAGGAGGCGCACTCCGAACAGCGGGTCGCCGAATTGGCGTACTGGCACGACGTGCTCGCCGGACCCGATCCGCTGATCGGCGGCCGGGAACTCGATCCCGCCGTCGACCGGACCGGCACGCTGCACATGGTCGAGCGAGAGGTGTCCGCCGAGGTCACCACCGCGCTGCTCACCACCCTGCCCGGCTTGTTCCAGGGCAGCGTCAACGACACGCTGCTGGCCACCTTGGCGCTGGCCCTGGTGCGCTGGCGCGCCGGTGACCCGTCGGCGCTGCTGCGCCTGGAAGGTCACGGCCGTCAGGAAGAAGTGGTGCCCGGCGCCGATCTGTCCCGCACCGTCGGCTGGTTCACCAGCGTCTACCCGGTGCGCCTCGATCTGGCACAGATCGACATCGACGACGCGCTGGCCGGCGGACCCGCGTTGGGCGCCGCGATCCGCGCCGTGAAGCACCAGTTGCTCGCGGTGCCCGACAAAGGCATCGGCTTCGGCCTGCTGCGCTATCTCAACGCCGAGACCGCGCGCCAGTTGCCGCGGCGGCTGCCGGGCCGGGTCGGCTTCAACTACCTGGGCCGCTACTCCACCGGGGACATCCCGGCCGGACTCGAGGGCCTGGGCTGGCTGCCGACCGACGAACTCGGCGACGTGCACGTCGCCGAAGACCCCGGCGTGCCGCTGCAATCGGCGATCGACGTGAACGCGGTCGTGATCGGCGACCGGTTGCGGGCGAGCTTCGGCTTCCCGTCCACGCTGCTCGACCAGGACGAGGTCGCCGAACTGGCCGATCTGTGGATCGACGCCCTGAGCGCCGCGGCCCGGTTCGCCCATACCCCGGCGGCGCGGACCGCCGCCGAGGAAGAAGCGGCGGCCACGGCGTCTCCGGCCGTGCCCGCGGCGGGCGGCCTCGGGCTGGACGTGGTGCTGCCGATCCGGCTCGGGGGCGAGCAACCCGCGCTGTTCTGCATCCACCCGTCGTCCGGGATGTCCTGGACCTACCTGGGATTCGCCGACGCGCTCGCACCCGGCCGCCCGATCTACGGGCTGCAAGCGCCCGACCTCGGCGGCCACGAACCGCCCGCGCGCTCGATCGACGAGTTCGCCGAGCGGTACGTGCGGGAGATCCGGGCCCTGCAACCCGAGGGGCCGTACCACCTGCTCGGCTGGTCGTTCGGCGGCCTCATCGCCCACGCGGCGGCGGCGAAGCTGAAGGCCGAAGGCGCCGAGGTGGGCGTGGTCGCGCTGCTGGACGCCGACACCGCCGACATCGACGGTGACAGTATCGAACGGCTCACCGCGGGCTCGTTCGTGAACACCTTCGGCGCGGTGTTCGGCATCCACGACGTCCCCGCGGACGCGACCGCGCAGCAGGCGGCCGATCTGATCCGCGATCGGCTCGGCGTGTCGCTGATCGACGCCGCGACGCTGGAGCGCATGGCCGCGTCCTACAACGCCGCCGCGCGGACCAGAACCGGTTACCGCCGCCCGGTGTTCGACGGCGACATCGTGTACTTCAGCGCGATCGTCTACACCTCCGACATCTTCGGTCCGGACGGCTGGGGGCCGTACGTGACCGGCGAGATCATCAACCACGACATCGAGGCGACCCACGACGAACTGACCGCGCCGCACGTGCTGCCGGTCGTCGCGCGCGTGCTCGATGCACATCTGGGAGGCCGAGGATGAATTCCGACCAAGGAGTCGTAGTCGAAGGGATCGAGAAATCCTTCGGCGCGGTCAAGGCATTGCGCGGAGTCGACTTCGCGGCCGAGCCGGGCGAGGTGCTCGGCATTCTGGGACCGAACGGCGCGGGCAAGACCACCATGGTGAACGTGCTGTCCACACTGGTCCGGCCGGATCGCGGCCGGGCGACGGTCGCCGGGTACGACGTGCTGGCCGATCCCGCGGCTGTCCGCCGCAGCATCATGCTGACCGGCCAGTACGCCGCGCTGGACGACATGCTCAGCGGCTACGAGAACCTGGTGATGTTCGGCAGGCTGATGGGCCTGCGCAAGCGGACCGCCCGCGCCCGCGCGGACGAACTGCTCGCCGAGTTCGACCTCGAACGCGCGGCGGGCCGCCGGGTCGGCACCTACTCCGGCGGCATGCGCAGGCGCATCGACATCGCCTGCGGTCTGGTCGTGCGGCCCGACGTGGTGTTCCTCGACGAGCCGACCACCGGCCTGGATCCGCGCAGCAGGCAGGGGGTGTGGGATCTGGTCGCCGGCTTCAAGAAGGCTGGCATCACCACCCTGCTCACCACCCAGTACCTGGAGGAGGCCGACGCGCTCAGCGACCGGATCATCGTCATCGATCACGGCGTGGTGATCGCCCAGGGCACCGCCGACGAGTTGAAGGCGCGCACCGGCGGCAGCTACTGCGAGGTGGTGCCGCTGAATCTGCGGGACCTGCCCGCCATCGCCGCCGCGCTGGGCCACCTGTTGCCGCAGGAGAATCGGGACGCGCTCGGTCCCGATTCCGATCGGATCGCCATACCGGCCCCGGACGGTGCGAAGACACTGCTGGAGGCGCTGCGCAGGCTGGACAGCGCGGGCTTCGATCTCGTGGACGTCGCACTGCGTCGGCCCTCGCTCGACGACGTATTCCTCCAGCTGACCGGGCATCTGGCGACGACGGAAGAGATCGCACGGCGGGAGGCCGCGTCGTGACGGCGGCGGCGACCTGGCTCAGCCAGACCCGTGCGACGCCGCTGCGGCCGCAGCAGTGGTGGGTGCTGACCACCCGGTTGATCGCACCGTCGATGCGAACCGGCGAGGTGCTCACCTCGGTGCTCGCGCCCGTGACGTTCACCGCCAGCTTCTTCATCCCGCTGAAGACCATCATGACCGTCATCGGCACGGGATTCAGCAGCTACGCGCAGTACATGATGCCGCTGGTCATCCTGCAGGCCGCCGCGTTCACCGCGGTCTCGGCGGCCTTCCGCGCCGCCACCGATTCGGTGGCCGGGCTGAACCGGCGCTTCGGCTCGATGCCGATCGGCCCGCTGGTCCCGGTCACCGCGCGCCTGGCCGGCAGCGTCTTCCGCCTGATCATCGCCTTGATCAGCGGATTGATCTGCGGATACGTCATCGGGTTCCGCTTCTACCTCAGCCCCGCCCACACAGTCGGCTTCGTGTTGTTCTCGGTGCTCGTCGGGATCGCGCTGATCTGGGGCGGGGATGTGATCGGCACCTTGTCGCACAACCCGGAGGCGACGGCACAGGCGCTGGTGTTGCCGCCGCTGATCCTGGGCATGCTGTCCACCGGCATCGCGCCTGCCGATCAGTTCCCGGAATGGGTGCAGCCGTTCGTGCGCAATCAGCCGGTGTCGCAGTGGGCCATCGCCTTGCGGGCGTTGGCCGGGGACAAGGGACCGAACGCGGGTGAGGTGACCTGGTCACTGATGGGTCCGCCGTTGGTCTGGGCGCTGGGCTATCTGGCCACCTCCGTCCTGCTGTCGATGCGACTGAGCTCGAGGAGGGCGTGATGGCACTGTTGATCGAACACTCGGACGAGTTGCTCACCGGCTCGGAGATATCGGGGTCGGCACTGGTGCGGCACACGCTGATCCAGACCCATCGACTGCTGCTGCGCTGGGCGCGCAACCCGGTCACGCTGTTGGAGACGCTGATCATCCCGTGCCTACTGCTGATCATGCTGAACACCGTCATCGGCGGGCAGATCAGGAAGTTCACCGGCGAGAGCGCGCTGTACGGCTCGGTGCCCTTGGTCGCTCTGGTCGGCGCGCTCTCCGGTGCGGTCGCTGGAGGTGTTCTGCTCGGCCGCGAACGTGACGCGGGCCTGCTGGCCCGCTTCTGGGTGCTGCCCGTGCACCGTGCCTCCGGACTCGCCTCGCGGGTGCTCGCCGAGGGCTGCCGCATCTTCGCGTGCACCGTCTCCGTCGTGCTGGTGGGCTTCGTGCTCGGGTTCCGCTTCCACGAAGGTGTCGCGGCGACGATCGTCTTCCTGTTCCTCCCGACGTTCTTCGGCGTGGCATTCGCCACCATCGTCACCTCGGTCGCCGTGTTCACCGCGAAATCGACTCTGGTGGAGAGCATCACGATCCTCACCTCACTGATGATGTTCTTCAGCACCGGCTTCGTGCCGCTGGTCGCGTTCCCGAAATGGATCCAGCCGGTGGTGCACAACCAGCCCATGTCGGTGGGGGTCGACGCCATGCGCGCGCTCGCCTACGGCGGGCCGCTCGCCCGCCCGCTCACCCTGACCGTCGTGTGGTCGCTCGGCGCGATCGTCGTGTTCGCGGTGCCCGCGAGCATCGGCTATCGCAGGGCCAGCAGGCGCTGAGTCGCACAGCGAACTCCCAGCGTGAACCCAGCCGGACAGCAGCGCCCGTTCCTAACGTCGCGAAGGACGATGTCGACGAACGAAAGGGCACACAGTGGGCGAACGACGCGGCGAGGCGCACGAGCACGATCTCGGCCTCGCACATGACATGAAGGTGATGGTGTCGCGCCGCCGCGCCCTGTTCTTCCTCGGGGCGACCGCGGGCGCGGCGGCGGTCGCGGCCGGTTGCGCGTCGGGATCGAACGACACCGCGGCCACGGCCACTGCGACGGCGTCCGCCACCGCCACACAATCCGGCGGCGCCACCGCCGCCCCGCAGGAGACCGCGGGTCCGTACCCGGGCGACGGATCGAACGGACCCAACATCCTCATCGAATCCGGCGTGGTGCGCAGTGACATCACCACCTCGTTCGGCTCTTATTCCGATGTCGCGCAGGGCGTCCCGATGACACTCGAGCTGACGCTGCGCGACTTGGCGAAGAACGGCGCCGCCGGGGCGGGCATGGCAGTGTACGTGTGGCACTGCGACCGGGATGGCAGCTACTCGCTCTACAGCAGCGGCATCACCGAGCAGAACTATCTGCGCGGCGTGCAGGTGGCGGGCGACGACGGGAAGGTGACCTTCACCTCGATCTTCCCCGCCTGCTACTCGGGCCGGTGGCCGCACATCCATTTCGAGGTCTACGACTCGCTGCAGACCGCGGTCGCGGGCCAGAACGCCCGTTTGACCTCGCAGATCGCCCTGCCCCAGGACATCTGCGAGGCGGTGTTCGCCCACGACTCCGGCTACGCGCGCAGCGTCACCAACCTTTCGCAGGTCACGCTGGCCTCCGACAACGTCTTCGGCGACGGCTGGGACGCGGAACTGGCCACCGTGACGGGCACGCCGTCCTCCGGGCTCCGGGTGGCGCTCACCGTGGGCGTCGCCGAGAAATCACAGAACACGCAGTCGGACAACGGTGCCGGGCCGCAGTCCGGTGGGCGCCCGCCCGGCGGACCCGGCGGCGGCGCACCCGGCGGTCGCCCGCCGCGGTGACCGGCGGCCCCCGTGCCCGACCGCCACGGGCCAGGGGCCGAGCCACGGCGGCTCACCGCTTGCCGCACAATAGGGGGCCGCGCGCGGCGCGTCACAGCGTTCTTCCCGACGTAGACGCCTGCCGCGGCGACACAAGGTGTTGTGCTGAGCGGACATGTCGGCCACAAGGAGTAGTGTCCCGAGGGTAGACATTCCGTGACGACAGGTGCTCGGGAAAGGCGTGGAGGCAGGATGAAACTGATCGATCGGGTGTCGGCCATCAACTGGAATCGGGTGCCCGACGAAAAGGACGCCGAGGTCTGGGACCGGCTGACCGGCAACTTCTGGCTGCCGGAGAAGGTCCCGGTCTCCAACGACATTCCGTCGTGGAACACCCTGACCGCCGACGAGAAGCAACTGACCATGCGGGTCTTCACCGGCCTGACCCTGCTGGACACCATCCAGGGCACGGTCGGCGCGGTGAGCCTGATCCCGGACGCGCTCACCCCGCACGAAGAGGCGGTACTCACCAACATCGCGTTCATGGAGTCGGTGCACGCCAAGAGCTACAGCTCGATCTTCTCCACGCTGTGCTCCACGCGCGAGATCGACGAGGCGTTCCGCTGGTCGGAGGAGAACCGCAACCTCCAGCGCAAGGCCGAGATCGTGCTGGAGTACTACCGGGGCGACGATCCGCTCAAGCGCAAGGTCGCCTCCACGCTGCTGGAGAGCTTCCTGTTCTACTCCGGCTTCTACCTGCCCATGCACTGGTCGTCGCGGGCCAAGCTCACCAACACCGCCGACATGATCCGGCTGATCATCCGGGACGAAGCGGTCCACGGTTACTACATCGGCTACAAGTACCAGAAGGGCCTGGAGCAGGTCACCCAGGCCGAGCGCGACGAGCTCAAGAACTACACCTTCGAGCTGCTGTTCGAGCTCTACGACAACGAGGTCGACTACACCCAGGACCTCTACGACGAAGTCGGCCTCACCGAGGACGTGAAGAAGTTCCTGCGCTACAACGCCAACAAGGCGCTGATGAACCTCGGCTACGAGGGCCTGTTCCCCAAGGACGAAACCGAGGTGAACCCGGCCATCCTCTCGGCGCTCTCCCCCAACGCCGACGAGAACCACGACTTCTTCTCCGGCTCCGGCTCGAGTTACGTCATCGGCAAGGCCGTCAACACCGAGGACGAAGACTGGGAGTTCTGAACCATCAGTTATGGTGTGGGACAACGGGGCCCGGCAGCGATGCCGGGCCCTCGCCTTGTCTCCGATCGCCGACCCGGCGGCGAAGATTCCGCGCCACAACTGTATTCCGATCCGAAGAGGGGGTTTCTCGATGTACCGACGACTGGCTCTGATCGCGGCGGTGCTGTTGACCGCTGCCGCGTGTCAGGACGACGGTCCGGCGGCGACTCCGCAGACCGGTGACGGATCCTTCTGGTCGACCGTGCCGCAGACCGACGACCAGCGTCTGGAAGTGCTGCGCCGCATGCGCGCGATGGACACCTGCGCGTTGCTGCCTCGAGCCGAACTGGCCGAAGTCGGGCAATTGCGCACCGTCGGCACCGACGGGCTGAACTCGTGCAGGGCCGAACTCGACAGCTCGGAACGCTACAAGGGAAAATCCGTCCGCTGGGCCATGGGGGGACCGGCGCCGGAAGTGAAGAACGATCGGGGTACTACCGAGCGACTCGGCGACGTGACCATCACCTTGCTGGCGGACAAGGACACACTGAGCGCCGAACAGGCCGGGCAACTCGTCCAGCGCTCCTGTTCGGCCACCGCACGCTTCCCCTCCTTCGCCGCGATCGGCCTGTGGGTGGACACGCCCTTGGGGGTCGAGCCGTGCCCGATCGCCAAGTCACTGATCACCACGGCGGTATCCGAATGGGAGCGGGAGCCACGTCAGGGCAGCGCGGCGGAGACGATCACCACCGTGCTGACCGGCGCCGACCCCTGCGCGGTGCTGCCGCGGCTCGGCGTCACGGCGGAACCCGCGCAACAGCGGGTCTCCAGCTGCACGTTCTCGTATCACGGCGACGAGATTCGTCTCGCGTACGAATACAGCGCGGAGTCGCTGGTCACCGCGGGCAGTCCGGCTTTCACCGTCGGCGACCGCACCGTCTACCGAGATGCCGCCGACGAACTGCGGTTCTACAACGTCGCGGTCGGACCGCCGCTCGCATCGGAGAACCGCGGTTCGCTCGGGCCGCGCCTACCCGCCATCTCGCTCACCGGCAAGGCTGACGCGGCCCTCGAAGATGTTGTGCGCCAAGTACTCACGCTCTTTCCGTAGGGCGATCGTCGAGCACACCGCGCCCTCAGATACCGAGGACCAGTTTGGCCGTCGTGAAGTAGATGATCAGACCGGTGGCGTCGACCAGGGTGGTGACCATCGGGGCGGAGACGACCGCGGGGTCGATGCGCAGTTTCTTGGCCAGCAGGGGCATGGTGCCGCCGATGGTGGCGGCCCAGCCGCAGATCAAGACCAGTGTGATCCCGACGACCAGTGCGATGCGCGGACCGACGAACAAGGCCCCGATGGCCAGGCCGACGGACGCCAGCAGTGATCCCAGCACCAGACCTACCCGGCATTCCCGCCAGATCACCCGGAACAGGTCCGACACCCGGACCTCGCCGACCGCCACCGCGCGCACGCAGGCGGTGGCGGCCTGCGCGCCCGCGTTGCCGCCCGCGCCGATCAGCAGCGGGATGAACAGCGCCAGATGCGCCGCCTGCTGCAAGGTGCCCTCGAAGAAGTCCGTCACGCTCACCGTGAGGGTCGCCGCGAACAGCAACAGCAGCAGCCACAGCGCGCGGTAGCGGGCCAGCTGGAACACCCCGGCGGCCATGTAGTGGCCTTCCCACGGCGCGGATCCCGCCTGCAACGCGACGTCCTCGCTGTCGGCGGCCTCGATCACCTCGACCGCGTCATCGATGGTCAGCAGGCCGACCAGCCGGTCCTCGCTGTCCACGACCGGCAGGTTGATGTCGTTGGTCTCGCGCATCAAGCGGGCCGCCTTCTCCGCGGCGTCGGTGGCGCGCGCGAAGGCGGGCTCGGTGACGACCAGCTCCGACACCATCGTCTCCGGCTTGCTGAGCACCAGTTCGCGCAGCTCGACGATGCCGGTCAGCCGCCTGCCCGCGTCGACGACGGGCAGCGTGTACACCGTCTCGGCGTTGCCGCCCTTGGCCCGCACCATGCCGAGCGCTTCGGCCACCGTGAGGTCGCGCGGCAGCGCCACCACCTCCGGTGTCATGTACTGCCCCGCGGACCCCTCCGGGTAGCCGAGCAGGCTCGCGGTCATCCGCCGCTCGCGCGGGCTCAGCCCGGCCAGCGCCTTCTTGGCGACCTTGGCGGGCGCCTCGCGCAGCATTCGGGCGCGGTCGTCGGGCGCCATGCCCTCGACCAGGTCGCGGAAGCTCTGATCGCGCAGCCCCTGCAGGATCTGCTGCTGGTCCACCGGCTCGAGTTCCTCGAAGACGGCCAGCGCCAGGTCTTTGTCGAGCAGGCGGAACGCCATCCCGGCCCGCACGGCATCCATCCGGGCGAGTTGATCGGCGATGACGTGCGGCGGGTGGTTGCCGAGCCAGTCCAGCGCGGCGTCCACGCGGCGGGTTTCGACGATGTCCTGGAGGGATTCGGACAGCGTCGGGCGTACTTCGATGATGTCGGTCTGCGACATGAGAGGACCTCAGCACATGCGTGAGTGAACGGAGAGCTCGAAATTCACACCGCGGGCGCCGGCCCCTGCCGTCGCGACCTGACTAGGAATGCGAAGGGGCGGCGCCGCGCGGCCTTCGACTGGGAGGTTCGCTGCGCATCGCTACCCCACCTCCCTCTCGTCGCCGCCGCGGAACTCGGATATCCGCACCGTTCGGATCAACATCTCACGGACACGAAAATGTCCTCGTGCAGCTTACATCGCTTCGGAGATGATGATCACCTTACGACAGGGTGTTGTGACCGAAGCCGCTCCACACCGGGGTCCGCGCGTCATACGAGACCTCCGCACCGGGAAACCGCGACGCGACTCGTCCGCAGCGCAAGCGACGACCGCCGGGACGACCGGAACCGGGCGATGCGTTACCGCGCGTCAGCCTGACCCCTTCGTAGTCCATCGGCCGCCGTAAAACAGGGTTATACGCAGTCGGCGTCGAACTGTTGCTCCCATGCTTGGGAACCGGGACAGTGTTTGCCAGGCAAGTGCCGAAACACATCGGCGCACGCAGGCACCAGTACAGCTCACGAAAGTTTCGAAGTGTCGACAGCCACCGCCCTGATCCGCCGTCGCGCGGTCGACTTCATGCGCGTTCCGCACGGAATCTGTTGCCGCTGAGGCAACGCGGCCCTCGTTTCCGACCGGATCCCGCACGGTCGTCCACCGCCGCATCGCTCCCGCTGTGGTGTCTCCGGACGCCGAGCGTCGAATCGCACGGCGTCTTCTCGTCTTCGAAAGAACAACAATGCCTTTCCTCCCCTCGTCCCGGCGCGTCGCCCGCGCTCTCTCCGCCGCCGTAGCGGTGCTCACCGGGCTGTCCGTGCTCACCGGCTGCGGCGAGTCCGCACCCGCCAAGACCGCGGACGGCAAGACCGTGCTGCGCTACCAAGGCTCCACCGGGCAGGTGAGCGCCTTCGAATTGGCCGACGACCTAGGCTATTTCAGCAAGGTAAGCCTGCATTGGGAAGGCGACACCACCAGTGGCCCCGCCAATATCCAGGCCGCGGCGACGAACCAAGTCGAGTTCGGCAGCGCGTTCAACGGCGCGGTGGTCAAGCTGATCGCGGGCGGCGCGAAGGTCACCTCCGTGCTCAGTTCCTATGGCGCGGACGAGCAGTCGTTCACCGGTTACTACGTGCGTGACGATTCCGGCATCAACTCGCCGCGCGATCTGATCGGCAAGAAGGTCGCGGTCAACACCCTCGGTGCGCACCACGAATTCATCACCAGGGAGTGGCTGCATCAGCAAGGCCTGACCGAAGACGAGATCAAGCAGGTGCAACTGATCGTCGTGCCGCCGGCCAACACCGAGGACGCGCTGCGCAAGGGACAGGTCGACGTCGCGGCCTTGGGTAGCGTCTTCCGGGACACCGCCCTCCGGCGCGGCGGCATCCACCCGCTCTACACCGACAAAGCCATCTTCGGCACGTTCGACTACGGCACCTATGTCTTCCGCAACGACTACATCGCCAAGAATCCCGAAGCGGTGGAGGACTTCGTGCAGGGCACCGCACGCGCTATCCGCTGGCTCCAGGTGACGCCCCGCGAGCAGGTGCGCGAGCGGTTCACCCAGATCATCAACAAGCGCGGCCGCAACGAGAACACCAACTTGGTGCCGTACTGGCTCAGCTCCGGAATCCCGGTGCCGGGTGCGGTGGTCGCGGACAAGGAACTGCAGATCTGGATCGACTGGCTGGTGCGCAACGGCGAACTGCCGAACGGCAAGTTGAAGGCAGCGGATCTGTTCACCAACAAGTTCAACCCTTACGCCAACGGCAAGTACAAGCCGGAGGCCGGGCCGACCGGAGAGGTGGTGGCCGCGAAATGACCACGACGGCGACGAAACTGTCGCTCACCGGAGTGAGCAAGCAGTTCGCGGTGCGCGGCTCGCACGAGCGATTCACCGCGCTCGACGACATCTCGCTGGAGCTGCGCGAGGGCGAATTCCTGGTGCTGGTCGGCCCGAGTGGTTCGGGCAAGTCCACGCTGCTGGACCTGCTGGGCGGGCTGAGCAAGCCCAGCTCCGGTGAGATCCTGCTGGACGGCAAGCCGATCACCGGCCCCGGCCTGGATCGCGGCGTCGTCTTCCAGCAGTACGCGCTGCTGCCATGGCGGACGGCCCGATCCAACATCGAATTCGGACTGGAGGCCAAGGGTTTACGCCGCAAGGCGCGCCGCGAACTCGCCGAGCACTATCTGGAGCTGGTCGGGCTAGCCGGTTTCGGCGACCGCTACCCGCACGAGCTGTCCGGCGGCATGAAACAGCGCGTCGCGATCGCGCGCAGTCTCGCGTTCGATCCCGAGGTGCTGCTGATGGACGAGCCGTTCGCCGCGCTCGACGCGCAGACCCGGGAGTCGTTGCAGGACGAACTGTTGCGCATCTGGCGTGCCACCGGCAAGACCGTCCTGTTCATCACCCACGGCATCGATGAGGCGGTGTACCTGGGCCAGCGGGTGGCCGTGCTGACCTCGCGACCCGGCCGGATCAAGGCCATCGTCGACGTCGAGATCGACCGGGACACCGACGACGACATCCGCTCCTCCGAACGCTTCCGGGATTACCGCCACGAGATCTGGACGCTGCTGCACAGCGAGGTCCAGCGGGCCGCGAGCCTGGAACTGAAGTCCTTGTCCGACCACACGGCCGACGTCGAATCCACCACCGAGAGGACGGCCAATGTCTAGTGCCATTCAGCTGAGCGAACGGCCGGTACGGGAGAGCGCGGCCGCGCAGGCCCGGCCTGTCCCGGTGCGCAGGGCCGAGACCGCGCCCTCCGCCGGAACGCAAGCCATCCGCGCGGTGAGCCGGTTGGCCTGGCGGGTGTTCAAACCGACCGTCGTCATCGCCCTGTTCCTGCTGCTGTGGCAGCTCGCCCCGACCCTCGGCCTGGTGGACGAGGTATTCCTGCCGCCGTTCTCGGTGGTCGCCCAGGCGTTCGCCGATCTGGTGGCGAGCGGGGAGATGTGGACCCACCTCTCCGCGAGCCTGAACCGTTCGCTGGCCGGGTACTCGCTCGCGTTGATAGCCGGCATTCCGGTGGGCATCGCGATCGCCTGGTACAAGCCGGTCGCGGACTTCCTGAACCCCATTCTCGAACTGTTCCGCAACACCGCGGCGCTGGCGTTGCTGCCGGTGTTCCTGCTGATCCTGGGCATCGGCGAGACCTCGAAGGTCGCCATCGTCGTCTACGCGAGCTTCTTCCCGATTCTGCTGAACACCATCACCGGCGTGCGCACCGTCGATCCGCTGCTCGTCAAATCGGCCGCCTCCCTGGGTTTCTCGCCGTTGCGGCTGTTCCAGAAGGTGATCCTGCCCGCGGCGCTGCCGTCCATCTTCACCGGCCTGCGGATGGCCGCCGCCAGCTCGATCCTCGTGCTGCTGGCCGCCGAGATGTTCGGAGCCAGGGCCGGTCTCGGCTATCTGATCACCGCCGCGCAGCAGAACTTCGCGATCCCGAACATGTACGCGGGCATCCTCGCCATCTCGCTGCTCGGCCTCGCCTTCAACGGCCTGCTGGTCGCCCTGGAACGCCGCCTGTCGCGGTGGCGCGCCCCGGCGAACGCCTGATAACCATGCCCGCCCACCCCGCGCTCGGAAGGCAGTCGTCGTGCAGGCGCTGACCAAACGTCGCGTCGTCGACTTCATGCGCGTCTGCGGCAGCGCTTGTCGCCTTGCCGCAGACCCCGCCTCTCCGGTTGCCGCCGGCCCGATCCTCTGATCCGAAATGAGTTCTTCCGATGACCGCTGTACACGAATCCCCCGTCTCGACCGCTACCGATGGCGCGGTGCACGTCGCTCCCGTCGCCGGGCACATCGGCGCCGAGATCTCCGGCGTCGATCTCCGTGAGTCGCTGACCGACCAGCAGGTCGAGGCCATCACCGACGCGCTGCACACCTACAAGGTGCTGTTCTTCCGCGATCAGCACATCGATCACGCACAGCAGATCGCCTTCTCCCGCCGCTTCGGCGCGGTCACGCCGTCGCACCCGTACGACGACGACGCGCCCACGGAGTACCCGGAGATCCTCGCGGTCGACAGCCGGCTGTACGAGAAGCGGTTCGGTGTGCGCAAGCACAGCTACACCAACCACTGGCACACCGATGTCTCCGCGCTGATCAACCCGCCCGCGGCCTCCATCCTGCGCGCCGAGATCGCCCCGGAGCGCGGCGGCGACACCGGCTGGACGAACCTCGTCGCCGCCTACGAGAACCTGCCCGAGTCGCTCAAGCGCTTCGCCGAAGGGCTGCGCGCCGAGCACCGCTTCGGCGGCAACAGGCCGGCCTGGAACTCCGACAGCGACTACGCGAAGAAGGTCGCGGCCGCGCCGCTGGTCACCGAGCACCCGGTCGTCCGGGTGCACCCGGTGACCGGTGAGCGGGCGCTGTTCGTCAACCCCGGCTTCACCACCCGGATCGTCGGGCTCACCCCGAACCAGAGCGACGCGGTGTTGAAGCTGCTGTTCGACGAGGTCACCCACCCCGCCTACACGGTCCGCTTCCGCTGGCAGAAGGGCAGCATCGCGTTCTGGGACAACCGGGTCACCGCGCATCTCGCCCCGAGCGATCTGGACCACCTCGATGTCACCCGGGTGCTGTACCGCACCACCCTCGAGGGCGACATCCCGGTCGGCGTCGACGGTGAGCCGTCGAAGTCCGTGGCCGGAGAGAAGTTCACCGGCGCGTAGGGATCGAACAGACGCGATCGGCCGGGCGCGCGAGCTCCCGGCCGATTTCGTGCGGTCACAGCACGCGAGCCGAAGCGCTCGAACCGGAAACCGGCTCCCGGCCCCGCGCACCGGACTACAGGTGCGCCCGCGGAAACCGATCCGTCGTCTCCAGCACGGCCCGCTCCGCGTCCTCCCAGGTCGGGACGTGTCGCACCCACTCGGGGACCGGCTCCGACTGCGCGCCGAACAGCAATCGGTGCGGCACTACCTCACGCAGCGCACGGTGAACGTCGACGCGATCGTCGATCATGTGCGTGATGCCGAGTTCGGCGCAGTGCACCGCCTTGTCCGCCCGGGCACGGCAGAAGCGCACGTTCTCCCGGGCGATCCCGGTGCGGTCGTAGAAGTCGTGGTGATCGAGCCACTGGCGGGTGCGCTGCTCGATCCGCGGGCCACATTTGGAAATCACCCAGGCGCGCCCCTCGAACCGCCGGACCAGGCGCGGCAGTACCTCGAAAGCGCCCACGCTGGGCGGCGTGCGCAGCGCCTCCTCGAGCCCGCCGGAGAGGAACACTGTGTCCTCGTCCCCGGGCGCTAGAGCGGCCCCCTGGATGACCCGGCCGAAATCGACGCCGAGCCGAGGCTGCGTTTCTTTGTCCCGATGTCTTCTTTCCTCGTTCATACGTTTCCAGCGTGCGATATTCGCCCGCCTACCGCCAGCGAATTCTGTTGGTGAGCAGCCTTCCGGAATGGCCCATTCGGCCAGGGCGATCGCGTGAATTCGATGCGTCGAGCGCCGAACGGTTGCCAGCGCGCGGCGCACTGGTAACAGTGAGGTAGAGGCCGCGGCGCTCGCCGCGGCCGTTTCGGGTACACACGAAGGAGATATTCGTGCGCTTCGGCATCTTCGTCCCGCAGGGTTGGCGGCTCGATCTGGTGGGCATCGATCCGGCGGACCAATGGGGGGTGATGCGAGACCTCGCCCAGCGCGCCGATGCGAACCCGGTGTGGGAATCGCTGTGGGTGTACGACCACTTCCACACCGTTCCGGTGCCCACCGAGGAGGCGACGCATGAAGCGTGGTCGCTGATGTCGGCGTTCGCCGCGACCACCTCGCGTATCCGCCTGGGCCAGATGTGTACCGCGATCAGCTACCGCAACCCGGCCTACCTGGCCAAGGTGGCCGCGACGGTCGACCTGATCTCCGGCGGACGCGTCGAGATGGGCATCGGCGGTGGCTGGTACGAACACGAGTGGCGCGCCTACGGCTACGGATTCCCGTCCGCGGGCGAACGGCTGGGCCGCCTCGACGAAGGCGTGCAGATCTTCCGGCAGGCGTGGACCACCGGTTCGGCCACCCTCGACGGCAAGTACTACCAGGTGGACGGCGCGATCGTGCGCCCGCTTCCCCTCCAGCAGGGCGGGATTCCGCTGTGGATCGCTGGTGGAGGCGAGAAGAAGACGCTGCGCATCGCGGCGAAATACGCCCAGTACACCAACTTCAGCGGCAATCCCGACGAGTTCACCCACAAGTCCGAGGTGCTGCGCGCGCATTGCGCCGACGTCGGCACCGACTTCGACGCGATCACCCGCAGTTCCAACTTCAATGTCGTCATCGGCTCCACGCAGGCCGAAGTAGAGGATCGCCTGGAGGCGCTGAAAGCCCGCCTGACGCCCGTCATCGGCGCCGACGCGGCCAAGTCCTACTTCGAGCAGCTGTACAACAGCGGCGCCGCCACCGGCACCCCCGAGCAGATCGCCGAGAACCTGCGCCGGGTCCGCGACCTCGGCCTCGGCTACGCCATCTTCAACTTCCCCGAAGCCGCCTACGACACCTCCGGCATCGAACTCTTCGAACGCGAAGTGCTCCCGGCCCTGAGCTGATCACGCGGGGCAGGACTCACGAGCACCGAGCCTCCGTGATTCCTGCCCCGGGAAGGTTCGCCTACGCCCGAGCCCTCGCGACTCCTCCTCTCGGGAAGGTCCCCGTCGGCCGAGCCGTCGGGACGCCTACTCCGGAGATATTCGCCACCAGCCGAGCCGTAGCGACTGCAGCTTCCCTTCGAAGCCCGCCATTTGCCGAGTCCCCACGACCGCGGCCCAGCCTTCAATAGCTCGATTCACCACTTGCGCACCACAACGGAGCGAGTCCTACGAGCGACCGTTCGCAGCGCCGCAGGCGCTGCCGAACAACACAACCTCACACCTTGCGGCCGACCGCGCTCCAGCAGTTCACTTGCGAGTCGAGCCAAGACGGCGACTCGCCCTGCGGACGCCATTGATTGGTGACGACGATTCCCGGGTCCAATAGTTCCAACCCGGTGAAGAACCGGGCGAATTCGTCCCGCGTGCGCGTCTGGGCATAGACCCCGCTCTGCCGGTACACGTCGAGTGCGTCGGTCATCATCTCCGGTTCGAGGTCGGCGGTGATGTGCGAGACCACGAGGAACGATCCCGGCGCGAGAGCATCCATCAATGTCTCGACGATCCCGTAGGGGTCCTGCTCGTCGGCCAGGAAATGCAGCACGGCGACCAGGCTCAGCGCCACGGGGCGCTCCAGGTCCAGGGTCTCGCGGAGTTCGGGCGCGGACAGGATCGCCGCGGGGTCCTTCAGGTCGGCGTCGACGTACGCGGTGCGGCCCTCCGGCGTGCCGGTGAGCAGGGCGCGGGCATGGGTCAGCACGATCGGGTCGTTGTCCACGTAGACCACCCGCGCTTCGGGCGTCGGCGCCTGCGCCACCTGGTGCAGGTTCGGCTCGGTGGGGATGCCGGTGCCGACGTCGAGGAACTGCGTCACGCCCAACTCGGTCAACGCGTTCACCGCACGGTGCATGAACGACCGGTTCTGCCGAGCCGCGACCCTGGTGGTGGGAAACGCCGCGATCACTTTCTCGGCCGCGTCCCGATCCACTTGATAGTGGTCTTTCCCACCCAGCACATAGTCGTATATTCGAGCGCTGCTCGGCACGCTCGCGTCGTGAATCGCCCTGAGCGGCTTCCCATTGCCGCCGAGATCGGTCATCGTCGTTCCCATCACTACCGGATCGCCTCTGCCCCAGCATATTCCAGACGCGGACAGCCCACCGCACACTGTACGAGGAAGAGCGCAGGATGGGGTTGCGCTTCGAGCGTAGGCGAGCGCGATCTCAGCGGCCGCGGAATGCGAAAAAGGGCCCCCTGCCGGAGGCCCCTGTTCGCTATCGAACTACAGCATGCAGGAGACGCAACCTTCGACTTCTGTTCCCTCCAAGGCCATCTGACGCAGCCGGATGTAGTAGAGGGTCTTGATGCCCTTGCGCCAGGCGTAGATCTGGGCGCGGTTGAGATCGCGGGTGGTGGCGGAGTCCTTGAAGAACAACGTCAGCGACAGGCCCTGGTCCACGTGCTGGGTGGCCGCGGCGTAGGTGTCGATGATCTTCTCGTAGCCGATCTCGTAGGCATCCTCGTAGTACTCGAGGTTGTCGTTGGTCATGTAGGGCGCCGGATAGTAGACGCGCCCGATCTTGCCTTCCTTGCGGATCTCGATCTTCGACGCCACCGGGTGGATGGAGCTGGTGGAGTGGTTGATGTAGGAGATCGACCCGGTCGGCGGCACCGCCTGCAGGTTCTGATTGTAGATGCCGTGCTCCATGACCGAGGCCTTCAGCTCGCGCCAGTCGTCCTGGGTCGGGATGTGCACGCCCGCGTCGGCGAACAGTTGCCGGACGCGCTCGGTCTTCGGCTCCCACACCTGATCGGTGTACTTGTCGAAGTACTCACCGCTGGCGTACTTCGATTCGGGGAAGCCGCCGAAGTACGTACCGCGCTCGATCGCGATCCGATTCGACGCCCGGATCGCGTGATAGACCACGGTGTAGAAGTAGATGTCGGTGAAGTCGATGCCCTCTTCGGACCCGTAGTGGACCCGTTCGCGCGCCAGGTAGCCGTGCAGATTCATCTGCCCGAGGCCGATGGCGTGGGAGAGGTTGTTGCCCTGCTCGATGGACGGCACCGAGTAGATGTGGGTCTGGTCCGACACCGCCGTCAGCGCCCGGATGGCCACCTCGATGGTCTGCGCGAAATCGGGTGAGTCCATCGTCTTGGCGATGTTCAGCGACCCGAGGTTGCAGGAGATGTCCTTGCCCACCTTGGCGTAGGACAGATCGTCGTTGAACTCCGACGGCGTGGAGACCTGCAGGATCTCCGAGCACAGGTTGGAGTGGGTGATCTTGCCCGCGATCGGGTTTGCCCGGTTCACCGTGTCCTCGAACATGATGTACGGATAACCCGACTCGAACTGCAACTCGGCGATGGTCTGGAAGAACTCGCGCGCCTTGATCTTCGACTTGCGGATGCGCTTGTCGTCGACCATCTCGTAGTACTTCTCGGTGACGTCGATGTCGGCGAACGGCTTGCCGTAGATGCGTTCCACGTCGTACGGCGAGAACAGGTACATGTCCTCGTTCTTCTTGGCCAGCTCGAAAGTGATGTCCGGGATGACCACGCCCAGCGAGAGCGTCTTGATGCGGATCTTCTCGTCCGCGTTCTCCCGCTTGGTGTCCAGGAACCGGTAGATGTCCGGGTGGTGCGCGTGCAGGTAGACCGCGCCCGCGCCCTGCCGCGCGCCGAGCTGGTTGGCGTAGGAGAACGAGTCCTCGAGCAGCTTCATGATCGGGATGACGCCCGAGCTCTGGTTCTCGATCTTCTTGATCGGCGCACCGTGCTCGCGAATGTTGCTCAGCAGCAGCGCCACTCCACCGCCGCGCTTGGACAGCTGCAACGCGGAGTTGATCGAGCGCCCGATCGACTCCATGTTGTCCTCGATGCGCAGCAGGAAGCACGACACCGGCTCGCCACGCTGCTTCTTGCCCGAGTTCAGGAAGGTCGGGGTGGCCGGCTGGAAACGGCCTTCGATGATCTCGTCGACGAGTTGGCCCGCCAGCGCCTCGTCACCGGCGGCGAGCGTGAGCGCGACCATGCACACCCGGTCCTCGAACCGCTCCAGGTAGCGCTTGCCGTCGAAGGTCTTCAGTGTGTACGAGGTGTAGTACTTGAACGCGCCGAGGAAGGTGGGGAACCGGAACTTCTTGGCGTAGGCATGCTTGAACAGCTTCTTGATGAACGCGCGGCTGTACTGCTCGAGAACCTCGGCCTCGTAGTAGTTCTCCTCGATCAGGTAGTCCAGCTTCTCGTCCAGGTTGTGGAAGAAGACGGTGTTCTGATTGACGTGCTGCAAGAAGTACTGGTGGGCGGCCTCACGGTCCTTGTCGAACTGGATCTCCCCGTCCGGGCCGTACAGGTTCAGCATCGCGTTGAGGGCGTGGTAGTCGAGGACCTCGCCCGCCTCGCCGCCGCGGACCGGGGGCTGCTCTAAGCGAGCTGTCTTTCCGGCCGGTGCTGTCGTTGCTGTTGCCAAAACAATCCCAATCCCTCTCGGACGCGCTCGACGTCCTCAGCGGTTCCCATGAGTTCGAAGCGATACAGGTACGGCACCCCGCACTTGCGTGCGATGAGCTCGCCCGCGTAGCAAAAGGTGTCGCCGAAGTTCGTGTTGCCCGCCGCGATCACCCCGCGCAGCAACGCGCGGTTGTGCGGGTCGTTGAGGAACTTGGCGACCTGCCTCGGCACGAAGTCCTTGTCGGAACGATCGCCCCCCAGTACGTGCCGACCGCCCCCGTAGGTGGGGACGATCAGCACGTACGGATGGTCTACGCGCAGTGAGTCGGCGGTGTGCAGTGGTATGCGAGTCGCCGGGAGACCCAGCTTCTCGACGAAGCGATGCGTGTTCTCCGAAGCGCTGGAGAAGTAGACCAGCGCCGTCGTCTCCGACATGGTCGCCTTCCTCTTCTCGGGAGCGCCGTAGCGCTCGCCCTCGGATGAACCGGAAGCGGTGGAAGCGTCAGGCCGCCACGGTCGCGAGCGACTTGATGCGGTCGGGACGGAAGCCCGACCAGTGATCGTCCCCGGCCACCACGACCGGCGCCTGCAGGTACCCGAGTGCCATGACGTAGTCACGCGCCTCGTCGTTCTCCGAGATGTCGATGACCTCGTAGTCCACCCCGGCCTTGTCGAGGGCCTTGTAGGTGGCGTTGCACTGGACGCAAGCGGGCTTGGTGTACACGGTGACGGTCATTGATGTCCCTCTCTCCTTGTGCCTGATCCACAGCCTGTGATCCGTTGCAATTCACGATCCGACGTATGCTGCGCAAACTCCTGGATCCGAGCTCGAATCCCCTGATCAGCCACCTGTGGCCGACTCGTGCCGAGTGAGGTCTCTCGCCGTCTTCCAGTACCGAAGACACTACACCTAGTGGCCGACAGATTCCTACAACACGACATGTAGCGAGTCACATTGATGAAATTCCATCGAGAGAAGTACCAGTACGCTCGATTCACCCCGATGCAAAACAGTGGCGCAGATCACTCCACGGCGTGTCAGCTTACTTTCAGCAAACTTTCTGGCAAACGAAGAGGGCCACCGCTGCGCCCTGCAGCGATGGCCCTCGTTCAGACCGGAGAAGGAGCTTACACCGACGCCAATTCGCCGCGCGTGGCCTCCACCAAGTCGCGCACCGTACCGGCCAGCTGGGTCAGCGCCTCGGCATCGTCACGCGGATGCGTGGCGCCGAACCGCTCGCCGATGACCCCGAAGTGCAGGTGCGCGGACTCGACCACCCGCGCGCCCGCCACGCCCAGCGCCTTGACCGCGTCGCCGTGCGCCCACTGGGCGGCGTTCGGGCTGATCGATGCGCTCACCACGGCGGTGGGCTTGCTCTTGATCGCTCCCGCGCCGTAGGGACGGGAAGCCCAGTCGATCGCGTTCTTCAGCACCGCCGACAGCGTGCCGTTGTATTCCGGGGTCACCACCAGCAGGCCGTCCGCCTCGGCGACCGCGTCGCGCAGCGCCTGAGCGGCCGCGGGGACGGAGCCGGGGACATCGATGTCCTCGTTGTAGAACGGGATGTCGGCGAGCCCTTCATAGAGAGTGACCTCGACACCCTCCGGCGCGCTGTGCGCCGCGGCCTCGGCGAGCCGCCGGTTGACCGACGCGGCGCGCAGGCTGCCGACGAGTGCGAGAATGCGGGTCTGGCTCATGACGACTCCTGGTGTACTGATGAGGTGGTGTCCGTACGTTCACCACACACTAACCGGACCATGGTCCGATTACTTCCCGCGGAGCCTGCGTGAGCGCTGTGAACTACCCCACACCGGACGCGTCGACCGATGGCGCACCTCGGTTGCTCGACGTCGGCACGCCATTGCCGGGCACCTCGGAGCCCGCCGAGCGCGCCGACGCGGCGCGCAACCGTCAACTGCTCCTGGACGCGGCGCAGCAACTGGTGCGAGAGCAAGGCGTCGACAGCCTCACCATGGACGCGCTGGCCAAACGCGCCGGGGTCGGCAAGGGCACGGTGTTCCGGCGGTTCGGAAGCAGATCCGGCCTGCTGCTCGCGCTGCTGGACCACTCGGAGCGGAAGTACCAGGAGTCGTTCATCTTCGGGCCGCCGCCGCTCGGACCGGGCGCGCCCCCGGTGGAACGACTGGTCGCCTTCGGGCGGGCCAGGCTCCTGGACATCGAGGTGGCAGGCGAGCTACACCGCGCCGCCGAGCTCGGCGAGGCGAGCGAACGCTATTCCGGTGGGCCGTACGGACTACAGCGCGCGCACGTCGTGATGCTGTTGCGGCAGGCCGACGTGCCCGGGGAGGTCGCGCTGGTCGCCGACTGGCTGCTGGCGATGCTCGGCGCGGCGCTGGTCATGCACCAGATGCAAGTGCTCGGCTTCACCCGCGAGCAGATCGGCGACAACTGGGAGCTCGTCGTTCGGCGCGTCGTCGCCCGCTGAGCCGCCAGTAGACTCGGGCGCCATGGGGAACCTGCGTGCACAGATCATCAGTGAATTGGGCGTCCGGCCCACGATCGAACCGAAGGAAGAGATCCGCCGCCGGGTCGATTTCCTCAAGGACTATCTGAACGCGACTCCCGCACGAGGTTTCGTCCTCGGCATCAGCGGCGGACAGGACAGCGCTCTCGCGGGCCGGTTATGCCAGCTCGCGGCCGAAGAACTGCGCGCGGACAGCGTGGACGCGACCTTCCTCGCCGTGCGGTTGCCCTACGGCGTCCAGGCCGACGAGGCCGACGCGCGCACCGCCCTGACGTTCATCCGGCCCGACCGGCAGGTCGTGGTCAACGTCCGGCCCAGCGCGAACGCCGCGGCCGCCGAGGCGGCGTCCGCCTTGCAGGTCCACCAGCTGCGTGACTTCGTGCGCGGCAATATCAAAGCGCGCGAACGCATGGTGATCCAGTACGCGCTGGCCGGGCAGGAGAATCTGCTCGTGGTCGGCACCGACCACGCGGCCGAGGCGGTCACCGGATTCTTCACCAAGTACGGCGACGGCGGCGTCGACCTGACCCCGCTCACCGGTCTGACCAAGCGCCAGGGCGCCGCCCTGCTCCAGGAACTCGGCGCGCCCCCCAGCATCTGGTCCAAGGTGCCCACCGCCGATCTGGAGGACGACCGGCCCGCCCTGCCCGACGAGGAAGCGCTCGGTCTGCGCTACAGCGAGATCGACGACTACCTGGAGGGCAAGGAGGTGACCCCCGAGGTCGCCGAACGGCTGGAGAGCATCTTCCACAACACCCGTCACAAGCGCACCGTCCCGGTGACGCCGCTGGACACCTGGTGGCGCTAGCCCTTCGGGGGACCTCGGCGTCCGGCGAGGAGCGCCGCCGTGCAGCGTCGTCGCTCACGAAAACCACGCACCTCATCGACACCTGGCACAGCTGGTCGTGGCGGCGCTGGATGTGAACGCGCCGCCTAGCCGCCCGCGAAGGGTGGCAGGACGTCGACGCGCGGGCTCAGCGCGACCGCGGGATCTCGGGTGAGTTCGTCACCGACCAGGTAGGCGCACACCGACAACATCTTGTCCAGGTCCGGGCCGTAGGCCGCCGCCAGGGTCGCGCGCAGGTCGGCCACCGTCGCTCCGGCCGGGAGGTCGAGCGTCTCGCCGTCCTTGCCGACGGCGTCGGCGATCGCGGCGAAGTAGCGGATCTCAACCACCGATGGCTCCCATCGTCCGCTCCGGCGGGACGAAGCCCTCGGCGTCGATGCCGTGACCGGCCCACTTGTTCCACATCGCACCGCGCCAGAGCGTCGCGAGTTCCTCGTCGTCGGCGCCGGAGCGCAGTGCCTGGCGCAGGTCGAATTCCTGGTCGCTGAACAGGCAGGAGCGCAGCATGCCGTCCGCGGTGAGCCGGGTGCGGTCGCAGGTGTCGCAAAACTTCCTGGTCACCGTGGCGATGATGCCCACGGTGCCGGGCCCGCCGTCGACCAGCCACTTCTCCGCGGGCGCCGACGGATCGGAGCGGCCCACCTCGTCGAGGGAGAACCGGGCGCCGAGCACGTCGAGCAGTTCGGCGGCGGTGACCATGTTGGCGCGGGCCCACTCGTGGTCGGCGTCCAGCGGCATCTCCTCGATGAAACGCAGCTCACAGCCCTCGTCCAGGCACCAGCGCAGCAGATCGGGCGCGCCGGAGAGCGTCTCCCGCATCAAGACGGCGTTGACCTTCACCGGGGCCAGCCCGGCGGCGCGGGCGGCGCGGATGCCCGCGAACACCGATTCGAGGCGGTCGCGGCGCGTCAACCGCGCGAAACCGGCCCGATCCACGGTGTCCAGCGAGACGTTCACCCGGTGCAGACCGGCGGCGGCGAGGCCGATCGCGCGGTGCTCCAGCCCGATGCCGTTGGTCGTCATGGCCAGCGGGATGTGCGGCACCTCGGCATGACAGCCCGAGATGATCTGTTCCAGGTCGCGGCGCATCAGCGGCTCGCCCCCGGTGAAGCGGACCTCGCGCACCCCCAGCTCCAGCACCGCGAGGCGCACCAGCCGGACGATCTCGTCCACCGTGAGCAGTTCGTGCCGGGGAATCTCCGGCAGCCCCTCCTCCGGCATGCAATAGGTACAGCGCAGCGAACACTTCTCGGTGATGGACACACGTAGGTCGCGGGCGACGCGTCCGAAACGATCCAGCAAATAGGGGGTGTCGGGACGGCCGGCGAGCGAGGGACGCCCGGAACGCACGGCCGGAATCCCGATCTCGACCAGAGTCACACGTCCATTATGACCGCCTGCCCCAATTCGTTCGCGGGCGGAATGCTCGATTTCGGCTCACTTCGGCCGCGGACAGGCGGTGAGGGCTCGCCACGGCGTCCGGCGACCTGCGTATGGCGGCAGAGGCGGAGAACCGCCCGGACCGGGCGTTAGGCGTACCTCCGCCTTCGCTCCGGCCATGCGCAGGCTGAGGACGGACTACGTCCGACCGCACCCATTAGGCTGACTCGCATGAACCCTCGGCCCGCCGACGTCTCGGCCAGGCCCGTCGACGACTATCGCGACAGCATCGAACAGCTGCTGCGGCCACTGGCCGCGCGCGCGGTCGAGTGCGTCGCGGTGCCGCGGGCGCTGGGCAGGCAGCTGGCCGAAGACGTCCGTTCGCCGATCGATCTGCCGGTGTTCCGCAACTCCGCGATGGACGGGTACGCGGTGCGTGCCGAATCGGTGCTGGTCGCGCCGGTCACCCTGCCTTTGGCAGGCGTCGTCGCGGCGGGAGCCGCAGGCCGCGCGCCGCTGCCGCCCGGTGCGGCGATGAAGGTGATGACCGGTGCGCCGATCCCGCCCGGCGCGGACTGCGTGGTGCCGGTGGAGGACACCCGCGTCGGCGACGGCACGGTGACCATCGAGCGCGGCCGCAGCGCGGGGGAATTCGTGCGGGAACCCGGCACGGACGTCCGGACCGGTGACCTGCTCGCACGGGCGGGCACCACGCTCGCGCCCCGGCATGTCGCCGCCCTGGCCGCGGTCGGGCTGTCCGCGGTGGCGGTCTTCCGCGCGGTGCGCGGCGCGGTGATCACCACCGGCGACGAGCTGGTCGCGGCCGGAAAGCCGCTGCGCCCCGGCCAGATCTACAACTCCAACGGCGTCGCCCTCGCCGCGGCGCTCACCGCGAACGGCGTCGAGGTCGTCTCGGTGGCGCACAGTACCGACGATCCGGCGCGTTTCCGCGGGCTGCTGTCGGACGCGATGGAGCGCGCCGATGTGGTGTTCACCTCCGGTGGTGTGTCCAAGGGCGACTTCGAGGTGGTCAAGGACGTGCTCGAACCGATGGGCGGGCGGTTCGGCTCGGTCGCGATGCAACCGGGCGGCCCGCAAGGGCTGACCGTCGTCGACGGGGTGCCGGTGCTCAGTTTCCCCGGCAACCCCGTCAGCACGATGGTGTCGTTCGAGGTGTTCGCCCGCCCGATCCTGCGGCGCCTCGCCGGTCTGCCCGAGGTGGACACCTACGAGCTTCCCCTGTTCAACGCCGTGCCGCGCTCGCCGGAGGGCAAGCGTCAGTTCCTGCGGGGGAGGCTGATCCGTGGGCACTCGAGTGAGTCGTCCGCGTCCGGACGGCCGCGTGCGGTCGAGGTGGTGTCCGGTCCGGGCTCGCATCTCGTGGCGGCCATGGCGAAAGCCGACGTGCTGATCGATGTACCCGCCGAGGTCACCGCTCTGCCCGCGGGCGCGGTTGTGCGAGTGTGGACCTTATGAGCGAGTTGTCCCATGTCGACCACGAAGGTCGCGCCCGCATGGTCGATGTGAGCGCGAAGAGCGAGACCACCCGGATCGCCGTCGCGGCAGGCGAGTTGCGCACCACGGCCGAGGTGGTCGCGCTGGTACGGGCCGACGACATGCCGAAGGCGGACGTGCTGTCCACCGCCCGCATCGCGGGCATCGCGGGGGCGAAGAAGACCTCCGAGTTGATCCCGCTGTGCCATCAGCTGGCGCTGTCGTCGGTGCGGGTGGAGTTCGGTTTCACCGACACCGCCATCACCATCGAGGCCACCGCGAAGACCAAGGGTCCGACGGGTGTCGAGATGGAGGCGCTCACCGCGGTCGCGGTCGCGGGTCTCACCCTGCACGACATGGTGAAGGCGGTCGACCCCGCGGCAGTGCTCACCGGCGTGCGCCTGCTGACCAAAGAAGGCGGCAAACACGGTCATTGGGAGCGCCCCGACGACGCGGCCTCGGACGAGAGCGAGGACGAGCCGGTCACCGCCGACTACGCCGAGCCCGAATTCGACGAGGAGGAACGCTCGGCCGTGGTGCTGGTCGCGTCGACCGGGGTCGCGGCGGGCACCCGCGTCGACACCACCGGTCCGGTGCTCGTGGACTGGCTGTCCGGCCTCGGCTTCTCGGTGCGGGGCCCCCTGGTCTACGCCGACGCCGAGATCGAATTCGGGCTCGCCGACGCGCTGCGCTTCGAACCCGCACTCGTCATCAGCACCGGTGGGACCGGAGCCTCCCCCACCGACGCCACCCCGGAGGCCACCCTCGCCTTGCTCGATCGCGAACTACCCGGTGTGGCGGAGGCGATCCGGCAGCGCGGCACCGCGAAGTTCCCGCTGGCGGCGCTGAGCCGCGGCGTGGCGGGACTCGCGGGACGCTCGGTGATCGTGAATCTGCCCGGGTCGCCGGGCGGCGTGAAAGACGGCATCGCGGTGCTGGAACCGCTGCTGGATCATCTGCTCGCACAAGTCGCCGGAGGTGGAAGTCATGACAACGGCTGAGGCTACGGTCCGGCTCGCCCGGATCAGCGACCAGCCGCTGGACCCAGCGGAGGTCGAGGAGGCGGTGTCCGGATCGCATTACGGCGCTGTCGTGGTGTTCACCGGGAAAGTCCGCGACCACGATGGCGGACAAGCCGTTTCGGCCCTGGAATACTCCGCGCACCCGCAGGCGGAGCGGTTCCTGCACACCGTCTGCGCCGAACTCGCCGCCACGCACGGCCTGCCGGTCGCGGCCGTGCACCGCGTCGGCTCGCTCGACATCGGTGACCGCGCGATCGTCGTCGCGGTGGCGGCGGCGCATCGCGGCGCGGCGTTCGCGGCATGCGCGGAACTGGTGGACCGGATCAAACACGAAGTTCCGATCTGGAAGCGCCAGCTGTTCGCCGACGGACTGTCGGAATGGGTGAACGCCTGCGGGTGATCTGACCGTGACGTGATTCTCATGACGAATCAACACGTCCGGTATAGCGTGTGCGCGCGGTATCGCTTCACTCGGAGACCGACGGTGCGCCGATCGGTCGCGTGGCAGAAGGGAGCACGCGATGGGAACCGATCAGGTTCTGCTCCACCGGTTCGTCATCTCGCAACTCATCGCGGCCGGGGTGGACCGCGACCGGCTGCTCCGGGAAACCGGATTGCCGGAGTGGACCATGGTGGGCGACGACCTGCACCTGCCCAGCCAGATGTTCTCCCGGCTGTGGGAGATCGGTGAACTCGAACTCGGCGATCCGGACGTCGCCCTGAACGTGGCGAGCCGCTACGAACTGACCTGCCTGGGGCTCTACGACTATCTGTTCTCCTCGGCGCCGACACTGGGGGCCGGACTGGCGACCTGCGGTCCGTACGTCACTGCGGTGACTACCAACCACCGGTTCGACCTGGTCGCGGAGAACGACGACGAAGTCACCTTGTATCTGGACATGATCGACGGGGAAGGCCGCGGCCGCGATCTCACCCAACTCTGGGGGCTGAGCGCGGTGCTCAGCCGGGCGCGGCGCGTGGTGCGTGAACCGCTGGCCCCGGTGCGGGTCGCGCTGCGCCAGCACGCGCCCACCAAGATCGACACCTTCATCGAGGTGTTCGGCACCACCGCGATCGAGTTCGACGCGCCGGTGGACGCTATGACCTTCCGCGCCTCGGACATGGATCTGCCGCTGACCACCAGCGATCCGGTCCTGGTCGGCATTCTGCAACCCTTGGCCGCTGCGCTTCCGCCACCGCCGCCGCTGGCCACCGCATGGCCCGAACGCGTCGCGGCCGCCCTGGCGGACTGCCTGGAGGACGGCGACGCGTCCCTGGAGCGGGTGGCGCGGAGGCTGGCCACCAGCCCGCGCACGCTCCAGCGGCGGTTGCGCGAGGCGGGTACCACGTGGCGTGCCGAGCTGGACCGGGCGCGCGGCGCGCGGCTGGTCGCCGCGACCGCCACGGGGCCGCTGAGCCCCTCGCGCCAAGCCGAGATCCTCGGCTACTCCGACCCGGGATCGCTGCGGCGCGCGGCTCGGCGCTGGTCGCTGGCCACCCACGCGCCGCGCACCGAGCGGAGCTTCACGGCCTGAGGAAACGCGCGGCGATCGACCAGAAGGTCGCGTCCTCGATCGCCCGGAAATCCCAGCTGTTGGTGAGTGCGTGGGTCTCGGCGACGATCGCGGGAACGTCGAAGTCGTCGCGGGTGGCGGTGCCCTTGGCCTCCAGCACCTCGATGACGTACGCGGTGGCGCTCTCCATGGAATCTGACACGGGAAACTCCCATCGGTCGCAGGACGATTCGGTCGGTAACGGATCGGCTGCCGAGCGGCGCCGCGCGCGGCAATACGCTCCCGGTGCCCACCGACCGGCGGACACGCATCCAGTCTCATGAAAAGACCGCTCTGTCACCAGCACCGAACACGACATGTCGCGACCGAACGCGCCAATCTGCGCGCTCAGTGCGGCGTATAACGCCATACCCCGAGCATGCTCTGCGAATCGAGCGGTTCGGCGTCGTCGTGCACCGTGTCACGAAGCCGCGCCATGGCCTTGTCGGTGTGCAGACCGGCACCGATGAGCACCAGCTGCGCCCCCCGCGATTCGCCGCGCGACCAGCCACCCGGCTCGAAGACGATGTGGCGGCCGACCATGTGCAGGACGAATTTCCTGCGTTCGCCCGCCACCCCGAAGGCGGCGAAGCCCTTGGCCCGGAACAATCCCGGTGGCGGGTCCTCCAGGAAGCCGATCAGTTTGCGCGGGTCCAGCTCCCGGTCGCTGGCGAAGGAGACGCTGGTGTAGTCGTCGTGCAGATGGCGGTGCCCGGCGTGGTCGTGGTGCTCGTGCTCGACCAGCAGTTCGTCGAAGCTCAGTTGCTCGGCCACCAGCCGGCGTTCGCGTCGCGGTCGGTCGAACAGCAGTCCGGGATCGATCCGGCCGTGGGTGGTCGCGTACACCGGCACCGAGCCGACCAGCGCCGCGATGTCCGCACGCAGCCGTGCGAGCTGCTCGGGCGCCACCCGATCGGCCTTGTTCACCACCACCAGGTCGGCCAGCCGCACATGAGTGCGCAGCTCCGGATGCCGGGCACTGCTGTCCGGGAACTGTTCGGCGTCGACCACCTCGACCAGGCCGCCGTAGCGCAGGCGCGGATTGTCGCTGCCGACCACCATCCGGATGAGATTGCGCGGCTCGGCCAAGCCGCTGGCCTCCACCACGATCACGTCGATTCCGGCGCGCGGCTGCGTGAGCCGGGTGAACAGCTCGTCCAGTTCGGTGACGTCGACGGCGCAGCACACGCAGCCGTTGCCGAGCGAGACCATCGCGTCGACCTGCCCGGCGACCAGCATCGAATCGACGTTGATCGCCCCGAAGTCATTGACCACCACGCCGATCCGGGTCCCCCGGTTGTTTCGCAGCAAATGATTGAGCAGCGTGGTCTTGCCCGAACCGAGAAACCCCGCGACGAGCACAACAGGAATCCGGTCAGCCATTCCGCTCACCCTAGTGCGCCGCGAGACCCGCGGGAAAAGCCGGACGCCACCCTCGCCGTGGTGAGGGTGGCGTCCGGTGGGTTCGGTGCGCGGACTATTTCGCGGGGCCCAGCAGCATGCCCGCCAGGCTGTAACCGAGATTGATCAACTCCGTGCTGATGGCGTTGTTGTCCAGCCCGAGCATCTTCGCCAACGGCATCAGCAACTCCATGATCGAAGCGTTGCCCCCGGCGGCCCCGGGGGACTGCTGTGCGTTCGGCGTGCCCGGCGACTGGGTTCCGGAAGTACCCGGCGATTTCGGCGCCGCCGACGCACCGGGTGACTGCGGTGTCGCCGTTCCTGGAGCCGGTTTCGGCGTCGTGGTGCTGGGAACCGACTGCGCCTGCGGCACCGCCGGTGCCGCAGGGCTCTGCGGCGCACCGGGAGTCGTGTAACTCTGCGGCACCGCGGGAATCACCTGGGCCTGCGGTACCGCCGGGTTCGTCTGAGCCTGGGGAGCGAACGGGTTCGTCTGGGCTTGGGGGGCGAACGGGTTCGTCTGAGCCTGCGGCGTTCCCGGCGTCGGAGCCTGCGGCGTTTCCGGGGCGACCGCGGGATGGTCGAACGACGCACCCTGCGGGGTGCTCTGGCCGCCCTGCTGATCCGGCGCGGCACTCGGCTGCGGTGTGCCGAGCAGGTAACCGACCACGCCGGTGGTCAGCGCGATCGCGTGCTTGAGCTGCCCGTCCGGTGTCTCCAGCGACGCCGCGTCCTCGGGATTGGCGCCATTGCCCATCTCGAGGAAGACGAGCGGAACGGTGGTCAACGCGGGCCCGGCGATGTCCGTGCGGGTCTGCAGACCGTCCACCACCCCGCCGTAGTTGGCGGGCGGGAATCCCGCATCGCGATACGCGTCGCGCACCGACTTGGACGCGGCGAGTCCCGCTCCCGCCTGGACCTGATCGACGATCAGATTCGGGATGGGCAGCTCCGGGATGATCAGGTGGAATCCGCGATCCTGCGCGGGCGCGCTGTCGGCATGGATGCTCACGGCGACGTCGGCGCCGGACTGGCTCGCCGCGCGGGCCCGTTCGTCGACGCAGCCGCCCCAGTTCATATCGTCCTGGCGGCTCAGCACGACGTGCGCGCCGAGCGTCTCCAGCGATGTCTTGACGACCTGCGCGACGTTCCAGGTGATGGTGTGCTCGGGAACGCCGTTCATCGTGGTCATGCCGGTGGTCTGGCAGTCCTTGGTGCCGCCGCGACCATCGCTGACCTGTCTGGCCAAGTCCTGGGAGTGGTTGGACCCCTGGTGGCCGGGGTCCAGGAATACAGTCTTGCCTGCGAGCTTCTTCGACATGTCCAGCGGCGACGGCGCCGCCTGCGCGCTGGCCGGAAGCAATCCGGACAACGTCACCGTTACCGCGGCCGTGACCGCGGTGCAGATACCGGCTTTGACGATGCTTGGCTTCATAGTGCGGTCGGTGCCCCGGGATGGAGCACCCCTCCCTTCCCACTTGTAACACCAAACCCAATGGTCACTCTGGCAACGCATGTATCAGCAAAGCAAGGTGCGTGATCGAACTGTTACAGCATGCGCGATGCCCGGCGGTCAGATCCGCCCCGGCGGTTTGCGCAGAGATAGCAGAGCGTAATGCACGCGAGTCGGAACTGTCTCGATCGGCACGCCGAAATCCGTGGCGACTTCCCGATACGTCAGGATTGCCTGGAATTTTCTCGGCGATAGCGAGGTCTGCGTGGTCCGGTCCGGAAACGCGGATTCCGGCACACCACCTGGTCGGTTCTGGTAATGCTTGCCGCGGAGATGCGGGGGATCTCTCGAGTCGGCCGCGACGGCGGGAGCACGACGACCCGTGGACGCGGCGGGAGTACAAGTCAAGGAGAACCGATATGCGTGCTAGCGCGCTCCTCCTCGCGGGAGCCATGAGTTCCGCGGTGACCCTGCTCGCGGCGGCGACGGCGACGGCCGAACCCGCGAACACCATCTCGCAGGATGGCGTCTATTTGGTCGGCGTCGATATCGTCCCCGGTCTCTGGGAGGCGCCCGGCACGAGCGACCCCGCCTACGCGTGTGATTGGCGCAGGTTGTGGAAGGTCGAGGGCGACAACACGAACATGCAGTACATCATCGCGAACAACTACACCCGGCTCGGCCCGGTCCGGGTGCGGATCAAGCCGACCGACGTCGGGTTCAAGACCGAGAACTGCGGGCCGTGGCGGTTGCTGTCGACAGCGCCGCCGACCGGCTCCTCCGGCGACTGAAACGACGGAGGCGCACTCGACGGACGACGTCCGACTGTGCCTTATAAGGTCAGCCGCATGTCGCGAAAAAGGATTCTGATCACCGGCGCGAGCGCGGGCCTCGGGGCCGCCATGGCGCGCGATTTCGCCGCCGATGGCCGCGACCTCGCGCTGTGCGCCCGCAGGCTGGACGCGCTCACACAGTTGCGCGACGAGCTGGTGGCGAGTCATCCCGGAATCACCGTCGCGGTGCGCGCGCTCGACGTGGACGACCACGCGGCGGTGCCGGCCGTCTTCGGCGAACTGCGCGACGAACTCGGCGGCTTGGACCGGGTGATCGTCAACGCCGGGATCGGCAAGGGAGCGCTGATCGGCACCGGACGGGCCGACGCGAATCTCGCGACGGCCACTACGAACTTCGTCAGCGCGCTCGCGCAGGCGGAAGCGGCGCTGGAGATCTTCCGCGCGCAGCGGGCGGGGCACCTGGTACTCGTCGCGTCGATGAGCGCGGTGCGCGGGCTGCCCGGCAAGAAGGCGGCCTATTCGGCGAGCAAGGCGGGGCTCGCCGCGCTCGGCGAGGCACTGTCCACCGAATTGGCACGCTCGCCGATCCGGGTGACCACCCTGCTGCCGGGTTTCATCGCCACCGATATGGCGGCCAAGGCGGGCGACGCGCGGATGGTCGCGCCCCTGGACAAGGGCGTGGCGGCGATGGTGGCCGCCATCGAGCAGGAGCGACGCCGAGCCTGCGTCCCCGGGTGGCCGTGGCGGCTGATCGACCTCGCGCTCCCCCATCTCCCCGACGCCGTGGTGGCGCGGATGAGCTGAACCGGCCCCCGCCGGGGCGGCTCTGAAACAGCGTCACTTGACCAGCGTGAATTGCACGATATCGATGCGACCGGCGCGGAATTGCGCCGCGCACCCGGTCAGATACTTCATGTACCGCTGGTAGACCTCCTCGGATGCCAGGGCGACCGCCTCCTCCCGATGCGCCCGCAGCGCCTCGGCCCAGCAGTCGAGGGTGCGCGCGTAGTGCGGCCGCAATTCCTGCATCTTCTCCGTGCCCAACCCGGCGCGCCCGGCCAGGCGCGTGACCTCGGCGGGATGCGGCAGCTGCCCGCCGGGGAAGATCTCTCGTTTGATGAAGATCTGGAACAGCGCGTCGTCCCGGGTCACCGGTATGCCCATGCGCCGCATGTCTTTCAACGTCCACCCCACGATCGTGTGCAGCAGCATCCTGCCGTCCGGCGGCAGCATCCGGTGACACCGCTGGAAGAACGTCTCGTAGCGCGACCGCCGGAAGTGCTCGAACGCGCCGATGCTGACGATCCGGTCGACTTCGCCCTCGTATTCCTCCCAACCCTGCAGCCGGACCTGCACACCGGGGATGCGCTCGCGCTCGATCTTGTCCCTGACGTAGTCGTACTGGTTGCGACTGAGCGTCAGACCCACGACCGTGGCGCCGTAGGCCGTGGCGGCGCGCAGCATCGTCGACCCCCACCCGCAGCCGACGTCCAGCAGAGTCATCCCCGGCCGCAGGTCGAGCTTGCCCAGGGCCAGGTCGATCTTCGCGCGCTGCGCTTGCTCCAACGTCATGTCCGGTCGCTCGAACCAGGCGCAGCTGTAGGTCATCGTCGGGTCGAGGAAGAGTGCGTAGAACTCGTCGGAGAGGTCGTAGTGGGCCTGCACCTGCCGATAGAACGGTTGGAGGTTGGTCATCGCGTTTCTCCTGTTCATCGGGTTCAACAGTTGATACCCGCGCGCCGCCGCCGCGTTTCGCCGCACGCGGACCGATACGCAACCGATGTGCGGGTCACCGTTCGGCAACGGCGGCGGAAGAAGGTCGATTACCCGCGAGGTAATCGACTCCGTGACCCGCGGCAGGCAAGATCGCGGACATGATCGATGAGACGGGCACCAAGTTGTTCCACCAGACCATGCCGTTCACCGAACGCCTCGGCGTCGAGGTGCTCGCGCACGGGCCCGAGCTGGTGCGCAGCCGCCTGGCCTGGGACGAATCGCTGTGCACGCTGGGCGGCGTGCTGCACGGCGGGGTGCTGATGTCGCTGGCCGACGCCACCGGCGCGGTCTGCGCGTTCCTCAACCTGCCGGAGGGCAAGCAGGGCACCACCACGGTGGAGTCGAAGACGAACTTCCTGCGCGCGGTCCGTTCCGGATACGCCGTCGCGTCGGCCATGCCGCTGCACGCCGGACGCTCGTTCGTCGTGGTCGAGACGGTGATCCGGGACGACGCGGACAAGCTGGTCGCGAAGGTCACCCAGACCCAAGCGGTGCTCTAGCCGACGCCGACGGCCGAGGGGACTCGGTCGCCCGCCGCCGCGCGGGCCACGGGCCACACCCGGGCGAGATCGAGCAGTTGCCGCAGCCCGGCGTCGAAATCGGGCGCCGGGACCGGCAACCGGGCCGGGGACGATCCGATCGGGGCCGCTCCCGCCTCGCGCGCGAGCGCCGCGCACGCCACTTGGTGCGCGTAGTCGGTCAGCGGACATCCCGAGCCTGCCATCACCGACGTCGGGGCGTAGCGGCCGAGTTGCAGCAGCGCGTCCTGGATCTCCACGGTCATGCGCATCAGCCGGGTCTCCGGGTCGGCCTGCTCACCGGCCGCGAGCCGCAGCACGATCTCGGGCACCGCGGTGGTGAGATCCCGCCACAGCGGGCGCAGCCTGCGACCGGCGCGTCCGGCCCGATCCAGTTCCGCCATCGCCAGCAACGTCTGGACCAGCGGAATCGCGACCAACGTCGCGTCGACCAACAGGCACAGGGTGACCGTCGTTTCGACCCTGACCATCTGCGCGCCCAAGCCTTGCCATCCGGTGACGACCCACACCGTCGACAGCACCAGATTCGCCCCGAAGAGGGTCGCCGCCCAGATCAGCGTGCCACACACCAGCTTTCCCGCCAATCCGATGCCACCGGCCCGCAGTTCATGCGCGCACATGCGCGCCAGCAGCCACACGTTCAGCAGCAGCGGGAGGCCGAACGCGGTCCACACCACCACGCCCTCGGTGTCGAGGGTCAGCTCGACCAGCCTGCCGTCCTGTCGCGCCGACGTGCCCGCCAGCAGGATCGCGGCGGTGGACGCGGCCGCCAGCGTGCAGCAGACGCGGTGCCTGCGCCGGATCGCGGCCGGTTCCGCGCCCAACGCCCAGATGCGGACGATCCCTTGCAAGCACATCGATGACATCACCGTGCAACCCAGTGCGAGCTGATGGGCGAGACTCGCGATGCCGGGCGTCA
Organism: Nocardia sp. NPDC047038; assembly: GCF_040644075.1. NCBI lineage: Bacteria > Bacillati > Actinomycetota > Actinomycetes > Mycobacteriales > Nocardiaceae > Nocardia > Nocardia sp. NPDC047038. Next base: position 334,776 of record NZ_JBEYVQ010000001.1, on the reverse strand, counting down.
TGCCGCAGCGATACAGCAGCAGACTCAGCAATCCCCACCCGAACAGCTTGTTCAGCAGCCGGTCGACGATCGTGTCGCGTACCAGCAACCACCGGCCCGCGAAGACGGCCGCGACGAAGCCGACGACCGGCCACGCGATGATTCCCGGAATCGATGCCGTCATCGGCCGACCTCCCCACCCACGAAACTGTCCCTTGCGAACGATAACGTTGTCGCGTGTTCGTGACCACGCGGAACAAGAATCGGCGGCAACCGATAGCCGAGGCATGCACCGAACCGATGTCTTATTTGTCCAATTATCGACATCGCGTGCCGAGCGCGGGGCGGACATCGTTTGTCACCGGCCCCAGAACTTCCGCCGCGCCGTCGGCGAATGTCACAACAGCGTGCCGAACAGCCAATTCCATAAGGACACAAAACATTCGGCGGAATCGCTGTGGATGTTACGCTGTATCACATAGAGTTTCAGTGACGACACTCACCTCCGACACGCACCTCCCGGCGGGTGCGCCTGCTCTTCGTAGCCCGCGAACGCGGCTCTACCTCATGCTCTGCCCGCCCGTTCGTGCGGCAAGAACGGAGATATCTGTGCGCGATGAACCACGATCAGCTTTCCGGCCCGAGCGAATCGATGGTGCATCGATCGAAATCGACTTCGTTCCCCCGGCGCCGAGACCGGCGGCCCGCGCGGTGATCAGGATCGGGGCGCCCGCGGTCGAGCGGCGATACCGCCTTCCGGAAGACAGCGCACCAGTGCATCTATGCGTCACGGCGTGATGGCGCCGGGGGAAACGGAAGCGATGAGCAAGCAGACTGCCGGAACAACCGAACTAGCCGTGCGCCCGGCCGCCGGGACGGACACGATGAACACCGCGCTGCGCGATCGCCTGATCGACGCGACCGTCGAGGTGGTGTCGACCGAGGGTTTGCACGCGCTCACCGTCCGCCGCGTTTCCCGTATGTGCGGGGTCTCCACGATGGCGGTGTACTCCAACTTCGGCGGGATGCCCGGCCTGATCCGGGCGGCGGGTTCCGCGGGCTTCGCGCAACTGGCCGAGCGTATGACCGCGGCCGGGGTGAGCGACGAGCCGATCACCGACCTGCTCGTGCTCGGCCTGGTGTTCCGCGACGAGGCCCAGCGGCGGCCGGAACTCTTCCAGCTGATGTTCGGCACCGGGACACGCATCGACCTGAAGATCAATCGCGGCAATGTGCTGGTGGCCGGGCACGATTCGGAGTTCGAGCACTACGCGGAAACCTTCGACCACGTGGTCGGGGCGGTGCAGCGCGCGCAGGACGCCGGGCTGATCAACACCCCGGACGTGCGGTCCGCCGCGGCGCAGCTGTGGATGGGACTGTTCGGCTTCGTCCAACTGGAGATGGCCGGTCACCTGGGCGACGACGGTCTGCTCGAAGTGCTGGTGCCCGCGATCGTGAATCTGCTCGTAGGCATGGGCGCCGAGCTGGAATCCGTCGGCGCTTCGGTCCTGCTCGCGGTGGAGCGGTTCGCCACGCTGTTCGGCGAGTGAACCCCCGCCCGGATCAGAAGGGCAGCTTGGACCGGAATCGCTGGGCGCGCGCCATCGCGCGCTCGGCGGCGCTTCCGCGCGGCGGCATCAGACCCAATTGCAGCAGCATCTCCGTGAGATCCCAGGTGGCCTGGCTGCGCCAGATCAGCCCGGAACGGAACTGCCACGCGTCGATGACAAGCAGATCGAGCTTCTTGCCGGTCGGGCCGAAACCGGGCGGGTCGATGGGGCCGAGATGGGTGCCGGTCATCCGCCACGGCACCAAGGCCAGCCGGCCGTCCGCGGCGAGTACCGGCGGAAACGGGTTGGCGTAGGCGACATCCGGGAACGAGCGCACCGTGTCGGCGACGAACTTCTCCACACCCGCCCGGCCGTGCGCGGGCGCGTCCAGCGAAGGGTCGTGCCAGATCGTGTCCTCGGTGACGCATTTCGCGACCGCCGCGCCGTCACCGCTGTTCCACCCCGCGATGTATTGCTCGGTGAACGCCAGCAGCCACTCCAGGCTTTCGATGGGTTCGGCCTCCGCCTCGATACGGAACTGCCCGGTGTTGTACGAATCCACGCCCATCGCCTTTCAGCCAGTGCTTTTCGACGAGCCATCGTAGCCACGAATGGACCGCGCGCTCAACACCTTCCGGCGCTCCGGAGCCGGACGGTACGGAATAACATCGGAATAACGATGTAATTCACACCGGTTCCACCGCTCGATAACTCTGTAATAACGCCGGAATAATCCCGTCATACCCCCTCTGAACTGCGTTGATGACGAATTCGGCATTACTTGCCCAGCAATGGTTTTCGGTAACCGCCCGCACGATTCCGTATTGACCTTCGCGAATCGCCGCTCCTACCATGGGTGGACACTGACCTCCTACCGCGGAACCACTTCACCGCCGGACGACGCCCATGGCCGAACAGGTTTACCGGCGCCGCGATTCCGGCTGTCTCCACGCTGATTCGACGACGCTGACGTGAAAACGTCTGTGTTACCGAATGCCCGAGCATCAGGGGATTTTTCATGCCCAATGTAGCAATTGTCGGTATCGGCTGCCGTTTTCCGGGCGGCATCGACGGACCGGACACTTTCTGGGATCTCGTCGTGCACAAGGGCGACGGGATCGTGGAAGTACCGGCGGACCGCTGGAACCTCGCGAAGTTCTACGACCCGGACCCGGACGCCCCGGGGCGGATGTACACCAGGCATGGTGGATTCCTGACCCAGTCGCTGTGGGACTTCGACGCCGAGTTCTTCGGCATCTCCCAGCGTGAGGCGTCGATCATGGATCCGCAGCAGCGGCTGCTGCTCGAGGTCGCCTGGGAGGCGCTCGACGACGCGGGGATGGCGGGCCGGGTCGGCGGCCGCGAGGTCGGCGTGTTCGTCGGCGGCTTCATGAACGACAACGCGCTGGTGCGCAGCGGTTCGGTGGCCAGGGCCTCGATCAACAGCCACAGCCCGACCAGCTCGTCGCACACGCTCCTGTCGGCCCGCATCGCGTTCCTGCTGGATCTGCTCGGGCCCACCATGACCATCGACACCGCCTGCTCCTCCTCCTTGGTCGCGCTGCACCAGGCGGTGCTGGCGCTGGAGTCGGGCGAGTGCGAGACGGCGATCGTCGGCGGCGCCAACGCGATGCTGCGACCCGAGGCGTTCATCTCCATGTGCAAGGGCCGGTTCCTCGCGGTCGACGGCCGGTGCAAGTCCTTCGACGCGGCCGCCGACGGCTACGGGCGCGGTGAGGGCGCCGGCGCCGTGGTGCTGAAGACGCTCGACGCGGCGGTCCGCGACCGCGACCGGATCTACGCGGTGGTGCGCGGCAGCGGCGTGAACCAGGACGGCCGCACACTGGCCATCCCGGTGCCCAACCCGGCCGCGCAGGAGGCGCTGGCCCGGCGGGTGCACCGGCTGGCGGGCATCGACGCGCACGACGTCCGCTATGTGGAGGCGCACGGCACCGGCACGCCCGTCGGCGACCCGCTCGAATTGGCCGCCCTCGGCGCGGTGTACGGCGCGGTCGAGGGCCGCGACGAACCGCTGCCGGTCGGCTCGGTGAAGAACAACATCGGCCACACCGAGGCCGCCGCGGGCGTCGCGGGTCTCATCAAGGCCGCGCTGACGCTGCACCACGGCGTCATCGCACCGCAACTGCGGCTGGACAACCCGAACCCGGAGATCCGGTTCGACGAACTGCGGGTGCGCATTCCGCTGGAGACCGAACCGCTGCCCAACGACGACGGCCGGGCCGCGGTGGCGGTCAACAGCTTCGGCTACGGCGGCACCAACGCCCATGCGATCCTCACCCGTGCGCCGGAAGCGCCCGCGCAGGAGCGGACGCGCGGGCCGATCACGGTGCTGCCGCTTTCGGCCCGCAACGAGACCGCGTTGCGCACGATGGCCACCCAGGTGCACGACCTGACCGAGACCATCCCCGCGGACGCGGTGACCGAGGCGGCGTGGACGCAGCGGGCGCACCATCCGATCCGCGCGGCGTTCGCCTACCGCGACACCGACGATCTCCGCGCGCAGCTGGCCGATTTCGCCGCGGGCGCGAGCAAGTCACCCGCCCGCGCGCTCACCGACGGCTCCACCCGGCCGGTGTTCGTCTTCAGCGGCATGGGCCCGCAGTGGTGGGGCATGGCCCGTGGCCTGCTCGAGGCCGACGGGCATTTCGCCGCCGCCGCGCGATCGATCGACGAATCCTTCCAGGACATCGCGGGCTGGTCGATCGTCGAGGAACTGCTGCGCCCCGAGGCGGAGTCGCAGATCACCAGAACCGCGTACGCGCAGCCGGCGAACTTCCTGGTCCAGGCCGCCCTCCTGGCCGAATTCGCCGAACTCGGCATCCACCCCGCCGCGGTGGTCGGCCACAGCGTCGGCGAAGTGGCCTCGGCCTACGCCTCGGGCTCGCTGTCGCTGCACGACGCGCTGCTGGTGAGCTATCACCGCGCCCGGTTGCAGGCCACCACCGCGGGCACCGGCGGCATGCTCGCCGTCGGCCTGTCGGAAGACCAACTGCGCGAGCGTCTCGCGGGCGTGGCGGGCGTCTGCGTCGCGGCGATCAACAGCCACTCCGCGGCGACGCTGTCCGGCGACTCGGCCGAATTGGACCGTATTCGGGAGGAACTCACCGCCGAAGGCGTCTTCGCCAGGGCGCTGCGCGTCGAGGTGCCCTACCACAGCCACCTGATGGACCCCATCCTCGGCGAACTCACCACCGTGCTCGCCGGACTCGCGCCGCGACCCGCGCGGGTGCCGATCTGGTCCACCGTCACCGGCGGGGAACTGTCCGGCCCCGACTGGGACGCCGAGTACTGGTGCCGCAACGTGCGCGAGCCGGTGCGGTTCGGCGCGGCCGTGGACAGCCTGCTCGACGCAGGCCACCGGGTCTTCCTCGAGGTGGGACCGCACCCGGTGCTCAGCGGCAACATCAAGGAGGCGTTGGTGCGCCGCGGCCTGGACGGCGCGGCGATCAGCACCCTGTCCCGCAACGCCGACGACCGCGACAACCTGCTGCGCGCGGTCGGCGAGCTGTACCAGACGGGCGGCTTGGACACGGCGCACGCGCCGGGCACGACGGAAACGCCTGTGGCGCATCTGGATCTGCCTCGCTACCCGTGGCAGCGCCGCACGCTGTGGACCGAGGACCCGGCGATCGAGGCGGACCGCGTCGGCGCGGTCGACGGCTACGTCATGCTCGGCCAGCGCACCGCGGCGTCCGCGCCGGAGTGGGAAGTCGAGTTGTCGGTGGCCGCGCTGCCGTGGCTGCCCGATCACGTGGTGGACGGTTCCGTCGTGCTGCCGGGCGCGGCCTATCTGGACGCCGCGCTCAGCGCGGTCGCGGTGCGGACCGGTCGCGCCTGCTTCGGGCTGGAGTCGGTCCAGTTCGTCGCGCCGCTGGTGATCGGCCGGCACGACGTGCCGGTATTGCGTCTCACCGTCGAGGAGACCACCCACAGGTTCACCCTGCGTTCGCGCGCCGCCACCGCGACCACCTGGACCGTCAACGCGTACGGCAGGCTGATCGAGGCGGACGTCGACGCGCGCTCCGTCGACCTCACCCCGGCGGCCGACGCGGTGGAGGTGTCCGCGGCGACGCTCTACGACGGCCTGGCCGCGCACGGCCTCGCCTACGGACCGAGCTTCCGGCTGATCACCGCCGCCAGCGTGGGTTCCGACTCCGTGCTGGCCCGGCTGGATCTCACGCCGCTGGCCGGGAGCGCGCCGAGCCTGCCGCATCTGGCCCATCCCGCGGCGGTCGACGCCGCGCTGCAATGTTTCGCGGCGCTGTACGCGCAGACCGCGCACGGCGCGAGCGTGGTGGTGCCGTCCTCGGTCGCCGGGGTCCGCTGGACCGGCCCGCTGCCCGAGCAGGCCGTCGTGCTCGTCCGCCGCGTCGACGGCGACCCGCTGTGCGCGGACATCACCGTCGCTTCGCCGGAAGGTGCCGTGGCACTGCATCTTTCGGGTGTACGATTTGCCGCCCTCGGGGGCGATCCGGATCTGCACGAGCAGCTCGACGGGCTGTTCTACGAGCCGGTGTGGTCCATCGTCGACGACACCGCGACCGCCGACGAACCCGCGGACGGGGAGGAGTTCCTGCTCGTGGTCAGCCTGGGCAGCACCGTCTCCCAGCGCGCGAAGGAGATCGCCAGCGCGCGAGCGTCGGCGGAGATCCTGACCCTGGAACCGGAGGAGGCCGACGCCTCCGATCGTGTCCTCGCCGCCCTGCGCGCCGCGCAGGAGCGGCCCGGCGTGACGCGCGGTCGCCTCGTCGTGGTGTCCGGTGCCGAACTGGACGCGGTGCCCAACGCCTACGGGCTCGCCCAGGTCGCCAAAGCGGTCGGCGAACTGGTGGTCGGCGAGGAGGACGACGACGCCCCGGCGACCGAGGTGCGCGCGGTGGTGGTCACCGAGCAGGCGTTCTGCCTGCCGGTCGACGCCTTCGCCCATCCCGCGCAGGCCGCGCTCACCGGCGCCCGGCGTACGCTGCGCAACGAGCAGCCCGCGGTGCAGTGGCGACTGGTCGACACCGAATCCAATACGCGCGCCGCGGACATCCTGGAGCAGGTGTTCGGCGACGGACGAGCCGACGAGGTCGCCTTGCGGGCGGGCGCGTGCTGGGCGCTGCATCTGCGCAAGTCCCTGCGCGACCATCTGGCGGTCTGGGACGAGGCCGCGCCGCTGACCGACCCGGAAAGCTCCTTCCGCTTGGAGATTCCGCGCTCCCGATTGCTGTCGGACCTGGCGTGGCGCGCGGTCGATCGCGTGCCGCCGGGGCCCGGCGAGGTCGAGATCCGGATGGACGCGGTGGGCCTGAACTACAAGGACGCGCTCAAGGTGCTCGGTGTGCTCACCGAAAAGGAGCTGGCCGGCACGTATTTCGGCACCGACCTGGGTATGGACGGTTTCGGCGTGGTCGAGCGCGTCGGCCCGGGAGTGACCGAGGTCGCCGTCGGGGACGAGATGTCGGTGTGTGCCAGGGACCTGGTTCGCAGGTACGTCACCCTCCGGCCCGACGAGGGCGCCACGATGCCACTCGACTACCCGGACACCGAGCTCGACCCGTGCCACTCCAGCTCGGTACTGCCCTTCCTCACCGCCGAATTCGCCTTCGGCGAGCTCGCGCACCTGCGACCGGGTGAGACGGTGCTGATCCACGGCGCGGCGGGCGGCATGGGCATGGCCGCGGTCCAAGTGGCGGTGCGCCTCGGTGCGCGGGTGATCGCGACGGCGGGCTCGGACGAGCGCCGAGCGGTGGCCGCGGCAGCGGGGGCGCACGAGGTGGTCAACTCGCGTTCGATCAGCTTCGTCGACGACGTGCTCGGCCTGACCGCGGGACGTGGCGTCGACGTGGTCTACAACTCCTCCCCCGGCGAGATCCTTCAGCAGAACCTGCGGGCGGCCGCCGAGTTCGGGCGGATCATCGAGATCGGCAAGGCCGACATCTACGGCGGCGGCGCGATCGACCTGCGCCCCTTCGACCGGAACCTGTCGTTCTTCGCCGTGGACATGGACCGCGCCCTGGCCGTGCGCCCCGAGCTGGTCCGCCGCGCGGCGCGCCGGGCGATGGACGCGCTGAACGACGGCACCTACGAGTACCTGCCGTACACCGCGTTCCCGCTCACGTCGACCGCCGAGGCGTTCGAGACCGTGGTGCGGTCCAAGCAGATCGGCCGGGTCGTGCTCGATCTGCGGGAGCCGGAACCGACCGTGCTGGCCAAGCGGCCGAGTCTGCCGATCGACCCCGCGGCCAGCTACCTGGTGACCGGCGGCTTCGGCGCGTTCGGCCTGGCCACCGCGCGCTGGCTGGTGCGGATCGGCGCGCGGCGCGTGGTGCTGGCCGGACGCAGCGGCGCGACCGGTGACGCGGCCCGCGCCGCGGTCGCCGAGCTCACCGCCACGGGCGTGGAGGTCGTCGAGGAGCGTCTCGACATGGCCGACTACGACGCCGTCGCCGCGCTGGTCGAACGCATTCAGGCCAGCGGACATCCGCTGCGCGGGGTGTTCCACGCGGCCGGCGTGGTGAACAACCTCGAGGTCCCGCAGATCACCGCCGAGTCGCTGGCGGAGATCTTCGGGCCCAAGGTCGCCGGTGCGGTCAACCTGGACACCGCCGTCACCGCCGCCGATATCGACCTCGACATGTTCGTGCTGTTCTCCTCGGCGAGCAGCATCGTCGGCATCTCGCCCCAATTCGGCTACGCGGCCGCGAATTCCGTGTTGGACATGATCGCGTCCGCCCGCCGGGCCCGCGGCGCCGCCGCACTCGCGGTGAACTGGGGCTTCATGAGCGGTGGCGGCGGCATGGCCGATTACGAGGCGGTCAGCCGATATGCGGAGATGACCGGTTACCGCTCGGTGGACATGGACGTGGCCACCGATCTGCTGGGCGAGTGCCTGCGGCTGAACCTGCCGCAGATCGTGCTGTTCGACGTGGACTGGAGCCAGTGGGCGCTGGCGCATCGCCCGTCCACCCGCACACCGCGTTTCGCCGACCAGGTGGCGGCCGCGGGCGGCGGGGCGTCGGGCGCGGGCGCGCTGCGGGCGGAGATCCTCCAACTGGGGGTGGAGCAGCGCGGCGAGGTGGTGGCCTACCTGCTCGCCGAGCAGCTGGCCGCGGTGCTCGGCGTCGACGCCGAGACGATCGATCTGAACACCCCGCTGCCCGAGCTCGGCATGGATTCGCTGATGGGCATGGAGTTCGGCGCCCGCGTGGTGCAAGTGCTCGGCACCCAGCTGTCGGTGCTCGCCGTGATCGGACTGACGTTGCGCGGGCTCGGCGCGCGAATTGCCGAGCAGATTGTCCAGGAAGAAGAGCGCGCGGCGAGGAGCGAGGACGAATGACCGGCAACAACAGGGAACTGGCCCGCGCACTGCTGGCCAGGCACGCCAACGGCGAGAACACCGCCCCGGCGACCGGCAACGGCGCGCGTGCCGCGGACGGCCCCGCCGTCCCTACCGCGGCGACCGGCAACAGCGCGTCGCGCGGAGTCGCGCACACGTCGTTCCGTGACCACCCCGGCGTGCTCGAGGCCGCGCAGCGGTTCGGGCGGTTCGACGCCTGGGTCAACGAGGTCGGTCTGGTCAACCCGTACTACCTGCCGCACGAGGGCATCAGCGGCGCGGTGACCCGGATGGCCGATCGGGACGTGGTGAACTTCAGCAGCTTCGGCTACCTGGACCTGGCCGCCGACCCCCGGGTACGACAGGCCGCCAAGGACGCGATCGATCAGTACGGCACCTCCGCCGCCGCGGTCCGGATCGTGGCGGGCGAGCTGCCGATCTATCGCGAACTGGAAGCCGAGATCGCGCGCATCTACGACACCGAGGCGGCGCTGGTGACCGCGAGCGGCTACCTCACCAACGCCGCCGCGGTCGGATTCCTGCTCGGCAAGCGCGATCTCGCGGTCTGTGACGCGCTGATCCACCACAGCGTGGTCTCCGGCACGGAGTGGTCGCGCTGCAAGCGAGTTTCCTTCCGGCACAACGATCCGGAGTCGCTCGAGACGATCCTCAAGATGTCGCGGCGCAGCTTCGACCGGGCCATGGTGATCATCGAGGGCCTCTACAGCATGGACGGCGACGTGGTGCGGTTGCCCGAGATCATCGAGGTGGCCAGGCGCTACGACTGCTCGATCATGATCGACGAGGCGCATTCGTTCGGCACCCTCGGCGCCACCGGGCACGGTGTGCGCGAGCTGTTCGACCTGCCCGGCGACGCCGTGGACGTCTGGATGGGCACCCTGTCCAAAGCGCTCGGCAGCGTCGGCGGCTACCTCGCGGGCAACCGGGAACTGATCGACGGATTCAAGTACGTCGCGGGCGGTTTGAGCATGTACACCGCCGCCCCGGCCCCGTCGGCGATCGGCGCCGCCCTGGCCGGGCTCGGGGTCCTGCGCGACGAGCCGGAACGCGTGACGCGGCTGCGGCACAACAGCGAGTACTTCCACCGCCGCGCCAAGGACTACGGCTTCGACATCGGCACGTCGGAGGATTCGCCGATCATCCCCGTGATGACCGGCGCCGACGAACCGGCCGTGCTGGCGGCATTGGCCATGCTGCAACGCGACTTCAGCGTGAACGCCATCACCCACCCGGTCGTCCCGGCGGGAGAGGCCAGGCTGCGGTTCTTCATCAACTGCAGGCACACCGAGCAGCAAATGGACCAGGCGCTGGCCACGCTGCGCGAGGTGCTCGACGGACTCGCGGACACCGCGGGACAGCAATTCACACTCGCCCATGAGGAGCAGCACTCGTGAAAATTCCCATCAATCGATCCCTCCTCCGAAAGGCGGTGGTGCCCGGGGTGGCGCTGCTGCTGATGGGCTCGCTGTTCATTCCCGCACGGTCGGCGCTGCTGCCCACCTACGACGAGGCGGGCGGCCCCATCGCGAGCAAGTTCGACTTCACCGCGATGCCGATCGCGCTGCCAAAGGGCCTGCCGACCGACCGCAAGATCCGCGAGCTGCGCGAGCCGTACAAGCACCTGTCGGCCTGGATCTCCTCGGTCGGCGCGGCCATCGCGATGAACGACTTCGACGGCAACCGGCTTGCCGACGACCTCTGCGTGGTCGACCCCCGCTCGGACACGGCCTTCATCACACCGACGCCGGACAGCAACACCGCCCGGTACGAGCCCTTCGTGCTCGATCCGCGGCCACTGCCCGCCGACTCCTCCACGGTTCCGTCCGGCTGCATCCCGGGCGACTTCAACGGTGACGGCCGCATGGACGCACTGGTGTCGTACTACGGCCGCACGCCGATCCTGTACCTGCAGCGCGCCAACGCGACCCACCTGGACGCCAAGGCGTTCCGCCCGGTCGACATCGTGCCGTCCCCGAACACCCCGGACGGGCACTACGAGGGCCAGCGCTGGATCACCGCGGCGGTCTCGGTGTCCGACTTCGACGGTGACGGCAAGCCGGACATCTACCTGGGCCAGTACTTCAACGACATGGACGTGCTCTCCAAGGACGGCCAGCTCGCGCTGTGGATGACCGACTCGCTGTCCAACGCGCGCAACGGCGGCAAGGATCGCATCTTCACCCTCGCCTCCGCCAAATCGGGTGACGAGCCGACCGCCGAGTACCGCGAGGTGGCCAACCCGTTCCCGATCGGCATGGACACCGGATGGGCGCTGGCCGCCGCCGCGGCCGACCTGAACGGCGATCAGCTTCCCGAGCTGTACGTGGCCAACGACTTCGGGCGCGACCGCCTGTTCGTCAACAAGTCCACACCGGGCCAGATCCGCTTCGGCTACGCCGAGGGCGAACGCGGCATCACCGAGCCGAAGTCCTATGTGATGGGCCATGATTCGGACAAGGGCATGGCGGCCGACTTCGGCGACCTGAACGGCGACGGCATGCCCGACCTGTTCGTCAGCAACATCGCCGTGCGCTTCGCGCTCATGGAAGGCCACTTCGCGTTCTACAACACGGCCAAAGACACCGCCGACGCGGCACGTCAACTGGCCGAGGGCATCGCGCCGTTCAAGAACCGCGCCACGGACGTCGGGCTGGCCTGGGAGACCTGGGGCTGGGACGCCAAGATCGATGACTTCGACAACGACGGCCGCAACGAACTGATCCAGGCGACCGGCATGATCAAGGGTGAGACCAACCGGTGGCCGCAGATCCAGGAACTCGGCACCATGAACGACGACCTGACCAGGTACCCCTGGGCCTGGCCGATCATCAGCTCGGACGCCGATCTGGCGGGCAGCAATCCGGTCGGCTTCTTCAGCCGCGGTGACGACGGCAAGTTCGCCAACCTCACCCACGCGCTCGGCATGGACACCCCGGTGCCCTCGCGCGGCATCGCGGTCGGCGACACATCCGGCAACGGCGCGCTCAGCTTCGCCGTCGCCCGCCAGTGGGGCGACCCGACCTTCTACCACAACAACAAGGCGAAGGGCGGCCAGTTCCTCGGCCTGAAGCTGTTCAAGCAGGCTTGGGAGGGCAACGCGGCCACGACCACCGTCGCCGGTCTGCCCCCGCAGGGCGTTCCGGCGGTGGACGCCCAGGTCGAGGTCCGCACCCCGGACGGCCGGTTGCTCACCAGCCACCTCGACGGCGGCAGCGGGCACACCGGCAAGCGGGCCACCGAGGTGCACATCGGCCTCGGCGAGGTCGATCCGGCCGCCCCGTTGAACGTCACGCTCCGCTGGCGGGAGACCAACGGCACCCCGCACGATCAATCCCTCCAGCTCGCGCCGGGCTGGCACACCGTGAACCTCGCCTCGGACGCGCAGGAGGTCAAGCAGCGATGAGCGACAACGACAACAAGGATCCGGGCGAGGCGAAAGCCGCCTCGAACGGTCATCACGAAACATCGGCGGCCAACGGCAACGGCGCGGCCAACGGCAACGGCGCCGCTCCCGAAAGCAACGGCACGGCCGCACCGACGACCACCGCCGAACGCATCTCGTCGATGCAGCGCTCGGGCACCGAATTCGCCAAGGAATGGATGGAAAAGCCCGCGGCGACGAAGGATCCGCGCTACCTGGCGCTGCGCAACTTCGCCATCTCGATCACGATCTTCAACCTGATCGGGTTCCCGCTGCTCGGCTTCGAGCAGCCGTTCCTCTGGCCGTTCATCGCACTGGCCACCGCCTACACCACCGAAATCGGGCTGGAGGTCCTGGCGGCCTGGGCGTACAAGCGTGCGCCCGCCTTCCGCGGCCGCGGACCGCGTGGGTTGTTCGAATTCCTGTTGCCCGCGCACATCACCGGCTTGGCGTTCAACTTCCTGACCTTCGCGCACGACAAGCTGTGGCCGGTGATCTTCGGCATCGTGGTCGCGGTCGGCACGAAGTGGGTGCTGCGCGCCAAGATCAACGGCAAGATGCGCCACTTCATGAACCCGTCGAACTTCGGTGTCGTGGTGTGCTTCCTGGTGTTCCCGATGATCGCGGTCGCACCGCCGTACCACTTCACCGAATACATCACCGGACCGGCGGACGCGCTCATCGTGCTCGGCCTGCTCACGACCGGCACCATGCTCAACGCCAAGCTGACGCTGAAGATGCCGCTGATCATGGCGTGGGTCGGCGCGTTCGCGCTGCAGGCCATCGTGCGCGGGCTCATCGAACCGAACATCTCGATCCTGGCCGGCCTGAGCATGATGACCGGTCTGGCGTTCGTCCTGTTCACCAACTACATGGTCACCGACCCTGGCACCACCCCGTCGGGCAAGAAGCAGCAGATCATGTTCGGCGCCTCGGTCGGCATCATGTACGGCGTGGTCACCGCGCTGCACATCTCCTACGGGTTGTTCATCGCGCTGGTCATCGTCTGCGGCGCGCGCGGCGTCTACTGGTGGGTGCGCGGCATCGCCGAATGGTGGCGGCAACGGGGCGCCGCGCCGGAAGCGGCGGAGCAGCCCGTGGTGGCCGACGACCTGGAGGCCGACATCGCGGGTGAGCCCGAACCGGAGAAGGAGGCCGCCCGCTCATGACCGACCGCGCCGAGCTGCGCCGCGTGCTCGGCGCGTTCACCACCGGTGTCACCGTGGTCACCACCGGGTGGCCACGGCCGCACGGCATGACCGCCAACGCGTTCACGTCCGTCTCGCTGGATCCCCCGCTGATCCTGGTGTGCGTCGCCCATACGGCGCGCCTGCACCGGGCGATCCACGAGGCGGGCGCGTTCGCCGTTTCGGTGCTTTCGGCGGACCAGGAGCCGGTGGCCCGGTATTTCGCCGACTCGGCGCGCCCCGACGGCAGCGCGCAATTCGACCAGGTCGAGTGGTTCCCCGGACCGCACACCGCGGCGCCGATGCTGGCGCACGCGGCCGCGGGCTTGGAGTGCAAGCTCGACGCCGTATTCGACAGCGGCGACCACAGCATCGTCGTCGGCGAGGTCGTACACGCCGAACGCGACGCCGAACTGGCCGCCACGGGAACGCTGACCTTCTTCGACGGCGGCTTCCGTCGCTTGATCCTGTGACGATCCCCCACTCCTCCGACGATTGGAGAACCCCATGCCCTCGCCGTTGGGTCCGCTGCGCGCGGCCCTGTTCGTCCCCAGTCCGGCCAGTGTCCGCCAGGTGCTCAGCGGGTTCGAGCAGCCCGACCAGCACACCGCGCTCGAACTCGAGCAGGTGACGATGCATTTGGTCGGCGGCATCGACTCCGCGGTCCGCAGCTCCGACAACGACGAGCTGATCGCCACCCTGTTGCGGGTGCCGCCGAAGTACCGCGGGTTCGCCTACGAGGGCGCGGCAGTCGGCCTCACCGCTGTCGACTCGCTCTCGCCCGGCCGGCGCGCCGCCGACCTGATCGACGGCCCGGCCAGCGAATACGCGCTGACCATGTACGTCGGCGTCGGCCTCGCCATGGCGAAGATCCCGAAGTTCCGGTGGAAGAAGCTGTTCCCGCAGCACCCGCTGTTCCGCTGGCTCGCCATCGACGGTTACGGCTTCTACAAGGCGTTCTTCCAGATGCAGCGCTACGTGCGGGACAAGCACGTCGAGACCCGCTACCCCGGCTGGCTCGGCGACCGCGACAACCTGAAGCGCATCGCGGACCAGGGCATGGGCCGCGCGCTGTGGTTCATCGGCGGCGGCAGCCCGGCCGGTGTCGTGCGGCTGATCGGCGAGTTCGAGCCGAAACGGCACGCCGATCTGTGGAGCGGCGTCGGCATCGCCGTCACCTTCGCGGGCGGCGTGGAATCGGCTGCGATGGAGGAACTCTGGGACGTGGCCGGCGAGTTCCGGCCGCAGCTGTCGCTGGGCTCGGCCATGGTCGCCCGCATCCGGCAGCAGACCAACAGCGTCAACGAGCACAGCGAAGCGGCGGCGCAGGTCTTCTGCGGGACCACCGTGGCGAAGACCGACGCGCTGATCGAGAGTTCGCTCGATGATCTGCCCGACGACGGCAGCTCCGCCACCTATCTGCTGTGGCGGGACCGGATCGCCGACATCGTCACCGCCAGTCGAGCCTGAGTCGCCGCGATGGCACGGGTCAAGGATTGGGTCGGCAAGCACGTCATCGTCACCGGAGGATCGGAAGGGATCGGCGCCGCGGTGGCGGAGGCCTTCGCGGGGCGTGGGGCGCAGGTCTCGCTCATCGCGCGGCGGAAGCTTCCGCTGCGCGACACCGCGAAACGACTGGGCGCGGACTGGGCCGCCGCGGACGTCACGAGCGCGGACCAACTCGCCTCGGCCATCACGGAACTGGAGCAGCGCAACGGACCGTGCGAGGTCATCGCCTGCTGCGCCGGCCTCGCGCTGCCCGGGCGGTTCCTCGAAGTGCGGCCCGACGAGTTCGAGGCGCAGATGTCGGCGAACTATCTCGGTGCGGTGCACGCGGTGCGGCGGGTGCTGCCCGGCATGGTGGAGCGGTCCAGGGGAAAGATCCTGTTGGTCAGCTCCACGTCGGCGTTTCTCGGCATCACCGGGTATACCGCCTACGGACCGACCAAGGCGAGCATCCGGCAGCTGGCGTTGTGCCTGCGCTACGAAGTGGAGCCGAAAGGTGTGGACGTCACGGTGATCTATCCGGCCGACACCGACACACCGGGGCTGGCCATGGAGAACACCCGTAAGCCGGTCGAGACCAAGGCGATCACCGGGTCGATCGAGCCGATGCCTGCCGAGCGCGTCGCCGAGGCCGCCGTGCGCGGCCTGGAACGCGGCCGCCACCACATCGCGCTCGACCCGCTCACGCGATTCTTCCTGGCCTGGGCGAACCTGCCCGAGGACATGGCGCGGCCGTTCATGCGCCGCACCATAGCCAAGGCATTGCGGGGCAGCTGAACGCCGACCCGGCAAAGGCCCGCTCACCCATCGATTGCGATGCGTGAGCGGGCCTTTCGCCGTTCTCAGCCGATGATGATGACCACGCAGGCCGCGATGAACAGGACCTGAACCAGCGCCCGCAGCGGCAGCGGCATGGTCTTGATGCCCAGTTCGGCGCGGGCGGCGCGGACGTTCGCCGGGAACAGCGCCACCAGCAGCGCGATCAGGCAGGCCGCGGCCAGGTCGGCGGTCGCGGGAATGAGGACGCCGACCGCACCCGCCAGTTCCAGCACACCGGTCAACGTCACCAGCGCCGGGGCGTTCGGCAGCCGGGGCGGCACCATGGCGACCAGAGCGTCGCGGCGCGGCTGGAGGAAGTGCGCGCTCGACGTGAGCGCGAGCATCGCGGCCAGCCCGAGCGCGGTCGCGTGCGCCCACGAATCGAGCCAGCCGTTGCCGGTGAGCCAGCCGATGAGCCGGGCGAGTGCGGTGACGGCGACGAGGACGACCAGCGGTGCCATCGGGATCTCCTGTGGATCGAAGAGAAAATCTTGACAGTGGAAAGATACGGCTGCGGTCATGAACTTGTCAATGTCTAGATGATGGGTCACCATCGAGGTATGGCGAAGGACGGTTATCACCACGGAGATCTCCGCGCGGCACTGCTCACCGCCGCCGCCGAGCGGATCGCCGCCGACGGCGTCGACGCGCTCTCCCTGCGCAACCTGGCCCGGCACGCGGGCGTCTCGCACGCCGCGCCCGCCCACCACTTCGGTGATCGAGCAGGACTGCTCACCGCGTTGGCCACCGAGGGATTCGAACTGCTGGCCGAACAGCTCGCGCAGGCCGGTTCGGACTTTCGCGAGGTCGCGGTGGCCTACATTCGCTTCGCGCGCGAGCATCCGGGACACTTCGACGTAATGTTCCGGCACAGCCTTCTCCACGCGGAGAACGAGACTCTGCGCGCCGCGCGAGAACGATCCGGGTCGGCGCTGCGCTCCGGCGTTTCGAGCATCCAGCCGAGCCACAGTCAGGACCGTCAGTTGTCGACCCGACTCGCCGCATGGTCGCTGGTGCACGGCTTCGCTTCGCTGTGGCGCGAAGGCGCACTGCATAATTCAGCACTGGCCACCGACTCCGATCCGGAGATCCTGGCCCGCAAGATGCTGTCCACCATCCATTTCGACTGACCGCAAACCGGCTTGCGCCGAGCCGCCATCGTGCTATCCAGAGACCCGGAAGGAGCAGGCGGCCACACCCCCGCTGCCATCGACACATGGACATCCACGCCTACCCCACCGACGCGACCACACCGGTGGACCCGACCGAGGCACACCGGATCGCCGAGCGGCTTCTCACCAACGGCGATTACGCCGATCGCGGCATCAGCTATCAGCTAGCGGAGTTCGACACCTGCTTCGTCGCCGTCGCCACCTTCCCCCGCTCGCCGCACGCCGACCCGGACAGTCCGCCGGTGATCGTCGGCGGCTCCGTCTGCGTCATCGACAAGCCCACCGGCGCGGTCTCCTATTGGCCGACCTACCCGGCCGACCTGGTCGCCGACCAGTACGCGACCGCGCTGCGCGACGGGACGCTGGTCATCGAGGACGACTGGCCGGAGGACGACGAGTCACCCTCCTCGGCGTGACCGAGTCCCACATCCACGACGCTCGACCACGACGCGATCCCATACCACGACGAGCCCGAACCTGTCGGACCCCGCTGTTAGCCTGAGCACCAGGATCGGCGCTCTTTCGCTCACGAAATCCATTGGGGGATCGCATGTTCGAAGATCAAACGCTCGAAGGCACCGGACCGGCTCCGACGCCCCGCCCGCAGAGCTCCGCGGAAGCGATCGATCCGTTTCGCGAGTGGCAGGAGACCGCTCCGGACGGAGTCCCCGAAGCCGACCTGCGCCGTGCCGTCGCGGTGGCGACCTTGTTCGGCGCGGATGATTCCGCCGAGGCGGAACAACTGATGACAGTCGTCTTCGGCAATGGACCCGATACCGCCGCCGACCGGGTGGCGGTCGTCCAGTGGCTGCGGTCCAAGTTCCCGAGCGAGCGGTATCTCGATCCCTCGCCCGGCCCGCTCGGCGACGCGCTCGTCGGTCAGGCGCTGCGCGCGGAAACAGACGCCGGGGTACGGCTGCTGGCCGACGGCGTGCACAGCGCTTCTCTCCGCCAGCGCGAGCGATGCTTCGAAATCCTCTCCCGGCTCCGCACGACAGACGAATACATCGCCTCCGCCTGCGCGAAGTATGTCGCCGCTCATCATCGCCGGTTGGCCGAATACATCGCGGATTCCTCGAAGGGCGACCCGGAAGTCCGGCTTCCCGGCTCGATCACCCATCTCCTCCTCAGCTCGATACCGAATAGCCCGGCCGACGGGTCGAACTCCGGGGGCACGCGACAGCTGACGCTCTCCTTGATCGAGATCGGCGATCGCCTCCGCGCCGCAGGCGACACGCGGGCAGCCGGGCGACTGTACCGCCGCGCGTTCCTCCTCGGTCTCGATGACGACCTCGACAGCCCCCTCGCCGAGGAGCGCGATTCCGACGGGGAACTCACCCCGCTCGCGAGCGGGGCGGTTGAAGCCGGGCGCCTGTACCGACGCTCCGTTGCTATCGGTGAACATGTCGCCACCGCGCAACCGGCCGACTCCGGTTACCGCCGCGATCTGTCGGTGTCGTACGGCAAACTGGCCGATCTGGAACGGAAAGCGGGCGCGGTCGACACGGCGACCAGACTGCACTACTGCGCGCTCGCCATCGCCGAAGAACTCACGGAGGCCGAACCCGCGAACCGCGTGTATCGCCGCGATCTCGCTGTCGTCAACGAGAAGATCGGCGACATCGCCCACGCCGCGGGCGATGCCGACAAAGCCGCGCGCCACTACGGGGTCACGCTCCTCCTCACCGAAGAACTCGCCGCGGCCGACCCGGGGAATACGCTCTATCGACGCGATCTCTCGGTGTCCTACAACAAGCTGGGCGATCTGGCGTCGGCCACCGGCGACCTCGATGAGGCCGCTCGGCGCTACCAGCTCGCGATCAACATGGCGCGAGAACTGGTCGATGCCGATCCGGACAACCTCCAGTACCAGCGGGATCTTTCGATCGGCTACGACAAGCTCGCCGAAATGGCCCGGACTCGAGGAGATCTGGACGAAGCGATCCGCCTGTACCGGCGCTCGATGGAGATCGCCGAAGCGCTCGTCGCTGCCGAACCCTCGAACCTCGGATACCGACGCGACCTGTCGATCACCGTAGACCGGCTCGGCGGGGCGATCCGCGCGAACGGCGATCCGCACGAGGCCATCCGGCACTACCATCGCGCCCTCGCTCTCACACAGGAACTCCTCGCCGCCGACCCCACCAATCCGCAGTACCGCCGCGACCTCGTCGTCACGTGCAATGTGCTCGGTGACATCGCCAGAGAATGGCGCGATTTCGGCGAAGCCGCCCGGTTCTACCGACGTGCGCTGGAGGGCACGGAGGAACTGGCCGCGAGCGCACCTGGCAATCTCCAATATCGTCGCGACCTCTTGGTCGTCCACGATGCGCTGGGCTCGTTGGCGATGGATCAGGGCGACTACGACGGCGCGGCGACCCACTGCAGGCCTGCCCTGATTCATGCGGAGAAACTGTCGGCCGCCGACCCGGTGAACCTTCGGTATCGGCGTGATCTGCTGCTGGCCTACAACGCGCTCGGCAGAGTCGTAGCCGCCCAGGGAGATCACGGAGAGGCGACGCGACTGTACGAGCACGCCATCGCGGTCGCCGCGAGCCTGGTCGAATCCGCGCCGGACAACAGCACCTACCGCAGAGATCTCTCGTTCTGCTACCACCGGTTCGGCGACCATGCCCGTGCACGGAACGACCTCGCCGAAGCCGATCGCGCGTACCGGAACGCCATGACCATCGATCTCGCTCTGGTGGACTCTCAGCCGTCCAACCCGTCTTACCGCCGCGACCTCTCGGTCACTTACGACCGCCTCGGCACTCTCTCGCGAGCGAGCGGCGACCACCATGCCGCGCGGGACTGGTACAACCGCTCGGCCGAGATCGCCGAGGAACTGTCGGCCGCCGACCCGGGCAACCTCGGCTATCGCCGCGATCTGCTGTCCTGCTGCGACAAACTGGGCAGCCTCGCTCGCGACACCGGCGATATCGCCGGCGCGGCCCAGCATTTCCGCCGCGGACTCGCTGTCGCCGACCATCTGGTGCGCTCGGCGCCATCCGATCTCGGCTACCAGCGCGATCTGGCCCTGATGTACGAACGTCTCGCCGACTTGGCGGGCGGTGTCCGCTGAGATCAACGATGTTCCGTCATCGATCGACGCACAGGCTCGTGGCGGCTCGGCATTCAGGTGGCCGATACGACCGCGCACACTCCCACCGGATGTTTCGACGCCGTGATTCAGAACGCGGGCTGGGCGGGGAGGTCAGGATTCGGGTCCGGACTCGACTCACCCGCGTCGGGAACTTCGGTGCCGCGCAGCGAGGTTCCGGCGGTTTCACGCAGGTAGTTCCAGGCGACCAGGCCGACCAGGGAAGCGCCGACCATGTAGACGGCGGGGAACAGCGACCAACCGGTTGCCTCGATGACGGCCTCGTTGATCAGCGGGGCGGTGCCGCCGAAGATCGCGGTGGAGACGTTGTAGGCCAGCGCGAAGCCCGCGTACCGGACATGGGTCGGGAAGATCGCGGGGAAGGTGGAGCTGATGGTGGACAACTGCGGCAGGTACAACAGTCCGAGCACGATGAAGCCGAAGATCGCCCATACCGTGCCCTGGCCCATCAGCCAGTACATCGGCACCGCGAGCACGCTGAGACCGGTCAGCGAGAACAACCACATCGGACGGCGGCCGACGTTGTCGGACAGCCGGCCGAAGAACGGCAGCACCAGCATCATCACCAACTGACCGAGCAGCATCATCGCGGTGGTGGCCGATTCGCCCAAGCCGATCGTTTTCTGCAGATAGGTGGGCTGATAGGTCAGCAGCGTGTAATTGACCACGTTGAGCGCGACCACCAGTCCGGCCAGCGTCAGCGTCTCGCGCCGGTAGGTGGTCACCACTTCACGCAGACCGCCTGGCGGGCGCTTGTGCTCGGCGACCTCGGTGAACACCGGGCTCTCGTCGAGCCGGGCCCGCAGGTACCAGCCGGTCAGGCCGAGCGGGATGGCGATAAGGAACGGGATGCGCCAGCCCCAGTCGTGCATGGTGTCCGAACCGAGCGCGAGCTGGCACGCCAGCACCGTCGCGGAGCCGCCGACGAAGCCCGCGAGCGTGCCGAATTCGAGGAAACTGCCGAGGAATCCGCGTTTGCGGTCGGACGCGCACTCGGCGAGATACGTTGCCGCGCCGCCGTATTCGCCGCCGGTCGAGAAGCCCTGCACCACGCGGAGCAGAATCAGCAGGATGGGTGCCAGCACGCCGACGGACGCGTGGGTGGGCAACACGCCGATGGCGCCGGTGGCGGCGGCCATGAGCAGGATCGTGGTGGCCAGCACGGCTTTACGGCCGATGCGGTCACCGAGCGGGCCCCACACCATGCCGCCGAGCGGCCGGAGCACGAACGAGATGGCGAAGCCGAGCATGGTGCCGAGCGTGCCCAGTTCCCCGGGGAAGAAGGCATCGGTCAAATACGTCGCGGTGGCCGCGTAGACGCCGTAGTCGAACCATTCGGTCGCGTTGCCCATGGCGGAGGCCGCGACGGAACGTCGCAGCGGGAAACTCTCGGAAGTTCGATCGGTCACGTGCACGTCCTCTCCAGTCCGTCACGGACCTCGGTTCGTTCCACCTCCGGCCGCGAGAACCGAAGGTGTGGCACGAAACAGACCGATACCCAGGATTCGCCCCGGGCAAACAGTCACGTAACAGGAAGAGGGCGAACACATCTGCGCTGACCTGCGACTCCACTAGTAATTGTGATGCCGGTCACATATGCACTCAGGCCGCACCGGTCACCGCCTCCACGACAGTCGCGATACGACGGCGCTCGCGCTCACTTCGGCCCGAGCATGGCGGCGATACCCGCGGCGACTTCCTTCGCCAACGCCCCGTCGACCGGAGCGTGCCGCCCGAGCAGGCGGTACCACATCACTCCGAAAGCGAAATCGACCACGAGGTCCAACGACACCGCCCCGGTGAACCGACCACTGTCCACACCTCGTCGCAGCAGCGTGCGCAACACCTCACGACGCGGGCCGATCACGGCGTCCTGCAATCGCTCGGACAGCGCCGGATCGCGTTGCGCGTCGGCCATCAGTCCCACCAGAGCCTGGCCCGTCAGCTCGCGCGTGAGTTCGTAGGTCGCGGTGAGCAAGCCTTCGACCTCGGCGAGCACGTCGGCGGACTCGGCGCGCACACGCAATGCCGGGTTCTCCTCGACGAGCCCGGCCAGCGCCTCCATGAGCACCGCGGCCTTGTCCGGCCACCAGCGATACACCGTCTGCCTGCCCGCCCCCGCGGCGTCGGCGATGGCCTTGATCGTCAGGTCCTGGTAGCCGTCCCGTTCACACAGTTCCAGCGCGGCGCGCAGGATCGCGCGCCTGGTTTCCTCGCTGCGCGGGCGGCCACGGGTTCCGGTCATGCCGACACTTTACAAGACACCATGCCTCGTTTATATTTCGAGACACAGAGCTTCGAAAATCAGGAGGATGTTGTGGGCAACCGGGTCGTCATCGTGGGCGGTACATCGGGCATCGGCCTGGCCGCGGCGCGCAGGCTCGCCGACCACGGGCACGAGGTGATCGTCGCGGGTCGCGACAAGGGCAGGCTCGAGGCCGCATTGGCCGATCTCGGCGAGAACGTCACCGGCCGTACCGTGGACGCGCGTGACGAGGCGGAACTGACCCGATTCTTCGCGGAGATCGGGCGGATCGACCATGTGGTGGTGACCGTGACCGGACCGTCGGGCACGACGCCGTTCCGCGAGCTCGAACTCGAGCATCTGCGCCGCCACGTCGAGGGCAAACTGCTCCCGCACACCGCCGCGATGCAAGCCGCGCTGCCGCACCTGAACGAGGGCGGTTCGATCACCCTGGTGTCGGCGGCCTCGGCGGGCGGCTCGATGCCCGCCACCGCGGCGCTGGCGGCGGTCAATGCCGGTGTGGAGGCGATGGTTCCGGTGCTGGCGGTCGAGCTCGCGCCATTGCGCGTGAACGCGGTGTCCCCCGGCGTGATCGACACCGAATGGTGGAGCTTCCTGCCCGACGGCGCGCGCACCGAGGTCTTCGACCAGATCGCCGCGACCACGCCGGTGGGGCGGGTCGGCACCGCCGACGACGTGGCCCACGCGATCGAATTCCTGGTGGACAACGCGTTCACGACCGGAATCGTGGTGCGCGTCGACGGCGGCGCACGACTTGGCGCGCCGAAGTAGGTCCTACAGCGGCGTCACGTAGGCGCCCGCGATGCCGCCGTCCACCAGGAACTGGGACGCCGTGATGAACGAGGAATCGTCGCTGGCGAGGAAGGCCACGGCAGCGGCGATCTCCTCCGGTTCGGCGAACCGGCCGAGCGGCACGTGCACCAGGCGGCGGGCGGCGCGCTCCGGGTCCTTGGCGAACAGTTCCTGGAGTAGCGGGGTGTTCACCGGCCCGGGGCACAGGGCGTTCACCCGAATGCCGTCGCGGGCGAACTGCACGCCGAGTTCGCGGCTCATCGCCAGTACGCCGCCCTTGGAGGCGGTGTAGGAGATCTGCGAGGTCGCCGCACCCATGACCGCGACGAACGAGGCGGTGTTGATCACCGATCCTTTGCCGCGCTCGAGCATGTGCTCGATGGCGTACTTGCTGCACAGGTACACGGAGGTCAGGTTGACCTCCTGAACCCGCCGCCACGCGTCGATGCCGGTGGTCAGGATCGAATCGTCCTCCGGCGGGGAGATGCCCGCGTTGTTGAACGCGATGTCCAGCCCGCCGTAGGTGTCGACCGCGGTCTGGAAAAGGGCCTTGACCTGGTTTTCGTCGGTGACGTCCACGTGCACGTACCGGCCGCCGACCTCCTTGGCGGCCGCCTCGCCGGTCCCGGCGTCGATGTCAGCGACCACCACCTTCGCCCCCTCCGCCGCGAAGCGACGGACCGTGGCCAGACCGATACCGCTCCCGCCGCCGGTGACGACGGCGACTCGATCCTGTAAGCGCTGCAACGTATCTCCTGTCGGATGTGCGGGTGTCACTACGTGGCGAGGAAGACGTTCTTGGTCTCGGTGAAGGCGAGCGCGGCGTCCGGGCCGAGTTCGCGCCCGAGCCCGGACTGCTTGAAGCCGCCGAACGGCGTCCAGTACCGCACGGACGAATGCGAGTTCACCGACAGGTTGCCCGCCTCCACACCGCGGGCCACGCGCAGCGCGCGGCCGACGTCGCGGGTCCAGATCGAGCCGGAGAGGCCGTAATTCGTGTCGTTGGCGATGCGCAGCGCGTCGGCCTCGTCCTCGAACGGGACCACCGCGACCACCGGCCCGAACACCTCGTCGGTGAGCACCCGGTCGGTGGGCGCGCCGGGCAGCACCACGGTCGGCGGATACCAGAATCCGGGACCGTCGGGCGCGCTTCCGGTGAACGCGACCTTGGTCGAGGGTTGCACGAACTCGGCCACTCGCTCCCGGTGCGCGGCCGAGATCAGCGGGCCCATCTCGGTGGATTCGTCGGACGGGTCGCCGACGCGCACCCCCTGCACGGCGGGTTCCAGCAACTCCAGGAATCGGTCGAACACACTGCGCTGCACAAGGATCCGGGAGCGGGCGCAGCAGTCCTGCCCGGCGTTGTCGAAGACGCCGTAGGGCGCGGTCGCCGCCGCCTGTTCCAGGTCGGCGTCGGCGAACACGACGTTCGCGCTCTTGCCGCCGAGTTCCAGCGTCACCCGCTTCACCTGCCGAGCGCAGCCCGCCATGATCCGCGTGCCCACCTCCGTGGAACCGGTGAACACCACCTTGCGGACGGCCGGGTGGGTGACGAAGCGCTCTCCCACCACCGACCCCTTCCCGGGCAGCACCTGGAACACACCCTCGGGCAGGCCCGCCTCGAGCGCCAGTTCACCGAGTCGCAGCGCGGTCAGCGGCGTCAGCTCGGCGGGTTTGAGCACCACGGTGTTGCCCGCGGCGAGCGCGGGCGCGAAACCCCAGGCCGCGATCGGCATCGGGAAATTCCACGGCACGATCACGCCGACCACGCCGAGCGGTTCGTGGAAGGTGATGTCGACTCCACCCGCGACCGGAATCTGACTGCCCAGCAACCGTTCCGGCATTCCGGCCGCGTAGTGCAGCACGTCGCGGACGTTGCCCGCCTCCCAACGCGCGTTGCCGATGGTGTGCCCCGCGTTGGCGACCTCGAGCCGGGCGAGCTGCTCCACATCCGCGTCGACCGTCTCGGCGAACCGGCGCAGCAATCTCGCCCGATCGCCGGGCGCCACCTCGCGCCACCCGGCCGCCGCGCGCTGCGCGGCGGCGACGGCGGCATCGGTCTCGGCTTCGCCGACGAGCTCGACGGTGGTGACCACCTGTTCGGTCGCCGGGTTGAGCACCTGCGCTGTCGTCACGAGTCCCGCTCCCTTCGATAGGTGTCCGCCGCCTCGGCCAGCGCCCGCACCAGCCTGCGATCGGTGGCGTCGGCCTCCGGATGCCACTGCACGCCGACCAGGAACGACCCGTCGGTGGACTCCACGGCCTCGATCGTGCCGTCCGCGGCGTACGCGGTGGCGGTCAGGCCCTCGGCGAGCCGATCGACGGCCTGGTGATGGTGGCAGTTCACCTTCACCTCCGGACCGGCCAGCCGCGCGACCCGGCTGCCCGCGATGGTCAGCACCCGGGTCGCGGTGAACCCGCCCTCGACGCCGGAGTGCTCCTCGTGTCCGACCACATCGGGCAGATGCGGGATCAGCGTGCCGCCGAGCGCCACGTTCGCCAGCTGCAGCCCGCGGCACACCGCGAGAATCGGCATGCCCGCGGCTCTGGCCAGCTCGAACAGGCCGAACTCGGACTCGTCCCGGTCCGGCCTGGTGTAGCCGGGGATTCCGGCGGCGGGGCCGCCGTAGCGCGCTGGATCGACGTCCGCGCCGCCGGTCAGCACCAACCCGTCGAACCGTCGCACCAGCTCGGGACGCGCGACGCCGGCGGGCGGCAGCAGCACCGGGATGCCGCCCGCGGCGGCCACCATCTCGACGTAGGCGTGCGGCAGCACCGCGCACGGCAGATCCCACGCGTTGAAGCGGGCCTGCTCCACATAGGTGGGCAGGCCGATCACGGGACGGGCTCCCGCGACCTCAGAGTCGTTCGAAACCACGGATACGCTCCCAGTCGGTGACCGCGGCGTCGTAGGCGTCCAGTTCGACCCGCGCCGCGTTGCGATAGTGCTCCACTACATCATCACCGAAGGCCGCGCGAGCCACCGCGCTGTCGCCGAACAGCTGGGCCGCTTCGCGCAGCGTACGCGGCACACGGGGGCGCTCGGAGTGATAGGCGTTGCCGTGGAATTCCGGCTCGAGCGGCAGCCCCCGGTCGATGCCGTGCAGTCCCGCCGCGATCAGCGCGGCCACGGCCAGGTACGGGTTCACGTCACCGCCGGGCACCCGGTTCTCGAAGCGCAGCCCATGATCCTCGCCGACCACGCGGATGGCGCAGGTCCGGTTGTCCCGGCCCCACGCGATCGCGGTCGGCGCGAAGCTGCCCGCGACGAATCGCTTGTAGGAGTTGATGTTCGGCGCGAGCAGGTAGGTGAACTCGCGCAAGCAGTCCAGCTGGCCCGCGATGAAGTGCCGCATCAACGGCGACATGCCGTCCGCGCCGTCCCCCGCGAATACCGGCTCGCCGGCCTCGCCGCGCAGGCTCAAATGAATATGGCAGGAATTGCCTTCCCGCTCATTGCATTTCGCCATGAAGGTGAGGCTGCGCCCTTCCTGCGCCGCGATCTCCTTCGCACCGGTCTTGTAGATACTGTGGTTGTCGCAGGTGACCAGAGCTTCGTCGTACCGGAACGCGATCTCGTGCTGGCCGGGGTTGCACTCGCCTTTGGCCGACTCGACATACATCCCCGCGCCGTCCATCTCCTTGCGGATACGGCGCAACAACGGCTCGATCCGCCCGGTGCCGAGCATCGAGTAGTCGACGTTGTACTGATTGGCCGGCGTCAGCCCGCGGTACCCCGCGTTCCAGGCCGCCTCGTAGCTGTCGTCGAACACCAGGAACTCGAGTTCGGTCCCGACGAACGCGCGCAGGCCGCGCTCGCTCAACCGGTCCAACTGTTTGCGCAGCACCTGGCGCGGTGAAGCCGCGACCGCCCGCCCTTCCGGCACCACGTGCTCGACGTCGCAGAGCACCAGCGCGGTGCCCGGCCACCACGGGGCCGTCCGCAGCGTGCGCAGATCCGGCCGCAGCACGACGTCTCCGTACCCGGTCTCCCAGGACGAGAGCGCGTATCCGTCGACGGTCGTCATGTCCACGTCCACCGCGAGCAGGTAACCGCAGGCCTCGGTGGCGTGCTCGAGCACCTCGTCCAGGAAATAGCGTGCCGCGCAGCGCTTCCCTTGCAGTCGCCCCTGCATGTCGGTCATGGCGACCAGCACCGTGTCGATCTCACCCGTATCGACCTGGTCCCGCAATTGCGCCACACTCAGCATCCCGCTACGCATCCACGACCCCTCTCGGCACCAACCGTGCTCACGCTAGAGCAAAACGGACACCTTTGTGACGTGACACCGGAATCTCGTTCCCGGCGCGTAACGGTGTGCGATCAGGCCAGCTCAGCAACGTCTCGGTGGCGGCCGAGCAAGATCAGGACAACGGATTGCGCAGCGCCGCGGAAAAGACCGACAGGCGGCGCGGGCGGGGACGCGACAGCGCGGGCGGGCGCGGTGCGCGAATCGGCCGTCCGAGCCACATGCGCACGAGCAAGGCCGCGAATCGCAGGTGGCCGCGCAGCGCCGGACCGGCGAAGGCGAGCGACCAACGCGTCTGCGTACCGGCCGCGGGCAGCTCACGACCGGCGAAGCGACCGGCGAGCCAGTCGACCATGACCGGCAGCGCCAGGAATTGCAGCAGCAGATGGGTGCTGAGCCGATCGCGC
This sequence comes from Nocardia sp. NPDC047038, assembly GCF_040644075.1. NCBI lineage: Bacteria > Bacillati > Actinomycetota > Actinomycetes > Mycobacteriales > Nocardiaceae > Nocardia > Nocardia sp. NPDC047038. Next base: position 306,943 of record NZ_JBEYVQ010000001.1, on the reverse strand, counting down.
AAGTAGCGCACGTGGACGCCCGCCGCGACGTAGCGCGCGACGTGGCCGTCCACGTCGGCGGTCGCGATCACCTCGTCGTGCACGCCCTGCAGCACGAGCATGGGCATCGCGGGCGCGCGGCCGCCGGGGTGGATGTCGTCGAGGATCCGCCGCAGCCCGTCCTGCTCGAGCATTGCGGCCAGTCCCGCGTCACTGTGTTTGTCGATGTCGCGCCGGGCGAAGCGATACAGCAGCGGGAACGTCGCGGTGGTCTCGGTCTCGGCCAGCCAGCCGAGATATCGCGCGTCCAGATGCGCGCGCAGCATGCGGTCCAGATCCGGGTAGCCGCGGCGCAGCCCGGCGGTGAAGACGGCCGCGAATCCCGCGAAGAGGGTGCCGTTGAGCCGGACGAACGCGGCGGCCGGATCCCCCACCGGCGACCCGGCGACCGCGCCGACGATATTCAGCTCGGGCGCGTATTCGGCGGCCATTTCCGCGGCCCAGGCCGTGGCCAATCCCCCGCCCGAATAACCCCACAGCGCCACGGGTGTGGTCGGGTCCAGTCCCAGTGGAACGAAAGCGTGCGCGGCGCGCACCGCGTCCAGCGCGCGATATCCCGGCTCCCTGGCCACGCCGAACCGGCCCGCGGTTCCACCGTGATCCGGCACCGACACCGCCCAGCCCCGCGCCAGGGCGCTGGCGATCAGCGGCAGCTCGAGCTGGGGAATCGACCCCGCCGCCCGTGCGCCGCGCCGGAGCGAATAGGACGGAAGACATTTCGAGGCCACCGCGTCGATCGCGCACTGGAACGACACCAGCGGGCGCGGCTCGGCCGGATCCGCGCCCCACGGCAACAGCACGGTGGTCACCGCGACCTCGGGCACCCCGTTCAGATCACACGTCCGATAGAGCAGTTGCCAGGCCGAGATGCGCTGGGGCACAAGACCGAAGAAGCCGATCCGCACCGCCCGCGCGCGAACGATCGCGCCGGAACGCAACCGCCCGACCGCGGGCGGTGGGACGTAGAACGGATCGTCTTCGGGCAGTATCGGCCGCTGCGCGAACGGGGCCGGATCGGGCGGCACAGTACCGCCATCCCATTCGAGTTGCACACTCATCCGGTTCTTCCTTTCGACGGCACGGCCGTGATCGCGGGCATCCCGCGCCGGATCGCCCGTATTCACCCAACCAAGGTCGCGCCCGGAAAAGAATTGTCCCGGGTACCAATTAGACGCGCGCGGATTCTCGTGCCGATGCAGTGACAGCGGCTCACCAGCTGCCGTTGCCGCCGACCATCCACGGATTGAAAGCGCATTCCAGCGACGGCTGGGCGACCGGGTCGAGCGCGTGCAGGACGATCGACGCCGCCCGCGGCGAATACATCATCGTCAGGTGGTCGGACATGTCCTGCTCGCACCCGTCTTGCAGCGTGACGTTGTCCACCGTCGCGTCCGGCCCCGCTTGCAGGAACGTCCATTGATAAGGGTTGGTCACCTCGTCGTGCCGCGAGCCGACCGCCGTGTAGGCGACTCCGGGCACCGTGTCGCCCTGGGCGTTCAGACTGGCATAGAACGGCGAGCCCACCGCTTGCTGGATATTCGCGAGTCCGACCAGCGGCTCGTAGAACCCGAGAATGTCGACGCCCAGATTGTTGATGATCCGGCCCAGCGTGGCGATACCCATCAGCGACGTGCCGTGGTGTGTCGCTCCCAGGCTCACCAATTTGCCCACTTTGCCCTGGCCGCCCTCGAACTTCAGATAATGGTCGGCGACCGTCCCGCCTTGCGAGTGACCGACGATGTCGACGGCCTGCGCACCGGTCGCGGCCAGGACCCGGTCGACGAAATCGCGCAACTGCACGGCCGAATCCTCCATCCGGCCCACGCCGAAGCGCCCCGGCAGGATCGGGCCGAGACCGCCGCCCTCCAGGATGCCGGAACGCCCGAAATTGAAGGCGAACACGCAGAAACCGGCGCGGGCCAGGCGCGGGGACAAGTAGGAGAAGGTGTCGTAGGCGTTGAGCCAGGTGCCGTGCAGCAGCACCACCGGTCGCGGGTGTTCGGCGGTGGGGGTGCAGTTCCAGCGGTTGCCGCCGGGCGGGGCGGCGTCCGGGTGGGTCAGGCCGTAGGCGAAGGCCGCCAGATACGCCGACATCTCCGGGCCTTCACCGAACGCGTCGGAAGCGACGCTGGTCGGCCATCCCGACGAGCTGCCGCTGTCCACGATCGCGCGCGGTTGCCTGCCGTCCGGGGCGGGCGCCAGGCCCGCGCTGATGTAATCGGCCAGGGCCTGCTGGGTCGGTTCGATCTCCTCCCGCGCGTGCGCCGGTCCGTTGCCGAGTGCCGTGGCCATCGTCACGCCCGCGATCACCGCGGCCCCGAGAATCGCCCGTCGAGCGTTGTGCATCATTGCCAACATCGAGTTCACTTCCATTCACGCCGAACCACAGGCGGCCCGGCGGTGAATCGAACACCGCTACAGAATGTTTCCTACGCCACATTCGGATTCGAATGTGATCGGGGACATAGATGCGAGCCGCTTTCCGAATGTATGACTCGCGCCGGGGCGGTGTCACTGCACGCCGAGGAGAAGATTCCGTCTGGAATGTTGGCCCCGAAGCCAAAATTCGCGCGACTGGGCCCGCGACCTTGCCGCGGTTTCCTGTGGTCGGAAACAATCGGCCCATGTCCGTCGCGTTGTCCCCGGTGGCCGGAGACGCTCCGCTCGTCGCCCGGTTGCTCACCCGCTGGCCGCAGATCGCCGAGCGCATGCTCGCCGCAGGCCTCGGCACCACCTCGCCCGCCGCCGATCTGCCCGAGGGGCATTTCACCGCCGAGGTGCTTCCGGCGATCTACGCGTGCGGCCGCGCCGTGCTCCAGGCGATCGGTGAACAGCGCAGCTTCACCAAGGCCGAAGTCGCGACGTTCGTCGCCCCGGTGGCCGAGCGGCACGCCGAGGACCGGTTCCCCCTGCCCGTGCTGATCGAGGCCATTCACGGTTCCGCGCAGTCGGTGCTCCACGAGGCGGCCGCGCTGGCCTCCCGCGAGGAGCTCGACGACCTCGTGCTGGTCGGCAGCCGACTGCTCGACCTGCTCATGCAGATCAACATCACGGTCGTGGAGACCTACACCGAGGTCGAGCAGTCCATCTACAACGCCGAACGGGAGGCGCGCCGGGCGCTGTGCTCGGCGCTGCTGAACGGGTTCCCCGCGGCGGAGCTGGCGGCGCGGGCCGACACCGCCCTCGCGGAGCACTACACCGTGCTCGCCATCCACATCCGGCCCGACGATCAGCCGAGCAAGGTCGCCACACTCGTCGGACGCCGCCGCATCCGCCTGCTGCACCGTGCTCTGGACGCCCTCGCGGGCACCACGGCGCTGGCCACCTTCGACGGCTGGAGCGGAATCGCGTTGCTGCCCAGCGGTTCCGACGCCGAACTCGACGACGCGCGCCACACCGGGCTTGCCACCGAGCTGGCCGAGAACTTCGGGGTTCCGGTATTCCTCGCCGAGTATCCGTCCGTGCCGAAGGACGCCATTCCGCACACCGCGAAGGAAGCCACCGACCTCGCCGAACTCGCGCGCCTGCTCGGCCGCCCGGCGGGCGTCTACCAACTCGACGATCTGCTGTTGGAGTACCAGCTCACCAGGCCGGGCACCGCCCGCACCCGGCTGGCCGAGCGGATCGCCCCGATCCTGGACAGCCCGCACCTGATGGAAGCCCTCGACGCGCACCTGCGCCACGGCTCGGACCGTAAGGCCGCGGCCGCCGAGATCCACGTGCATCCCAACACGTTCAGCTATCGCCTGCGCCGCATCGCCGAACTCACGGGCGTCGATCCCACCGACCCGCACGACTCCCGGCTGCTGGCGGCCGCGCTGACGATTCAGCGCCTGTATCCGGGCAGGCCGCCCGGTGAGGCCAAGGCCTAGGCACGGGAACTCCCTGCGGTCGATCGCGGCCAGACCGTTGGGAACGCCATGGCCCACGACGGAGAATTTGTGTTAACTTAACTGCGAATGCCAGTTAACTTAACTGATCGGAGATGGCCATGAGGTCCGCCGTCGTCGTCGATGTCGTCCGTACACCGTCCGGTAAGGGCAAAGCAGGCGGCGGCCTGTCGGACGTACATCCGGCCACCCTGCTCGCGGGTGTGCTCGCCGAACTCGTCGCCCGCAACGACCTCGATCCCGCCGTGGTGGACGACGTGGTCGGCGGATGCGTCACGCAGAGCGGGGAGCAGGCGTTCAACATCAGCAGGACCGCCGCGCTGGCCGCCGGATTCCCGGATTCGGTGCCCGCTACCACGGTGGACCGGCAGTGCGGGTCCAGCCAGCAGGCCGCGCACTTCGCGGCGCAGGGTGTCGTCGCGGGCGCCTACGACGTCGCGATCGCGTGCGGTGTCGAATCCATGAGCCGGGCGCCGATGTTCTCCAACGGCCAGGGCAAGGACGCCAACCGCGGTCCGCTCGCCCACCGCTACCCGGACGGCCTCATCCAGCAGGGCATCGCGGCCGAGGTGATCGCCGCCCGGTGGAAGTTCGACCGCGCCGCGCTCGACGAGTTCGCGGCTCGTTCGCATCGGCTGGCCGCCGACACCGCGGCGCGGGGCGGCTTCGACAACGAACTGGTCGCGGCGGGCGCCCTGACGGCCGACGAGACGATCCGGCCCGCCACCACCGGCGAGAGTCTGGCGAAGTTGCGGCCCGCCTTCGTCGACGACCAGTACACCGCGCGCTTCCCCGAGATCGAGTGGTCGATCACGCCGGGCAACTCCTCCCCGCTGACCGACGGCGCCTCCGCCGCACTGATCATGAGCGAGGAGGCCGCCACGAAACTGGGCCTTCGCCCGCGCGCCCGGTTCCACTCGTTCGCCGTGGTGGGCGACGACCCCCTGCTCATGCTCACAGCCGTGATCCCGGCCACCCGCAAGGTGCTGGATCGCGCCGGGCTGAGCATCGATGACATCGACGCCTACGAGGTGAACGAAGCGTTCGCACCCGTGCCCCTGGTCTGGCAGCACGAGTTGAACGCCGATCCGGCCAAGCTGAACCCCCGCGGCGGCGCGATCGCCCTCGGCCACCCGCTGGGCGCCTCCGGCACCCGCATCCTGGCGACGCTGGTCAACCACCTGGAGCAGACCGGCGGCCGCTACGGCCTGCAGACGATGTGCGAGGCGGGCGGCCTGGCCAACGCGACGATCATCGAACGCCTCGGATGAGCGTCCGCACCGCACTGATCACCGGAGGGTCACGCGGCATCGGCGCCGAGGTGGCGCACCGCCTGGCGGGCGAGGGTTATCACCTGACCCTCGCCGCGCGCACGCGCGACACGCTCGAGCAGACCGCGGCCCGCGTGCGCGCGGAAACGGGAGCAGAGGTGCAGCCGGTGGTCACGCAGATGAACGACCTCGACCAGGTGCGCGCCCTGGTCAAGGCGCATGAGGAACGGTTCGGCGGCATGAACGCGCTGGTGCTGAGCGCGGGCACCGGCACGGCGGGCGCCGTGGCGGACCTGCCCGCGAAGGCGTACGAACGCATGCTGGACGTGAATTTTCGCGCGCCGCTGACGCTCGTCCAGGCCGCGATGCCGCTGCTGCGCAAGAGCGCGGCCGACGATCGGGAGCGCGGCGCGAAGATCGTCGCGCTGGCGTCGATCACCGGCGTTGCCGGAGAAGCGGGCCTCGCCGCCTACGGGGCCACCAAAGCGGCGCTCATCTCGCTGTGCGAGACGGTGTCGCTGGAGGAATCCGCGAACGGCGTCAGCGCGACGGCGGTGTCCCCTGGCTACGTCGACACCGACATGACCGCGTGGAAGCGTGCTGTCCTGGACCGATCGGCCATGCTCACCACCGGTGACATCGCCGAGATGGTCCTGGCGGTCACGCGGCTGTCGCGTAACGCGGTGGTGCCGAACATCGTCCTGTCGCGCGCCGGTGATCAACTGTGGCGGGCCTGAGCACCGTTACCTGACAGCGACTGGCGCAAGGATCCGGCCCCTGGAGAGCGGGCGAATCCGCATTCGGTGAATCAGAATTCGGACCGAATGATCGCATATCTAATTACCGATGCGATTGTCCGAATAAACCGACATTTCGCGGAATTTATTACTGCCGGTAAATAGCTCGGCGCCTACCGCGAATTCGCGGTAGGCGCCGGTGACGCATCAGAGGTAAGAGCCGCACACGGGCCAGGCACCCGGACCCTGGGTCGCGAGGACGTTCTCCGCGACGCGGATCTGCTCGTCACGGCTGGCGTTGGACGGACTGCCGCTGCCGCCGTTGGCCTCCCAGGTGCTCTGGGTGAACTGCAGGCCGCCCGAGAAGCCGTTACCGGTGTTGGTGGACCAGTTGCCACTGCTCTCGCACTGCGCGACGGCGTCCCAGTTGTGGGCCGAAGCGGTCGCGGTGGAAAGGCCGAACGGCACGGCGACGAAGGCGCCGACAGCCGCGGTGAAGCCGAGAACACGAGTGGTGAATTTACGGTTTTGCGACATGAGATTTCCCGCCTGCGCCCACCGGCTCGGCGAATTCGCCGCGCCCCTGTCCCCAGGGAAGTTCGTGGACACTCGAACCGCGGGACAGGGTTTCCGGCGTTCTGCGATTCGAGCTCGATCTCGGTGTTGCCCCGAGCCGTGACCGACGTTAGCGGAGATGTCGCGACAGATCACGTTCGAATAACGTCGGCACAGGTTTGACCCTTGGTCGAGACTTCGCGCCGTTCACCCAGGTCGATCGCGAAAAATCGACCGATATAGATCTGCTGTTACGGCTTCGTTATGTGGCCGAGATCACTGCGATATGGTGAAGCGGATCGCATTTTCGCAGGTCCACGACTTGCGGTAGTAGGCATACCGCGCCCTCGCGCGCCACCACTCAGGGCACCAGCTACCGAGTCGTTACCAAATCGAAGAACCGGAGATATCCGCGTGACGCCGCGGCCGAACCGGTGCCCCGCGACCGGCCCGTGATCTCGGCGCGGGCACGGCGACCTGGCCGGACACCGTCGTCGGCCCCCACGCCGGCTCGCCACAGCGCGCGGCCGACCGGCGCCGGATGCGTGCCGAACGCCCCGCTCCGGCGCCGAGGCGGGCTACTTGCCGTGCGCCCGCAATTGGTAGAGGCCTTCGGTCTCCGCCACCACAACGCCGTCGGCGTCGGTGACCACGGCTCGCAGCGTGAAATCGGATTTGCCGTTCGCCGCCGCCTCCGCGCCGACGCGCGCGATCTCCTCCTCCGACAACGTCGCCTCCGCGCGCACATCCGTCTTGGCCGGCTTGCGGAAGAAGACGTGCAGATCCTTCACCAGCGGATAGAACGCCGAGTTGTCGAAAGTGGCGACCGCGATCGCGCCGCCGAGGATCTCGGCCACGGTGAACAGCACTCCCGCGTACATCACGCCGAAGTGGTTGCCGTTGCCCTCGACGGGCACCGAGGTCGCCGCGAAACCGCGCCGCACCTCCACCGCCTGCACACCCATTTTGTGCGCGATCGGGATGGTGAATTCCAGTGCCCCGTTGACGATGTCCTTGAACGGAGGAGTCTCGACGTCGCTCATCGCAACCGTCCCTTCACGCCGGAGGTGCCTGGCACCTCGTTGTCTCTGCCACGGCCACCTCGGTGGACGTCACCGAAGCGTAGGCCCTGACCGGCGCGGCCCGACAGGGTGTTGGCAGTTTGCCAACACAGTCGGCCGCTCGGATCACAGACTGCGGGCGATGATCTCTTTCATGATCTCGTTGGTGCCGCCGTAGATCTTCTGGACACGGCTGTCGGTCCACATCCGCGAGATCGGGTATTCGCTCATATAGCCGTAGCCGCCGTGCAGTTGGAGGCACTCGTCGGCCACCGACATCGCGCGATCGGTGGTCCACCACTTGGCCATGGCGACGGTCGGGATGTCCAATTCCCCACGTAGATGCCGCACGATGCAGTCGTCCAGGAACACCCGAGCCACCCGGGTCTCGGTCGCCGCCTCCGCGAGGGTGAACTTGGTGTTCTGGAAGGCGAACAGCGGCTTGCCGAAGGCGTGCCGCTCCTTGGTGTAGCGCAGCGTGACCTCGAGCGCGGCCTCCATCCCTGCCACCGATCCGACGGCGATGATCAGCCGCTCCTGCGGAAGCTGCTGCATCAACTGGACGAAGCCCTGCCCTTCCTGCGTGCCCAGCAGGTTCGACACCGGGACCCGGACGTCCTCGAAGAACAGCTCGGAGGTGTCCTGCCCCTTCTGCCCTACCTTGTCCAGCACTCGGCCGCGGCGGAAGCCCGGCCGGTCGGCCTCGACCAGGATCAGCGAGATGCCACTGGCGCCCTCGCTGGTGTCGGTCTTGGCGACCACGATGATGAGATCGGCCTGGCTGCCGTTGGTGATGAAGGTCTTGGAGCCGTTCACCACGTACTCGTCGCCCTCGCGGATCGCCCTGGTCTTGACGCTCTGCAGGTCCGATCCCGTGCCGGGCTCGGTCATGGCGATCGCGCCGACGACCTCGCCGGTGGCCATCTTCGGCAGCCACTTCCGCTTCTGTTCTTCGGTGCCGTAGTGCAGCAGGTAATGCGCGACGATCCCGCTGTGCAGGGTGGCGCCCCAGGAGGTGTCGAACGCCTTGGCCTGCTCCTCGATCAGCACGGCCTCGTGCGCGAAGGTGCCGCCGCCACCGCCGTACTCCTCCGGGATCGATGCGCACAGCAGGCCGAGCGCGCCCGCCTTGTTCCAGAAGTCGCGGTCGACGTGGTGCTGCTCGATGAACTTGTCGATGTTCGGCGTCAACTCCTTCGCGAAGAACGAGCGGGCGAGCTCGCGCAGGGCGTCCAGGTCGTCGTCGAGCCAGGCGGACCGGTAGGTCGTCATCGGGTGTCCTTGCGAAAGTCTGATACCGACAGTTACGGGTACAGTGTGTACCACGGAACTGCCGGGTACAAGGTGTACCACCCGATTCGCCTGCCGATACGCTGAGCCGCGTGGCACGACGACCTTGGGTGGACACCGCCGACGCGCGGCGTTCCACCAGTGATCGGCCCGGCCGCGACGAACGCCGCCGGGCCATCGTGACAGCCGCGATCGCGGCGATCGAGGAAGACGGCCCGCACGCGCTGACCGGCCGGATCGCCGACCGCGCCGGACTGGCCCGCACACACGTCTACCGGCATTTCGCCAGCAAAGAGGAGCTCGACCTCGCGGTCGCCCGGCACGCGCACCACGATCTGACCGAACGGATTCGCGCGCGCCTGGCGGTGGACGGCACGCCGCTGGACATCATCCGCGCACCCTTGACCCAGCACGTGCGGTGGGCCGCCGAGCATCCCAATCTCTATCGCTTCCTGGTCGGACGCGACTACCGGCGCGGCCGCAACGAACCGCGCGTCGGCGGCAGCGCGTTCGCCGCCGAGATCTCCGCCGCCGCGACCCGCTACCTGCCGGAATTCGGGGCCGACCCGCTGGCCGCTGACCGGGTGGTGGTCGCCCTGCTCGGCTTGGTGGATGCCTCGGTGCGGTGGTGGCTGGAACACCACGACACCACCGAGGCCGCCCTGGTGAACCGCCTGACCACCGAGTGCTGGCTGCTCATCGACAACCGGCTGCGCGATCTGGGCATTACGCTCGATCCGCGAAAATCATTGCCTGGCAGCTGAATCGAGCCCGACAGGGGTCAGCGCGATGCAGGGACCACTTCGCGCGTGATCGCGTGCACGAAATCGGACAGGTCACCCGGGTTGCGCGAAGTGAGCAAGGTCCACCCGCCCTCGACGGAGCGGACCGCCGCTTCGTCGACCCACTCGCCGCCCGCGTTGACGATGTCGGTCCGCAGCGAGAAGTAGGAGGTCAGCGTCTTGCCGCGGACCAGTTCGGCGTTCACGAGCAGCCAGGGGCCATGGCAGATCGCGGCGATCGGCTTGCCCGCGCCTGCGAACTCCTTGGCCAGTTCGATCGCCCGGTCGGTGACCCGCAGCTTGTCCGCGTTCACCGTTCCGCCGGGGACGACCAGCACGTCGAAGTCGTCGACAGAGACCTCGTGCACCGACGCATCCGGTTGCACGACGGTGTCTTTCTCCGTGTCGTGCAGGTAGGTCTGCACGTCCTCGCGCTTCGGTGCGGCATGGGTGACGCGCGCCCCGCGCTTGCGGAGTTCGTCGCGCGGCACCAGCAGTTCGTCCCGCTCCACTCCCGTATTCGAGGTGATGATCAGCACGCGCGTCCCATCCAGTTGATCGGTCATGAGCCGCTCTCCTTTCGCCTCGGGATGGTCCTGTTTCCGGCATGCCGCGCGAGGGGCGGGCTAAACCTCGCCGGAGGCGCGATCCGCGGCGTCGTCCGCCGACAGCAGCGTGCTGGACAGATGCTCCTGCGCCAGCCTGCGCAGCGCGGCGAGCAGCGTGTCGCCCAGAATCGTTCCGACAATGGCGGTTTCGGTCATCCGCTCGAGGACCGGTTCGTTGCGGACCAGGGCGATGTCGGTGGCGGCGATGGCCTCGCTGGCGCCCGCGTAGTCGTCCATCGCGGCGACCACGTCACCGTGGCCGAGCAGACGCAGCGCGGCGCAGACATCGATGAGGGTGTCGCGGGCCGGGCTGTCGTCATCGATCCGCCAGCCGCGCCGGTCCAGCAGTGCCGCGACATCCTCGGCGGCGGCTTCCCGCTGCTCGTCACCGACCTGCGACCTCCGGCCGCCCAGGGCGTACTGGACGTGGCCCAGCGCGTCCCGCGCGGACAAGCTGCCGCTGTCGAGCGCCGCGAGCAGTTCCTTCGCCGCTTCGATGGACACGCCGCCGATATCCACCAGCGCCCGGATCAGCCGCAGTCTGCTGACGTGGGCATCGCTGTATTCGGCCTGATTGCGATGGGTCCGCACGCCGGAGGGCAGAAGCCCCTCGCGCACGTAGTACTTGATCGTCGCGGGAGCAACGCCGCTGGCGCGGCTGAGTTCGGCGATCCGCATCGGACTCCTCGGCTCGGTCGACGTATTGACAGTCGATAGTACAGCTATCCATAATTACTGCTGATAGTACAACTATCGATACTTCGAGTTCCCGAAAGGTCAGCCTCCCGTGACCGCCTTCTCCCAGCGATTCCCCGCACTCTCCTGGCATCGACCACTGATGCTTCTCGCCGTCGCCATGGCGCTCCTGGTCGCCTGGTCGATCGGGGGCATGATCATCGACGACCGCACCTCGACCGGGTTGCCGATCTGGGCCAAGTCCGCCAAGTTCGCGTTTTCGGTGCTGATCTATGCCCTGACCTGGGCGTGGCTGCTCGCCCAGCTCACCAGATGGCAGCGCGTCGCCTGGTGGGCGGGGACGGTGGCGGCGCTGGGCCTCGCGGTGGAGCTCATCGTCATCACCACGCAGATCGTGCGCGGCACCACCAGCCACTTCAATTTCACGACGCCGCTCAACGCGGCACTGTGGGAGATCATGGGGTCGTCCATCGTGGTGGTCTGGATCGCCACCTTGGTCGTCTCGGCGGCATTGTTCGCCGATCCGACGGCTGACCCCGCCCGCAACGCGGCGATCCGTTACGGCGCCGCGCTCTCGCTCGCGGGCGCCGCGCTGGGGATGCTGATGGTGCCGCCGACGGCCGAACAGCGGGCGGCGGGCAGCGCGATCAGGGGCGCCCACACCGTCGGGCTCGCCGACGGCGGACCCGGCTTGCCCATCCTCGGCTGGAGCACGGCCGGAGGCGATCTGCGTGTCCCGCATTTCCTCGGAATGCATGCGTTGCAGGTGTTTCCGCTGGTTCTGCTCGCCGTGGAGTACGGGTCGCGCCGGATTCCGGCCATGCGCTCGGCGGCCACCAGGCGAACGCTCGTCGTGATCGCCGCGGCGGCCTACGCGGCACTGCTCGCGGTGCTGACCTGGCAGGCGCTGCGTGGACAATCGGTGGTCCATCCCGACGTCGCCACCCTGCTGGCTCTCGCCGCCATCGCCCTCGGAGCCGCCCTGTCGGCCGCTGTCGCGCTGCGGACGAAAAAGGTTGTCGTGCAACGCGTCCCGATAGGAGCGGGACTATGACGGAGCTGCTGTTCGACATCACTTTTTGGTTCGCGGCCCCCTTCTGGGCACTGATGATCCTGGCCCCGGGATGGCGACGAACCAGCACGATCGTCGCCTCACCGCTCATCTGCCTGCCTCCGCTGCTCGTCTACGCGGCGCTGGTCGTGCCCGAGTTCGGCTCGTTCGCAGCGGCGCTCGTCGATCCGGAACTCGCCGGGCTGCGAGAAATACTGGGCCAGGGGTCGGGGGCCGCGGCGGCATGGGCGCACTTCGTGGCCTTCGACCTGTTCCTCGGGCGCTGGATCTACCTGGACAGTCGCGCGCGCGGCCACACGCCGCTGCTGATCAGCCCCCTGCTCGTCCTCACCATCCTGTTCGCGCCGATCGGCGTGCTGCTCTACCTGCTGATCCGATTCACCACGACACCGGCGCCCGGCCGGACCGTCCCCATGGAGGCATGATGGAAACCCTCATCGTCCTGCTCACCACCCTTTTGTCGCTGCGCGTTGCGGGTGCCCTCGGCGCGCGGCGGTTCGCCGCATGGCCCACCTGCGCCGCCTATGCGCTGGGCGTGATGCTGATCATGACCGGCACAACGCATTTCCTGCCGGAGGCGTTCGCGGACACCCCCGTTCCGACCCACGCCGATCTGCTCCCGATGGTGCCGCCGTTCGTCCCGTTCCCCGGCGCGATGGTCTACCTCACCGGCGTAATGGAACTACTCGGCGCGGCGGGCCTCTTCCTCGCCCGCACTCGCCGCGCCGCCGGTCTCGGGCTGACCGCCCTGTTCGTCGTGATGCTGCCCGCCAACATCTACGTGGCGTTCTCCGGCATCCCGTTCAACGACGCACCCGCACCGCCACTGTGGGAGCGCGTTCCGGAGCAGGCGCTGTACATCGGCGTCGCCTTGTGGGCCGCCGGGATGCTGCGCTTCCCGCGACGAGCGACCGGTGACCGAATCGCCCATACCGCGGTGATTTCGAAACAGTGAGCGGCATGACGACCATCGACAGGCCGGTCAGAGGAACGCCCGCGATCGAAGTGCGCTTGCCGGCTCCAGCCCTTACCGTGATCCTCACGGCCCGCGCGCTCCGCCTTGAACGCGATCGCGCGGAGATGAACCGGCCCTGACCGCCATGACATGGGCTCCAGGTCCGGTACACGCCTTCCCGAAATCGCCACGCGCGATAGGTCGTTCGACCGCCCGACAGCAGTACCGGAACGAAACATGCTGCTCGAGCGCGGCTTTCGCGCAGGCGAACCTTCCAAATGGACCGATTTCGCCGAATGATCCACGCGCGCCCGGGTACAACGGAATCGTGAGTGCTTCTAGGTATTTGGGCGCGCTCGTCAGCGCGCTGGCGACAGTTGTCGCGGTGTCCTCCTTCTCCGCTCGTCCCGCCGAAGCCGAGTCCGCGCGGGCGCGCGTGGTGGGGGAGGCCCCGCTCGGCGGATCGGTGTCCCAGATCGATGTCTACTCGCCGTCGATGGACAAAGTGGTCACCAACCGGGTGATCCGGGCGGCGGGCGGCGCACCCGCGCCGACGTTGTACCTGCTCACCGGTATCGGCGGCGGCGTCGACGGAATCTCCTGGTGGGACGATACGGACGTCCGGGAGTTCTTCGCGGACAAGCACATCAACGTGGTGATGCCGGTCGGCGGCGCCTACAGCATGTACACCGACTGGCGCGCCGATGATCCGGCGGTCGGGCGCAACCGATGGCAGACCTATCTCACGCGTGAGCTTCCGGCGACGCTCGACGCCGAACTCGGCACGACCGGGCGCAACGCGATCGCGGGGGTGTCGATGAGCGCCGGATCCGCGGTCGACCTCGCGATCCAGGCGCCCGACGTGTACGACGCGGTGGCGGCCTACAGCGGATGCCCATGGGCCGCGGACGCCGTCGGCGCGGCCATGGTGAGCGCCCAGGTCATCCGTGGCGGGGGCAATCCGGCGAACATGTGGGGCGCTCCGGGCGACGTGATCTGGCGAGCGCACGACGCTTTCGCCAACGCGCCCGCTCTGGCCGGGAAGACCATCTACTTGTCCGCCGCCTCCGGCACTCCCGGTGCCATCGATCGAGGCGGCCTGCCCTTTCCCCCCATCGAGGCGATCGCCAGCTCCTGCACGGCGGCCTTCGCCGATCGTCTCGACGAGCTCGGGCTGCCCGCTGTCCACGTGAATCGCGCGGAAGGCTCGCACACCTGGGGGTTGTTCGAGACCGACCTCCACGAGTCGTGGCCGCACCTGGCGCACGCTCTCGCCGCGTGAGGATTCGGCCGCCGGAGGCCGCCTCCGTGACCGCGGCGGGCGCCTCCGTGCCGGGGTGCACGCCTCTTCGTCACGCGCGCCGGAATTCACGCTTTCGAGCGGGTGAGTCCAAGGCCTGTCACGATCGCCAGACCGGCAGTGGCGAGCAGCGCGGCGACGGCGAAGGTCGCGTGCGTTCCCCTGGCCACCTGCTCCGGCGCGGCGCCGATGACGTCGCCGGCTCCCGCCGCGAGAGCGAAGACCGCGCCCATGACCGACGCACCGGTGACGAGACCCAGATTGCGAGAAAGGTTCAGCATGCCCGAGACGAGGCCCCGCTGTCCCGGGTCGACGTCTCGCATGACCGCGGTGTTGTTGGCCGCTTGGAACAGGGCGTAGCCCAGGGTGGTGACCACGAGTGGCAGCACGTAGCCGATGACCCCGGCGCTCGCGGGCAGCAGCGCGAGCGCGGCGGTGCCGCCGATGACACCGCCCAGCCCGACGCTCACCATGGTCCTCGCTCCGAAGCGATCCGTAGCGCGTCCCGCGGGCACGCCGGTGAGGGCCGACACCGCGGGACCGGCCGACATCACCAGACCGACCGCGGCCGGATCGAGGTGCAGAGCGCGGGCGAGGTGGAAGGGACCCACGACGAGCGTGGTCATCATGACGGTCGAGACCAGCGCACTGGTCGTCAGGCCCGCGGTCAGGAGCGGATCGCGGAGCATCCCGAGCCTGAGCAGCGGCGCGGAAACGCGGGTTTCGGTGCGGACGAACAACGCGAGGCACGTTCCGGCGACGAGCAGCAATCCGATACCGAGCGGGCCGACCGCGTTTCCTTCGATCGTCATGGCCAGGGCGTAGGCGCCGAGCGCGAGCGCCAGCAGCGCTGTACCCGGGATGTCGAAACGCGAACGCGCGCTTCCGGTTTCCGGTGCGGCGCCGGTCGGCAGGCGCCTGGCCAGGACCAGGGTGAGCAACCCGAGCGGCGCGACGGCGACGAAGATCGCACGCCAGCCGCAGGCCGCGATGAGCACTCCACCGAGCGAGGGACCCAGCGCGGTCCCGACCGCCGACATCGTCCCGAGCAGTCCCATGACGCTGCCGGTGCGGTCCTTCGGCACGGTCTCGCCGACGAAGGCCATCGTCAGCGCCATCATGCACGCGGCGCCCGCTCCTTGCAGCGCGCGGGCAGCGGCCAGGAAGACGAGATCCGGAGCCAGACCGCACAACATGGTCGCGACCGTGAACACCCCGATACCGCCGAGCAGCAGGCGGCGCCGGCCTGCGACGTCGCCGAGACGGCCCGCGCCGACGACCAGTGTCGTGGTGGCCAGCAGGTAGGCGATCACGACCCACTGCACCTGGTGGAAGGAGGCGTCGAACGCCACCGCCATGGTCGGTAGGGCGACATTCGCGATGCTGATGCTCAGCGAGGGCAACAGCATGGACAACGACAGCGCGAGCAGCGTCCGAGGCAAGGTGGGACGACGGGCGTACGACGTCCGTAGACGGGGTTCTGCTGATTTCAAGACGACCTCTTCGATATGGATGACGCTCTGGACGCTAGGCCCCGCTGTCACCTGGCGGAAGACGCAAAGATGGAAACTCATCTGTGCACTGAACGCCATATCCCAGGAGCACTGTGAGATCGTGTGCCCATGGCGCGGCCCGATCTGAATCTGCTGCTCACCTTGGACGTTCTGCTCGAGGAGGGCAGCGTGACGCGAGCAGGCGAGCGGCTCGCGCTCAGCCCTTCGGCGATGAGCCGTCAGCTCGCGCGATTGCGCCGGGCCACCGGCGATCCGCTGCTGGTACGGGCGGGCCGGGGGCTGGTGCCCACGCCACGCGCCGTGGAGCTGCGCGACCGCGTGCGCGGCCTGGTCCGGGAGGCCGAAGAAGTGTTGCGGCCCGCCGATCACCTCGACCCGGCCGAGCTTTCGAGAACGTTCACCGTGCGCAGCAGCGACGGGTTCGTGGAGCGGTTCGGACCCGAACTGGTGGCGGAGATCGGCCACGCGGCGCCGGAGGTGCGACTGCGGTTCGTGCGGAAGACGAAGAAGGACACCGATCCCTTGCGAGACGGCACCATCGACCTGGAGACGGGAGTCATCGAGCGCGCGCTGCCGCCCGACATCGTGAGTCGACCGCTGTTCACCGACCGCTTCATCGGGGTGGTGCGTGCCGAACATCCGCTCCGTGCGGGGAAGATCACCGCGGCCCGATACGCCGCCGCACGGCACGTGCACGTCTCCCGGCGCGGCATGGGCGAGGGACTGGTGGACCAGGCGCTACACCCGACCGGCCACCGGCGCGACGTCGTCACCGTCGTGGACGGCTTCGGCGCGGCCTTGGCGCTGGCGAGGGCCTCGGACCTGGTCGCGACGGTCCCGCAGCAGCACACCGTGATCCTGCGGCAGGGCATGCACTCGTTCGATCTGCCGTTCCGCGCTCCGGAGGTGACCGTGTCGTTGTTGTGGCACGTCCGGCTCGACGCGGACCCGGCTCATCGATGGCTGCGCGGCCGCGTGCTCGATGCGTGCGCGCGGTCGGCCGGACCGTGAAGGACGAGTGAGCGCCGCGTCCTCGCGGTCAGGTACGCGGGGTGCTCACAGGCCTTCGTCGACGGGATAGCGGGCGGCGAGTCCGGACCGGTCGCCGAGCCCGAAATTCATGACGAGGTCGTCGGCGACCTGCACCAGCACGTCGCGTCCCTCGACCGCCGCCGCCCACTCCATCGGCAGTCCGGAGACACCGTGGACGGCGCCGACCAGGTTTCCCGCCACCGCGCCCGTGGAATCGGAATCGCCGGAGTGGTTCACCGCCAGCAGCAGCGCGCCGCGGGCATCTCCGGTCCTGGCCGCGTACAAGGCGCAGTACACCGCGATGGCCAGGCATTCCTCGGCTACCCACCCCTCCCCCACGTGCTCGACCTGTTCGGCGGAGACCGGGTGCTCGGACAATTCCGCGGCTCGAGTCAGCGCCGCCACCGTCTCCGCACTCGAAGGGACGGCGGCGAGCTGGGTGATCGTCTTCCGCAATGCGATCGGCAGTTCGGTTCCGCTCACGACCCGATCGACCAGTGCCGCGAACGCCCCCGCGGCGAGATATCCCGTGGGGTGCCCGTGGGTCAGCTGCGCGGCCCGGGCGGCGGTGGTGAACGCGAGATCGGGCCCCATTCCGGACAATCCGAAGGGCGCCGACCGCATGACCGTGCCGCACCCCTTCGAATGCGGATTCACCGGCCCGCTCGCACCGAACGCGACCGGTGCGAGATATCCCCGGGACTGCTGTCCCAGACCGGACATGCACGCGTTCCCGGGCGCCCGCACCGCGTAGAGGAAGGGCAGACTCGCCAGCCACCCGTCGACGTGTGGCGCGGGCGCCTCCTGCCGCTGAGTCTGCAACCAGCGCAGATAGGCTCGGCGCAAGGCCGGCACCGGATCGGCGCCGGGCCCCGAGCGCAACAGTCCCTCCGCGGTGAACAGTGTCATCTGAGTGTCGTCGGTGATCTGTTGCGGCGCGTCCTGGGCGTGCTGGGGTAAGAAGCCCGTCACGCCTTCGTCGCTGTACCGCTGCCGAATCTGTTCCAGCCGTAGGAATTCGACCGGCCAGCCGAGCGCGTCACCCACCGCCCCGCCCAGCAGAGAACCCCTGACCCGATCGAAGACCGCCATGTAATCCGCCACGAGACACCATCATTGCGCATGGCTGATCAGTGATCCGCTCCGCCGATCATCCATGGATTGAACGCGCAATCCAGCGGCGAGTTCGCCTCCGGGTCGAGCGCACGCAGTGCGATCGAGGCCGCACGCGGGGAGTACATGATCGTCAGATGATCGGACAGATCCTGGGCGCAGCCGTCCTGCAGGGTGATGTTGTGCACGGTCGCGTCCGGCCCCGGAGATGTGTCCGACGGCGGCGGCCGCCGGATGGCCCGCTTCGGCGAAAACCGGATGGCACAGCAGAAGCCGCGCCGCGCTGTCGCGCAGCATGTATTCGGCCTCGGCGGACGTGGACAACGGGTGCACCGGCACCACCACTGCTCTCGCGGCGAGGATTCCGTAGTAGGCGACCGGGAAGTCGACGACATTCGGGCACATGAGTGCCACCCGGTCACCAGGCCGCACACCGAGCCCGATCAAGGCCGCGGCCTGGGCCCGCGCCCGAAGCCACAACTCGGCGAAAGTGATCCGCCGCGCCCCGTCGATCAGGGCGACCCGGTCAGGGCGCCGTCTGCCTGCTCGGCCGGAATGCTGGCTACCGACAGTGTCGCGTTCATGCCGACCGCCTGGTGAATCTCGACATCACTCTCCAAAACTAGCAGCGCAAGTTTTCCGCTCACCGTAGGGCACCGAAACTAGCGGCGCAAGTATCGTGTTCCGCGCCTGCGAGAATGCGAGGACCGAAAGGAGAGCCCATGGCACGACCACGTCGACCGCTGCTGACCCGCGATCGCATCATCGACACCGCCCTCACCCTGGTCGACGCCGAGGGTCTGGCCGCTGTCTCCACGCGGCGCCTGGCCACCGAGCTGGGTGTGCAGGGCCCCTCGCTGTACAACCACGTCCGCACCAAGGACGACCTGATCGATGCCGTCGTGGACGCCGTCCTCGGCGAAGTCGACATCGCGATGTTCGAGGGATTGTCGGCCGAGGATCGGGACTGGCGCTCGGCACTGCGCGATTGGGCCCGTTCCTACCGCACCGCCATGGCGGCACACCCGCACATCGTTCCCGCCTTGGCGAGCGGTCCCGGTCATCGCCCCAACGCGTTGCGCATGGCCGACGCGGTCTTCGGCGGCCTCGTCGCGGCGGGCTGGCCGCGCCGCGAGGCCACCACGGTCGGCACGACCATGCGCTACTTCCTCACCGGAGCATCGCTTGGATCGTTCGCCGCGGGCTTCCCCTCCGACGTCGCGGTATACGCCGACGCCTATCCGCACCTGAACGAGGCGCACCTGCTGGCCGAGCGGCAGCAGAGAATCGATCGGGACGCCTTCGAAGTCGGTCTGGAATCCCTGTTGGACGGGCTGGAGATCCGTTACCGGCTGCTCGCGGATGCCGGGTAACTCCGACCGCGCACCGAAGCACACCCGTCGCCCGCGTAAGCCTCGGCGCGAACAGATACCCCGGCCTGGCAGACCAGCCCGCCGACCGCGGCGACCATGCCTCCCGGCGCGGTGTCCAGGTGGTAGCTCGGACACCGGCCCACCGTGCACGTCACCGAGATGGTCAGCGATCCGGCTTTCGCGTTTTCCGACCCGGCCCGGGTACTACGGCAGCGGCAGCGCCTGCGACTCAGGGAAGACGACCGGCAAGGCGGTCAGCGCTCGATGGAACGGTCCGGGACGCCAGGTCAGCTCGTCGACCGGCACCGCGAGACGTAGCTCCGGCAGCGCGTCCAGCAGTTGATCGATCGCGTCCTGAGCGATCAGATAAGCCAGCGAGTTCGCCGGACACGCGTGCGGCCCGCCGCCGAACGCGAGATGGGCGCGGTTGCCCGCGTAGCGTTCGGCGCGGATCGCCGGATCGGTGTTGCAGGCGGCCATGCTGATCACGACCGGCTGATGGGCAGGCAACCAGACGTCGTCGATCAGGATCGGCTGCTTCGGGAAGCTGAAGCAGAAATTCGCCATCGGCGGGTCGTTGAACAGCACCTCGTCGAGCGCGTCCCGGGTCGACAGACTGCCACCGAGCACGCTGCCGCCGAACCGCTCGTCGGTGAGAATCAGCAGCAGGGTGTTGACGATCAGATTCTGCTGCGGCTCGATGCCCGCGCCGTAGAGCGTGCCCAGCTGGTGGACCATCTCGGTGTCGTTCAGCCCGGATGGGTGCCGAAGCATGCGCGTGGTGATGTCGTCGCCTGGATCGGCCCGCTTCAGTACCGTCAACTCGGCCAGCGAATCGGTCAGCATCTTGTTCCCGCGTTCCGCGTCGATGCCCTCGAAGATCGCGGCCATACCGGTCGCGGCGCGCTGCGCGATCTCGGCCGGGCAACCCAGCATGGCGTTCAGCACCGCGAAAGCGAGCGGAAAAGCGTACTGGCGCACGATATCCGCTGACCCGTCCGCGCAGAACGAGTTGATCAACGGTGTCGCCAGCTGCGCCACGGTGTCGTGCAAGCCGTACAGGTCGACCTTGGCCAGACCCGCGACGTTGGCCTGCCGATAGCGGGCATGCTCGGCTCCGGCGTTGCGCAACGCGTTCGGCCGCCACTGCATCATCGGCAGCACCGGGCAGTCGGCGGCGATGTCCTGCTGCCACGTGCGGGGGTCGGCCGGAAAGTGCTCCGGATCGTTCAAGATCCGCACGGCGGTGTGATACCCGAGCACCAAGGTGGCAGGCACACCCGGGGCCAATTCCACCGGCGCCAGCGATCCGTAACGCTCCCGCATCTCGCGATAGGCGCTGTGCGGGTCCGCGGCGAATTCCGCGGCGAACAAAGGAATCCGCGGGCCGTCGGTGTCGATCGGCGAACCGTGCGGTGCGCGGCTGTGTGCGGAGGGCGGGGACGTCGTCATCGAGGAGGCTCCAGGCGATCGGGCAGCAAGATTCGTGAGCCTAAGCAGCTCGCGCGCCCTCCGCACCGGAAACGACTCGAGATGACCCCTCACTGCAAGTTGCTATAGAATTGCCCCGATATTCGACGCGTTGACCTGATCGAAGGCGAATCGCACCCGCTGTGTCGAGTGCGCCGGTCGAGCGCAGTAGCACGGCGGCCGTGCGCGAAACTGCAACCCGAGGACGGCACGCCATGACAGACGTCGACTTTTGCGTAATCGGCGGGGGATTCGCGGGATTGACGGCCGCGCTGCGGCTGAAACAGATGGGTCGGTCGGTGGCGCTGCTGGAAGCCAGGGACCGGCTCGGCGGCCGCACCTTCACCCAGGTACGCGACGACGGGTCGTGGATCGATCGCGGCGGCGCCTGGATCGGGCCGGGACAGGACCGCATCCAAGCGCTGATGACCGAGTTCGGCGTACCGAGCTACAAGCAGTACACCGACGGCGAGGCCATGATGGTCGTCGACGGCAAGCAGCACCGCTACACAGGCACGATCCCGTGGACGATGAGCCCGTGGGCGTCGATGAACCTCGGCGCGGTATTCCTCGAGCTGGGACATATGTGCAAGTCGGTTCCGCTGGAAGCGCCGTGGGCGGCGAAGAAAGCCGACAAATGGGATCAGGTAAGCCTGGCGCACTGGCTGGAAGCCAATGTCCTTTCCAAGCCCGCGCACGATCTGCTCGAGACCGCCATCGCGGGCTGCTACACCTCGGCGGCTTCGGAGGTCTCGTTGCTGTTCGTCCTGTACCAGATGGCCTCGGGTGGCGGGCCGAGCTTCGTCCTCGGCGTCAAAGACGCGGCGCAGGACGCGCGGCCGGTCGGCGGCATGGGCGCGATCTACCGTCCGATGGCGGCCGAGCTCGGCGATGCGATCCACCTCTCGCAGCCGGTCCGCTGCATCCATCAGGACGACTCGGGGGTGACCGTCCGCGCGACCGACCTCCGGCTGCGCGCGCGCCGGGCGATCGTCACCGTTCCCCTCGCGATCGCCGGCCAGATCTCGTACCGGCCGTTGCTGCCCGCCGATCGCATGTTCCTGCATCAGCGGATGCCGAGCGGTTCGATCATCAAGGTCTCCGTGGTGTACGACGAGCCGTTCTGGCGCGGTGACGGGCTGTCGGGACAGTCCGCCGCGCCGGGTTCGCCCGCGACGATCACCATCGATGCGTGCACGGACACCGGGCGGCCCGGAGTCCTGTGCGTCATCACCGAGGGACCGATCGCGCGGCAGCTGGCCCGACTCGACGACGCGGAGCGCCGCAGCGCGATCCTCGACGCACTCGTCGAGCGATTCGGCCGGCAGGCCGGCTCACCCGTCGACTACATCGAGCAGGACTGGAGCGCCGAGCGCTATTCCGGCGGCGGGATGCTCAGCCACGCGCCCACCGGTGTGCTCACCCAATTCGGCCACGCTCTGCGCGAGCCGTGTGGCCGCGTCCACTGGGCTGGCACCGAGAGTTCGGCGGTCATGTGCGGCTGGATCGACGGGGCCATTCGCTCGGGCGAACGCGCGGCCAGCGAAGTGCTGGAGCACGAGACCGCCGTGGTGGGCTGACCTATGCGCACCGAGGGAGACGTATGGGACATCGTCAGCAGTGTCGGACTCACCGCATTGGGCGTCGCGACGTTCCGGGCGCTGGAGACATCCGCTCCCGATCCGTTGATCCGGGACGATTACGCGCCCCTGTTCGTCGCGGCCTCGGGCCATCGACATTTCAACGGACTGTTGGCGGACCCTTCCCAACTGGACGACATCCCGCTGGTACCCGGGTTCATGGGCTTCCGCACGAAGTTCTTCGACGACTTCTTCTCGTCGGCCGCGGCGCGGGGCGTTCGGCAAGCCGTCATCGTCGCCGCCGGATTGGACGCGCGGGCATACCGCCTCGACTGGCCCGCGGGTACCACGGTGTTCGAGATCGACCAGCCCAAAGTTCTGGAATTCAAGGAGAAAGTCCTCACCGAGAACGGGGCGCGACCGAAGGCGGATCGGCGCCCGGTCGCCGTCGACCTGCGCGACGACTGGCCTGCCGCGCTGCGCAGCGCGGGTTTCGAACCCGGCGAACCGACCTCGTGGTCCGCCGAGGGCCTGCTGCCCTATCTACCCGGGGCCGCGCAGGACAAGCTCTTCGAGCACATCGGCGGCTGGTCCGCCCCTGGCAGCGAGCTGGCCGTGGAGAGCTTCGTGGCGGGAACCGACGTCAAACGCTTCGCGAACATCGAGAAGAAGTATTTCGACCGCTGCAACCCGTTCGGCGACATCGACCCGGCCGAGTTGTTCTACGACGACGAGCGAGCCGATCCCGCCCGGTGGCTGGCCGGACACGGCTGGTCGGTGCGCAGCGAGAGTCCGAGCGAACTCGCCGCGTCCTACGGGCGATCGGTCCCGGATCTGCCCGAGGAGCTCGACGAGCTGTGGCGGCAACCAAGGCTTCTGACCGCCGTGCGGTAGGCGCTACATCTTGGCGCTGCGGGCCATGACGAAGCTGTAGAGCCCGTAGGTGATGATGCCGAGGCCGGCGATCAGGAGCAGAACCACACCGAAGGGCTGCGCGCCGAGCGTCTTGATGGCTCCGTCCAGTCCTGCGGACTTGTTCGGGTCGGATTCGGTCGCGGCGAGGATCACCAGCAACCCGACCGCGGCGACGGCCAGCCCCTTCGCGATGTAACCCACCGTGCCGAGTCGCCGCACGAATGCGCTCGGAGTCCCGCGCAGGTCGTCGAGAAAGCTCTGGGTGGCGCCTTTGTACACGTGGTAACCGCCGACCGCGATGATGACCAGCCCACCCACGACGAGCGCGATCGTTCCCGCAGTGTGCTGCATCAGGCGTGCCGTGAGCCCCACACTCTGACTGCTGGTCGACTTCCCGCTGCCGCGGGCGAATCGGAACGCGGTGACGGCCAGTCCAAGGTAGACCGCGAACAGGGAGAAGGCTTTGACACGGTCGAACACTCCTGGCTGATCGCCGCCGGCCCCCTGCTCGGACGCGCTGCCGAAGACCGACTCCGCCAGCCGCCACAGCGCCATGACCACGAACGCGGCCGCAGCCGCCCAGAGGGTGAGCCCACCGCCCGGTTTATCGGCCAGTTCGGCCATCGCCCCGGATTGGTCGGCGTTCCCCCCGCCGCCGAACGCCAGCCGGATGGCGATGTAGCCGATCAGCAGATGCACAAGACCGGACATGACGTAGCCCGCGCGGGCGAACCGCGCGAACACGCTGTTCTGGGCGATACGACCGGCGGTGCCGGAAAGACCGGTGTGGGTCATGCTGCTCCTCCGTCCAGATACCACGACGAAAACCGCCGCAGGACACCGACCGGATACCCAAGTAGGTCGAGAAAGCACCTATCCGTCTCCGCCGTCTCCCGTAAGGCCGGTTGGCTCGCGCACACCTCGGGCACCCTCGTTCGATTCGGTGCCACCGGTCCCGCAGACCCGGTAGGCGCCGCTCAGAACTCCGCGGAGAGGTTTTCCGCGCACGTGGCGAGCAACGTGCTCAGTGTTCGTTCGGCCGCGGCGCCCAGGCTACCCAGCATCTGCAGTTCGACCGCCGTGACCACCTCCTCCGCCGCGCGCAGCCGCGCCCGGCCCTCAGGGGTTCAACACCTTCACCGTCGAACCGGCTCGCCAGCGCGAACTGATCGAGTTGCTCGTCCGGGCCACCGAGGAGGTGATGCGCCAGCCCTGGGATCATCGCGGCCAATATCCACGCCGGGATCGGTGGCGCCCGCATCGCCGATTACGCCCAGTGGCAGAGCGTCGAGGCGTTGCTCGCCGACCCCGAATGCCAGCACCACATGAAGGCCGCCGCCGCGATCGCCACCTTCGATCAGGTCCTCTACACCGTCGCCTCGGTGCACAACGAATGATGTCGTCGAGTGCAGAACTCCAATCAGCGGGCGACCACGTCCTCGCCGAGGAATCCACCCGACTGGTGCCGCCACAGCTGAGCGTAGGTTCCTCGCGCGCACAACAGCTCCTCGTGCGTCCCCTCCTCGACGACTCGCCCGTGGTCGAGCACCACCAGCCGATCCATCCCGGCCACCGTGCTCAGCCGATGCGCCACGACCAGCGCCGTTCGCCCCTCCATCAACCTCCAGAGCGCTTGCTGCACAAGTAATTCGCTCTCCGAGTCGAGGGCGCTGGTGGCCTCGTCCAGGAGCAGGATGGGCGCGTCCCGCAGGATGGCGCGCGCCAGTGCGACCCGCTGGCGCTGGCCGCCGGACAGTTTCACGCCGCGCTCGCCGATCAGCGTTTCCATACCCTGCGGCAGCATGTCCGCGAACTCGGTGACGTGCGCGGCCTCGGCGGCCCGAAGGATCTCCTCGTCCGTGGCCTCCGGGCGCGCGAACCGGATGTTCTCGCTCATGGTGCGGTGGAACATGGCCGGATCCTGCGGCACATAGGCGATCAGACTGCGTAGATCCGCCTGCCGCAGCCGGGCGATGTCCTGCCCGCCGATACGTATCGTTCCGGATTGGACATCCATCAACCGCAGCAGCAGTTGGGTGATGGTGGTCTTTCCACCGCCGGATCGTCCGACCAGGCCCACCTTGGCGCCGCTGGGTACGTGCAGATCCAATCCGCGGAACAGCTGCCGAGCACCCTCGTGCGTGAAGTCCACCGCTTCGAAGCGCACGTCGAAGCCCGCGGGCCGCAGTGGTTCCGGGTGTTCGGCATCGAGCACCTTCGGCTCGTCGAGCAGCAGTTCGGTGAATTGCGCCGCCTCGGTGAGCACGGTCTCCAACCGCCGGTAGATCTGGTTGAACCGGAACATGATGCCGGTGGCGTTGAAGTAGTAGGTGAATGCCACCACGATGGCCTCCACCCCCGCGTTCGCGCCGCTGAGGCGCAGCGCGATCAACAGGCCCGTCACATTGGTGAGCACCAACAGCGGCGCCACCAGCGTATCTATCCGCAGGTTGGCGTAATCCCAGGAGCGCAACGACTTTCGCCGCGACGAGGCGACTCGCCGCCGATGCTCGGCCGCCTCCTGCGGTTCGGCGGCGAAGGCGCGCACCACCTGCATATTGGCCAGGCTGTCGGCCACATGCCCGGAAACCTGCGCGATGGCGGCCTCCCGGTCGTCGACAAGCTTCTGGCGGCGCCGGATCAAGGGCATGATCACCAGCGCGGTCACCACGATCATCCCCACCAGCACAACGACCAGCACCGGGTTGTAGCGCCACAACACCACCGAGGCGAACATCAGCGGCACCAGTGCCGCCAGGATCTCGAAGGCGAGGGTGTCCACGAACTGCTCGAATCGAGACGCGAAGCTGAGTGAGCGCTTCGTCAGCGAACCGGCGAAGTTGTTGTGGAAGAACGCCGCATCCTTGGCGAGCAACTCGTCCATGGCGAGCACGTACAGGCGCTCGATGCCGTAGGCATCCACTCGGTTCAGATAGTGGATCCCGATGCGCCACAGTAGTTCCGCGAGCAGCAGGGTGCCGCCGAAGGCGAGAATGTACCAGGCCAGAGACCCGAAACTCGCATCCCCGGTGACCGCGACCCGACCGACCACCATGGCGACGATCAGCGGTGCGACATACAGATTGCAGACATTGCCGAGCGCAGGCGCCAACAGCGCCGGAATCGTCATGGCCTTGCGCGAGGCCATCTCCCGCCCATAGAAACGCAGGACCAGCTCGACCGCCGTCGCACGTGAACTCATGCTCCCCCTCGTCTGGAATCGAACGAGCGACGCAGGTGAGCAAGTATCCCGCGTCCGGGCGGGCCACGGCCAGCGAATATTCGCCGACCGCGATCCGGGTCGCCCCTCGCTCGGGCACAACAAGGTTTCCCGTCATGAGCGAGTCCGAATGGTGGGCCGCCGAGAGCCGCGCTGCCTGCGTTCCCACGCGGATCGAGCCAAGACCACGGCGCCGCGAACGAGAATCCATCGCGGACCACAGCACAAACTCGTCACAGGTCGATAGCGGACGTCGTTTCGCTGGAGAGACGAGAACGGCAGGACATCGCGTGAGAGGAGTCGAGGCGCAACGAGTCGATCAGGCGCGCAGCGATTTCTTTGTCCAGCGGGGTTCGGGTCACCGCCAGCCGGTACCACAGCACACCGTATATCTGATCGGTGAGTAATTCCAGGTCGGCGTCCGAGGGTAGTTCGCCCCGGGCGACACCTCTGTTGAGAATGCAAGACAGCACAGCGCGGCGGTCATCGGCGAAATCCGCGAGCAGTGCAGTCGTTGTCGGGTCGGTTTGAGCTTCGGCGAGCACGGTGCGCAGCAGAGCGGTCGTCGACGGCGTCGCCACACCGATGAAGGTGGCGGTTAGGAAAACCAGCAGGTCCCCGCGCAACGTGCCGGTGTCAGGATCCGGCGCACTGTTGTTGGCCCACTCCCTCATCGCCTCCAGCAGTACCGCACCCTTGGACGGCCACCACCGGTAAATCGTCTGCTTGCTCACCCCTGCCCGCAACGCGATATCAGCGACGCTCACCGCAGTGCCACCGGAGCGAGCCAGCAGGTCAGCCGCCGCATCGAGGATGGCGCGACGCGCGGCATCATTCCGGCGGCGCCCGGTGTGCGGGCGTGGTTTCGTCACGAAATCAGCCTAGCGTTGACAGAACTGACAACGAGGGACCAGGATTGTCGAGACCATTGGTACCTATAAAGGCGGGCAAGTAGATGACCTCGACGACCTCGAAGCAGCGCCAGGTGAACTGGTATCACCGGCATATCGCCAACCCCTTGATGCGCCGTGTGGTGGGACACCTACCCGGTCAGGCGTTACTGGAGACAACAGGACGCCGCACCGGCCTGCCGCGGCGGACGCCGGTAGGAGGTCGCGTTGTCGATGGCTCGTTTTGGATGGTCAGCAACCACGGGTTCACTTCGGCTTATGTCCGTAATATCGAGGCGAATCCCCGCGTGCGGCTACAGATCCGCTCGCGCTGGTACGCGGGCACCGCACACTTACTGCCCCATGACGACGCGCACGCGCGCCTGCGCCGACTTCCACGCTTCAACAGCTGGAATGTGCGCATGCTCGGAACCAACTTGCTCACTGTTCGCATTGATCTCGACCGATAGTGAACAACCGCTCGGTGGTGATCGCGGAGCGACGCCCACGCATAATGCCGCCGACCCCCGGCCGGCCGCATGAGGCGCGCGCTTTGGCCGCGGCCCAGATTACGTTAGGCGCGTCAGGCGGCATGCCAGAGTCGACACGGCCCATAGACCATCCCCTGGCCACCGAACCCATCACCGCCGAGTAGGCGACCCGATCCGGCGCGAACAGTATGCGCTTTCGACGGCGGCCGGAACACTCCCTTCCGCAGCCGGTCCAGCTCACTGCACACCTTTCGCGCCCGTC
Organism: Nocardia sp. NPDC047038; assembly: GCF_040644075.1. NCBI lineage: Bacteria > Bacillati > Actinomycetota > Actinomycetes > Mycobacteriales > Nocardiaceae > Nocardia > Nocardia sp. NPDC047038. The sequence goes on along the minus strand of NZ_JBEYVQ010000001.1, from coordinate 278,827 downwards.
GGCACCTCGCGCAAACTCAACACCGCACCCGCTGACGACTCACGGTCCCATCAATAGCATCCGCAATCTGTTGCTCGGCCGACTCCCGCCGAGCGTGGACCGACTCCTCGGGTGCGCCACACCCGCAGCAACACAGCCGACCAGTCGCTGACACGCGAAGGGGGAACGCAGCACGGCGATAAGGTCAGGACATGAGCTCCTCCAACGTGTCAAAGACCACGAATAACCTGCGCACTGTCGGCCGCGCAGCCATTCGCGCGAATATCGCGGATACGGCGATGACACTGTTCATCGAGCAAGGATTCGAGCAGACCACTGTCGAGCAGATCGCGAATCGAGCCGGCGTTTCCGCTCGTAGCGTGTTCCGCTACTTCGAGTCCAAGGAAGACATGGTCGTCGGCAACATGTACGAGATCGGCGAGACGCTCAGGGAAGCCCTGGAAGCGAGGCCGGAGGACCAGGAGCCTTGGGAGGCGTTGCGGCAATCGTTCCACACGCTGCTGGCGACTTACGCCGACAACCAGCCAGAGGCTCTGTCGCGCGCGCACCTACTCGACTCCACGCCGTCTCTGCAATCCGCGCGACGGCAGAAGCAAGCACAATGGCTGGAACTTTTGATACCGGGCGTGCAGGCGCGGCTGCCCGGACCGATCAACACCCGACAGCTTCGCGCAGCAGCAATCACCGCCTCCGCACTCGCTTGCTTGGACATCGCGATTCGGACCTGGGCGGAATCCGGCGGCACCACTGACATCGTGGCACTGCTCGATACCGCACTCGCGGCGGTCCGCACACCGGTCGCGCGCCCGAGGGCGCGGATGGCGAACCGGCCGTCTTGACTGTCACCAACTGACAGACTTGTCAGTCTATGACAGACCCGTTAGGGTGTGGGTTATCTCGACCGCGAAAGGCACCGCCATGACCGACGGACTAGTTGACATCCACGCCCACTTCTTCCCTCCAACGACAGCCGAGCAACGCGAAGGCCTCTGGAAAACGATGCGTGAACAGGGCTGTTTTCTGTCGCCGAGCCCCTTCCATTGGACAGTCGAAGGCACGCTCGACATCATGGATCGAACGGGTGTTTCGATGCAGTTGCTGAGTAATATCCCAAGGTCTCGCGAGGCGATCAGATCCTTCAACGACTATGGAGCCTCGCTGGTTGCCCAATACCCAGCTCGTTTCGGGCTGCTCGCAGCACTCCCCACAGATGATCCCGATGCCTGCCTTGCCGAGATCGACCGGGCGTACGGAGAACTGGGTGCCGATGGATTTGCCGTGTCCGGCGAATACAATGGCGTCTGGCTCGGCGACGGACGCTTGGCTCCTGTTTGGTCAGAACTGGACAGACGCGGCGCGACGGTTTTTGTTCATCCCAATCCATTTGCGCCGCCTACGCTCGGGCGTCCAAGCGCGCTCATCGATGTTGCTTTCGAGACGGCCCGAGCTGTGACCGATCTCCTCTATGCCGGCGTCTTGCGCAAACATACGAATGTGCGATTTATTCTTGCTCACTGTGGCGGCGCATTGCCTGCACTGGCAGGGAGGCTGCTCACCCTCGGGTCCGAAGAATGGGTTCCCAATCCCAATCACCTACGGTCGGACGAGATGCGCCTGCAACTCGCCGGACTGTATGTGGATACAGCAGCAAGCGGCATGCCGAATTCTCTTGCGGCGGCCCTCGAGATGACAACTCCGGACCACCTCGTCTATGGCTCCGACTGGGGCGCGCCTTGTACAAGCGAAACAACGATGTCAGCCACTCGACAACACCTCGCGCAAAGCCCGCTTCTTACCGAGCAGCATCGGGAAAAAATATGGCGTAACGCACTCGAACTACTACCCAGCGCTGCCAGACGCATCGATACGGCATCACAGGGGACGCTGACTCTGTAACCGTCTCCGGCCGACCGAGGGTCGGCTAACCAGCGACCGACGAGAACTAAAGATACCGCGCGGCGAGGCGTGCGCGCATTGCGCGAGTCGAGCAGCCTCAGCCGACCCGCGCCCGCCGAGGCCTCATCTACTGATCGGGCCCGAAGCAAAACTCGGATCGCGGCCGTTCAAGGTCAAATTAGCGCGCACCCGAACCCGCCATCCCAGAATCGAGCGAGACCGAGCATGTACACGGACATCGCGACAAGACAGCCGAGGGCTGGGAGCTGCGCCAACTCGATGACAGCGGGCGTCCAGGTGCACCGATACAACGCCGGTCCGAATAGGCACCACAGCAATATCCGGTTCAGGAACTGATCGGCGATCGGAATGCTCGAGAGCGTAATCAGCGGGTTCGGCGCGGTGCCCGCCGGGCGGTTCGACCTGGTGGTCGCCTTGGCGGTGGGCACCGGCGGCGTGTGGATGCGCACGCATGATCGTGGAATCCCCGCTCACCAGCCAGCCGAGTTGCGCGGCGGCGTCGGCGATCGCCTGGAGTTGTCGCAGCACTGCTGCCCACACCCCGGCACGGGTCCAGCGGCGGAACAGTGCATAGATCGCCTGCCAGGATCCGTACTGCGGCGGGATGTCACGCCACGGGCAGCCGACCCGGATCCCCCAGCGGATCCCGTCGAGCAGGCGGCGTCGGGTCCATCTCGAGGGCCTGCCAGGTCGTTTCGTGGTGGGTAGCAGCGGTTCCAGCCGTGCCCATTGGGCATCGGTCAGATCCGCTCGCGCGGTCACCGCTAGGGTGCTCCCGAGGTCTCCGGCCCGCCAAATAGTCTCGCACCTGCGGCGCTACTTCGAGACACGCTCTAGCGGCGGTGGCGCACCGGCAGCCAACGGGCATGATCGCGGAAGCCAGGGTTCACGACTCGTGGGTCTTCTCCTGTTTCGAGGATGTTCTTGACCGACTCGGCATTAGCCGCGAGCATCGCGCGGTAGGACTCCTCGGTAGCGCCGGCCGCGTGCGGCGTGACGAGAAGCTTGTCATTGCCCAACGCGATCAGCCCGAAGGGATCGTTCTGGTCGGAGGGCGCGGGCACGACGTAGTAGCCGTCCATGGCAGCGGCCGCGAGGCGACCGTCGAGCAACGCGGTTCGCAACGGCGCCGGATCTACGAGCTGCGCTTCGGAAGTGTTGATCAGAATCGCGCCGGGCTTGACGGCAGCGAGTTGTGCTGCGCCGATCATCCGGGCTGTCTGCGGGCCGTATGGAGCATGGAGACTGATGACATCGGACTCGGCGAGCAGCTCGGGTAGCTCGACCCGGCGAGCGGCGATGTCTCCTTCCAGTTCCCGTTTGGCTGTTCGACTCACGTAGACCACTCGCATCCCGAACCCGCCGACCGCTATCCGGGCAACGATGGTGCCGATGGTCCCCATTCCCACAATGCCCAGCGTCTTCCCATAAAGGTCGCGTGCCCGGGTCTCGGGCCATCGACCGGCCTTCGTTTCCATCGTCAGGTCTGTGATGCCGCGCCAGGCATCGAGCATGAGACCGATCGTGAATTCCGCGACCGCGCGTGCGTTGGCTCCGGGCGCGTTGGTCACCGCGATCCCCGCCGCGGTCGCTGCCGCGGTATCGATGTAGGCGTGATATCCGACACCCATGAACGCTATGACTTTGAGGTCGTCGGCAGTGGACAACGCGACAGCGGTCGCACGCTCTACACCACCGAGAATGTATGCGTCCTTGCCCAGCAGAGCGCGCGCCAATTCGACTTCGGACAGGTCGTGACGGCAGACTTCTACCTCGATATTCCGCTGACGAAGCCATTCGATCTCGGCTGCCTTCAATTCAGCCCCGGTGAGCAAGGCGCGATAACGGCTCGATCGACCGCGCACGGTCATGCACCCTTCGCGGCGAGCCGGACTGCGGTGTCTCGCAGCAACTGCGCACCCTCCGACATCAGTTGCGGATCGCGAGCCAAGGCGACGCGGACGAACTTTCTCCCGCGCTCCGGCTGATTCCAGAAGAAGTTCGTTCCGGGTAGCACGTGCACTCCCTCCCAGATCGCCTCATGGACGAAATTCTCACACTCGAGTCCCTCGGGGAGCCGGAGCCAGTCCACCGAGACGGGCGATCGCGATTCGGTGACGAATTCCAATCCCCCGTCCGCGAGAATCGAGCGGAGGATAGCCCGATTTTCCAGCACGGAAGGAAGGATGCTGTGTTCGATGCCATGCTTCGAACTGTCCTCGATGAATTCCGTCAGCACCCGGAGATGGAAAGGAGAGACACTCTGCAACAGATCGTCGTGCAGTCGGTACATATCTGCGTACATATCCGGACTGCATACCGTCAATCCGACTTTCATCTCGCTGGTGGACCAGGTCTTGCCCGTGTCTTCGAGCACAATATAGGAGACTCCTGATTCCTCCAGGACCTCGTACTGCGACCACCCGCTCGGCAGAGGTGAGAAGAATCGAAAAGACGAGTCCAGAACCAGGGTGCAACGACGGTCGACGCAACACTGCACCAACGTTCTGAACCCCGGTTCGGACAGCGTCCATCCGGTGGGGTTGTTCGGCGAGACCAGCCAGACCACCGCAGGATCGAGCCGAGCCATCGCCGCAGGCAGGTCTTCGACGGTGCAATCCTGTTCCAGCAGCGGCACGAGCTCGACATTCTCTCGGCGCAAGATCGAGGAGATATTGTCGAACACCGGCTCGATCAAGGCGACTCGCTTTCCCGCGCGAGCGCAGTAACTCACCACCATTGTTATCGCGGATGATGCGGAATACGACAGCATATATCTGGATGCATCCTGATGCATCGGCTCGCCCGCCAGGCGCAGAAAGGCGGTGAGGAACGCCTCTTCCAGCTCGGACTGCGATTGATCTCGCGCCTCGTGGAAGAGATCTGGAAATCGTTCGACAATTTCGATCTGGGAGGGCGTCAGCGGTTGACGGCAATGCGCATCCGATAGGTTTACGGCGCGATCGAGACTACGCCTCTCGTAGGTGGTGCTGGTTGTGCGCCCGAGCGGATTCGGATGATTCGAACTGTGCGTACGGATAAGTGTCACGGTTGGTCGACCTCCGAAATACTAGTTGCATGCTGATGCGATAGCCGGGCAGCCACAGCAGTTGACGAAACCGCGGAGTTCAAGCGGGTGGCCGGCTCCACGGTGAACCTTTTCGCTGAGGAGATGAAGGAGTTTCGGTCCAAGGCGTCGGGAATTGTCGCATTCCGGTTCGACCCGGGTCGGCAGCCTCGGAATCTATTGACGATACGGCTGAGGATTCGGTTCCGTTGCGCTGTCCGGTAACCGGCTGCTTCACCTTCTTCTCGAAGGCGTAAATTCCGCCGAGTCGGACGTCGAGTGAACCATCGGTATTTCGAGCAAGGGTGATCTGCGCGATATCCAGTATCCGCCTGGTCGCGGTGACGATGAATGCTCGATTCACTGGGCCGGACGCCCCGGGAATGGGGCCGGCGCGAGCCGCGATTCGGCCCAGCCCGATTCCGGCGCCGATACCGATCGTGGCTGCGGCCAGGATGCCTCCTGACGAACCGGCGAAGTCGACGGACTGACTCGCCCCGATACTTCCCATGGCTACGCCGACCCACATCAGACTGAAATGAAAGCCGAGGGCCTCTCCGAGTGCGTCCTCAGAAGCAGCAGCACTCATCCGATCGGTACAGGCCGGGAAAACGGCACCGGCCAGCACGCCGACCGCGAAAACGGCTATGGCCAGCGAAACCGGCCCGACCGCGAGGGCGCAGAGCGACACGCCGATTCCGAGTCCGACCAGCAGAACGTACGGCGAGATGGTTCTGGAGATCGCGCCGTACCCGTACCCACCGGCCACCGCACCGGCTGCGCCGATGGCCAGCACCAGTCCGATCGCATGCTTGGCATGGAAGTCGTGCATGGCCGTGATGACACTCAGTTCCTCCGCACACAGGACGGCGGCGGCCGCGGCGTATCCGACACATGCCGTCACGAAGCCGGTCTGCAACCAGGATCGCCGTGGGACCCGCCGTGACACTTCGCTCGTCTCGGTTCGCAGCGGTGGGTTCTGTCTCAGCAACAGGACACCGCAACCCACGGCCACCAACCGGACCACGAGCAGCACCATCGCCGTGTCCCAGATATTCATCACCGCGACGCCCAGCGGCGGCCCGACCAACAGCGACACGTCCGCGGTCACCTCGTACGCGGCGAGCGCCGGCCTCCGCTCGCGTTCGGTCGTTGCGACCGTAATGGCCTGTTTCGCGACATTGATGACCGGTATTTCGAACCATCCCGCCAACGCCGCGAGCAACAGCAACACGGGAAACGGAGCGAATGGCGCGATGAGCCAGCAGATCCCGTTTACCAGGATCGATGGAGCCATGGTGGGGCGCAAGCCCAATCGATCGAGACGCGGGCCGCGCCGCAGCTCGGTTCCGGCCATGCACAGGTAGACCACAGTGCTCAACAAACCCGCAGCACCGTAGGAAAGGTGCAACGTGTGCCGCACATGCATTACCAACAGTAGGGATTGGGAGTTGAGAACAGTCCGGAACAGCAGACTGATCAGCACCATATTGCATACTGTCCGATTTGCCAGAAGCTCTCGGTAGGCTTTCACTCCCACTCACTTTCGGGTGGAATATCTACTCCTGGCGATCGGACGAGCAGTCATCGATACGCAACGCTAGCCGACGGATGTCGTCTCGAGCAGGGCGCACAACTCCGGGATGGCGACAGAGATGGCGTGTGCGAATTCGAGCATGTGTTGTTCGATGCCCTTGGAACCGCTCAGATGTACGCCGAAGCTGCCGGGCTGCAGGATATAGCCGATCCCGATGCAATCGGCGGTCGGCGGCCCGAAACCGAAGAACCGAACATTGACCGACGACACAGCACTGGTACTGAGATAGTCGTCACGCAGAATCCGCCAGCCGGGAGATTCGTAGATCGCGAGCGGCTTTTCGCCGTGCTGACGCTGAATTCGCTGTAGCTCCACGAGATGCCGTTCGGGAGCGCGCCCCGCCTGGCATTCTCTGGTGTTGGCGACGTGTGCCCCCGCCGCGGCACGTAGCGCTTCGGCGCGAGCGGTGTGCGTAGCGGTCGAGTCGTTCATCAATGCCACGAAACGAACGACTTCGGGGGTGACCGCCCGGAGCGCCTCGGTGCGGCCGTGGCGGTAATGCCGCACGGCTACGGATTCGTAGGTGCTGCCGAGGAATCCCCTGGACCGTTGATGAGCCAGTTGGTAAGCCACTTGCACCAACGCATCCGGCGATATTCCGAGACGTTTGGCCGTGTCCGAGCCGAAGTCGTCGAATGTCACCACCTCTGTGGCGATTTCGCCCGCCTGTTTGCCGAAGTCGGCGGCGGCTTGCCGGATCTCGTGCCGCAGGTCCTCATCGAAACGGAATTCGATGGGCGATATCTCGGGCGCTCGGCCGGGCCGGTCCGCCGAGATGGCTGTCGCATTCGCCAGAATCGCGTCGCAGAAGCCGGCAACCGTGGTTCCGTCCAGGCCGGACTCCTCGATGTTGACGCCCGCGCGACCATCGGCGAACACGATGAATGTCAACGCCTTGTCGTACCAGCGGTTCTCGCCGTCACCATGCAGGAGCGCGTTGCAGGCGGAGCGTTCGTCTCGGGGCGCGAAGTCCTCGAGCGCGACGCAGAACAGTGCCGTCTCGATCGTCTCGAGCGCGGCGGCGTTGTCCGGATCTTCGAGGAGAGCCTGGCGGGCCCTCGCCCATGCCGCGCGCGGTTGTGTTGTCAGCGCTCCCGGCGACGGCTCCGCGGCCGGATCGGCTCCCCTGATCGCATCCAGCCCGGCGATCAGATCCTCGATGCGATGTGGGGTACCGTCCGCTGCAAGGACATCCATTCGGAACGCCTGACGACGGAAATGGACGACGATGTGCCGGACCGTTGACGAGCCTGGTTCTCCGGCACTGTGAGCGGAGCGCACGGCGTCGAATTCGATGCCGGGGATTCTGGTGGTGGAGAACAGACACCTGTTCTGGTGCATGGACACCGGGCGGCCGCGAAGAATCACCGGCGAAATCATCTCGGCGTCGAGTTCCAGTTTGTACGCGGTGGCGCGCGCGATCAGTTCGGCGGCGCGTTCGAGTTGACCGTGCTCTGAGTCCGTGAGCAAGAAGAAGGAATTCGCACTGAGCGCGATACTGTCGCGGTAGCCGAGATGGCGAGATGTCCAAAAGGCGTCGAGCCAACTGTGGACGCCCGGCGTCCGATCGAATCGCTCGATCTCGGCCTGCCACGTCCGGGCCGGACTGTCCAACGCAAGGAATTGATCCACGGCCGCTGTCGTGACCATCAGTTCCTCGTCGGTCAGCAACGGCGAACACCGCTGGAGAAACCGCTCGCACGTTTCCTCCAGCGTCGGAATGGGGAGTCGCGGCAATTCGTCGTCGTAATCGAATGTGCTGCCGGACATCTCGCCGACGGGTTTCTCGCTCACCGTCAGAGTGTCTCATCGCCACCGCAACGACTGGCTCCAGTGGTGGGAATGCCGGGCGCGGCCGACCATAGTCAGCCTTGGATGTCCTTGCGCTGATTGGCATTGAAACGCGCCTTCTTCTGACGATTCCCGCACGTGTTCATGTCACACCATTTGCGGGTGCGGCTTTGGCTGGTGTCGAAGAAGGCCGCTCGGCAGGTTGGCGAGGCACACAAGGCCAGTCTTCCGTTCCGTTCGCCTGCGACGATGCTGATCGCATCGGCGGCGATCACGCCTAGGGCATCTTCTACGCAGGAAGCGGAGCCGAGTCGCCATTGACGACTGCCCTCGGATGTCAGAACGGCCGCCGCCCGACCCCGAATGCTGCTGTCATTGATGACTTGGACAGCAGATGCGGGAAGAGCGTCTCCGAGCGCGGCCGCTGTCGCGACGGCGTGAATCGATTCCCGCAGTTCCCAGGCGAGTTCCAGCTGGGCGGTAGTGCAGGAGTCCACGGCCAGGCCGTACACGACCAGCCAGTCGACGAGTCGCTGCGGCGTGGGAATGCGTTCCACACGGTCGCCATGGCGCTCGGACAGAGTCCCCGTGAAGCTGGTCGCTAGCACGTTACCGAGGCGAAAGTCAGGGAGCCCAGCAGGCATGGAACCACCTTAGCTGGTTGCCGGCCGATGCGGAGCCATGCTAGAACCGTCTTAGCCGGTTCTCGATAGGCCGAAGCCGGTTCCGCGATGAACAGGAGGTCTCATGCCTGCACTTGGCCACCTCGATCCGGTCTTCACCCCCGACCCCGTCGACGTGCAAGCATTCGAAGCCCACGCGACCGACGCCGTCCTCGACGATCTACGCGCGCGACTGGCCACAGCGCGGCTACCGGAGGCCGAGACGGTCTATCGCGCCGCCCCCGACCCTCGCAGATGGGAACAGGGCGTTCCGCTCGCCGACCTCGTCGACGTCGTGAACTACTGGCGCACCGGGTACGACTGGCGGTCGTTCGAAGCGCGCCTCAACCGGATCGGCCAGTTCCGCACGACCATCGACGACCTGGGAATCCACTTCCTGCACCGCCGATCCGAGCGCGCAGATGCCACTCCCCTGATCTTGACGCACGGCTGGCCGGGCAGCATTGCCGAATTCATCGATGTAGTAGACGAGCTGGCAGATCCGAAAGACGCGGACACGCCGGCGTTCCACGTCGTGGCCCCGTCGCTACCAGGCTTTGGTTACAGCGACAAGCCGGCCACCACCGGATGGGGAACCGAAAAGATCGCGGCCGCATGGGTGCAACTCATGGAAAGGCTCGGCTACAGCAAGTTCGCAGCCCACGGCGGCGACTGGGGAGGTGTGATCACCACGGTCCTCGGCGGCAGGTTCCCGGCGCACGTTCTCGGCATCCACACAACGACCGCGCAGGCACCGCCCGGGCTGACAACGGAAGGACTGACGGCGACCGAACGCGAATGGACGGAGCAAACCCGCGATTTCTGGCGCCACCACGCGGCGTACGCGAAGCAGCAGGCGACCCGACCTCAGACCATCGGCTACTCGCTCGTCGACTCACCGGTCGGGCTTCTCGCCTGGATCCTCGACAAGTTCGCCGAGTGGACAGATACCGAAGACAGCCCGTTCGAGACGATCTCCAGAGACCGCATTCTCGACGACGTCACCCTGTATTGGCTGACGCGGACCGGCGCATCGGCGGCCCGCATCTACTACGAGAGCCACGACTCGCTCGACCCCGAACTTCGGGTCGACGTCCCGTCGGCGATCACCGTGTATCCCCGCGACATCGAGAAGTGCCCGCGCCCCTGGGCACAGGAGCGGTACCGACAGATCGTCCGATGGAACTCGCCCGAAGCCGGGGGACATTTCCCCTCACTCGAGGTTCCCGAGTATTTCGTCAAGGACCTACAAGAAGGCCTCGCAGCAGTGCTGGACGCCGATCGGTGAACGCGACTGGGGTGCCGAGCGCGCGCCCACACCGATCCGCCGGCCGAGCGCGTCCCGGCTGGCGGACCTCGTATCTGATTCCTTTGTTCGCGCCGGTCACCAGCGCGATCGTCTGTCGACTCACACCGCCGATCCTGCTGCGGCTGTGATCTCGGGACGTTTCATCCACTCCTGGCGTTGGTCGAGCCATCCAGCCGGTAGCAGAATCATCCGTATTGAGCGGGGTCCCAGGTACGGGTCGGCTTGTTGGTGATGATGAACAGCAATGCCTTGATCATGATGTCACCTCCTTCCTGGGGCTCGGTCGGGCGTGGCCAGGGCTTGTGGGGGTACGCAGCAGGGTGAACGGCCTGGGGGTCGCGGCATTGGTCACGATCGGGCGGGTATCACCGCCGCTGATGACGCGCATAGCGGTGTTCTCGATGAGGGCGGTGGCTGCATCGGTGACCAGATCGTGGGCGACCGCGGCGCCGGCGCAGGTGAAGGGGCCGGAACTGAAGGGCACAAATGGGCCGTGCTCGCTCGGTCGAATCCAGCGGTCGGGTTGAAATGCTCCTGGTCTGGTCCAGTGGTTGTCGTCGTGATGGAGCAGATAGGGGCTGACGGACAGCAGGTCGCCGGTCTGGAAGGCGATCCCCCCGAACTCGGCGGGATAGGGGACGGGACGGCTGACCATCCAGGAGACCGGCCGGTGCCGCAGGGCCTCACGTACCACCCAGTCGACGGGCCAAGGCCATGGTGCGCCGGGAGAGTGGAGACTGCCCAGCAGCACCGACCACGCGAGCGAGTAGCCCAGTGGTCCCACAATGGACCGGAACATCAGCACATACAGCTGCGCCACCGTTGTATCGGCGACGCCGTCGGGACAGGCACCGATCACGGCATCGAGCAGATCCCGTGGTTCGGCTTCCGCACTGCGGCCGGTGGCGCTGCGCCGGTCCCGGATCTGCTCGTTCAGCGCGGTGGACAGCTTGACGCGCAACAGCTGCGCCCGCGCCCGCTGCGCCATTCGGGCTGGGCGAAGCGCGCCCACGCGTGCGTTTCGCTCCAGTGAATGCCGCAACTCGGGAGAACCATCGGGGTGCAGCAACAGGTCCGCGGTGCACCGATACACCAGCTCGACCCCCGCTGCGGGCCAGCGGGTGACGGAGGGCATTTCGATCACCGCCGCCGCCAGGGACTCGCGATACTTGGGCGTATGCGTCCGCAGAATCGCGCGCACCGCACGGCCGAAATCGACCTGAGCAGACCGCGAAGGCAGCATAGAACCGAAGAACCCGGACTTCTCCGCATTGAAAGCGCGGTCACTCAGCACCGTCAGCGCCAGACCCGTATCGCCGACACACCACCCGCCCCACGGCAGCCCGAACACCTCTACCGGGCTGGTCCGGCGCAGATTCTCGAGGAAACCCAACGGATCACGCCGGAACCGGCGCATCTCTGCAAAACCCATCGGACGGTCCTCTCATAGAGAGGGTGAGCGATTCATCAGATTTTTTCGAGCGGATTTATCCACTGGCGGTGCGTACAAACGCAGATCAAGCATAGTCTCGAGTAATTTCGCAAGCGAGGCCGTGGGGGTCGACCATGAGGTGAGTACCCGGCACCACCGGGCCTATCGAACACTGTGCCGGCAGTGATATCGGTTCACGATCACCCGCGACGGCCGGGCAACCGGCCATCGAGGTCTAACCGATGTGAACTCCATCCGCCTCGGCGAGGGCTCCCGCTGCCACGCGCGCGTACATGAACATGTCGCGGCGTCGATCGCCGACCTTCTGCCACGATCTGAGGAGCCCTTCGCATTCGAAACCGGCTCTCTCCGCAGTGCGGATCGAAGCGCGGTTCCAAGGTTCCACATAGAGCTGTAGTCGTGGGATATGCAGCTCTTCCAGCGCCCAGGTAGCCATTGCCGCCAGAGCATGCGCGGCGACGCCATGGCCCCGGGCAGAGCGGACCACCCAGTAGCTGAGCGATGCGCGGCCTTCGTCGATGTCCTTCAACCACAGGCCGATGCTTCCCAGTGGTGTGTTGTCCGGTCGCCGGACGATCACCATCGGGTATCCGGTTCGATCGGTCGCTGGTTGCCGCTGGCGTTCGACAAACCTCGTTGCGGCCTCGAGCGAGAAGGTCGCAGGCACCGTGGTTATAGGGATCAGGTCGTCGGCAGAAGCTTCCCTCACAAGCTCGAGGTCTGCCGCGGACAACGACCACGGGCGGAGTTCCAAGTCTGCGGTGGCTCTCAGATGCGGTATTTGCAGAGCATCGTCCATGGTCGACCTCCCCACAATATGCACAGGATATCGGCCCGGTGTCACCCTTACCACTTCCATTCCCGAGTACCGCATGCACACGCCCACCCCCGCGATTCGATGGCCTCCGGCAGGCATCGGCCGGTTCACCGCGCGATAGGTAGTACCGAACTCCTCGGGCTGAAAGGCGCTACTTCGATCCGGGCGAACGTCACCTCGCCCGGCGGCGAGTCGCCAATGGTATCGGCCCAGGATCACCACACCCACCGGCCATCCGATACAAACCAGAATGCAAACCGTGCGTTTCCGTGGGGTCGGGCCGAACAAAACAGGTCATCACCTCCACCGGCAGCAATCACCGGTCACCCGCCGATGATCAACCCGCCACCCCGGGCCGCGGGTTACAGCGTCAACCTTCCCGGACACGGCACTAGTATTCTCGCTGGTTTCTCGCGGCGGGCCTGGAATTACGCGGTACGCGTTCGCCTGATCCCGGCGAGTGCGGGTGCGAGCCGGGCGGCGGTGTTGCGCAACGCGATGCCGGTCCGGGTGCCGGGTAGCAGCATGGCGCGTGCGGCGCGGAATCCCTGTTGTTTGGAATCGACCAGGGGTCGGTGGCCGGTTTCGTAGCGGCCCAGCGCGTCGGCTATGTCGGTCGGTGATTGGCTCAATTCCTCGGCGAGCCGGTAGGCGCCGGCGATGGCCAGGGTCGAGCCGTCGCCGAACAACGACACCGCGGCGGCCGCATCCCCGACCAGTCCGATGCGCCCGGTGGACCAGTGCGGCGCCCGGACCCGGCTCACGGAGTCGAAGTACAGATCCTCGGCGGTGTGTACCTGGTCCAGCAGTTCCGGCAGTCGCCATGAGGCGTCGGGGAATGCTTCGGCGACGAGGTTCTTGTGCTGAGCCAGGTCGCGGTGGTCGTAGCCGGGCACCGCGTCAGCGCGGAACATGAACGTCGCGATCGCATGTCCCTTGGTCGGGTGTATCGAGACCGCCCGGCCGGGTGTGTTGTAGATGATGACTTCGGTGTCGTCACCGAACGGTACGCCGATCGGCAGCGTCGCCACATACATTCCGGCATGGCGCACGAACTGCTGTTCCGGCCCGAAGGCCAGCCGCCGCACGGCCGAGTGCAGACCGTCGGCGCCGATCACCGCATCGAACCGTGCGGGTGGAGCGGCAGCGAAGCCGACATCGACGCCACCCGCATCCTGGGACAGGTCGGTGATCGTGTCGCCCCAGAGGAATTCGACGCGGTCGCGGGCGGCGTCGAGCAGGATCGAGGCGAGGTCGGCGCGCGGCACCTCGACCTCCCGCTCGCCGGCGCCGCCCTGGAACATGCGCAGCGGAACACCGGCCACCCGCCGGCCTGCCGCATCGACGAACGTCATCCGGTCCACCGCGGAGGCGACCTCCCGCAGCCGTGGCATCACGCCCATCTTCTCGACCACCTCGACCGCCGGCCCCTTCACGTCGACGGGATTGCCACTGGAGCGCTCCGTTGCGGCCCGCTCGACAACCGTCACGTCGAATCCCTTGTGGGCCAGCCAGTATGCAGCCGTCGCGCCGCCGACGCCTGCGCCGGAGATCAGCACCTTCTTGTTCATGTCGCACACCCTTCGAATAACTGGACGATTTTCGTCCACTTCCAGAAGGTAGCATAAGCGGAAGATATTCGTCCAGTTATCACCGGGAGGCGCGCATGGCGGCCGAGACCTTGCGGGCCGATGCCCGCAGCAACCGCGACCAGATCGTCGCGGCGGCGTTGATCCTGTTCCGCGACAAGGGTATTGACGTGTCGATGAAAGAGGTCGCCGACCATGCCGGTGTCGGCGTCGGCACGCTCTACCGCCGCTTCCCCGACCGCGACGCACTCATCTCCGCCGCCGCGCACGCCTACCTGACCGATCTCGCCGATCGTTGCGCCGCAGCGGCCCGCGAGGAGCGCGACGCCTGGTCGGCGCTGGGCCGTTTCCTGCGCGAATGCGCCCTCGCCGACGTCGGCGCGTTCGCCTCCTCGGTGGAACCCGCCCTGCACACGCGCATACAGGCCGATCCCGTATCGACTCGGGTGCGCGCGACGGTCACCGACTCCATCGCTCGACTCGTGACGCGAGCCCACGACGACGGCACACTCCGCTCCGACGTCGACACCGCCGATATCGCCCGGCTGATGACCGTGCAGATCTACACACGGCCCACCGAAGACCGCACCGTCGCAGTGGGGCGCGTCGTCGATCTGCTACTGGACGGCATCAGGGGTGCGACGCACCCCTGAACCCTGCCTCACGAATGTCTCATCATGTCCCCAAAACCACCGAAAGCCTCCCCGACTACGGGTCGGCAGCCGATGCAATAACGGCGTGCTCGCCGACAACGACTCCGAAGAGCAGGAGAAGCTGATCAAGTTCAACACCCTGCTGGCCGATCTGGTCATCTTCCACAAGGCCCTGGACATCATGGACGTTGTCCGCGAGCTGGTCGCCGAGGGCTGGGCCTTCACCGCCGACCAGCTCGCCGCCCTGTCGCCGTACGTGCGTGCCCACATCAGTCGCTTCGGCGCCTACGCCACCGACGAACTCACCCACCAACCCGACCCATTCGACCCAGCGCTCACCGAGGTCGACTTCACCACCCTCGGCCTCGCTGCCTGACACAGCCCGGTCGAAGTTCGAGAGGGACTGTGGATCTAACGGTACCTCTCTGCTCATCGAGGCTTGACACAGAGAGGAGCCGTTAGCGAGATAGAGTTAAGGGGCCAGTTAAAACTCCCCACTGGCGGCCAGTTACCGGAGGAGCATCTGTCCGTAAACGGTTTTCTCAGCTAACGATTCGCGGCTGGGTTGAACACCGCTCGGGCAGTTCCCTTCCAGGCTGCGGATATAGTCATTCCAATTGAGCAGTAGCCGAGGACCGCGCACGACCTGGGCCAGGGTAGATCGCGATCTCCGTCGACTGCTCTGGTGGCAGCGTTCACGCGAGCGCTTGCGATCTACGTATGGGTCAGCACGGCACCCGTGAGATCGCGGCCTCGCAGATCCGATTCCCACAGCGACGTCATTTCCATGCGCACACCCCGAACGTCTTCTGCTCGGTCATGGGGACAGGGCCGCCGCGGTCCACCAACGAACCACCTACTGGATTCTCCGTGGTGGGTTCCGTGGTCGGCACGGATGGCACCGGGGTGGCCGCTTCCTATCGTTATGGACATGGAAATCACCACGAAGACCAGCACCGACATCACCATCGAACTCGAAGTGGCCGACCCCCGAGCCGCCGCCGCGATCTACGAGTCCGCCTTCGGGCTCGGTGACCGGATCGGGTTCCGCGCCTCGCAGACACCCAGCACCGGATTCCGCGGATTCCTGCTGTCGCTGGTCGTCTCCCAGCCCTCCGCGGTCGACAGCCTCGTCATCACCGCCCTCACAGCCGGGTTCACCATCGTCAAACCGGCCAAGAAGAGCCTCTGGGGATACGGCGCGGTCCTGCAAGCACCCGAAGGCACGATCTGGAAGGTCGACACCTCCAACAAGAAGGACGTCGGACCGTTCACTCGCGAGATCGACAACCTCGTATTGCTGCTCGGCGTGGCAGATGTCAAGGCCAGCAAGCAGTTCTACGTCGATCGCGGGTTCACGGTCGCGAAGAGTCTCGGCGGCAAGTACGCCGAGTTCGCCAACCCGGGTTCGCCGGTGACCCTGGCGATGTATCCGCGCAAGGCCGCCGCCAAGGACGCCGGGATGTCGCCGGAAGGCAGCGGATCGCACCGCATCGTGATGGACAGCGGCATTGGTTCGTTCACCGACCCGGACGGGTTCATGTGGGAAGCCACGGCCTGAGCCCACAAGTTGACCATCGGCAGAACAACAGGAGAAGGCTCATGAAGTTCCGGACCCACGTCGAACCGCCCGAGCCCATGCGTGGTCTGGAAGTTCCGCCCGAGGTGGTAGCCGCGCTCGGCGAGGGCGCACGGCCACCAGTGACGATCACGATCAACGGGCATTCCTGGAAGAGCCGGGTCGCCCTCATGCGCGGCCGCTACCTGCTCGGCCTCAGCAACGCCAACCGGCAGGCCGCGGGTGTCGAGATCGGCGAGGAAATCGAGGTCGAGGTCGAACTCGACACCGAGCCTCGTGTCGTCGTCGAACCACCGGACTTCGCCGAAGCTCTGGACGCCGACCCCGTCGCCCGCGCCGCGTACGACGACCTTGCCTACAGCCGCAAGCGCGAGCACGTGCACGCCATCGAGAGCGCGAAGAAACCCGAGACGCGTCAACGGCGCATCGAGAAGGCCATCGCCACCTTGCAGGGCTGAAATTCGGTAGCGATACTCCGCCGACTGGCTACACGGTTCAGAGGAACGCCACCAGTGCCAGTAACTGAATCCGCTTCCGATCCGACGGCACCCAACACCCGCACCGATCCGAACACACTGAAATACCGCGACGCGCGCGTCTCCGCCTGCTCACGCGCCCCTCGGATGCCAGGCTCGGGAACCAAGGCAGGGTCGCCGATCCACAGGCGCACTGTTCGCTAATTCATTACTAACGCAGTTATCCGGCCGCGGGCGGGGAGCCGCTTGACCGTACTGGCCGTCCTTGGGAATTCGTGGGCTCTGGCGCACTTTCGATGATCTTGGGCTCACCGATAGTGTTGGGGAACAATGGATTGGGCTATAGATCCTGTCCGTGGTTGTCGATGGTGCCGCAGATGCTCTGCTTCGGTTGCTGTTCCCCATTTGGTCGCAGGTCCGCGTCAGCGGTGTGACCGCGTCGCGGATGACGGTTCGGTTCGAGGTGGCCGCAGCCTCGCCGATAGCGGTCTGCCCGCTGTGTGATGTGGCCTCGATGCGGGTTCATAGTCGCTATCGGCGGCGGCTGACCGACCATGCCGTGGGCGGTCGCGCCGTGGAGATCCGACTGCAGGTCCGCCGGTTCCGATGCACCAACCCGGAATGCTTGCGCAGGATTTTCGCCGAACAGGTCCCCGGCCTGACCGAACGCTATCAGCGCCGCAGCTCGATGCTGACCAGGCTGTTGACCGGGATCGGCTTTGCTCTCGGTGGCGGCAGGTCACCGGCTGGATCATGCGTCCGGACGACAAGCTCACCGACGAGGACAAGACCGAACTACGCCGTGTTCTCGACCGCTGCGCCACCCTGCGTCAGGTCGACCAGCTCGTCAGCGACTTCGCCGGCATGACCCGCCACCGATAAGGTCGGCACCTCGACACCTGGATCGCCCAACCCGCATCTATCCCCGGCGATCGCGGGTTTCGCCGAGGGACTGCTCAAGGACTACGACGCGGTCCGCAACGGCCTCACCCCCGAACACAGCAGCGGCGCCGTCGAAGGCCACGTCAACCGCATCAAAATGATCAAAAGAACCATGTACGGTCGCGCCAACTTCGACCTGCTCCGTCGCCGCGTCCTGCTCGCCGATTGACCACGCCGATTACCAAACGTTCGGCAGAGCAACACTTCCAATTCGATCTGCTGAAGGCTTCGGTGACGACTCGGGACGTACTCGGCCCGTGCCGAGATTCTGACCGCAAAGAAATTGCGCTGGCCGATCCTGCACGTCACACTGCGTCGTGGCCAATATCGCGACCGTGTTCGTCCGCGTCGACCAACAGTCGGGCACTGTGGTTACCGCGGAGGACATCCTTGATGCCGCTACATGGCGGAGAGGGACCTACAACATTCCTTTCTGGCACTGCCGAACGGGGTCGCTGTTGGACCTCCAGCTCGGTACACGCTGGACTGGAACGCGCGTGCTGGACTTGGTATGGGAGTCATTCGGGGAGCAGCTGGACTCCGCATGGGTGCGCCACGGCGAAGACGGCAGCGACGACCCTGATGTTATCGAGCACCGCACTCATCGGACTGCGACCGAGGATCTCGGGCAGCCGCGCTGGTGCCGATTCGGCTACGACAGCATTCGCGTCCGGCTGCTTCCCAGCGCAGAGGACCGGATCCCCGACGCGCTGACGGATTTGAAGTGGCAGGTGAGCCATGGTTGGTGGCAGGCTCCGATCGCCGGTTGGCGGTATGGACAGAACGAGCGCAAATCGTGGTTCGCCGACGACACCACCGCCTCACGCGAAACCCCCAGTACTCCCGAAATCGCATACTGGGGGCTCCCCAGCGAGGAGTGGCTGGACGACTGGCGATCCACCACAAAGTTGCCGAGCCGGTTGATCGACGCACTTGCCGACGCGGAGCCCCAACTCAGTGGAGTGGAGCTGACTTGGAAGGGTCGACCAGTAGCGGCCGCCGAGCGGATCGAACACATGGCGACCGGTCGGCCGACAAGGTTGGTAACGGAGCCCGAAGCACCCTGGGGCTGGTGGTCGCTCGACGACTGGGACAACTGCGTCGATGAACAATTTCTGACCGCGTTCGGCGACCACACGAATCATCGGTGAGCCCTCCCAGCGATGCCGTGCAGGTTCGGGATTCACGTGTCGGCGTTGGGCAAAGCGGCATCAACCACAGCGATCACCGAAAGTGCGCCAGAACCAATTCGTGCTGGCCGCTGACAGATGGTCGGTTCGCGACCATGTGGCGCGCCGCCCACCGCGACAGACCTACCGATTGGCGGCCGAGATAGTCCTTCAGGCGACCTGGGACGAGGTCTCGTGGTCATCCCCTGCCGTCGCGGTCTGATCATTGTGGCGCCGCGCGGCTGCCGCGAGCAGCTTCGGGTACATGACGTGGCGCGTCTTGCCGCGTGTCTTGACGGCATGACAGTTGGGGCAGAGCGCGATCATCTGCTCGGGGTGATCGCGGCCTCCCTTCGCGATGTCCTCCACATGGTCGACATCGAGGACAGGCAGTCCCCTGTCTGTGACGTCCGGAGCTACCTGGCCGCAGTCGGGATTCTCACATCTGCCGCCACTACGGATCAGCACCGCTCGACGGGCGGCCTGGAGCCGAACCGGTCTCGACGTTGTCACTGCATGCCGCCCACCCGGAGTGCCTGCCGCGCGGCGTTCGACCAGTTCGAGGCAGCGCCGATAGGCAGTGCCACTGTCCGCCGCCGGATCGGTGGCGATCATGGCGTCGACGAGCTGGATGGCTTCCTCGGCGGGCATCTCGTCGGCCGTCGCGAGATCCGTTGCGAGGAGATCGTGGTCCTGAGGGCCGTAGCCGGGCACGCTCAAGAGCAGTCGCATGCGCTTGACGTTGTTGCCGCGCTTCGTTGCTGGCGACTTCTGCCCGATCGGCCGCTGGGCTTCGCGCAGCATCTTGCAGAAAGCGGGTATATCAGCCACACCGGCCAACTCGACAGGACTGTAGATCAGGCGACGGGCCGCCGCTGGCAACGACAGGGTGTTCTGGGAATCCACCAGAGCCGAGAACAGCACCGCCCCTTGCTGTTTGAGCCTATCGAGCAGCAACTGGAGTGCTGGTCCATACTCGCCGTTTCGTCTCGGCTGCCCCTTGCCGCGGCCGCTGGAACTCTCCAGGATCAATGCCAGCCGACCACCGTCGGGTTCCACCGAATACTCGGCATCGAGCAGTCGACCCGATGCGTCGATCACCTTCATATCCACACTGTGACACGACGGCACGACAAGACCGGACGTGATCACTACGTCGCCGACGCGCTTCTCGTCGTAGCGACGGACATTGCGAATCAGGCATGCCCGAAATCGGCTGCTCGATTGCTGGCCCACAAGGCAGCGAACAGCCCACCTACAGCTGGTAATCCGCTTCGATCACCAGCCGCCCGCCCGAAAACCGCAGGTCATCCCCGTTCCCATGTTCGACACGCCCCGCCCTGGTCACATCGAACATGGGAACCGGAACCAATCCATAGGAACGAACCGCAATCCTCAGACTGCGTACGTCCCCGCGATGACCAGGCGTTTTACAGTTGCCCATGTTGTGCGTGTCCTGCCGAGGGCACCAACCTGCGACAATGATTGCCGCAGGTCAGCACGTTCCGGGGAAACACACTCCCGCGCGAGGCCGCCGCTGGCTGCAAAACCACAGGTGGGGTGTTGCGGGTTCGATTCCTGGGGTCACGAACCTGCGGCCGGAGTTTCCTGGTCGGCAGAACTCTCGCGACGGCCTCCCGGGAGCGAGTCCAGCTTCTCGCTAGACGCGAGCGTCGGCACTGCTTCCGGACGGTTCAGGCTGGACAGCGAGGACGCCCGTGCCGGTGCCGCCGAACTCGACAGCGTCAACACCCTCGCCTCCGCGATCCTCAGCCCTGTCTGCGGAGCACAGAGCCTGCCCGACGGTTGATGTGGCTCGGTTCGCTGCTGAAAGTATCGACAGCTCAGGGGCCGGGCTTGTGGGTCGCGGTTCTGTTGTTGCGGCGGTGGGTATCTCGATTCGTTCGTAGGGAATGCCCGGCTGGGCTGGCCCTGCGAGGGCGAGCCGTGGAGCGGACCGCAAAGGCACTCGGTGAGTCAACCCGGGGGCGCCGCCCTGGGGGATCGGAGTGTGCATCCCGTCCAATCTGTCACGTGTGGTCGATATTCTCCGTTATGTTGTTGAGCCGTAATGGTGTTGGAGGGGTGCGATGGTGGGACAGCTCGACGTAAGCAGCGCCAAGCTCAACGTAGGCAACGCCAAGGAGGGCATCGGCAGGACCGTCGACGGTATCGGCAAGGCGGCGCGAACCGCTTCATCGCAGTTCGCCGGGCAGGTCGGCAACGTCAAGGACGCTGCCAGGGGCAGGGTCGAGAAGCTGACTGCGAAAGGGCCGGACCCTTACGAAGTGGCCGTAGCGGAATACAACGGCGTCTTCACGGCGATGGCCGACAGGGGCCTGTCTCTGTTGCGTCAGCGCGAACGTTCGACCGACCTGATCGAGCTGGTCGAGCAGTTGGTGAACAGCATCGCCAACACCCCGAAATCATTCGAGACCGACTTCGACGAGATCGAGATACATCGGACACGGTTCTCGAGCGCGGAGGATTTCGCTCGCAAAGAGCTGGAAGCGGCGCGGTTGTCGGCTGCAGGCGCAGGCGCCGGGTTCGCGGCGGGCACCGCGGTAGCGGGCCTGGCACCGTCGGCGGCGATGTGGGTCGCCACCACCTTCGGGACAGCGTCGACCGGCACCGCGATCTCGACCCTTTCCGGGGCGGCAGCCAGCCAGGCAGCACCGGCATGGCTCGGTGGCGGCGCGCTGGCCGCCGGTGGCGGCGGCACCGCGGCAGGCACCACACTGCTCGCGCTTGCCGGCCCGATCGGCTGGACAATCGCGGGCGCAACCCTACTCGCGTCGATCGCCCTGTTCGCGAAGAAGAAGTTCGAGAATCGAGAGGCGAAGCACGAAGCGCTGACTGCGATAAAGCACAACACCGCCCTCCTCGAAGGCATGGATGCTCAGATCGACGACCTCCTCCAGCGGACGACCTTGCTGCGCGAAGGGCTGGTGAAGAGTTACGGCGAAGCCTTGGTGCACTTCCGCGCCGATTTCCACGCGCTCGCTCCTGCCGAGCGGTCGACACTCGCTACGTTGGTGAACAACACGAAGTCGTGCGCGACCATGCTGAGCATGCGCATCGAACAGGATGCCCGATAGTGAGTGACGCTGCCGAGTTCGTCACGGGCACCCAAGAGCAGGCCGTTGCTTCCTGGGTGAGCTACCTCAACCAGCTCCGCATAGACAACCTTCTGAGCGCGCTCAGCCAGCAGGACGAGCACCTTCGGGACGCGCTCACCAGCGTCGATGAAGCCATCAAGAAGATCGACCTCGAGGTGGTCGCCGCCAACCGCGGCGGACAGCATGGCATGCACGGCTTCATCGCCGAGATCGCCGAGGTCGGGATCGGCAACGCCCGAAAGCAGATCCTCGGCCACGAGGCCGACTACCAGTGGGTCAACGACAACGGGCCCGTCGACCTGATGCGCGGAAGTGTCCAGATCCAGCAGAAATTCGTCGCAGCGGGTGGCCGCTTCTCACTGGGCGCGATCATCGAGCACCTCCAGAAGTATCCCGAATACGTGCGCAACGGTGGGAAATACCAGATCCCCCGTGATCACTTCGCGGTGATCCAGCGGCTGTATGTCTTGTCGCCCGAGGAAGCGAGCAAGCTACTGTCACGCAGCGGCGACGGACCCTCCCTCAGAGATTGGCAGCGGGTCCAGGCGTTCTTTCAAGACAGATCGGTCGGCTTCGAATCGCTCGAGCCCTCGGCGCTCGAGTACAACGAAGTGCAGCGCGATGTCTACACCTCGACCATGGCCGCCGAAAAGGGCTCGCTCCACGCCACAGACCAGTCCCTGCGCGACGATGCCTACCAGCGCAGCGGTCCGACGTTGCGAGAAGGAGGCACCGCCGCACTCACCGCCGCCGCGGCTGCGGGCGCGACCGCGTTCGTACTAGCCGTCATCGCCAAGCGTCGGGAAGGCAAGCGGCTCAGTGAGTTCAGCGAGCGTGACTGGATCGACCTCGCAGGCGAGACCGGCTCAGGTTTCGGCAAGGGCGGCGTCCGAGGACTGAGCATCTACGCGCTCACAAATTTCACCGCGACCTCCGCAGCCGTGGCCAGCTCGATCGTCACCACATCTTTCAGCATCGCAGAACAAGCGAACAAGCTGCACCGGGGCCAGATCGACGAACTAGAGTTCATCGAGAATTCCGAGCTCATCGCCTTGCAGGCCGCAGTACGCGCGCTGGCCTCTTGCGTCGGCCAGGCGACCATCCCCATCCCGGTCCTCGGCGCCGTCATCGGCACCACGGTCGGCACTGTGATGTACAAAGCCGTCGCATCGTCGTTGACGAAGCGAGAGGCGGCGCTGATCCAGCGTTACCTCGACGAGCAGCGCACGCTCGACGAGCAACTCGCCGCGGAATACCAGGCCATACTGGAAAAGCTGGACCAGAGCATGTCGGCCTATCTCGGGCTGCTCCAACGAGCCTTCTCGCCTGACGCGCAGGTCGCGCTCGTCGGATCAGTCGAGCTAGCGATGGAGCTCGGCGTGGCTTCGGACGAGATCCTGGATTCCGATGAAAAGGTCGACGCCTACTTCCTCGACTAGCGAGACGGAGGCAACAGCCGACACGCAGGTCAGGCCCGGTCTCAGACCGGGCCTGACCTGCTATTTCTGTGGAGCTAAGGGGACTCGAACCCCTGACCCCCACACTGCCAGTGTGGTGCGCTACCAGCTGCGCCATAGCCCCTGGTTGTCGCGCTCCGGGTGTCCCCGCCGCGCTTGAATGAAGTTACACCAACGGTGTGTCGGCAACCAAATCGCCTCGATTCGGGGGTGACAGGAGGCGGCGGTTGAGGTTAGTATCGAACATGTGTTCGAAGTGATTTCGATCGTGCGGGGTGTGGGGAGGTAGGCGGTTGGACGCTCGGGTTGGGCAGAGCAGATGGGGTTGCTGGTTTGTTCGTTCCCGAGTGTCCAGCGGTCGTCTGGTGCGAGTCGGATGTACGTGAGGGTGCGGGCGGTTGCAGTGCCGGACAGGGATGTGCCGATCGGTCGGCACGTTCGCGGGTCGGGACGAATGCCGAAACAGCCAGCGGTACAGCCGGTCTCGTCACTGGACATGGAGACATCTCGAGGCGCGGTCCAGGACAGGGGGCCGGATCGCGCTGTCGAGTGCGCGGGCCGGGTGGCGGCAGGTGGAGCCGTTGCCCGGCCCCAGGCCAACTGAAAGCTCGGCGATGGCGATCTCGGGGGCTGGGGATGTCGGGTCGCGCCGTCGAGTGGGCCGGGGCGTCGATTTGGTGGAGTCGGCGTTCCGGCCCTTCCGTTCGCCGCGAGACCGCTTCGCCTTGCCGAGTCCGTTGCGGATCGGCGCTTCATGGGAAATCACCGGAGCCCGCTCTCCCGGGAACAGCGCAGGCGTCCGCTGCTCAACGGGTGAGCGAGACCACCCAGTTCTCGTCGTTGGTGTCGACCTTGGTCGTGCCGTCGAAGACCGCGGGTGTGGCCGCGGAGCCGCCCAGTGCCGCGCCGAGCGCCGCCGTCTGTGCCATGGCGCTGCTGCGGGCGGACTCGACCTTGGCGCCGGTGGCGATGCATTGCCGCACGGACTCGGCGGCCCCGGCGTCGCCCGCAATAGCGGCGAGTTCCTCGTTGCTCAGGTCGGCGCCGCCTTCGCTGGGGCGCTTGGTAGTGAACAGTTCGGTGTGGAACTTGGAGTAGAGCGGGCCCGAACCCGCCTCGGCCACACACTGGTTCGCGGCGACGGCGCGGGTGGAGTAGTCCTTGCTCCGCGAGCGGGCGTCGAGGAAGTTCACCAGGCGATAGCGGACCGCCAGCGCGCCCTCATCGATCTTCTGCGCGATCTCTTGACCGTAGATGCGCTCCAAGCTGCCGCAGCCGGGGCACAGCGGGTCCTCGAAAATGTCGATGGTCTTCTTCGCGTCCGGGCGGCCGAGCAGGATCGAACCGTTCTGCTCGAGCACCGAGTGCACCGCCTCGTTCCGCACCGAACCGTAGCCGTCGTTGCGGACGGCCGCGTCGTCTCGCCCCCAGCGGATCGCCGCGATGACGATCACCACGATCAATACGAGAGCGACCGCACCGAGCGCATAGGTGGTCGCACTGGACATCGGCCGGGGTGTGTACTTCGAACGCGATTCGCTCACATTGACACTTTGCCGCAACGAACCGTCATCCCCGCCGCCGGGCCACCGATCCGATCTCCGCTGACCACCCGTGCGCGCCGGACATGGCCAGCGGCAAACGGCACGGCCACGCGTTCGGTTCTGTCCTCGCATGAGCTTCGCACTTCGATCGCTCGACAGCGGATGGAATGCGACCGTCGTCGCCGACCCCGTACCGGCTCGGCAGCGATGGTTCCGGCGGCCGGGCTTCGGTGCTCAGCGGCGCGGCACTCGTCGCGACCTGCGAGCTTGGTCTACGTCCCGACCGTGGCGGGTTCGCCGATGGCATCGGCCGCTGCGCGGGTGAGAGCTGGGCGCCCTGCACGCGACTGCGCTGGTGACCGCATGTCACGACCGGACGCTCGCCTCTCAGTGCCTGGCGACGCGAAGCGGTCCCGCCTCGACAGGCGCCGTGCCGCAGGTGACGGCTTCAGCGCCTGCGGCGGGTTCGCCGCACCGGCCGCGGACGTTTGCCACGGGACATCGGTCGCCCCGGGGTGCTCGGGTACGGGGTTGCGTCCGAGTTGACGACCGCCGTACCCGGCGCGGTCCGCGACGGTCCGGTATCGGCCGCCGTACCACGACGATCACCGCTCACAACCGACGGAGGGCTCCCCGTTACATCGGATTCAGCAGCCGTCCCGAAGCCATTCGCCGTCGATCGGCGACGACCAGCCACCGCACGGGCGTCTTTGACGCCCGCTGCGCGATCACCCGGAAGCTCGGCGGACTCGGCCACCGCCGGCACCGGGCTGTCGGCGACCGGCGCGCCGGACACCTCGTTCAGCGCACGCTCGATACGAGCAGCGCGCCGCTCGGTGTCGTCCGCTCCGTCGGAACGTTCGGACGGGATCTCCGAGGGAACCGAACTTCCCCGCCGCAACGGCTCGGGCACCACAGCCCAGACGAGCGCGGCGACAGCGAGCAAAGCGCCGGTCACACCGAGCGCGAGTTCGTAGGACACCTGCTGCGCCAGGGCGCCCACGGCGACCGGGCCGATGACGGTGCCGAGGTCGGCGGCCATCTGGAAACCGGCGAGCACCGGGCCGCCGCGCGCCTTGGGGCCGATGATGTCGGCGACGGCCGCCTGCTGGGTCGGCGTGAACATACCGGACCCGAGCCCGGCCAGGAACGAGGTGGCGAGCAGCCACGGGAGGTCGGTCGCCAGGCCGAGCCCCGCCGTTCCCGCCGCACACACCAGCGAGCCGACGATCACGAACGGTTTGCGCCCCCACCGGTCGGACAGTCGCCCCGAGGCGAACAGCACCGTGACGTTCCCCGCGGCGAACACCGTCAACGCGACACCGGCCATACCCGGCGCCTGGTGCAGCACCTCGACGACGAGCAGCGGCACCAACGCCATCCGGACACCGAACACGGCGGCCCCATTGGCGAAATTCGACAGCAACACCGCCCGGTACTCCGGCCGCGCCAACCCCTCGCGGAAGGACATCATGCGAACACCGCCGACGGGCTCCGGCGCGGCCAGTTCCGAATGCCGCAAGCTCAGGTACACCACCACGCTCACGGCGAGCAACGCGACGGCGTAGATGACGAACGGCCAGCGCAGCCCGAGTCCGGACAACCCGCCACCGACCAGCGGCCCGCTCACCGAGCCGACCAGAAAGCTGGTGGACCACAACCCGGAGACCCGGCCGCGCTGCTCGGGCGGGGAGATGCGGATGACGAGCGCCAGCGACGACACGGTGAACATGGTCGATCCGATGCCGCCGAGCGACCGCAACAGCATGAGCTGCCAATAGCTCTGCGCCAACGCGCTGGCGCCGGTGGACACCGCGACGATCAGCAGCCCGCCGAGATAGACCGAGCGCTCCCCAAGCCGCTGCACCAGCCGTCCGCTGAGCGGCGCGAACAGCAACCGCATCAGCGCGAACGCGGACACGATCGCCGAGGCGGCCGCCACGCCGACGCCGAAGCCGCGCGCGAACTGCGGCAGCACCGGGGCGACCAGACCGAACCCGATGGCGATGACGAACGCGCCCCCGACCAGCACCCAGATCTCGGTGGGCAGGGGCTTGGATCTAACGGTCACCGGACAGCGCCTGCCCCACCAATTCCTCCGCGGCCGTCTGCACCTCGGCGAGGTGCTCCGGGCCGTGGAACGATTCCGCGTAGATCTTGTACTTGTCCTCGGTGCCGGACGGGCGAGCGGCGAACCACGCGTTCTCGGTGGTCACCTTGAGACCGCCCAGCGGCGCTCCGTTGCCCCGCGCCCTGGTGAGCACGGCGGTGACCGGCTCCCCGGCGACCTCCTTCGTGGTGATCATGTCCGGAGTCAACTTCGCGAGCAGCTCTTTCTGTTCCGCGGTGGCCGGTGCGTCGATCCGCGCGTAGGCGGGGCTGCCGTAGCGGCGTTCGAGTTCGACGTAGCGCGCCGACGGGCTCTGCCCGGTGACCGCGGCGATCTCGCCCGCGAGCAGGGCGAGCAGGATGCCGTCCTTGTCGGTGGTCCAGACCGTGCCGTCCATCCGCAGGAACGACGCGCCCGCGCTCTCCTCGCCGCCGAAGGCCAGGCTGCCGCTGAACAATCCGGGAACGAAGAACTTGAACCCCACGGGTACCTCGTGCACGTCGCGCCCGAGCACGGAGACCACCCGGTCGATCATCGACGACGTCACCGCGGTCTTGCCGATCTTGGTCAGCGCGTCCCACCCCATCCGGTTGGCGACCAGGTATTCGATGGCCACCGCGAGGAAGTGGTTCGGATTCATCAACCCGCCGTCGGGCGTGACGATGCCGTGGCGGTCGGCGTCGGCGTCGTTGCCGGTGGAGATGTCGTAGTCGTCCTTGATCGCGATCAGCGAGGCCATCGCGTAACGGGAGGACGGGTCCATCCGGATCTTGCCGTCGCTGTCGAGCGTCATGAACCGCCAGGTGGGGTCCACGAAGGGATTGACCACTTCGAGCTCGAGGTCGTAGCGCTGGCCGATCTCCTCCCAGTAGTCGACGCTGGCGCCGCCCATCGGGTCGGCGCCGAGGCGGATGCCCGCGCCGCGGATCGCGTCCAGGTTCAGCACGTTGGGCAGGTCGTCGATGTAGTGGTCGAGGTAGTCGTAGCGTTCCACGCCGGTGGCCAGCGCGCGCTCCAGCGTGGTGCGCTTGACCCCGGTGAGCCCGTCGCGCAGCAGTTCGTTCGCGCGTGCGGCGATGGCGTCGGTGGCCGTGTTGTCGGCCGGGCCCCCGTGCGGCGGGTTGTATTTGAAGCCGCCGTCGCGGGGCGGGTTGTGCGACGGGGTGACCACGATGCCGTCGGCCTGATGCTTGGCGCCGCCCCGATTGTGGCGCAGCACAGCGTGACTCAGCGCCGGCGTGGGGGTGTAGCGGTCGCGCGCGTCGATCACCGCGGTGACGTCGTTGGCGGCGAGCACCTCCAGCGCTGTGGTCCAGGCGGGCTCGGACAGCGCGTGTGTGTCCCTGGCCAGGTAGACCGGCCCGGTGATGCCGCGGGTGGCGCGATACTCCACGATCGACTGGGTGATCGCGAGGATGTGCGCCTCGTTGAAGGCGCCGTCCAGGCTGGAGCCGCGATGTCCCGATGTGCCGAACGTCACCCGCTGGGCCGGATCGTCCGTATCCGGAACACGGCTGTAGTACGCCGTCACCAGGTGTGCGATGTCTTCCAGATCGGTGGGACGTGCGGCACGCCCGGCTCGATCGTGGGCCATGCTCGGGTCTCCCTTCCGTATCGGCTGCGCCCGGCTCGTCATCAGGATCATGTCCACGACCGCCCGGTCACCGCCGACCCCACGGCCACGTCGTTCATGTCGGCCGCCGGCCGGAACGACTCGCAGCCCTCCATGCTGAACGCGGTCGGCACGGTGCGGAAGCCCGCTTCCGCGGCGGCGAGCGGTCGGTCACCCGCCGGCGCGCCGCTCAGATCGCCGAGCCGCGCCGAACCGACAATGGTAACGGCCGACGTGCCCGGCGGCATCGGCGAGGCGAAATCCGCTGGTGCCGCGAGGGCTACGGGAGAACCGGCCGGGGCATCGGGCTTGCCGCGGGGTCTGGTCATCGCTCACCTTCCTGCCACTGGTCCACCGGTGCCAATGTGACGTTGACCGAGGTGAACAGTTCGGCGTTCCGCTCGACGAAGGCGCGCAGGCGTTCGGAATCATCGACCAGCACCAGCATCAGCGGGAGGTGGTCGGCGATATCCAGGATCCGGGTGGTGTGCACATGCGAGGACGCGCCGTATCCCTCGATGCCGCGCCACACGCTGGCGCCCGCCAGGCCGCTGTCTCTGGCCCGGCGCACGATCTCGTGATACAGGGGCGTGTGCCGCCATTTGTCGTCCTCGTCGAGCAGCACGGTGAGCCGTGCCGCGGGCCGCCACCGTCCCGCCGCGGCGGCATCCGCTTGCGAACCACTCATGCCTGCCCCCTTCCGTCGTGCCGTTCCCGTCGATCGCCGAGCCGAACCAGGTACTCACCGTGCCATGCCCGCGCCGGGCTCCGACGCCCCGGCTACGCCACCGCCACCCCCGAGGCGGACGAGCGCGGGAAGTGCCGCGCCCGGTCCGAGGAGTCTACGAACCTCGCGGGTGGGGTGGAGAAGGTGGTGCGACCGCCGGGTGCGCCGATACCGAGAAGGGTGCACAGCAGCCCCTTGGCTACCCACACCGAAGCGGTCGGAATCATCGGGTTTCCGATTGCAAAGCATCCCATGACATTTACCGCGTACGCCGGGTAGAGGACCGCCCACCTCTGCACGAGACCGGATCGAGCACAATGCCGATGGCGTTCAGCAAAGCCCGCCACATCTACTTACCTCGTATTTTGCACCAATAATGGTGATTCGGGAGCGCTTTGCCGTGTGCGGCGGACGAGCACCGCGTGTCGTGCGCGATGCTCGGCGACGCGCTCCGCGATCCGGATCATTGCCGCGGCCCATGGCGGAAGATTCGTCCCCACACCGGAGTAGACCGCCAGGAGTGGCCGATCGGGCAATCGCAGAGCACAGTCCCGCCTCCCCTCCTCGCGATGGCACCGCCGCGCTCGCGGACGAACCCGATCACCCGGCTCGGACAGCGACGACGGCCGCCGTCCCCGCGACGGAATCGCGGGGACGGCGGCCGCTGTGCCGGAAACCGGATCGGCGGTGCCGCACTCGGTTCAGTGGGCGAGCACCGGCTCTCCCTCGGCGGGCACCGGCGCCGTGCTCGGCATGAGCACCGCGGTGAGGATGCCGCCCACCACGAAGATCGCCGTGGCCCACCAGAAACTCGTGGTGTAGCTCTCGATCGCGGACTGGGCGATGGTGAGCGGGTCCGGGGTGCGGGCGGACAGGTAGTCCGTGGCCGCGGACGCCGCGATGGTGCTCAGCAGCGCGGTGCCGATCGATCCACCGACCTGCTGGCTGGTGTTGATCATGGCCGAGGCCACGCCGGCGTCCTCGTGCTGGACGCCCGAGGTGGCACCCTGGAAGGCGATCGACATCGAACCGCCGAGGCCGAGCCCGAGCAGGATCAGCGCGGGCAGGATGTGGGTGACGTAGCCGGTGTCCAAACCGATCCGGGTCAGCCACGCCATGCCCGCCGCCGCGATCAGGAAGCCACCGCTGACCACGACCTTCGGGCCGAGTTTCGGCAGCAGCAGCGACGGGCCGGTGGTCGAGGAGGCCACCATGGCGGCGACCATCGGCAGGAACGCCACGCCGGTCATGATCGGCGAGTAGCCCAGGGTCAGCTGCATGTAGTAGGTGAGGAAGAGGAAGATCGCGAACATCCCGATGCCCATGACGAAGACCGTCAGGTAGGAGGTGCCGCGCATCCGGTCGAGCACGATCCGCACCGGAAGCAGCGGGTGCGCGACCCGGGTCTCCAACCAGGCGAACACCGCGATCAGCGCCGCACCGCCGAGCAGGAACGCCAGGGTGACGCCGTTGGCCCACCCGTCCGATTCCGCGTGCGAGAACCCGTAGACGATGCCGAACAAGCCCGCGGTGACCACCACCGTGCCGGGGATGTCGAGCTTGGGCCGCTCGGTGCTGGTGTGCTTGGCCAGCAACAGCACGGCCCCCACCAGGGCGACGGCGGCGAAGGCGAGGTTCACGAACATCACCCAGCGCCACGAGGCCCATTCGGTCAGTGCGCCGCCGAGCAGCAGCCCGATCGCGCCGCCGGTGCCGGCGACGGCGCCGAAGATGCCGAACGCCTTCGCCCGCTCGGACGGTTCGGTGAAGGTCACGGTGAGCAGCGAGAGCGCGGCGGGCGCCAGCAGCGCGCCGAAGACACCCTGTCCGACACGAGCCGCGACGAGCATCTCGAAACTGGTGGCCGCGCCACCGACGGCGGAGGCGACCGCGAAGCCGACCAGACCGATGATGAAGGTGGTGCGCCTGCCGAACAGGTCGCTGAGGCGTCCGCCGAGCAGCAGTAGGCTGCCGAACGCCAGTGCGTAGCCGGTGACCACCCAGGAGCGGTCGCCGTCACTGAAGCCGAGGTCCTGCTGGGCAGCGGGCAGGGCGATGTTCACCACGGTCGCGTCCAGCACCACCATGAGCTGAGCGACGCCGAGGACGGCCAGCACCCACCAGCGCAGGGCGTGCGAGCCGCGCCGCCCACTTCCCGTTCGCTCCGGGGCCGGGGCCCCGCGGTCGATCGCGGTAGTCATGTGTACCCTTTGTCTCGAGCATTGATCCGGAGGATGCTCCTCCGCTTACTCGAAGAAGCTATCACGATAACGGAGACAACACCTCCGGTTAGTCCCCGATGTTGATAGAATGGCGGTGTGAATCACGCCACGGTCGCCTCTCCACCCCGGCGCCTGCGGGCCGATGCCGCGCGCAATCAGCAGCGGATCATCGCCGCGGCACGGGAACTGTTCGCCGATCACGGACTCGAGATCACTCTCGACGACGTGGCCGAGCGCGCCGGTGTGGGTGTCGGCACGGTGTACCGCCGCTTCGCGAACAAGAAGGAACTGATCGTCGAAGTCTTCGACCAGAACCTGAACGATTTCGCCGACGCGGCCGACGCCGCCTACCGGCATCCCGATCCCTGGTTCGGACTCGTCGAGTTCTTCGAATACGCGTGTCGGCACATGGCCACGAATCGCGGATTCAGCGAAGTCATGCTGGAACTCGAAGACGACGAGACCGACCGATTCGCGGTCGTGCGCGATCGCATCAAGCCGAAGGTGCACGCCATCTGCGCACGCGCCCGCGACGCGGGCGTGCTCGCCGACGGCATCGAGCCCTCGGATTTCTTCGCGCTGGTGCACATGGTCGACGGTCTCGCCGAGTTCGCCAGGCCGGTCAATCCCGATGTCTGGCAGCGGTATATGGCCATCATGTTGAACGGCGTGCGCGGCGACAAGACGCCGCGTCAGCATCTCGTCGTCCCCCCGCTGAGCGACGACGAGGTCGAGCACGCCAAGCAACAGCTGACCTGCAGCTGGCGCAAGAGGTAGCGAAAACGAACCGTAAGTAGCGCGGGTCACACACACTCCCGTAGAGTTGGACGCATGACCAATTCGTGGGTGAACTGGGCCGGCGATCAACGCTGCGCACCCGCACTCCTCGCCACGCCGCGCTCCGTCGACGAACTGGCCGGCCTGCTCGCCGACGCCGAAGCCGACGACCGGACCGTGCGCGTCGCGGGCAGCGGGCATTCGTTCACCGACGCCGTCCTGACCGACGGCACCTTGCTGAGCCTGGCGAACCTGAACCGCGTGCTCGACGTCGACCGGGCGAGCGGCCTGGTCCGGGTGGAGGCGGGCATCAGCCTGAACGCCGCCAGCACCGCCCTGCACGAGCACGGCCTCGCCTTCCCGAATCTGGGCGACGTCGACGTGCAGACCGTCGCGGGCGCCATCGCCACCGCTACCCACGGCACCGGCGCGACTTTGCAGAACCTCTCCGCCGCGGTGCATTCGGTGGAACTGATGCAGGCCGACGGAACCCTGGCGGAACTGAACGAGCAGACCGATCCCGACGGTTGGCGCGCGGCGCGCGTCGGCATCGGCGCACTGGGCGTCGTCACCGCCCTGACGCTGCGGATGGCGCCATCCTTCGTGCTGGAGGGCATCGAGCGACCGATCCCGGTGGAGGACGTGCTCGCCGACCTGGATTCGTTCGTCGACGGCAACGAGCATTTCGAGTTCTACATGTTCGCGCACAGCCCGCTGGCCATGACCAAGCGCAACAACCGCGTGCTCCTGCCCGAACAGCCGCGCCCCAGAGCGGTGGACTGGTTCACCGACATCTTGTTGTCCAACTACCTGTTCGACGCGCTGTGCGGACTGAGCCGCAGGCAGCCGCGCCTGCTCCCGTTGATCCAGCGCAGCGCCGCCTACGCGGGCAGCTACCGGCGTCAGGTGGACCGCTCCTACCGGGTGTTCGCGTCGCCGCGCCTGATCCGCTTCACCGAGATGGAGTACGCGATCCCGCGCGAGCACTCCGTCGACGCGATCCGCGAGATCAAGGAACTGTCCACTCGATTCGACACCCCGATGCCCATCGAGGTGCGGTGGGTCGCGCCCGACGACGCGTTCCTGTCCCCGGCGGCCGGCCGCGACACCTGCTACATCGCGGTGCACCAGTACCGGGGCATGGACTTCGAGCCATACTTCCGCGCCTGCGAAGCGATTTTCGACCGCTTCCAGGGCCGCCCACACTGGGGTAAACGCCACTTCCAGACCGCCGCGACGCTGCGCGGCCGCTATCCCGACTGGGATCGGTTCGCCGAGGTGCGCCGCCGCTTCGACCCGAAAGGGCGTTTCGCCAATCCCTATCTCGACCGGGTACTCGGCCCGGTCGGCTGAACCCGGCGCACCGCAGGCTTCACTCCGGTGGATCGGCGAGGAGCTCCGCGACCAGACGGGGCACGGCCGTGCCGATGGGTTCGCGGATGATCTCGGTGGCCATGGCGTCGTACGGCGTCGGCTCGGCGTTCACGATCACCAGATCCGCGCCGCTGCGCACGGCGATGGAGCACATCGACGCGGCGGGCTCGACCTGCAACGACGTTCCGATGGCCAGGAAGATGTCGCTCGTCTCCGCGGTGAGCGCGGCCTTGGTCATGGTGCGGCGGTCCATCTGCTGGCCGAACATCACGGTGGCGGACTTGAGGATGCCACCGCAGTCCGGACACGGCGGGTCGGGCTCTCCCGCGGCCACTCGCTCCAAGGTGGCGGACATCGAGGTCTGGTAATCGCATTCGATGCAGACCACCTCGAACATGTTGCCGTGGATCTCGATCACCCGATCCGGCGATGACCCCGCCCGCTGATGGAGGCGATCGATGTTCTGGGTGATGATGGTGACCGCTCGCCCGGCCCGCTCCAAGTCGGCGAGCGCGTTGTGCGCGGCGTTCGGGACGGCCTGCCAAGCCGGATTGTCCCGCCGCGCGAGCCAGGCGCGTTCCCGCAAGCCTCCGTCGGCCACGTAGTTCTGATAGGTCGACAGCAATTCGGCGATCGGATCCTTCGTCCACACCCCGCGCGGGCCGCGGAAATCCGGGATGCCGGAATCGGTGGAGATGCCCGCGCCCGTGAGTACTCCGATCCGGCCGGTACGACTGCGCCACTCGGTCGTCATATCTGCACAGCCTAGGGGCAGCGACGAGATCGGACACGGATAGACGATGAGAGATTGTTAGTGTTATCATCTCATTGTATTGGTTCGGCCGATCAAGGGAGATCACGATGACCGCGTCCGTCGCACGCGAATCCACCGGCGCGCGTACGCTGCCGCCCCGCCGCCCGATCGAACCGGGAACCCGCATGTGGGAACAGACCGGTCTGATCACGTTCTCCCTCACCGCGGGCTCGGCCTTCCTGTTGCAAACGATGGAACCGACCATCTCCGCGGTGGTGGACGAGTACTCCACCTTCCGCACCGATCCGATGGGACGTGCCACGCGCAGCCTGGCTTCGGTGATGATGTGGGTCTACGGCGGCGACGAGGCGCTCGCCGAGGCCGACCGCCTGCGGGAGCTGCACGCGTCACTGAACACCACCGACGCCAACGGCGTGCGCCACACCGCGCTGTCCAGCGCCCCGTGGGCCTGGGTGCTGCACACCGGGACGTTCGCCTTCACCGAAAGCGCCAAGTACTTCGCCGAGCGCCCGCTCACCGCGGCGGACAAGGAAGCGTACTTCCAGGAGACGCTGCAGCTGTTGCGCAATTTCTCGGTGGCGCCCAAGGAGATCCCGGCGAACTACACCGAATTCGAGAAGTTCTTCGACGACACCGTCGCGAACCATCTGGTCGCCACCGACACCGCGCGCGATTACCTGCGGGTGATCCGCTCCGTCGCGCCGCCGAAGCAACTGCCGCGCGTGCTGCGTCCGGCCTGGAAAGCGGCGGCCGCGCCGATCGGCTGGCTGCAGTACTTCGTGACGGTCGGCACCACGCCCGAGGTTGCGCGCCAGAAGCTCGGCCTGACCTGGACCGCGGCCGACGAGCGCAAGCTCCGGATGCTCGGCCGGCTGATCGCGCGACTGGTGCCGCTGCTGCCGGAGCGGTTGCGCTACTTCCCGATCGCCTATGAAGCCCGCCGCCTCGAACGCGATCGTCAGCGGCTGCGCAAGATGATCGACCTGCGTCCGATCTGATCCGCCTTCGGGAAATAATCCCTTCTCCGGTGGGCATGCGCGGCGGGCGAGACGATTCGATCCCCGCGGCCATGACATTCCGCTGATTCGCGCGTGTACCCCGGTCGACCTCGCATCGACCGGGGTACACGTGCCGGCGGTGCAAGAGACCGAAGCGCGTTCGGCGATGTGATGTCGCGCGTTGCGTAGTGATCCGCATAACAGCGGCTACCGGGTGATGCCCGCACGTCCTGAGCCTGTGCGCTCGCCGGATCGAATCGCGTGTCGTCCCGCGCTGCCGAAACCTCGCGAACCGCAACGTCTCTGGATGCCGCGGCCTTCCTCGTGCCTTCCGGTGCGCCCCTTCGGGCGAACACTCCTGCGCTACCGTCCAGTCCCCTCCGGCATGCGAGTACGCGGCGGCGGCGCGATCTCGGATTCGGGCTCTGACCTGCGATCACCGTACGCGCGCGCACACGAAGGCACGGCGCGCCGTAACGATTCACGGCTCGCTGGTATACGTATCTCATACGCTCCGAAAGCGTTTCGGCTCACCCAGCCGGGCGGCCGGTCCGCCAGCCAGCACACTTATGCTCCACCTTGCACATCGAAAGGCGTTCCCATGTCCCACAAGCCCAGTGTGCTGTTCGTCTGCGAACACAACGCGGGCCGTTCGCAAATGGCCGCCGGGTTCCTCACCGCCCTCGCGGGCGACCGGTTCGATGTGCGGTCGGCGGGCAGCGCACCGGCCGACACCCTGAACGCCACGGTGGTGGACGCCATGGCCGAGATCGGCATCGATATCTCAGGACACACCCCCAAGCCGCTCACGATGGACGCGATCGGCATCTCCGACGTGGTGGTCACCATGGGCGCGGGCGACGCCTGCCCGTTCTTCCCCGGCATCAGCTACCGCGACTGGATGCTGCCGGATCCCGCCGACCAGACCATCGATGTGGTGCGCACGATCCGCGACCACATTCGCATCCTGGTGGAGAATCTCATCGCCGAACTGGTCCCCGCACCCGCGCGGTAGGCGCTGTCCGATTCGTTCAAGACGCGCCCGCGCGGCACTGCCTACGCTGCCGGCATGACACCACAACTGGATGTGATCGGCATCGTCGTCCGCGATATGGCCGCCGCGGTGACCTTCTACCGCCGCCTCGGTCTCGACTTCCCGGACGGCTCGGAACACGAGGGGCATGCCGAGGCGGCTCTGCCCAACGGCCTGCGGCTCACGCTGGACACCGAAACCGTCATCCGCTCCTTCCACCCCGACTGGACGCCGTCGACCGGAGCGGGCCGACTCGGAATCGCCTTTCGCTGCGACGATCCCGCTGAAGTCGACGCCGTCTACGCCGAACTCGTGGACGCCGGATACCACGGCGAACTGAAGCCGTGGGACGCCTTCTGGGGGCAGCGCTACGCGGTGGTGCAGGACCCGGACGGCAACGGCGTCGACCTGTACGGCGCTCTCTAGGACTGGGCGAGGAGCTTTCCCAGCGGGATCCCGGCCAGCGCGCGCACCTCGCGCGACAGGTGCGCCTGGTCGGCGAAACCGGCTCGCGTCGCGGTTTCGGCGAGCGGTACGCCCTGGCGTGCCGTCCCCAGCGCGCGTTGCAAGCGCAGCACCCGCGCAAGGGTTTTCGGGCCGTAACCGAAGGCATCCAGGCAGCGGCGGCGCAGGGTCCGCTCGCCGAGCCCGGCCGTGTCGGCGACCGCCGCCACCGGCCACCCGGCGTCGAGCGCGCCGACCAGCTTCCGCAGGAGCGGATCTGCCGGTTCGGTCTCGGCCGCGCGCCGGCGCACGAGGTGTTCCAGCGCTGCCGCCTGATCTCCGGCACCCGCGATCCGGTCGACCAGCGGCCGGACCATCGCCGACGGCCACAGCTGAGCCAGATCGACTCGCCGGTCACGCAACTCGCACGCCGGGACGCCGAGCAACGCGGGCGCGGTTCCCGGGAAGAACCGGACGCCGACATACCGATCGCCGGACGTTCCACCGGGATGGTGGGCACGGGTGTCCGGTCCCGCGACGACCAACCGGTCGTTCATCCAGATCAGATCCATGCAGCCGTCGGGCAGCACCGGCAGCGCGGAGCCACTGCCGTCGACGGTCTTGGTCCACAACACGGCGCCCGCGTACCTCGACGGCCGCTCGCGGTAGGCGGCATCGTCCATGCCGCCGACGCTACCCCGGGCCGCCGACGAACACGAACGGCTTGTCTCAAAAATATCGTCTCAATAAGACGATTTATTTGAGATAGCGGTACAGCGTCGCCCGGGAGACACCCAACTCCCGGGCGATGTCCGGGACGCTGCGGCGCTCCGTGTCACGCATCCGCCGGGCGAGTTCGATCCGCTCCTCGGTCATCGCCGCGGGCCTTCCCCTGGACGCCGACGCGGGCGGCGTCCGGTCTGCGGGCGCCAACAGCAGGCGCACTCCTTCCAGCACCTCAGCACGCAACTGTTCGACCGGAGCCTCGGCGTACAACACCACCGGGTCACTGAGCCCGGCCACCGCCTGGATGGCCCGAACGCGCTCCGCGAAGGTGGCGTCCGGGCCCGCCACCAGGATGTTCGCCTGCATCATGGCCTTGCTGAACCGCTCGAAAATGGTTCCTGGAGCGGCCAATGCCAGGTCGCGGACATTGAGCCGGAGCAGATAGCGATGCGTGAGGAACACGTCGAGCAACCCTTCGATCAGGCGACGGCGCGCCTCGCAGGGATCCGGGTCGGCCGCCTCGGCGACGACACGTTCCATGGTGAGGAGCAACGGTTCGGCCAAACCGGCGAGGATGTCGTACTTGCTCGGGTAGTGGTACAGCACGCCCGCCTTGGAGATGCCCAGCTGCTCGGCGATCGCGCGTACCGAGGTGCGGTGGTAACCATGCGTCCCGAACAGGTCCATGGCCACCTCGAGGATGCGCGCGCGGGTGGTCGTCTCGTCGCTCACGGTACAGATCCTACCTGTTGACTGACCGATGGTCAGTGTCTTACATTCATGACTGACCAACGGTCAGTCGATGAAGGAGGCACTCATGGCCCACGAACCCCGCATTCTCATCTCCGGCGCGAGCATCGCCGGACCGACGCTCGCGTACTGGCTGGTGCGCAACGGCTTCCGGCCCACGGTGGTCGAGCGCAGCCCCGCACTGCGCCCGGGCGGCAACGGCGTCGACATCCGCGCCAATTCGGTGCGGATCGCGGAGCGCATGGGGGTGCTGCCGCGGCTGCGTGAACGAGCCACCGACATCCGCGAGCTGACCTTCGTCGACGCCGCCGACCGCCGCGTCGCGGGCATGAGCACCCGCACCTTCAATGGGGACGGCGACCTCGAGATCATGCGCGGCGACCTGGCCCAGGTGCTGTACGAGGCGACCGCCGACGACGTCGAGTTCACCTTCGGCGATTCGATCGCCGCGATCGACCAGCACGAGGGCGGCGTCGAGGTGACCTTCGACAGCGGCAAGCAGGCCGAATTCGACTTGGTTCTCGGAGCCGACGGATTGCATTCGCGGACAAGGAATCTCGCCGTGACACCCGAGGCGGACGCGCTGCACCACCTCGGTGTGTACTTCGCCACCGCGCGTATCGACACCGAGCTCGGACGTCCGCACTCGGTGACGCTCTACAACACGCCGGGGAAGGTGGCCGGCGTCTACCGCTCGGGGGCCCACGACACCGCGACGGCGTTCTTCGCCTTCCGCGAGGACCGCGTGCTCGAGGTCGACCACCGCGACCAGGATGCCCAGAAAGCCCTGCTGCGCGGGTATTTCGACGACCAGGCATGGCAGGTGCCCACCCTGCTCGACCAGGCCGCCGCCGACGACGGCTTCTATTTCGACGCGGTGAGCCAGGTCCGCATACCGGCCTGGTCGAAGGGGCGGGTCGCGCTGGTCGGCGACGCCGGTTACTGCGCGACGCTGCTGTCGGGCGCGGGCGCGGCGCTGGCCATCGAGGGCGCACATCTGCTCGCGACCGAGCTGGCCGCAGCGGGCGGTGACCATCGGATCGCCTTCCGCCGCTATGAGCAAGCCCTGCGTCCGACCGTGCTGCGGGCCCAGCGTTCGGTGCGGGCGAGCAGTTCCATGCTGATTCCGGCCACCGGCGGCCGCATCTGGTTGCGCAACCAACTGACTCGCCTGATGGTGTTGCAGTCCCTCGCGTCTCGCGTCTACCGGCCGGTCGAGGTGCGCGCCGCCGCCTGAACAGCCGGGCACAGCGCCGGTGCGATCAGCGCTGCGGCGGCGCGATCGGGACGATCTCGCGCGGCACGACGCGCAGATACGGATCACGATGAGCGGCAGCGATCTTCGACTCCGCGTCCCGGCAACCCACGGTGACGTCGCTGTTCGGGGCGGAAGAGAACGTCCACACCGTCACCCATTCCGTCCCGCCGAACGTCTCGGTCTTCTTCGCGTCCGACGAGCGCAGATCTTCATTCCGGCCGGAACTATCGGTGACTGTGCAGCGAATACCACCGACGGCTTGACCCCAACCGGCGGGAGCCCGGATATCGAGCACCGCATCGGCGGGCACCGGAACTTTCTTTACTTCACCCAGCAAAATCCGGAGCCCGCCGTCCGCCGCCTCGTCGTCGCGCGCTCCGGTCGTCGTGGCCGGAGCGCTCGAGGCGGCACCGACGGTCGTCGAGGTCGCCGCCGCCCCCTCCGAAGGATCGTCGGAACACCCGGACACAGCAGCGACTACCAGCGCGGCAATCGCCATCCAGCTCAGTTTCACAGTCGGACCTCTCGTCGCGCCCACTCCTCAGGCGGTTGGTTCGGATCAGCCAGGCACTGAGCATGACAACGGGACAGCGGAAAATCGCGGATACACGCCGAGGAATCAGCAATCGGGCTGCAATCGACCGAATCAGCCCCCAAGAGAAAGAAATAGGGTTGAATTGTCGATTTGCTTCGACCATGCTCCGCGCACATTCGGGCAATCGGTCTGAAGCCGAGGATTCTCCTATGTCGTCGCGCGGGCGCACATCGCGCGGCCGGCATCGCACCGGTTGACCGCCGGAATCCGACCTCGGAGCCCCGATGATTTCGCACGTGACGTCGGCGGCGACCTTCGGCGATCGGATCGCGGCCCGCCCGGACAGCCCGCGCCACCACGCGGCGGGCATCACGGCGGAACTGCTGGTCGCTCACGCCGATCAGGACGGTCCATGCCACCCGATCAGATCGCACGACTGGAAGCGGCCCTGGCGAAGGAATAAAACGGGATTCATCCGATGTTTGCCCCTGGGGGCAGCACGTGCCCTGCGTCCGGCTCGGTTCGTGCCCCCGGGCTACCCGACGGTTCGGAAAGGCATTTCCCCTGGACCGTCGGGTGCGCATAGTGTGTTCGGTAGGCGATCATCTGGAGGGCCACCATGGCGAAACTGTCGTGGGTAGCGAAGCGCGCGGGCAGAGCGGAGCCCGCTCGTGCCTGACGGTCAGGGAACCTCCAGCTCGCGCACACTGCGCGCCACCACCCTCAGCGGCTACCGGGAAGCCGCTTTCACCACCACGCCCGCCGCGCGCGCCATGCTGATCACCCTGGCGCTGCTGATCGCGGTGATCCTGGCCTACGAGGCCAACGCCACCTCGAACGAGACCGTCGACCACGGCTGGTTCGTCGCAATCGCGCTGTCCGGCGTCTTCGTCGCGCGAGGGCTGCACCTGCGCAGGCCGATCACGCTTCCGCACCTCACCGCCGCGGTGCTGGTGCTGGCCGTCGCGCATCTGGCCTACCGCGCCGAGCATCCCGGCGCCGGATTCGTGCTGCTGGCCGCCACCGGCTTCGTTCTGGTGCTGCCGATAGCCAGCAAACCGCAGCCCGACCAGCTGTACCGAGTGGCCGAACTGGTCGGCCGCACCGAGGGCGATGCGCTGGCGCCGTTCGCCTTGCACTCGTCGAAGACCTACTTCTTCAACGCGTCGTCGACCGCCGCGATCGGCTATCGCGCTCGCTTCGGCATCGCCGCCGTGGCGGGCGACCCGATCGGTGATCGCGCGGCCTTCCCCGAACTGGTCGCCGCCTTCTCCGACTTCGCGGTCAACCAGGGCTGGCGCGTCGCCGTGCTGGGCGCGAGCCCGGAACTAGCGGACCTGTGGCAGGTGTGGGCGCTGGAGCATCGCGGGCTGCACGCGGTACCGATCGGCCGCGACGTGGTGCTCGACGTGGACGAGTTCGACCTCGTCGGCCGCAAGTTCCGCAACCTGCGCCAAGCCGTGAGCCGGACCAAGAATTTCGGCGTCACCACCGAGGTGGTGTACGAGTCGGCCCTCACCGAACAACGACGCGAGGAACTGCTGGCCATCGTCGACGAATGGCGGCGCGGCAGGCAGACCCGTGGCTTCTCGATGATCCTGGACCACCTGCTCGACGGACGGAATCCCAACATGCTGGTGGTCATCGCCAGCGACGCCGACGGCAATCCCGTTGGCTTCCAGCGCTACGGCATCTCGGACCGCGGCCGGGAACTGAGCCTCGACGTGCCGTGGCGGCGCAAGGACGCACCCAACGGCCTGGACGAACGCATGATCGTCGATCTGGTCGACTACGCCGCCGCGCACGATAT
The DNA here is from genome assembly GCF_040644075.1 of Nocardia sp. NPDC047038. Lineage (NCBI taxonomy): Bacteria > Bacillati > Actinomycetota > Actinomycetes > Mycobacteriales > Nocardiaceae > Nocardia > Nocardia sp. NPDC047038. The sequence continues at coordinate 236,535 of NZ_JBEYVQ010000001.1, read as the reverse complement.
CCACCGTATCTCGCTGGCTTTCGCCCCCTTCCCGGAACTGTTCGCCGAGAAGGACAAATCGCGCACGGCCACGCTGCTCTACGTGCTGGTGCACCTCGCCGATCCACTGATCCGGCTGGAATCGCTCTACCGCTTCCTGCGGAAATTCCACGCGCTGTCGGATCAGCGCTACGCCTTGATCCGCTGGCGCGAAGTGGTCATCGCCGCCGCCGCCCTGCTCACCCTGGAGTTCGCCCCGCACCGCCGCGAGTACTGAGCGGCACGGTACCGAGGAGTTCGATGGAACTGACGCACAGCGACGTGAAGGCCGCTGCCGAACGGGTGGCCGGGCTGGTCAGACCGGTGGCCGTGGCGCAGGCCGACCACACGGGCGAGCTGTGGTTCGCATTGGAGTTCCTGCAGCACACCGGCAGCTTCAAAGCCCGGGGTGCGCTGAACTTCTTGCTCACGCATCGCGAGAACGAGACGCTACCCCGGGTAGGCGTGACGATCGCCTCGGGCGGCAACGCCGGACTCGCGTGCGCGTGGGCAGCGCGCAGCCAGGGAATTCCCGCCACGGTGTTCCTGCCGACCACCGCGCCGCGGGTCAAAGTGGACCGGTTGACCTCCTATGGCGCCGACGTCCGCCTGGTGGGGACGCAATACGCCGACGCGCTCGCGGCCAGTCGCGAATTCGCCGACGCCACCGGCGCCCTGCTCTCCCACGCCTACGACAACCCGCTGATCGCCGCCGGTGCGGGCACGCTCATGACCGAGATCCACGAGCGCATTCCCGATCTCGGCGCCGTCGTGGTCGCCGTCGGCGGCGGCGGGCTGTTCGCGGGTGTGGCCACCGCCGCCGATCACTACGGCGTCCGGACCGTCGCCGTCGAACCGGTTCATTGCCGCGCGCTGCACGCCGCTATCGAGGCCGAACAGGTCGTGGACGTGGAGGTCGACTCGATCGCCGCCGACTCGCTCGGCGCCCGGCGCGCCTCGCAGCTGGCGCTGACGGCCGCACAGCGCTACGACGTGGCCTCGGTGCTGGTCGACGACCACGCGATCGTGGCGGCGCGCCGCGAGCTGTGGGCGCAGCGCCGCCTCGCCGTCGAGCATGCCGCGGCGACCGCCTTGGCGGCGATACGCGGCGCGGAGCCGGCGTTCCGGCCCAGGCCCGGCGAGCGGGTGTGCGTGGTGCTGTGCGGAGCGAACACCGATCCGGCCGATCTGACCTGCTGAGAAGCCCGCCACGCCGACTGACCGTTCATCGGCGTATTTCCGACGAATCGGACGACACGGGGTTAGGCTCCCGCTGTCCTCTGCGATCCCGACGGAAGGCACACCATGGCGCATACCTCACACATGGTTCCCATCGGCACACCGCTACCCGACTTCGCTCTACCCGATCTCGACCAGCGGATCTACTCCCGCGACGACTTCGCGGACGGACCCGGTCTGCTGGTCGTCTTCGCGTGCAATCACTGCCCCTACGTCAAGCACATCGAGGCCGCGCTCGGCGAACTGGTCGACTCGCTGCCGTCCATGCCGACCGTGGCCATCTGCACCAACGACGCGACCGCCTACCCGGACGACGCCCCGCTGCGGCTGCGCGACCAAGCGATCCGCGCGGGCTGGACGTTTCCCTATCTCGTCGACGAGGAGCAGCACGTGGGGCGGGCCTTCCGCGCCGCATGCACTCCCGATTTCTTCCTCTACGACGCCGACCTCCGACTCGCCTACCGCGGCGCATTCGACGAATCGACGCCCGGGAACGGCAAACCGCTGACCGGGGACGACTTGCGCACGGCCGTCGAGGCCGTGCTCGCGGGCGAGCCCGCGCCCGAACCACACCGGCCGAGCATGGGTTGCTCGATCAAATGGCGGGACGCCTGAAGAGCTTCCCTCGTTCGCGCACGCGACGGATCGCGCTGCGCCACGCCAGCTGCGGCACGGCGGCCGACAACCTGGCGAATTCCCCCGAGGTTGCCCGGGTCCACCACGGTCCTGGCCTGCTGGGCGGTGGCGGCCCGCCGCACGGCGCGCGAGGCCTTGCCGACATGACCGGCGTCGTACGGCGGCTGCGGGTCGTACTCGATGATCAACTGAGCGATCTGTGCCTGCTCCGCGCCGAAGACGTCCCCGACCAGCCCCAGCGCCAGATCGATGCCTGCGGAGACTCCTGCGGCCGTGGCTGTTCTCCCGTCGCGCACCACTCGTTCCTCCGGGCGAACGTCCGCGCCGAGTGCGCGCAATGCCGACTGCGCCGGCCGATGCGTCGTGGCAGGCCGTCCGTCCAGCAGCCGCGGCCAGTACCAGCGAACCCGTGCACACCGAGCTCGTCCACCGGGTGGGGCTCCGGTGCGCTCGCCGCAGCCAGGCCGGCAGCGCGTCGTCGACCGCGGCCGCCGCCGGGCCGGGCCCGTCGGGACGAGCAGGATGTCGGGCGTGGGCGTGGAGCGCGGTCATCCCCGAATAGGTCACTATCGCGATGACGAAAGGATTACCGTTGACGAACTCAGGCGACCCGGGGTCGGTGGCGCGTCGTTACGTCGAGGCCATCGGCGAGCAGGACTGGCAAACCGTCTCCGACTGCTGGCGGCCGGGTGCGATCGACGTGTTCGTCGGCGTCGCCGATCTGCGCGCTCCGGGCGAGGTCGTGGCCTTCTTCCGTGACGTGCACGCCGCGGTCCCCGACCTGACGGTGGAGATCCTCTCGGTCACGGCGCAAGACGAGCGTGCCGTGGTGCACTGGCGCATGCACGGCCGGTTCGACGGCACCGCGCCGCTGATCGGGTTGGCCCCCAACGGAAGACACCTCGATCTGCTGGGCACCGACGTGTTCGTCGTGCGCGAGGGGCTGATCGAGTCGAACACGGCGATCGTCAACGGGCTGGAACTCGCCCGCCAACTCGCCGTCCTGCCCCCGCAGCACTCGATCGCCGAGCGGGTGCTGTTCGGCCTCGCCAATTCGATTGCCCCACTGGGCAAAGCGATTCGCGCACGGAACCGTTCCGGACGATGAGCCACGCTGCCGATCCCGCCTCCGATGAGGGACACTGTTCCCGACACCGGGGATCGAAAGGGGTGGGACGTTGGCGACGATCGTCCTCGTGCACGGCATCGCGCAGGAACAGGAATCGGCCGACACGCTGGAGGCGCGCTGGTTGCCCGGACTCGCCGGAGGCGTACGCAACTACGGCGCACCCGAATTGGCGGACCGATTGTGGCGCAACGGTACTCCCGGCGACTTGTCGACCCGCATGGCGTTCTACGGCAATCGGTTCCTGGTCGAGGGCGCCCAGGGTGCGGGGACCGAACTCGACGACGAGCAACTCGACCTGATGGAGCAACTCGCGGCCACGTGGCTCGCGACAGCCGTGGAGCACGCCGGTGACCAGCGCGATCGGGCGACGGCCCGCCGACTCGGCACTCCCCCGCCGCCGGACGCGGTGGCGCAGGGAGCGAACGCGAGGCTGCGGCCCGCTTTGAACGCGCTGACGCGCTTGCGCTGGTTCGCGCCGTTCGGGTTCGGGCTGGCCCAGAAGTTCGTCATAGCGGCACTGTCCCAAGTCGCCCGGTACTTCACCGACGACGAGGTGCGGGAGTACGCCCAGCGGCAGGTGCTCGACCAGATCGGCCCCGAAACGCGCCTGGTGATCGCGCACTCGCTCGGCAGCGTGGTGGCCTACGAGGCGCTGCACCGCACCGACCACCCGGTGTCCCTGCTGACCATGGGCTCGCCACTGGGCCTGCGCACGGTCGTGTACGACCGGCTGCGCCCGCAGCCGAGCACCGTGCCGAAGGCGGTGACGAACTGGCACAACCTGGTGGACGAGGACGATCTCGTCGCGGCGCACCTCGATCTCACCGCGTTCTTTCCGCCGTATCCCGGCGGCACCGTCGCTCCGGTCACCGAACCGCACTTCGACAACGGCGCGTCACCGCACGACTCCACGAGCTACCTCGTCAAATCGGTCACCGGCGGCATCGTCACGAAAGCGCTCGGACACTTCCTATAGTTCGCACTGGCACTGTTCGAGTTCCGAAATGGCGAGCGCTGGACCGAAACTCAGCGGCAACCCCCTGCGCGATCCGGAGCCGACGCTTACCGAACGCTCTGGGACAGATGCACTTTCGCGTCTTCGTACGTTCCGGCGAGCGCGGCCTCGTCGCGGGTGTAGACCAGGTGCAGCACCCCGGTGTCGAAGGTCTCCGAGGACAGCAGGCGCAGCGGAACAGTGGTTGCGCCGTCCTGGAACAGGCGCTCGCCTTTGCCGACCGCGATCGGATGCACCAGCAGGTGCAGTTCGTCCAGCAGCCCGGCGGCCAGCAACTGACGGACGACCGAGACCGAGCCGCTCATGCCGATGTCCCCGCCCGGCTCGCCCTTCAATGCCGTCACCGCCTCGATCAGGTCGCCGCCGATCACTTCGGAGTTGCGCCAGGTGAATTCGAGGTTCTGCCGCGTCACCACGAGTTTGCGCGCATCGCCCAGTTTCTTCGCGAACGCCGCGTCCGGGCCGCCCGCCGCTTCGCGCTCCGGCCACGCGCCCGCGAAGCTCTCGTAGGTCCTGCGGCCGAGCAACAGGGTGTCGGCGGCGCCGAGTTGGGCGTCGACAGCCGCCCCCATGGCGTCGTCGAAATACGGGAAGTGCCAGTCCTGCGGATCTTCGATGACGCCGTCGAGGGCGATGAACAGGCCTGCGGTGATTTTCCTCATGCGCGTTGCTCCTGGATCGGTGTTGCGAACTCGGTCGCTTGATCCGACGGGGTGACGCGCGAGAACTCATCGGTCGGCGTGAAAGGCTGCCCGGTAGTTGTGCGGGCTCGTCCCGACCACTCGCTTGAAGCGGTCGCGGAACGCGGTCGGCGACCCGAAACCGACCTGGCCCGCGATCCGGTCCACCGGGTGACTGGTGACTTCGAGCAGATGCTGCGCCTGCCGGATGCGCGCACGCAACAGCCATTGCAGGGGCGTCGTTCCGGTGTGCTCGCGAAACCGCCGGTTGAGCGTGCGGGTGCTCATTCCGGCTTGTACGGCGATCTCGTCGAGGGAGAGGTCGCGCGCGGAGTTGTCCTGGATCCACCGCAGCACCGGCTCCAGCACCGAGCCGCGCGGCGTCGGTGGCTGGTCGTGCACGATGAACTGCGCCTGTCCCCCTTCCCGCTCCAGCGGCACGACGGATTTCCTGGCCGCGTCCGCCGCCACCGCCGAGCCGTAGTCGCGGCGGACCATGTGCAGGCACAGATCGATCCCGGCCGCGGCGCCCGCCGAGGTGAGCAACGAACCGTTGTCCACGTACAGCACGCCGGGGTCCACCTCTATCTCCGGGTAGCGGGCCGCTAGTTCCGCGGTAGCGAGCCAGTGCGTGGTCGCGCGATGGCCGTTCAGCAATCCGGTCGCCGCCAAGATGAAGGCGCCGGAACAGATCGACGCGATACGGGTGCCCGCGGCGGCGGCCCGGCGTAGCGCGTCGATCACCTCGTCCGGCACCGGCAGGCCCGGATCGGCGCAGCCGGGCAGCACGATCGTGTCGGCCTCGGCCAGCGCATCGAGCCCCCGGGACGCACACAGCGTGAACACGCCCGCGTCGACCCTCGGCGCGGGCGCGCAGACCACCACGCGATAGGCGGGGCGTCCGTCGGGCAGGCAGGTTCGCCCGAACACCTCCACCGGCGTGGCCAGATCGAACGAGATCACTCCGTCCAGCGCGAGTACGACCACGGTGTGCATGGCAATAGCGTAGTTATCCGGTCGATTTCAGCCAATGCCGATCTAGTGCGCTCTGGGAGGAGTGGGCAGTTCAAGGCTATTGGCGAGAATCAATCGCTATATGGCACTTTCGCCAATTTCTCGTACGCGCCACGCTTACTAGTGTCGACCGCCGTGACGAAGTTCCTGCTCTCGGTCCACGTGCTCGCCGTGATCATCGCCGTCGGACCCGTGACGGTGGCTGCCAGCATGTTTCCCGCCACCACCCGCCGCGCCCTCGCCCCATCCGGAGCCGAGCACAGCCCCGCCGTCCTCGGCACGTTGCATCGCATCTGCCGGGTCTACGCTCTGCTCGGCGTGCTCGTCCCGGCCTTCGGTCTGCTCACCGCGCTGAGTCTCGGCGTGCTCAGCGACGCATGGCTGATGGTGTCGATCGGGTTGACGGCCGCCGCGGCAGGTGTGCTCGCACTGCTCGTGCTGCCGGGACAGCAGAAGATCCTGGCCGACCTCACCGGGACGACACCGACGCTGATCCGCCGTCTCGCCATGGACACCGGGGTGTTCAACCTGCTGTGGGCGGCGGTCACCGTTCTGATGATCGTCCGGCCGGGTTCGACGACCGGAGCGTAACGCTCAGTCGGGCAGGTGGCGGACCACCATCGACAGGTCGCGGACGATCATGATCGGGCACGCCACCGACAGCAGCAGCGCCTGACTGGTCGAGCCGAGCAGCATGCCTGCGAACCCACCTCGGCCACGGCTACCGACCACGAGCAACTGGGCTCGCTCGGAGCGTTCGAGCAGACAGCGCTCGGGCCGATCGGTCACGATCTCGCGCCGGATCTCGACGTCCGGAAAGCGCTCCTGCCATCCGGCGAGGCTCTCCGCGAGCACGATCTGCTTTTCGGTGTCACCCGCGAGCTCCGCCCTCGCCGACGGCAATTCGACGCCGGTCCACACGTGCAGTGCCAGCAGCGGCACATCCCGCGCCGAGGCCTCGTGCAGTGCCGCTTCGATGGCGGGTTCACTGACCTCCGTACCGTCCACCCCGACCACGATCAGCTGCTTCCTGGCCTCCGGGCTGAGCGGCGCGCCCTCCCGGACCACGACCAGCGGGCAGCGCGCCCGGCGGGCCAGCGTCGCGCTCACCGACCCGAGCAGAGCGCGCCGGACGGTCCCGCGTTCCCGGGTTCCGACCACCATCATCCGCGCTCCGCGGGTACGGTCCAGCAGCGCCGGACCGACCGGCTCGTACACCAACTCGGTGGTGATCTCGATGTCGTGCAACGCCCGGACCGCGATGAGCGCCTCCTCGGTCGCGGTGTCCAGCACCCAGCGACCGTGCCCCTCCAATCGGGCGTAGTCGGTGCTGGTGAGCGGTTCGGTGACGCCGGGCCCGTAGTCGGCGACCGGATCCAGCACGTGCACCAGACACAGTGGCGCCCGATGCTGCGCGGCCGCCTGCGCTCCCCACGCGACCGCCGCCGCCGATCCGGCGGACCCGTCCACACCGACCACGATCGGCCCGTTGCTTCGCATGCTCACTTCCTTTCCGACGAAAAGATCGAGCTCAGCACCGCCGATTTCGACACTACCGGCGCGGCGGACCCGTCAACCGCCGAGGACGACGCACGCGTACCCCAGGTGGACGCCTTCACCGACCCGCAGGTCGATTCCCGCCACATACGGTGCGTACGGCTCTTGTACCGCGCTGACGGTGTGCGGCCCCGGTGTCGCGGGCACCCAGTCGATCAGTGCGACACCGCCCGACGGGCGGACCACGCCGAACGGGATGCCGTTGTCGTAGAACGTCACCGGTGTGACGATGTCGGTCACCGTCGCTCGCGCGGTGTAGGTGCAGCCTGTTCCGTAGTTCGTGGCCAAGCCGAAATTGATGCCGGGATACATCCCCACCTGGGTCACCGTGGCTCCGGCCAGGGGTGGGCAAGCCAGCGCGACTGCCGCGCCGGTTCCGATCGCCGCCGCTATCGCGGCAACTCCTTTTCGCATGCGGAGTGGTCCTATCGGTCGTGAGTCGCTCTTCGTCGAACGGACGCCGGCCGCGCACCGGCGCGATAACTAGATACTCACTCCCCCACGGCTTCGACGGGGGCAAACCGCGGAATCTCGGTGGGGCCCGCACCGCCTGACGGTCGTGTCGCCCCGGCGTGGTTGGGTGTCCGGAGGTCTTCCCGAGACAACGGAGGTGCGGCGTGGTGGCGATCGACTTCGAGCGGAGGGCGCGCGGGGCGAGGCCGGTCTCGGTCCGGCGTTCGGTCGCCGCTCAGGGGCTCGGTGGCGTACCGCCGACGGCGCTGGTGCTGGCGGGCATCGTCAGCGTACAAGTGGGCGCGGCGGTAGCGAAGCAACTGTTCGCGGCGACCGGAGCGGCCGGTGCGGTCACGCTGCGGCTGGTCTTCGCCGGGATCGTCCTGCTGGTGATCTGGCGCTCGTCGCTGCGGGTGGCACGCGGCGCGCTGCCGGTCGTCCTCGGCTATGGCGCGGTGCTCGCGCTGATGAACCTCTCGTTCTACGAAGCGATCGATAGGATTCCGCTCGGCATGGCGGTGACCATCGAGTTCCTCGGACCGCTGAGCGTCGCGCTGGCCGGATCGCGGCGCTGGATCGACCCGCTGTGGGCGATGCTCGCCGGGGCGGGAGTGCTGCTGCTGACCCGGGCCGACGGCGACGTGAACTGGGCCGGAGTGCTGTTCGCGCTGGCCGCGGCAGCGTGCTGGGCAGGCTACATCCTGCTGAGCGCCGCACTCGGCGAACAGACCAGCGGCGGCGGCGGTCTGGCATTGGCCATGGCGTTCGGCGGACTGGTCATGCTGCCGGTCGGCGTCATCGACGCGGGCGCCGCGCTGTTGCAGCCCGGCGTGCTCGCCGCCGGATTCGCGGTGGCGTTGCTGTCGTCGGTGCTTCCGTATTCGGTGGAGCTGGAAGCGCTGCGGCGGATCCCGCCCCGCGTCTTCGGTGTGCTGATGAGTCTGGAGCCAGCGGTCGCGGCGATCGCGGGTTTGGTCGTCCTCGGTCAGATCATGAATCTCGGACAGTGGGCGGGCGTCGCGTGTGTGGTGGCTGCGTCGGCGGGGGCGACGCGGACCGAAGCGAAGGATTGACGGCTCCGGCCGCTCAGCGCGTTTGCCGCGTCACGTCCGGCTGACCGGCGGGACGCTGCGCATCCTCTGCCGCCCCCGGGTTGTCGGCGATCAAACTGCCGAGCAGTGCCAGAGATCGCTCCGAGGGCGATCCCGGCTCCGCGTGGTAGGCGATGAGTATCTGGCCCGGCGCGCCGTTCACGCTGAACGTCTCGTAGGACAAGGTCAGGTCCCCGACCATGGGGTTGCGAAATTCCTTGACGCCCCCGGTCTTCGCCCGGACGTCATGGCGGGCCCACAGCTGCCGGAACTCCTCGCTCTTCAGCGACAACTCGCCGACCAGCTCGGTCAATCGCGGGTCGTCCAGGTCCGCGCCCGCGGTCGCCCGCAGGCTGGCGACGGTGTCGGCCGCGATGGTCGGCCAATCCAGGTAGACGTCGCGCGCCTCCGGATCGAGGAAGACCATGCGCACCTGATTCACTCCCGGCACCGAACACGAGTTGACGGCCGCGGCCAAGGGATTCGCCGCCAGGACGTCCAGGTACCTGCCCAGCACCAGCGCCGGCGTGTGCGGCCACGCGTTCATCAGGCGCAGCAAGCCGGGCGCCACACGTTCGGGCCGCCGCGGCGCTCTCGGCCGTCTGGCCGTCGGCCTGGCCAGTTCCCGCAGGTGCGCCGTGCCCTCCTCGTCCAGCGCGAACACCCGCGCGAGCGACGCGATGACCTGTTCGGAAGGATGCCGGTCGCGCCCTTGCTCCAGTCGCACGTAATAGTCGGCGCTCACCCCGGCGAGCAGGGCGATCTCCTCCCGGCGCAGACCGGCGACCCGCCGCTGGCCGCCGCCCGGCAACCCGAAATCCTCCGGTCGCACCAATTCGCGGCGCGCGCGCAGGAAGGCGCCCAGTCGATTGTCGGAGTCCATGACCCGAGCGTAGGTCAGGGGCGCCGCTCCTGGGTGGCCCCGCGACTACCAGGAAGTCCGCAGCCTGTCAGGCGCACGCGAAGGGCCGGAAAGTAGTGGACATGACGAACGACAACCTCACCGGCCGCGTCGCGGTCGTCACCGGAGCATCGAGTGGAATCGGCGCCGCCACCGCACGGCGGCTCGCGCGGAGCGGCGCCAAGGTCGCCCTGCTGGGCAGGCGCAAGGATCGCATCGAAGAACTCGCCGCCGAACTCGGCGCGGACGCCCTCGCGGTCGTCGCCGACGTCGGCGATCAGCAGTCCGTGCGCGATGCCGCCGCCACGGTGCGTGCGGCGTTCGGGCCCGTGGACCTCGTCGTCGCGAACGCGGGCGTCATGCTCGCCGCGCCGTTCGAGTCCGCGCTCACCGACGAGTGGGACCAGATGGTCGGCACCAACGTCACCGGGCTGCTCTACACCGGACGAGCGTTCATCGATGACCTGCTCGCGGCCGCGACCGACGGCAAGCGCGCCGATCTGGTGCTGGTCGGCTCGATCGGCGGGCACACGGTCTTCCCCAACTACGCCGTCTACACCGCCACCAAGGCGGCGGTCGCGCACCTGACCCGCAACCTGCGCGCCGAGTTCGGGCCGCGCGGCGTCCGGATCAAGAACATCGAACCGGGCTTCGTCGGCACCGAACTCGGCGACGGGATGCAGGACGAGCAACAGCGCTCCGGCCTGGCGCAGTGGCGCACGGCGATCGAGATCCTGGAACCCGGCGATATCGCGGACGCGATCGCCTACGCCGTCGACGTACCCCGGCACGTCAACATCGCCGAGATCGTCGTCGTCCCGACCCAGCAGGGCTGATCGCCGACGCGTTCGCCGCTACCACCCTGGCGGATGACCGACACTGCCCCGGCGCCGCGCCAGGCCCGAGGACGCCTCGGTGGCCGCCGGGATGGGATACCTCGGCTGGCGCGACGCGCATCGGGGCGACGTCCCCGACATCCCGGCCGTGCGTCCGCGCGACTCGTTCGAGTCCGCGGCCGAGCGCGTCGGCGACACCCGCGCCCGCCGCCTTCCCTACGAACCAGGGCTGGACCGGCGAAGGCGTCTTCACCCACGCGGCTCCTGGCCCCACCGATCCGGTCCTGGTTCCCGCCCACCGCTATACGAAGCTGCCCTGACCGCCTCGCGATTGCTGCGGACGACGCACTGTCGTACCCGGCAGGCGCACCGGGATGTCGCGGCAGACTAGTCGGTGTCCGCCCACTCGGGCCACGGGCGCATGCCCTCGTCACCGCGGATGTAAGCGAGGCGGCGCAGCGCCAACCGCTGATGGCTCGGGTCGACGGCGGCGGCCCGCAACGACTGCAAGGCCATCCGGAACTCCTGGATGTCGCGCAGCAGGTAGAAGCCGTCCCACCGCATCACATCCCGGCCGTATCCGGTACAGAACTCGGCGTACTCCGAGGCGGTGATCTTTTTGGCGGTCCAGCACTCGATCGCCATGTGCACCAGGTCCCACTCCGGCGGGCCGATCACAGCCCGGTCCAATCCGACCAGGATCGCGTCGCCGTCGTCGCCGACCACCACGCCGTCGCCCGAGCCCGCGCCCTGCACCACCGACCACGGCAGACCCCGCGGCAGCGCTTTCCAGCGGCCGCGCAACTCGTCCAGATGTTTGCCCAACCAGCGCCGGTCGTCCTCGGTCACCGTCTGGGCGGCGGCGATGTCCTCCTCCACCCGAGCCAGGGGCGCCATCCGGCGCAGCTCGAAACCGGGCAGCGGCAGCCGATGCAACTCTCCCAGCGCCTTGCCGACCTCGCCGGGCGTGCCGGAGTGATGCGGCGGCAACTCCTGCCAAAAGGTCACCGGTCGGCCGTCGACCACGACCGGCTGCGGGATATCCGGGACGACCCGCGTCGCCGACACTCCACAGGTCTCCAGCCATCGAGACACGGCGACTTCCCGCGAAGTCGCCAGCTTCTGTTCCCGCCCGCCGATCCGCACGACGATTCCGTCGCGCAACCGATAGACCCCCTGCGCGCCCACGGGCTCGGCATCGCTCGCATCGATACCGACGCTCACACAGGCGGCACGCAGAATCGACCGCATGCCGTTGCCCGCGACATCCGCGGTCATGTCGACCCCCCGCAACCGCCCCGGGGGGAGTAGCACCGCATCTCGCTCTCGAGCCTCATGGCAGCCATCCAGATACCGGGGGGCAAACACCCCATTTTCCCTGGTCAATGGACATTACCCGAGAGATTCCACCACGCTCAGCAACCAAACAGAATCCGACCGATTCGCCCGAATTACCCCGTTCGGCAGCTCCCACATCCCGCCCATGCACCGGAAACGGTCCCCGGGCCCCCGCAGCACGATGCCGCCGCCCAACTGCCGCGACTTACGCCGGAAGGTGAAGCGATGCGCGAGCACCGCGAAGCAGCGGAGGCGAGAACGCGCCGCACAGAGGCGAAACAATCACAAGGAGCGACACCGAACGCGCGACCTCCAGCGAGCACGGAGCGGCACCGCCGGACACCGACCCGAGCGAACCAACTCAGAGGTCGGAAGACAGCAGAACCCGCGCGGACCCATCCCGAACGCAACCACCGAGGTGGGGTCACAACCCATGTGCGGACCCACCTGACGCAACCACCGACCTGGGGTCACAACCCATGTGCGGACCCACCCAACGCAACCACCGAGGTGGGGGTCCGGGGGCGAAGCCCGCCGGGCGGGGTGTGGGGGTTGCACCCCCACAAGACACCCAGCGGAACGAGCGAGGCCCATGCTCTCCATGAGCATGGGCCTCGCACTCGTGGACATGGCGGGAAGATACTCGAAACGGACCAATATGCTCGAAGACTTCACTGAACTGCGACAACGTATCGGGGAAAGCGGACCACATCGGTCAACACGATCCAACAGAGGCACGTCTGGCCGCCGGAAGAAGCAACTGACTCCAGAAGAGACTGCGGCGATCGCAGCCAAGTATGAGGCGGGTGCTTCCATTGTCCAGCTGAGGGTCGAGCACCACATGGCCAAGCGAACTGTGGCCAAGGCATTGCGGGAGGCCGGAGTGACGATTCGGCCGAGGGGGGCAGTACCGCTGAGGGTACGGATTACCGCAACCACGATCCGGCAGATGGACGACTGGCGTCGAACACCAGCCTAGCCACCCTCTTGCTGCATGTCGTCGACGACATATACTGTCGATGGCGTGAGCGAACTGTTCGCCATCGAGATCGAGCCCGAGGTGCGGGACTGGCTGGAAGCCCTACCAGCCAGACACTTCCTCAAGATCGACGAATACGTCGGCCTGCTCGCCGCACAAGCAGAGTCGCTGGGCGAACCCTACGCCCGATATCTTGGCGACGGGGTCCGCGAACTGCGCCCAACACTGGATGGCGCAGCCATCCGCATCACCTACTGGCTCGCACCTGGACGACGAGCCATCCTGCTGACGGTGTTCCGCAAGACTCGAATGCGAGAAGACGCCGAGGTCAAACGCGCGAAACTCGCACAACAGACCTGCCAGGCCGAACACGAGCCCGCCCACCAAGAATTCATCCGCACAATCGAGAAGGGAGAACTGGACCGATGAGCCACGCACGCTGGAAGGCCCTCCGGGAACGCAAACTCGCTGAGAGCTACACCGAACCCGACGATGTCACCGAGGCCCGCCGCGAAATCCAACTCTCCATGGCACTGGCCAAAGCCGTCTACGACCGCCGCACCGAACTCGGACTCACCCAAACCGACCTCGCCGAACGCGCCGGCCTGACCCAAGCCAAAATCTCACGCATCGAAGGCTCCGACACCGTCCCAACCCTCCCCCTACTCGCCAAACTCGCCGACGCCCTCGACGCCACCCTCAACATCGCACTCGACGCCGACGACACCCGAGTCAACTTCACCAGCCACCATACTGACGCAGCCTGAACGTGACGTCGCCTCGGCGAGACCTGGCGCTGACTGCGATCAGTCAGTGCGCTGCACCATGATGCAGGGGTAACTAAGTGACATACGCTGCGTGAGCAGGAGAAATTATCGCCATCATGGATGACGAAAACTACCAAGCACATTATCGACGTGAAGTCCTCGCCTACGACAATCAGTTGCGGCGACATGGATTCACCCGTATATGTAACTACCGTCGATCGCTCACCGCCTCGGATGTAACGAGCTTCGAGGAAGTCCTGGACTCCGCGTCCAACGAGCACCCGCTCCAAACTTTCCTAGCCGAGCGACCGCATCTGCTGGTCAACACTCATTTAGCCCACGGCTGCCGCTGGGTCAAGGCTCAGCCGCGATTGGGTGCGCAGTACGTTCCAGACTTCATGGTTGCCCGTATGAACAGCAGCGGCTTGGAATGGACCCTGATCGAGCTGCAGAGCCCTCGCGGCGGACTGTTCTTGGCGAACAACCAGCCAGGATCCCAATTACGGGAAGGCATCGATCAAGTATCGCGATGGAGAGGGCTGCTCACCCGATGGGGTACAGCGGTTGCAACGTCCGAAGGTTATCCAGCACTGTCGCCTGACTTCCGCGGGATAGTTCTAATCGGACGGAGCGGAGACAAGCTCCAGGATCTCGCCGGACTACAACGAGTCCGAGATCTCCAGTACAGCAATGGCCTACAAATCTGGTCGTACGACTCGATTGCTCGTTCCACCCGCCAGTCATTGCGTTATAGGAATACCAAACCGGACTACGACGGCTCCGTCGATGACTGCCTAATCGACCACCGAGCCGAACAGACGCAAACCCCAAGTCATCCTTGACGGACGTCGATTGCACACCGATCGAAACGGCAAAGGCCCGGTCCTGATGGACCGGGCCTTTTGAAGTGGACATGGCGGGAAGATTTCAATATCCGCGAGGTTCCAGCAGGACATAAATGTTGTCACAGCGGGGTCAGCCCACGACGCTTCGACAGCAGCGTCACATCTTTCTTATTGACGTTCCGCTGCAGGCTACGGAGAACCGCGTCCTCGGTTTCTGCGTCCAAAAGATCTGGCGCCGCTCACGCGCCCTCGTAATCGCCGTGTAGAAGATATTGTGTGATATGTATCTTCATTGGCGTCCGTAACTACTGGAACTGGTTCGAGTAGGGACTGCCATATGACAAAGCCGCAGGTCGTCGACCTGCGGCTTTGCACTCGTGGAGCTGCCGGGAATCGAACCCGGATTAGGGTCCTGGCAGGGGTGTCGATTTGGGATCTACCTGCAAAAACACATCACGGCGAGTCACGCTCAATCACGGGTTTTCTCGGCGGGTTGTGCCCAAAATGTGCCCACATCAGTGCGGTACGTCGTCGTCTCCGGTCGCTGCTCGGCGCCACTTCGCCGCCCATTCGGCCTTGGCGTGGTCCTCCGGCATCGATTCGAGCGACTGTGCCACGACTTCGCGGCTGCGTTCGGCATTACCGAGAGTGCGAAGTACCCGGGCGCGTTGCAGGCCGAAGAACCCCGGCGTGTACCAATACCCGGCGTCCGGCGGTGGCTCATCTGCGGCCGCGTCTGCTTCGGAATCGGCGAGCAGGAGGGCACGCTCAGCGCCGTGCCGATCGCCCGCCACCGCGAGCACGCGAGCGTGCTGATAGCGCTCGTACACGCGAATCAGGGGGTGCAAACGAGGCACGGACAGCACAGCGTCGACCATCTGTGCCGCTTCGTCGAGCCGTCCACGCTCGAGGCGAACGTACGCGCCGAAGCTGAGCCCGTGCGCGAGCTGGTCGCTCCCGCCGGCATGTTCGGCGAGAGCAATGGACCGGTCCAGGCTGCGCAGGGAGGCTTTACCGGCGCCCGTCGCATGCTCAAGCCAACCGCGGTACTGGGTGACCTCGCTCGCCAGCGCCGCGGCCCGGGAGGCATGCCGCGCGCGAGCCTGGTCCGCGAACTGCTCGGCCATTGCCGACATGCCTTGCACCACCGCAACAACCGCAGCCGGTCCAGCTGCGTCCTCGATGCGTCGCGTTGCCGACAGCATGACCGCGACGTCGTCCAGGCTGCTCGAATCGACCTTCCCGGGAGAGTCCGAGACTGCCGACAGCCGTTCAAGATCCGTACCCAGCGTCCGTTCGTAGGCGCACACAACCTCATGTGTCGCAGGCCGTTTCCCGGACTCGATGAGGCTCAGGTAGGCGGGGCTGTAGTTCGTCATCTGTGCCATCGAGCGCAGCGACACCCCTGCCGATTTGCGCGCTGTGCGCAGTAGCGCCCCCTGGTCCATCTCCCCACGGTAGCGATGGAAAACAGGTGTCAACACGGCAATGGGGTCACAACCAGGTGAACCGGCTGAAACTGAGATCAGCACCCGGCACCGGGTCGACGCCGCCCCCCGAAGCGGTAGTCCTCGGTGCCGGGTGTACCCAACCACACCACACTGCGCCGAAGGGTCACCGTATGACCACAGAGCTTGCAACCGTTCTCATCGTCATGGCCGCCGTGGGCGGTCTGCTGATCCTCGTGTTCTGGGTCCTGCCGTGGCTACTCGAGCTCGGCGGCGAACCCGACGAGCGGGTGCCGTTCCGTGAGGTCATGGACCGCATCGACAGCGAGGACAAGCGGTGACGACTCGGCGCTCCTGGGTGCAGGACTACTGCGAGGACGGCAACATGCCCGCCGACGAGAAGCACGCGCGTGGCTTGCTGAAGATCCACGCGAGCTGCACACCGCCGTGCCCGCGCAAGGTGTCCGCGGAGCGGTTTCTCCGGGAGCTCGACGGAGGCAGCACACCGAGCAAGGGGTAGGCTCGGACACCGGTTACGTCACGTGACGCGAGCCGGGGTCGTAGCGGAGCGACGGACCGGGGTACTCATCATCGAGTGCCCCGGTTTTTCGTTGCGGGAGCGATCGGCAGTCAGTCCAGTCTCCAGGCGATACGGTGGCCGCGTGGACGCGAAAACCGTTGGGGACGTTGTAGAGCTGATCGGAACGCTGATCACGGCCGCGGGTCTGTTCTATGCCTGGCACAAGGCATCCGGCCGCCTCAGTCGCATCGTTCGCGCGTTCAACGACTGGCAGGCCGACCTTAGACGGGTCCTGCGCGGTCGTCGCCAGGAAACGGTACAAGCGCAAGGAACTGACGTGATCGCGGTGGCCGATGCCGCGGCGGTTGTCGAGCCGGGGCCAGCGGTCGACACCAGTAAGTCGGTCCCCGAACAGATTCAGAGCCTCGGCGAACAAATCCGGGCGGCTCGCATAGACCTTCGCAACACCAACGCGCGAGTCGATGGACTGCGCGATGCGCCGAAGCTGGGCCGCGATGACGTCGACAACGCTGTTGCGGACGCGCTGTCGGACTTCAAGCTGGAACTCGACGTGCTCGCCACGGCGGACCTCACTGTCGCACTGATCGGCATCGGCACAACCGCAGTAGGAATCATCATCGGAATGTTCGGCTGAACACCGGCGTCCGGGAACCGTAGAGAGCAAACCCGCTGGCGCCTACCCGTGGCGTTCGACCGAGGGGGGCGGGGAGATCCCGCCAACCACCTAGCCGCGACGGCGTTCCCGGTCCCACCGCGACAAGGCGGCCCGTCGATGACGCTCCGACTTCGGCGGGTCGACAGTCGGATTCAGCCGCGCCACGTAATCGCCCTGGGCGCGCTCGAGCGCACGCAACTCAGCCGAAAGCCGCACCACCGAATTCGGTCGCGGGTCCTCGCGGGCAAGTTCCGCGTCCAGCTGTGCCTGGATCACCACCGCACGGTCGGCAGCCTGCCCGGCGAGTGTCAGGTACTCCTGCTCCTGCTCGGTCCACTCATGCCCCGGTGCCAGCGCGGCGTCCATGCGCCTGCGCAGCTCCTCCGACGGCTTCACCTTGCCCATGCTCACCAGTACCTCCGGTCGCTGATCTCCTCGCGGAAAGCTCGATGGAACTCCGGGGAGCCCGGAGCAGGGACGGGGTCGAGCGCCCACAGCTTCAGCCCACGGACCCGACCGGCGGCCCGGTGGATCGCCTCGAGCTCGAGGCGGACCGGTGAGGGATGCCCCTTCGGCCGAGTCACGATCAGCTGCGCGATCCGCTCCAGTTCGGCCGGGGTGAACTCCCGGACGGCCGCCGCGGAATATCCGTGGTTCTTCAAACGGGCCACCACCTACCTCCTTCCGGTAATTCCCGTCGCAGTGCAGCCAGCCACAGGCGCTATGCCTCCCGTGCGAGCTCGCGCGCCCCGGGGAGGGGCGCCCCCCTGGGTCAGAGCAGCGTGACTTTCTTGCGCCGGTCGCTCGGCCTGTTGTCGGTGTCGCGGATGGTGCGGCTGATGTCCTGCCACTGCTTGTAGCGTGCTCGCGTCTCGGTGAGACTGCGGGGCACGTGGATGCGGAACCCGTTGTGCTGTCCGCGTGCGATGGCGAGCACCGTGGCGTTCGGGTCCTGCTTGATGTGGTGCACAAGGTTCTGTGCCGCGCGTCCGAGCTGTCCTGTCTCGCCGTTGACGATGCGGTCACTCAGTGCGTGAGCGTCGAGGATGACGTGGCCCGGCCGATACCAACGCTCGGCTTACGGCACATCGAAGCCATGAAGCGCCGGGTAGATGCCGATGACCTCGTAGCGCTGGCCGTTGCGTTGGGCGCCAATCCGAACGCGCTACTCCTCCCGCCGACCGACAGCTCCCTTCACCTGGTGGAGATCACCGGGTCGCGCGACCTGACCGCCGCAGACGCATGGTCTTGGGCACGGGGGGAGCGATATCTTCCGCGGGCACTCTCCGAGATCCCGCCAACTGTCCCGGCGGAGAACCGCCACACCTACGCGCAGGCCGACTTCGAGAACAGCACCGACCCCGCGGTGCAGAACTGGACAGATCAGCCAAATATCGTCGTCGTCCCGCAGGACATCGAGGAGTGAGACGTGGCGACGATTGAGCCGTACAAGCTGTGCAAGCCAGAGTGCCCCGCTGACTGCACGAAGCGAGAGCACCAGCGCCACATGGTCCGCTACCGCAAACCCGATGGGAAGCAGACGAAAAAGCGCGGGTTCCGGCGCAAAGTCGACGCCGAGAGCTTCGCCGCCACGGTCGAGGTCAAGAAGATGACCGGCGACTACATCGCGCCGTCGATGGGTCGGCTTACGGTCGCCGAGATGGGCGCGGCGTGGATCGCGCGCCAGGTCCACACCAAGGAATCGTGGTCTGAGCGCGTCGAGTCGATTTGGCGAGTGCACATCGAGCCGCATTGGGGCACAAGGCAACTCGCATCAATTACGCGGCCTGAGATTCGCGATTGGATCGCTGGAATCGACCGGGCGCCGTCGACGGTCGCCGACATTCACGGGGTGCTGTCCTCGATCCTCAGTGAGGCGGTCGACGAGCGGCGGATACCGGCGAACCCGGCCGCCGGTGTACCGCTCCCCCGCCGGGTGCCGGTCGATCACGTCTACCTCACCCACGACCAGGTGGCCCGTCTCGCTGCCGAGTGCAGTAGGAACCATGAGATTGTGATGCTGCTCGCGTACTCGGGCCTGCGGTGGGGTGAAATGGCCGCGCTGCGCCCGCGTGACGTGGACCTCCGACGGCGGCGGATCCATGTCGTGCGCTCGGCGTCCAAGGTGAACTCGCGGACGGTGATCACCACACCGAAGACGTGGGAACTGCGATCGGTCGCGGTGCCCGCGGAGGTTGCCGACCTCCTGGCGCCGGTCGTTGCCGCGCAGCGTGACCCTGTGGGCCTGCTGTGGTCGCGCCCGTCCGACGGCGGGCCGATCCGGCCGCCGACCACAACCCACTGGTTCACCAAGGCGGTGGGCCGGTGCATCGCGGCGTCCGTGCCGCTTGACGACGACGGCCAGCCGGACGGCCCGGCGACGTTCCCGCGCGTGACGGCTCACCAGCTGCGCCACACCGCGGCGTCGCTCATGATCGCCAGCGGCGCACATGTGAAGACGATCCAACGCCAACTCGGTCACAAGTCAGCGACGATGACGCTCGACAACTACGGGCACCTTTTCGACGACGATCTCGACGGCGTGGCCGATCGGATGGGCGCCGGATTCCGCGATGCCGCGGCGAGATGTGCCCAAAATGTGCCCACGCGGCCCGACCTCCGGGTAGTCGGGGCATGAAAAAAGCCCCCGACCTGCTGGTATCAGGTCGGGGGCCTCGTGGAGCTGCCGGGAATCGAACCCGGGTCCTCCGCCGCGTCTTCAGGGCTTCTCCGTGTGCAGTTCGCTGTGTCTCTACTCGGATCTCCGGGTCCCGCGAACAAGCCCGGATGACGATCCCAGCCGCTGTTCGATGTCCCGCCCTACTCCGCGACCGAGTAGGACGGTTAGCCCTCTAGCTGATGCCGGCACCGGAGCCGAGGGCATGCCCCGGGCCGACAGAGACGCTCTGCTGATCAGGCAGCGAGAGCGTACTCGCGCTGATTGGAATCGGCGCTTAATTGGTTGCAACGACGCTTACGGTGGTCTCTTGCCTGCACCGACACGCTTCCCCTAAATCTACGTACGCAGTCGAAACCGTTCAGCCCCGTACGCCCCAGCACCTTGCCGGGCTGTTCATGTTAACACCGGGGAAAGCGCGGATCATCCCGATATCCGGCGGTGGCGGTCGCCACACCCGAAGGCGATCTACGGACGCGGCCCGGAGGTGGACGCCGACCCACGAGGGCGCGCCGCGAGCACATGCGCCGAGCGCCCCGCGACCGAATCTCGAGTCACCGGCTCCGGCGAGCACCTCGCCTCCCCCTTCCCGGATGCTGGTAGTCGATTCTCGAGGTCCGACGACGAACCCGACTTACACTGCACGAGCCGTACGATCGGCTCTGAGCAGCGGATCTCGATTTCAGACTAAGGAAACACTTTGGCAGTTCGCACCATTCGGGACAGGTTGCTGCGCCTGTCCGCCCTCACCGTCATCGCCGGGCTCGTCCTGACCGGATGTTCCGTCCTGCGTGGCGAGCCGACCGGAGCCATCGAACCCGGAGTCACCGCCGACCCGTGTCCGAACGCGGTCGACTCCCGCAAAGGGTGTATCTATCTGGGCGTGCTGTCCGATCTGACGAGTGGGCCGTTCGCCGCGCTGGGCAAGGACATCAACAACGGCCAGTTGGCGTTCTGGAAGGCGGTGAACGAAGCGGGCGGGATCGGCGGCAAGTACGAGGTGGACATCGCCACGTACACCGAGGATACGAACTACGATCTGCAGAAACATGCCGAGGCCTACCGGCGGATCGAGCCGCATGTCCTCGCGCTCTCGATGAGTTTGGGCACGGTGCAGACGCAGAAGGTACTTCCCGAGATGGACGCGGCGAACATGGTCGCCATTGCCGGAACCCTGTGGTCGGGTTGGCAATTCGAGAACAGCGACAAGGGTCTGCTGCTGGAGTCCGGCTACTCCTACTGCTCCGAGGCGATCATCGCCCTGGACTGGATCGCCGAGCACGAAGCCAAGCCGAGTTCGATCGCCACCGTCAGCTACCAGGGCGACTACGGCGGCGACTACGCCACCGGCGCCAAGAAATGGGCGTCGGCCAATCGGGTCGACCTGGTGGCGCAGATAGACACCGAGCCGAACACCCAGATCGGCAACCAAGACGCGGCGGTCGCGAAGATCCTCAATACCAGAGCGGATCTCGTGCTCCTTGCCACAGGGCCCGCGGAAGCGGGCGAGATCATGGGCAAGGCGGCACTGGCCGGTTTCCCTGGCAGGTTCCTCGGCTCCGGCCCGACGTGGAACGGCGGCCTGCTGAAAAGTCCTGCGGCCTCGGCGATCACCGCTCGCTACAACATGACCTCACCGCTGGACGGCTGGGACGGAACCAGCGCGGGCGCCAAGAGGGCCAGGGCCTCGGCGACTCGAGAACCCTCCACCTGGGGTTACAGCGCGGGCTGGATGTTCTCCTATCCGATGAAGGCGCTGCTCACCCGGGCGGTCAACGAAGGCAAGCTGACCCGCAAGGGTGTCCGTCAAGCAGTGCACGGCCTGCGCGTCGACTACGAGGGCGCGATTCCGGAACACACCTACGGCGCGGTCAAGCCGGACCTCACCCGGCAGCGCGCCGTGATCGAAGTGCCTGATCAGACCGCGCCGCTGGGCGCGAGGACGCTGGCGACCGACTATCACGGCCCGACTCAGGACCGCATCACCCTCAACGAGCCCTGCGTGCAGCCGTAAGCGAGCAAGAAATGCCTTTTCCTCATACTTTTCGTCGGCTACTTCGTCTCGTGGCCGCTCCCCTCACGCTCGGGCTCGTCCTGACCGGCGGCTGTTCGGCCTCGTCGCCCGCCGCCGCACCCGGCGTCACCCGCGAAGCCTGCCCCCACGCGATCCAGCGTGACAAGGGCTGTATCTATCTCGGCGTTCTGTCGGACCTGAACAACGGCCCCTTCGCTCCGCTAGGAAAGTCCTTGCAGGACGGTCAAGTCGCGTTCTGGAACGAGGTGAACAAGCAAGGCGGCATCGGCGGCTACGAGATCGACATCACCACCTACACGCGCGACACGGCCTACGATCCGCGCAGGCACGTCAGGGAATTCGAGAACATAGCGCCGCATGTGCTGGCGCTCGCGATGAGTTTCGGGACCGCGCAGACGCTCGCCGTGCTGCACGAGATGGACGAGGCGGACCTGGTGACCGGGGCAGGCACACTCTGGTCGGGTTGGCAGTACCGCGGCACCGACCGCGATCTGGTGCTCGACGACGGTTTCTCGTACTGCACGGAAGCCGTGCTCGGCCTGGATTGGTTCGCGCAGAACTTCTATCAGCCACGCACGCTCGGCGTGGTCGCCTACCGCGGCAACTACGGCGGCGACTACGCCAGCGGGGCGCTGAAGTGGGCATTGGACAACGGCGCGACGATCACCGAGCGGATCGACACTGGACCCAACACCGAAGTCGGCACACAGGACTACCCGGTCGCCGAGCTGTTGGCCGACCCGCCGGATGTGGTCCTCTTGGCCACCGGCCCGGCCGAAACCGCCGAAATCGTCGGCAAGCTGGCGAAATCCGGTTACACGGGCCGATTCCTCGGGTCCACCCCGACCTGGAACAGCGCGCTGCTCAAGACACCGGCCGCACCCGCGCTCACGGCGCTGTACAACTACACCTCTCCGTTCGACGGCTGGGACGGCGCGAGCACCGGAGCCCAGCGCGCCAGGAACGCCGCGCCGAGCGAACCGACGAACTTCGGCTACAACCTGGGCTGGGCGATCTCGTATCCGCTGAAGGCGCTGCTCACCAAGGCAGCCGAGACCGGCGGCATGGACCGGCCGACACTGCGCAAGGCCCTTGCCGGGCTCACGGTCGACTCCGAGGGAATGGCGGCGCCGCAGATCTACGGGCGTGACGAACCCGATGTCGCGGCGCAGCGCGCGGTGGTCAACGTGCCCGACCCGTCCACTGCGCTGGGGTCGCGCACCGTGGTGGCCGACTATCGCAGTCCCACGCTGAAGCGGATCTCGATGCACGAACCGTGCACGCGGTGATCCGCGCGATCGGCGTGCGTCGATGACGCGTCGGTCCGGGTACGCGCGGACCCGGACCGCGTTTTCGGCACTCGGGCGGCGGACCCGTCACCGAGTGCCCGGCCCGCACCGCGTCGGAGCGGACGCGTGACCTTCAGGCCGCGGCGATGAGCGCGACCGCGGCCAGCGCGAGGATCAAACCGATCAGCTGCTGCCGGTGCACCCGCTCGCCGAGCAGAACCATCGCCAGCAGCACGGTCACCGCCGGATACAGCGAGCCGATCACGCTCACCAGCGACAACAGCGATCCGTGGAAGGCGTACAGCAGCGCCGCGTTGCTGATCACGTCCAGCGCGCTGATATAGCAGGCCAGCCGCAGCGGTTCGCCGCGCAACCGCCCGAAGTCCCTGGCGGCAAGCGCGGTCAGCCAGACCACCGCGGTGGCGGCGATCCGCTGCATGAGCAGGGGCCACAGTCCGGAGTCCGCGGAGGTCTCGTGGAAGAACACAAAGGCAAGACCGTACGCGGCGCCGGACCCGATGGTCAGCGCGGCGACCTTGCGGGTGAACCGCAGTTCGCGGCCGCCGGTGATCTCCTCCGTCACGTCATCCGGCGACTCCCGGCTCACCAAGAGCACGGCTACCAGGGCGAATACGATGCCGGCGAAGGCGAGCGGGCCGGGACGCTCACCGGTCGCCAGACCGGCGAGTACCGGAATGCCCGCGACCAGCACCGCCGTCAGCGGTGACACGACCGCCATCGGACCGCTGGCCAGCGCGGCATAGAACCACCACACCGCGACGCCGCTCGCCAGGCCCGCCGCCGCGCCCCACCACAACGACGCCGCGTCCGGGCTCCCGGGCACGAGCGGGAGCGCCACGAGGACCAGCAGCACCGAGAACGGATAGGAATAGATGACCACACGCAGCGCGGTCACCCGCCGCGACGCCACACCGCCGTAGAAATCGCTCACGCCGTAGCCCACCGCGGCCGCCAGCGCGAGCAGGACGGCGGTCACCTCATGCCTTTGACCCGCCGTCCGAGTTCACGGGTGACCTCTCGCTCGGCGGTGCGCCGGGCCAGGTCCTGCCGCTTGTCGTAGTCCTGCTTGCCCTTGGCCAGCGCCAGCTCGACCTTCACCTTGCCGTCGGAGAAATACATCGACAGCGGCACCAGCGTCTGGTTGCCCTCCCGCGACTTACCGACCAGCCGCTCGATCTCCCGCTTGTGCAGCAGCAGCTTGCGCACCCGGCGCGGCGCGTGGTTCGTCCAGGTGCCGTGGCTGAACTCGGGGATGTGCAGCCCACGCAGCCACACCTCGCCGTTGTCCACCGTCGCGAAGGCGTCCACCAGTGAAGCCTTGCCCTCACGCAGGCTCTTCACCTCGGTGCCGACCAGCGCGATCCCGGCCTCGTAGACGTCCAGGATCGTGTAGTTGTGCCGCGCCCGGCGGTTGGTCGCGATGACCTTGCGCCCCTTCTCCTTCATAACGGTCCACTCTAAGTGACCCGGCAACTGGATTATTCCCGCAGGTCGCGGACGCGCTAACCGCCCTGATGCAGCACCACGTAGAGCGTGAGCACGGCGAGGAACGCGACGAGCAGCGCCACCGTCGACATCCGCGGTACGCCAGGGCGCGGCGGCGGCGGACTGCGGCGCAACCATACGTTCTCGACCGCCGGATCGGTCCGGCCGCGCACATACGGCGGCGTGTCCGGCGTCTCACCCCCCACCGAGCTGATGGAAATGTCATCGCCCGCGTCACTGGAACCATCACCCGGTGCCATAGCCAGAACGGTAGCCGCCGAGAGAGCGGCGCGCCGCAATTCTCGCACGCCGCAACATAGTTGGAACTCAGGCCAGACGCCGCCGGAACACCTCGACGGACGCGCCGGTCGCCAGGTCGGCCGTGTGCACGCCCAGGTCGACTCCGCCCTCGGTGAGCTCGAGAACCATGAAGCCCAGCTCCTGGTAGTTCTCGTACAGCGCACCGTGGCCCGCGCTCGCGGCGAGCCGCGGCTCCGCGCCGACCGTCTTCGCGGCCGCGCCGGACACGACCTGCCTGGTTCCCTTCGACGCCGCCGTGGGTTCGAGCACCTGCAGCGAGTGGTCGTGCCCGGACAGGATGAACTGGCACCGTCCGATCACGTGGTCTTCGAAGAAGCGTTTCACGTGCACGCCGTTGATCGGCTCCAGCGACAGACCCTCGTAGCGGCCCGCGTCCCCGTGCGGGCCGTTGTTCAGATACGGGTGGTGGGTGCAGGCGATCTTCCACGTGGCGGGCGAGTCGGCGAGGGCGCGATCGAGCCAGTCGCGCTGCTCGTTCATGAACTGGCCCTCGACCGCCCAGTACGGCGAGAAGACCGGCGGCACGTAGGCCGCCAGCGGGTTGACGTCGAGGACGAAGAACTCGACGACGGGGTTGCGCTCCGGAATCCGCACCGAGTAGTAGCGGCTCGGCATCCACCAGCGCCGGGAGTTCGCGTGGTACTCCACCTCGGCGTTGCCGCGCAGCAGCCAGCCGCCGTCACCGCCGAGAACCGAGCTGTTGTCGTGGTTGCCCAGCACCATCAACCAGGGGAAATCCAGTCCGGCATTGGGATTTTCGAACTTGTCGGCGAACTGGACGTCGGCCGCGCCGTCGGGCCCGTGCTCGTAGATGTTGTCGCCGAGACCCAATGCCAGCGAGACCGGTTCGCGGCCGTGCAGCGCGCGCATGGCGTCGGCGACCGCCCACTGAGCGCGGGTGCCGGTGCCCGCGTCGCCGGTCACCAGCACCCGCACCCGGCGCTCGTCCGGGAAGGGGAACTTGGTGACACCCTCGGCGACGGGTACCGCATGAGCCGGCGTGCGCCCGACCAACGTGGTCCCGGCCGCGAGGGTGGCCGCACCGGCCAGAAACGCCCTGCGCCCGATCGTGTCGCTCCGGATCACGCTGTCCTCCATAGTTTTCGGCGGCCTTGCCCGGCAACCGTCCCCGCTCATCGGTGACCCGCGTGACGGTAGCGGTTCATCCGGTGGCTAGCACCTCGAGCACCTGTTCGCCGTATTTCGCCAGTTTGTTCTCGCCGACACCGCTGACGCCGCCGAGCTGGGCGAGGCTCGCGGGCTTGCGCGCCGCGATCTCGCGCAGCGTGGCGTCGTGGAAGACGACGTAGGCGGGAACGCCGTGTTCCTTCGCGGTGGCCGCGCGCCATTCGCGCAACTTCTCGAACAGCGGCAGGTCGGTGGGCGTCAGGTCGACGGAGGCCGCCTTGGCGGCCTTCGCGGTCCGGGCGGGCTTGGCCTGGCGTTCGGGCTCGCGGCGCAGCGCTACCTGTCGTCCGTCGAACAGCACCTCACTGCTGGCCTCGGTGAGCGTCAGCACGCCGTAGTCGCCGTGAACGGCCAGCAGCCCGTGCGCGAGCAGTTGCCGCACCACGCCACGCCACTCCACGTCACGCAGGTCGGTGCCGACCCCGAAGACCTTCAGCTCGTGGTGGTCGTATTGCAGGACTTTGGGACTCTTCTTACCGAGCAGGATGTCCACGATGTGCCCCGCGCCGAAGCTCTGGCCGCGTTCCCGCTTCAGCCGCAGCACGGTGGACAGCAACTTCTGCGCGGCCACGGTGCCGTCCCAGGATTGTGGTGGCGACAGGCAGGTGTCGCAGTTGCCGCACGGCAGACCGGGCTCGCCGAAGTAGGCGAGCAGCTGCGTGCGCCGGCAGGCGACCGTCTCGCACAGCGCGAGCATCGCGTCCAGGTGCAATTGGAGCTGGCGCCGGTGGGCGGCGTCGCCCTCGGAGGAGTCGATCAATTTGCGCTGCTGCACCACGTCGCTGAGGCCGTAGACCATCCACGCGGTAGAGGGCAGCCCGTCGCGGCCCGCGCGCCCGGTCTCCTGGTAGTAGCCCTCGACCGACTTCGGCAGGTCGAGATGGGCGACGAAGCGCACGTCGGGCTTGTCGATGCCCATACCGAAGGCGATGGTCGCCACGACGACCAACCCGTCTTCGCGCAGGAAACGCGCCTGGTTCTCCGCGCGGGTGCGGTTGTCCAAGCCCGCGTGGTAGGGCACGGCGGTGACGCCGTTCTCGGTGAGGAACGCCGCTGTCTTCTCCACCGAGTTGCGCGACAGGCAGTAGACGATCCCCGCGTCCCCGGCATGCTCGGTGCGGATGAATTCCAGCAGCTGACGCTCGGGACGATTCTTCGGCTCGATCCGGTACTGGATATTGGGGCGGTCGAAGCTGGACACGAACCTGCGGGCGGCGCCGAGGTCGAGGCGCTGGATGATCTCGTCACGGGTCTTCTCGGTGGCGGTCGCGGTCAGCGCGATCCGCGGTACGTCCGGCCAGCGCTCGTGCAGCAGCGAAAGGCCCAGGTAGTCGGGCCGGAAGTCGTGACCCCACTGGGAGACGCAGTGCGCCTCGTCGATGGCGAACAGCGCGACCTTGCCGCGATCGAGCAGCTGCGCGGTGGAGTCGAGGCGCAACCGTTCCGGGGCCAGGTACAGCAGATCGAGTTCGCCGGCGACGAATTGCGCTTCGACGGCCCGGCGCTCGTCGGGGTACTGGGTGGAGTTGAGGAAGCCCGCGCGCACGCCGAGCGCACTGAGCGCGTCCACCTGGTCCTGCATGAGGGCGATCAGCGGGGAGATCACCACACCGACGCCGGGACGCACCAGCGCGGGGATCTGATAGCAGAGCGACTTGCCGCCGCCGGTCGGCATGAGCACGAGCGCGTCGCCGCCGTCGATCACGCGCTGCACGATCGTCTGCTGCTCACCGCGGAAGCTGTCGTAACCGAAGACTCGGCGTAGAACCTCTTGCGCCGCAACGGATCCAGCGTCCGATCCGGACGCGGCTTCGGTCGCTACCGCAGCGAAATCATCGGGGGGAGTCACCCGGCCCATCCTACGAGCGCACGGGCGGGGCGGTACCCGCACCGTTCGGCGTTCGCCCTGTTGGGCCGCCGAGTTGTCCACATGTGGACAACCGAGACCCTCGCTTTCCGTCACAGCGCGCCGACCTCGCGTTTTCTCCACTCGAGCGAAGTTCGCCGGCCTGCTCGCGGGATCCGGCGCTGTTATGTTGTCGCTCATGGCAAAACGGATAGGGATTCGGGCGTGCGCCGCGGTGCTGAGCGCCGTCGCGGTGACTGCCGGAGTCACCGCGGCGATACCGACGGCGCGGGCGGAGACATTCCCCGCCAGGTGCTCGGACGGCTGGGAGACCACGACGGTGGTCGAAGGGGTCGGCAATCTGGAGAATCTCGATTCCGACGGGCGGGGCGGCTTCTACGTCACCGGTCTGATGGACGGCTACTTGGCGCACGTCGACCGGGCCGGACGATTGGAGAAGCTGGTCACGGACCTGTACCGCCCGGCGGGCGTGCGCGTCGCCGGACGCTACGTCTACTTCCTCACCGGAGACGGGCTCAGCGAACCGCCGGGCACACTCCAGCGCTACGACACCGAGACCGGCGCCGTGCAGGTTCTGCTCACCGGGCTGAACGGGCCCAACGGCCTGCTGTTGCTGCCCGATGGCAGCCTGCTGTTCACCACGATCGGCCTCGGCGGGTCGAACGGAATCTCCCGCTACTGGCCGGCGACCAGCGAGTACGAACGGGATTGGTCGGTGCTGCCGCCCGCCAACGGCCTCGCGCTGGCCGCGGACGGCGAATCGGTCTACGTCGACACCATGACGTTGCAGATCCTCCGCGTCCGGCTGGACGATCCGGCTCATTCCACCACCGTCTCCGGTATCCCGGACCTGGTAGCTCTGCCCGACGATATGGAAGCCACCAAGGCGGGGTCGCTGTTCGTGGCCGATCACATACTCGGCGCCGTCTATCGGGTGGATACGGCGACCGGCGCAACGTGCGCGATCATCACGGGCCTGATCAAACCCGCTCCGGTGCGCAACCCACCGGACGGCGCCACGTCGGTGCGCATCGACCGTGACGGGGACTCCTGGGCGCTGTTCGTCACCAGCATGGACGGCACGCTGCGCCGCCTGCGTCCTCCGGCGGGGATCGACCTCACGCCGGCGACCCCGTGGCGGGCCGGTTAGCTCCGAACATCGCGAGTGCGGTCAGCCGCGCAGGCGGTCGAGGACCTCATCGTGCAGCAGGCCGTTGGTGGCGATGGCGTCGCCACCGTGCGGGCCGGGTGCACCGTTCAGCGAGGAGAAACGCCCGCCCGCTTCGCGGACGAGGATGTCCAGCGCGGCCAGGTCCCACAGGGAGACCTCCGGTTCGGTGGCGATGTCGACTGCGCCCTCGGCGAGCAGGCAGTAATTGAAGAAATCGCCGTAGCCGCGCACACGCCACACATCGTCGGTCAGAGTGATGAACTGCTCGCGCAGGCCGCGGTCGCGCCAGCCGGAAAGACTGGACAATGCCAGGCTGGCCGAACCCAGCTCACCCACGGCGGAGACCGAGATCGCTCGCGCGGCACGCCCTTCGAAACTAGACCATGCCCCCGATCCCGCCGCTGCCCACCAGCGCCGTGCCAGAGCGGGCGCGCTCACCACGCCCACGACCGGTTCACCGTCTTCCAGCAGGGCGATCAGCGTCGCCCAGATGGGCACTCCGCGCACGAAGTTCTTCGTGCCGTCGATCGGGTCGACCACCCATTGCCTCCCGCTGAATTCGGCGGCGCCACCGAATTCCTCACCCAGCACCGCGTCGTCCGGCCGCGCCTCGGACAACACCTGCCGGATCGCCTGCTCGACGGCCAGATCGGCATCCGACACCGGCGTCAGGTCCGGCTTCGCGTCGACCTTCAAATCGAGCGCACCGAAGCGAGCCCGCGTGATCTCGTCGGCGGTATCGGCCAGCCGCAGGGCGAGTTCGAGGTCGGAGGAGTACACAGCCACGCCCCGCACCCTATCGGCCCGGCGCTCACCCCACGGGTTCCAGGGATCGCGCCGCCGTCAACGCGCTCGCCCACCAGTGCAACTGATCCAGCATCGCCGTCGCGGCGGCCGCGGGCTCCTGCGGCTCCCTCGGCTTGCCCTCGTCGTCGAAGAGCAGGTAGTAGCGCGGGAACGACACGTAGTTGCGCACAGTGTGCGCGTTGAGCTCGTTGAAGATCTGCCGCAGGTGCTCGATGGCGAGCAGGCCGCCGGACGCTCCGCTGTAGCCGACGAAACCGATCGCTTTCGCGTTCCACTGGGTGAAGTGCCAGTCGATGACGGCCTTCAGGGACGCGGGGATGCTGCGGTTGTAGTCGGGCGTGACGATGACGAAGGCGTCGGCCGCCGTGAGCCTGCGCGTGAGGTCGGTCATCCCTTCGGGTCGCTGCGGGTCCGGATCCATCGCAGGCGGCACCGCGGGCAGTTCCCAGGGGATGTCCGCCTCGGCCAAGTCGATGACGTCCACCTCGAACGAACCGTGCCGCCGCGCCTGCTCGGTGAACCATGTCGCCACGACCGGCCCGAAACGTCCCTCGCGGACGCTGCCGATGATCACCGCGAGCTTCAGTGGGGCGTTGGACATGCTGTTTCCTCCTCGGATCACAGAACGGCCCGGCCGGGCCGCCCACTCAATCTGCTGCCGGGCACGTGGAACAGGGAGACCGCCGTAAGAGTGGTAGTGGCAGGGACACCCTCCGAGCGTTTCGCCTTGTTAGGTTCGACAGGTGAGCGACAACGAGCTGGGGCTGTTCCTGCGCACCCGCCGCGAGGCGGTGACGCCCGCCCAAGTCGGCCTGCCCACCGGCGCGCGGCGGCGCACCCCCGGACTGCGCCGCGCCGAGCTGGCCACCTTGGCCGGTGTGAGCGTGGAGTACGTCACGCGCCTGGAGCAGGGGCGCGACCGGCGTCCCTCCCCTCCGGTGCTTTCCGCGCTGGCGGACGCGTTGCGTTTGAGCCCCGCCGAACGCGTGCACCTGCACCGGTTGACCAAGTCGGTGGACAGCGGCTTCACCTGCATGGGGGACGCGCAGCCGCTGCGCGAGGTGCGGCCGACGGTGCGCGCGATCCTGGACCGGCTCGAGCCGACGCCAGCCGTCGTGGTCAATCGCCTCACCGAGGTTCTCGCCTACACCGGCGCCTACCACCGGCTGATGGCGCCGACCGGACTCTTCGACGGGCCGCATACCCCGCCCAACCTGGCACGTTTCGTCTTCTGCGTCCCTGGATCCCGGGACGTATACGCGGACTGGGAGCACGTCGCCGACGAGACGGTCGCGACGTTGAAGCAGGGCCCGTTCCGCGCCGACTCGCATATCGCCGCGCTCGCCGACGAGCTCACCGTCACCGTGGGCCCGGCGTTCGCCGACCGGGTCGACACCGTGCCGAGTTTGGCCGCCGCCACCGGCATCACCCGCCTCGCCCATCCCGAAGCCGGATCGCTGCGCCTGGCCTACGAGTTCCTGGAGCTCTCCGCCGACGACGACCAGCGGGTGATCGTCTATCTACCGGCCGACGACGCCACCGCCGCGGCCCTCGACGCACTCGCGGGCCGCCGCCCGGGCGGACTGCGGGCCGTCTCCGGCTGATCGGCACTCGCGGCGCGAGCAGAACCGATCGCAGGCAAATCGAGTACGCCCGCGCGCGGCACAGCCGGAGTCGACCAGGCATGTCGATCGCTGACCCCGTGGGGTGAGGAAACCGGTCGCGGCGCGGTGCTTCCGCAACCCTGCGCTCGCCGTCGGTCCCGGTGACCGCACCTCCGATACCGGCGGTGACCAGCCTGAACGGCGAAACGCTCTGCCGTGTGTGCAAGGTCTCCCTGGCGAACCGTCCTCGGCCACGGGTTTCGGCTGCCGAGCACGCCGATCGCCGCTTCGGCCGGAATCGCCTCGGCCGAGAGTCTCCGAGCGGTTGCGTTAGCTCCGATCGGCGGCGATCCGCGGCCGCACGAGTGGAGTTCGCCACACCGCCCTCCTCGCCCGGAATCCGGCCGCCCGGCAGGACGACTGATCAGGCCCGACCGGCGTACCGTCGCGTGGCCGGGACGAGCGCCCGCGCCGCGAATTCCAAACACCAACTGCGCCAAGCGCGGTCGCCGTTTAGGGTAGAAACCCATGAGGCGTCCGTCACAGCTCACCCGCCCGGCGCGGGCTGTCGAGCGAGCGCGCGACGTCCCGGCGATCCGCCCGCTCGGCCCGCGCCGGGCGCGAGCAACCCGCGCAGGCGCCGTCCCCCGTCACACCGCGCGCACTCGTGTGCTGCGGCCGAAGAGGGGCAGCTAGGCTTGACGATCGTGCATCCTGACGTTTCCGCTGATCTCGCCGAACTCGACGCCACTCTCAAGACGGTCGAATCGGTCCTCGACATCGACGAGCTGCGTCGTCGTATCGACGAGCTCGAGCATCAGGCCGCCGACCCCGAGCTGTGGAACGACCAGGACCACGCGCAGCGGGTCACCAGTGAGCTGTCGCACGCCCAAGGCGAGTTGCGCCGGGTGGAGGAGCTGCGTCAGCGGCTCGACGATCTGCCGGTGCTCTACGAACTGGCCGAAGAGGAAGAGGGCGAGGCCAAGACCAACGCGCTCGCCGAGGCCGACGCCGAGCGCGCCGCGCTGCACAGCGACGTGGAGGCCATGGAGGTCCGCACGCTGCTGTCCGGCGAGTACGACAAGCGCGACGCGCTGGTGAACATCCGCTCCGGCGCCGGTGGCGTGGACGCCGCCGACTGGGCCGAGATGCTCATGCGCATGTACATCCGCTGGGCCGACCGGCACAAGTACGGGGTCGAGGTCTACGACACCTCGTATGCCGAAGAAGCGGGCATCAAGAGCGCCACCTTCGCGGTGAAGACGCCCTACGCCTACGGCACGCTCTCGGTCGAGATGGGCACGCACCGGCTGGTGCGGATCAGCCCGTTCGACAACCAGGGCCGCCGCCAGACCTCCTTCGCCGAGGTCGAGGTGCTTCCCGTGGTGGAGACCACCGACCACATCGAGGTGCCGGAGACGGAGATCCGCGTCGACGTGTACCGCTCGTCGGGCCCCGGCGGCCAGAGCGTCAACACCACCGACTCCGCGGTCCGGATCACCCACTTGCCCACCGGCATCGTGGTCACCTGTCAGAACGAGAAATCGCAGCTGCAGAACAAGATCTCGGCCATGCGGGTGCTGCAGGCCAAGCTGCTGGAACGCAAGCGGCAGGAAGAGCGCGCCGAGATGGACGCGCTGAAGACCAACGAGGGCGCGTCCTGGGGCAATCAGATGCGCTCCTACGTGCTGCACCCGTACCAGATGGTCAAGGACCTGCGGACGAACTACGAGGTGAACAACCCGTCGGCGGTGCTCGACGGCGACATCGACGGGTTCATCGAGTCGGGGATCCGCTGGCGAATGCGAGAGCAGGCGAGCTAGATGAATGTCGCGGGCATCCAGGCTATCGCTTCCACCGGTTTCACCACGTGGCTACGCGGTTCGGGCCTGGAGATCGTGCTGCTCATCCTCGGCGCCATCCTGTTCAGCCGGCTCGCCACCTACCTGCGGGACCGGGTCACCCGCAGGATCGACGCGGGATTCCGCAGCAGCGACGCGCTGGTGCGCACCGAGGCGGCCAAGCATCGGCACGCGCTCGCCCAGGTGATCACCTGGGTGGTGCTGACCATCGTCTACGTGCTGATCACCATGGAGGTGCTGCGGCGGCTCGGCTTCGCCGTCACCGGGTTGGTCGCGCCCGCCGCGGTGCTCGGCGCCGCGCTGGGTTTCGGCGCGCAGCGCATCGTGCAGGACATCCTCGCCGGATTCTTCCTGATCACGGAGCGGCAGTACGGGTTCGGCGATGTGGTCCGCATCGCCGTGACCGGAGCCGCGGAGCAGGCCGAAGGTACGGTCGAGGACGTCACGCTGCGGATCACCACATTGCGCAACGCCGACGGTGAAGTGATCACCGTGCCCAACGGCCAGATCGTGAAGGTCACGAACCTGTCGAAGGATTGGGCGCGCGCCGCGATCGACGTTCCGGTATCCGCCAGCGCCGACATCACCAGGGTCAACGAGATCCTGCACGAGGTGGGCGCGAAGGCGTACGAGGACGCTCGCCTGAAGCCGTTGCTGCTGGACGAGCCCACCGTCATGGGTGTGGAAGACCTGACCGTCGACCAGATGAACATCCGAATGGTTGCCCGGACGTTGCCGGGTAAACAGTTCGACGTCGGACGCGAGCTGCGGGTACGAGTCGCCGCGGCGCTGCGCCGGGAGGGAATCAGTGAGACCACGTAGATCCACGGCGATCCTGATGGCAACTTGGGTCGCCACGTTCGTGCTGTACGTATTCGTCAAACCCGAGGAGACCACCACCGCTCCGGCCACCCTGGTCAACGCTGTTCCGGCAGCGGTGTTCAACGAACAGCCGGGCCACTGAGCCGAGTGGGACCGACCCCCGCCGCACTGTCTCCCACGGTTGACAACGCAGGCCGCGAACGGTTGCTGGTTACACTGGCTCCCCGTGATCACCATGCGGAACGTGACCAAGTCGTACAAGACCTCGACGCGACCCGCGCTGGACAACATCACCGTCGATGTGGGCAAGGGCGAGTTCGTCTTCATCATCGGACCGTCCGGCTCGGGAAAGTCGACCTTCATGCGCTTGCTGTTGAAGGAGGAGACTCCGACGGCGGGCGAGATCAGAGTGGCCGATTTCCGGGTCGACCGCTTACCCGGCCGCAAGGTGCCCAAGTTGCGCCAGCGGATCGGGTGCGTCTTCCAGGATTTCCGGCTGCTGCAGCAGAAGACCGTGTACCAGAACGTCGCCTTCGCGCTGGAGGTCATCGGCAAGCGACGCCAGGTCATCGACCGCACGGTCCCCGAGGTGCTCGACATGGTCGGCCTCGGCGGCAAGGCCGACCGGCTGCCGACCGAGCTGTCCGGCGGTGAACAGCAGCGCGTCGCGATCGCGCGCGCCTTCGTGAACCGGCCGCTGGTGCTGCTGGCCGACGAACCGACCGGCAACCTCGATCCCGACACCAGCGCCGACATCATGATGCTGCTGGAGCGGATCAACCGCATCGGCACCACGGTGGTGATGGCCACCCATGACAACCACATCGTCGACGCGATGCGCAGGCGGGTGGTCGAACTCGACCACGGACGCCTGGTGCGGGACGAGGCGACGGGCGTGTACGGGGTGGGCCGGTAATGCGCGCGAGCTTCCTGTTCGGCGAGGTCTTCGCGGGCCTGCGCCGCAATGTCACGATGACCATCGCGATGATCCTGACCACCGCGGTCTCGCTCACCATGCTCGGTGGCGGTCTGCTGGCGGTGCGCATCGCGGACAAGACCGAGCAGTACTTCCTGGACCGGCTCGAGGTGCGGCTGTACCTGACCGAAGACGTGTCGGCCAACGACCCGGACTGCTCGCTGGACCCGTGCCGCTCGCTCATGGCGGATCTGAAGGCGACCAGCGGCGTGGAGTCGGTCCAGTTCCTCAACCGGGAAGAGGCGGTCCGCGAGGCCAAGGAGAAGACGTTCAAGGACCAGCCCGAGCTGGCCAAGTACGTCAGCGAGACGCCGTTGCCCGCGTCGCTGCGAGTCAAGATGGACAACGCGGAGCTCTATCCGACGATCTACGAGAAGTTCTACGACCGCCCCGGCGTCGGCATGGTGCGCAACGACAAGGACATCGTGGACCGGCTGGTCAGCCTGTTCGACGGGTTGCGCAACGCGGCGTTCGGCCTGGCCGTGCTGCAAGCGCTGGCCGCGGTGATGCTGATCGCGAACATGGTGCAGATCGCCGCGTTCACCCGGCGCACCGAGGTCGGCATCATGCGATTGGTCGGCGCGACCCGCTGGTACACCCAGCTGCCCTTCCTGCTCGAGGCCGTGGTCGCCGCGCTGGCCGGCTCCCTGCTCGCCATGTTCGGCCTGCTCATCGCCCGACCGCTGGTGATCGACCGCGCCCTCGGCGACCTGTTCGCCAGCAAGGTCTTCCCCCGCATCACCGGCGACGACATCGCGATGACCGCGCTCGTCATCGCCCCGGTCGGCATCGTCTTCGCGGGGATCACGGCCTACGCGACGCTGCGGTACTACGTGCGCGAGTGATCCTTCGGGCCGGTGGCCGCAGCGCCACCGGCCCGCTCGGACCGCGTACGAGTCGGCTCCGTCCCCTCTTACAGCACGAGATCGGTGAGCTGGTCCCAGTCGAGCTGGATGCGGATCGGCAGATCGACGGCGAACGCGGTCTGCGGCTTCAACACGCGGGCGAGCCGGTAGTGACCGACGCTGTGGTCCAGGCCGTAGGTCTCGATCGCGGTCACCTCGGTGTCCGACACGCTGGCGCAGGCATCGGTCGCACATCCGCCGGTACGGAGTCGAAGAGTGCGACGTCGGGACGCCGAATCGCCGCTCGGGGCACTTCCCACAGCACCACGTCGAAGTCGTGGTTGGCGTCCAGACATGCTGACGGATCTTCGGCCATGTATTCGCGAGCCGCCGATTCCAGCATTGCCAGTAGCTGGTGGGCGGCTTTCTGATGCGCCCTACTCGGTGATTCGCAACGGACCGCGTCCCCGTTCACCACCTCGACCAAGCGGCAGAACTCTTCCGGAAGCTCGCGCCAGATGTCGACCGTGATCGGCTCCGGCTGCACATTGTCCGGACGGGCCCACACGCATGTCCCCTGTCGACGAAATAACGAATCAGCATCGATCGCCGCTATGGCCTTGGATCGCGGCGAACCGGCGGCGGTCGATCCGGCTATCCCGCTCGGAGTGTTCGCGTGTGTTCCGAAGCCGCAGCTCATCGCGCTGCGTGGCCTAGCACGACGCGCGCAGGGGGCGACGGCCGACCCCGGGACGCAACTTCGGGCACTTGTCCAGCAAGGCGCGGATTCACCGCGTATGCTGCACCTCGACGCACTTCTTACTCAGCAGTAAGATAGCCTTACTCTGGAGTAAGATAGCTGGGAAAGACCGCACCAACCCATCCGAGAAAACAGGTGATGATGAGCACTCGAGACAGCGCAACGAAGCGACGTCCAGACACGTCCGCGGTCGGCCTGAACCATCCCAAGCGGGATTGGATGGGCGCGGCGATGCGGGTCATGACGAGCATTACCGGGTCGGAACTGGCCGAGAAATACAACCTGCGCAAGCCGATCGAGCGCGTCACCTACGAGGGCACCAAGACCGGCTTCCGCACGCTCGGCGCGGCGACTCGCGCCTTCGCCAAGGTCGCGGGCGGCGGTGCGCCGAAGCGCCTGGCCACCAACGAGGCGAAGAACAAGGACTTCTTCGACCTGACGCCCAGCGACGAGCAGCAGATGATCGTCGAGACGGTGCGGGAGTTCGCCGCCGAGATCCTGCGCCCGGCCGCCTACGAGGCCGACAACGCCGCCAAGGC
This sequence comes from Nocardia sp. NPDC047038, assembly GCF_040644075.1. Classification (NCBI taxonomy): domain Bacteria; kingdom Bacillati; phylum Actinomycetota; class Actinomycetes; order Mycobacteriales; family Nocardiaceae; genus Nocardia; species Nocardia sp. NPDC047038. The sequence goes on along the minus strand of NZ_JBEYVQ010000001.1, from coordinate 199,124 downwards.
GCCGCGCGACCTGCTCGAGCGCGCCGCCGAGCTCGGCATCACCCTGATCAACGTCCCCGAGGAACTCGAGGGTGCGGCCTCCGAGCGCGGCGCGGTGACCAACTCGCTGGTCGCCGAGGCGCTGGCGCACGGCGACATGGGCTTGGCCCTGCCGATCCTCGCTCCCAGCGGCGTCGCGGTCGCGCTCGCGCAGTGGGGCAGCGACGCGCAGCAGAAGACCTACCTGCCCTCCTTCACCGGCGAGAACGTGCCGCAGGCTTCGGTGGTGATCAGCGAGCCCCGCGCCCTGTTCGACCCGTTCGCCCTGGACACCAAGGCCGTGCGCTCGCCGAGCGGCTACCGCATCTCGGGCGTGAAGAGCCTGGTGCCCGCCGCGGCCGACGCCGAACTGTTCCTGATCGCCGCCGAACTCGACGGCCGTCCCGCGCTGTTCATCGTCGAATCGGACGCGCCCGGTCTGGTGGTCGAGGCCGATCCGAGCATGGGTCTGCGCGCCGCGGGCCTGGGCCGGCTGATCCTGGACAACGTCGCGGGCGGCGCCGACGCCATCCTGGGTGACGGTGACGCCGCGACCCGCGCCGAGGAGTACGCCGACGCCGTGCGCCTGGCCCGCCTCGGCTGGGCTTCGCTCGCCGCGGGCACCGGCCGGGCCGTGCTGGACTACGTGATCCCGTATGTCAACGAGCGCGAAGCGTTCGGCGAGCCGATCTCGCACCGGCAGGCGGTGGCCTTCATGGTCGCCAACATCGCGATCGAACTCGACGGCCTCCGGTTGGTCACCCTGCGCGGCGCGTCCCGCGCGGAGCAGGGCCTGTCCTTCGGCCGCGAGGCGGCGCTGGCCCGCAAGCTCGCCACCGACAAGGGCATGCAGATCGGCCTCGACGGCGTGCAGCTGCTCGGCGGCCACGGCTTCACCAAGGAACACCCGGTCGAGCGCTGGTACCGCGATCTGCGTGCCATCGGCGTCGCCGAAGGCGTCGTGCTCATCTGACCGGCCCGTTCCGTTTTCCAGGAGACCTCACAACATGATCAACCTCGAACTCCCCAAGAAGCTGCGGGCCAGCGCGAACCAGGCGCACCAGGTCGCGCAGGAGATCTTCCGCCCGATCTCGCGCAAGTACGACCTCGCCGAGCACGACTACCCGGTCGAGCTGGACACCATGGCCGCCATGGTCGAGGGCTTGGCCGACTCCGGCACCCAGAAGATCGGCGGCGCCGCCGGTGGCCGCTCGGATGACAGCGAGGGCGACCGCCACGCCACCGAGCTGCTCGGTAACACCAACGGCGGCAACATGTCCGCGCTGTTGAACGCGCTGGAGACCTCGTGGGGCGACGTCGGCCTCATGCTGTCGATCCCTTACCAGGGCCTGGGCAACGCGGCCATCGCCGCTGTCGCCACCGACGAGCAGCTGAAGCGCTTCGGCAAGGTGTGGGCCTCGATGGCGATCACCGAGCCGTCCTTCGGCTCCGATTCCGCCGCCGTGTCCACCACCGCCGTGCTCGACGGCGACGAGTGGGTGCTCAACGGCGAGAAGATCTTCGTCACCGCGGGTCAGCGCTCGACCCACATCGTGGTGTGGGCGACGGTGGACAAGAGCCTCGGCCGCGCGGCGATCAAGTCGTTCGTCGTGCCGCGTGACGCTCCCGGCCTGTCGGTGGCGCGGCTCGAGCACAAGCTCGGCATCAAGGCCTCCGACACCGCCGTGCTGCTGTTGCAGGACTGCCGGATCCCGAAGGACAACATCCTCGGCAGCCCGGAAGTCAACGTGGAGAAGGGTTTCGCCGGGGTCATGCAGACCTTCGACAACACCCGCCCGCTCGTCGCCGCGATGGCGATCGGCGTGGCCCGCGCCGCGCTGGAAGAACTGCGCTCGATCCTGACCGCGGCGGGTGTGGAGATCTCCTACGACACCCCCGTGAACAACCAGCACGCCGCAGCGGCCGAGTTCCTGCGGATGGAAGCCGATTACGAGTCCGCCTACCTGCTCGCCCTGCGCGCCGCGTGGATGGCCGACAACAAGAAGCCCAACTCGCTCGAGGCGTCCATGTCCAAGGCGAAGGCGGGCCGCACCGGCACCGACGTCACCCTCAAAGCCGTCGAACTGGCCGGCGCCATCGGCTACTCGCAGCGCACGCTGTTGGAGAAGTGGGGCCGCGACTCGAAGATCCTGGACATCTTCGAAGGCACCCAGCAGATCCAGCAGCTCATCGTCGCCCGCCGGGTGCTGGGCAAGACCAGCGCCGAGCTGAAGTGACGCCGCGCTAGACGGTCGACAACGAAATCCGGTGCGAGCTTCTCGGACTCGCACCGGATTTTTCGTTCTCTCCGCCGCCGGTAGGCGAATGACGTGTCCCCGAACACTTTCAGTGATGCGTAGCTATGGATTTCGCCCCGCGGGTTCCGTACTCTTCGCCCCCATGTGGAGCATCGTTCTCATTTCGATCGTCAGTTGTTTCGTGATAGCCGCTGGATTCGCGTGGGGGCTGCCCGGCGACTGAGACGCCCCCTCGTATCAGCGCGTTCGCTCGCCGACCTGGGCACCGCCGAGCGTTTCAGTCCGGGTTTCGGCGAGCGAGCCGGGCGGCGGTGACGTCGGCTGTCCAGAGGGGCTGGAGCATGTGCCAGTCGGCGGGGTGGGCGGTGATGCCCGCCGCGAATCGATCGGCCAGCGCCTGGGTGGTCTCACGCACTCCACGGCTGGTGTCGATAGGTGGATCCACGCGGAATCCCCAGCCGTCGGGGGTGTACCAGCAGTGCACGGGGAGAAGTGGCGCGCCGGTGTCGATGGCCAGCCGAGCCGGACCGGCCGGCAGCCGAGCCTGCTCACCGAAGAAAGTGACCGGTACGCCCGTACCGGACAAGTCGCGTTCCCCGAGTAACCCGACTATCCGCCCCTGCCGGATCCGGGCGAGCAACTGCGGGAACGGCGGCGTCGCGGTGCCGGTGAGGGGGATGATCTCGAAGCCCAAGCGTTCACGGAAACGAACGAAGCGCCGGAACAACGATTCCGGCGCGAGCCGCTCCGCGACCACGGTCGGCGAGCCGACGCGCTGCACCAGCCAGACCCCCGCCAGGTCCCAATTACCGCTGTGCGGCAGGGCGAGCACGGCTCCGGTGCCGCGTTCGACCGCCCGGTGGATGTGTTCGAGTCCGGTCGCCGAGGATTCGATGGCGTCGGCCAGGCTCAGCGGGTCCATCGACGGCAGCCGGAAGGCTTCGCGCCAGTACCGGGCATAGGAGCGCAGGCTCGCCAGGACCAGCGGCTGCGGCACCTCCTCCGGCGCGGTGCCCAGGACCCGAGAAAGGTTCCGGCGCAATTGGTTCGGTCCGCCGTTCTGAGCCGCGCGTTCGGCTCCCACATCGAAGAGGCGGACGGCCAGTGGTTCCGGCAGGGCGCGCACCAGCCGCCAACCCGCGGCGTAACCGAGATCCCATGCCCTGGCCGCCGGATCCATCGGTCACCCGCCTGCGGCCTGCGTCGTTTCGTCGGTCGCCATGGCAGGAGTTGCGGCGACAGCGTCGCTGAATACGGGCAGATCGACCGCGCCCGGCATCGGCGCGCTGGTATCGACCGGCTCGCTCCGATGGCTGAACAGGTCAGATGAGGGTCGGTTACTTCGATACATTCCGGGGTTCTCCGCTCACTCGCGATCGATGGCACCCGACTGGGTGGCGTACCGCGAAGACACGATCGCCGCCGCCGCGAATTCGGCGGTCACCTCGAGAACTCCACACTACGCCTGCGCAGATCAAACGGAATGGTTTTATCGGAAGTGCGCCGAACCGCTCCTTGGAAGAGACCCGCGGTAATGGCGACGACCGCCGACCGGTTCCCTTCGCGATGTCCGACGACGAGGACAACCACCGCGGCTGCGGTCGACGGGCAGGGGGCTGCATCGATGTGTCAATGACACGATCACGCCAATCCACGTTCATCCCTGGACAGACGCGCCCCGGCCGAGGCAGCCTATCGCCCTGAGTCGCTGGATCGACGAATCAGCGGACGTATCTTCACTCGAGCAGTACCAGCAAACTTCAAGGAGAACTGGTTATGCAACGACTGAGTTTCACGCGTCGCCTCGCCACCGCTTTGGCCGCCTCGGCATTGTTGACAGCGCCCTTCGCCGGACACGCCGCCGCCCGACCCGCCGCGGTCGATTGGTCCGCCGCCGCGCAGCAACTGCGGACCGCCGCGGCCGGTAATCCGGCGGCGGAGGAGGCGGTGGATCGGCTGATCGCCTCCGGACAGCTCGCGAAGGCAGGTCAGATCGCCTTGCCCGCGCAACCGTTCCAGTTTCCGGCGCAGTCGGATATCGGACGCGGTGAGGGTCCGGGCGTGTACGGATCGGGAATCGCCCTCGGGATGGACGGATTCCGCATCGGGTTCTTCGGCGGCCCCGGCACCATCTCGCCGAACCAGGGCGGCGCGAAGCTCGAGGCGCTGTGGATCAACCTGGCCAACGGGCGCAGCGGCACCGAACTGCTCTACGAACACAACGACGTTCCGGTGGACACCACCATTCGCAGCCGCGCCCTGGACACCGGCGCGGGCCCGGTGGTCGCCGCGGTGTACGGATCGCTGTGGCATCGTTGGTCGGTGCCCGTCAGCGACATGAACCCGGATGGGTACGCCTACCGGTTGGGCACCATCTCGGTTCCGTCGTTCGGCGCCGTCTACAACTGAGTACGAAAGGCCCCGGCTCCCGCCGCCACGGGAGCCGGGGCCATCGGTTTGTCGGAAGTTATGGAATTCCGTAGCTTTTGGGTTCGTGAGCCTGGAAGACCGAGTCGCCGAGTTGGAACGGCGGCTCAGCGCGCTGGAAGAAAGAATTCGCCCCGAAGATCTCCCGCCGGGCGCCGAGCAGTGGGCGGTGGCTCGTCTGCGGGACGAGTTCGCCGCGGCCGACGAGCCCGACGGCGGCGTGGTCTTCGCCGGGTCGGTCCGTCTGCCCAACGACCAGCAGCGCGAGTGGCAGGCCCGGTTCACCACCGGCGACCTCATCGAGGACGACTGGGCCGAGACGGCGGAATGCCTTGCGGCGCTGGGCAGCCCGGTGCGGCTGCGGCTGCTGCGCGAGATCATGGGCGGGCGGCGAACCGCGGCCGAACTGGCCGGAGTGGACGGCGTCGGCGACTCCGGCCAGATCTATCAGCACTTGCGGCAACTGGCCGCCGTCGGCTGGCTGCACACCGCGGGGCGCGGGCGATTCGAGGTGCCCACCGCCCGGGTGGTGCCCTTACTCGTCGCCCTGGCCAGCGCTCGCCGCTGATTCCGGCGGCACTCCGGCGGCCACGTATCCGGCGGTGGCGAGCATCCCACCGATCTGCTCGTAGGTCGCCCGCTCCTTGGGCGCGACTGTCGCCAGGCCGTCCACATAGCGGTTGAACATGCAGAACGCCGAAGCGATGAGGACCGCGTCGTGGATGTCCTCGTCCTTGGCGCCCGCGGCGCGCGCGTTCTCGACGTCCTCCGCGGTCACCTCGAGTCCCGACCGGCGCACCTTGTCCGCGATGCGCAGCAGCGCACGCAGTTTCGGATCGATCGCGGCGGAGTCCGCGTCTTCGATGACGGCGTCGATCAGCTCGCGACCGCCGTCGACCAGCGCTGCCGCGGTCGCCGCGTGCGACTGGGTGCAGAAGTAGGTCTGGTTGCGCGACGACACGTACGCGGCGATGGTTTCGCGCTCCCCCGGCGTCAGCGGGGACGACCCACGCAACAGGGTCTGCGCGAATTCGCTGAGCGCCGTCCCGGTTTCGGGCTTGAAAGCGAACAGGCCGCGGATGCCGGGCAGATCGCCGGGAATGTCGATGAACGGTGCACGGTCCTTCGGATCGGACATTGGCCGCGTCTCCCTTCGAGCGGTCTCGAGACGTTGCGAGGGTAGCGCTACCGGCCGGTAACGGCGGGCGAAAAGACCGAAATCGGACCGGCGACCGCTCTCACCTGCGGTGGCCGCGACCGAACCGAGACGGGTTTGTCCGTTTCTGTTGTGACCTGTCACACTCCGCACTGCTACGGTGTCAAGTCACACGCCGTACCGGTTCGCTAGGTCGAGGACCGACGCGAGGGTTTTGTGGAGGTTGTTCGACATGAATTTGGCCCACACGCTGGAGGCCGTGAAGGCGCTGGGTGTGCTGCGCAGCCGGGGTGTCACCGATCCCCGGAAGCCGCTGGAGACACTGCGGACGATGAAGGAGTCGCGCATCCTCGGCCCGCAGGCCACGCTGATCCGGCACTCCGCGCGCGTGGCGCCGGACGCTCCGGGCATCGTGGACGAGGCGGGCGCCCTGACCTACCGCGAACTCGACGACCGGTCGACGGCCGTCGCGCGCGGCCTGCAAGCGGCGGGCATCTCCGAAGGCCAGGTGATCGGCGTGCTCGCGCGCGACCACCGCGGGCTCATCATCGCCATGGCCGCCGCGGGCAAGCTCGGCGTGCGAGTCGCGTTGATGAACACCGGATTCGCGAAGCCGCAGTTCGCCGAGGTGTGCGCCCGCGAGAAGGTCAAGGCGGTGCTGCACGACAGCGAGTTCCTCGGCCTGCTCGACGCGTTGCCGGCCGACTTGCCGCGCTACATCACCTGGGTCGACGAGGGCGCCACACTCCCCGAGGGTGCGCAGACGCTCGACGACCTGGTGGCCGCCAACTCCGCCGAGCCGCTGCCCGCGCCGAGCAAGCCCGGTGGCTTCATCATCCTGACCAGCGGCACCACCGGCCTGCCGAAGGGCGCTCCGCGCACCAAGGTCACTCCGCTGTCGACGGCGCAGATGGTCGACCGCATCCCGTTCCCGCAGCGCGGCACTCAGGTGATCGTCTCGCCGATCTTCCACAGCACCGGACTGGCCACCTGGCTGGTCGGCGCGGCGCTGGCCAACAAGGTCGTGGTGCGCCGCCGGTTCGACGCCGAGGCCACGCTCGCTCTGGTCGCCGAGCACAAGGCCGACATGCTGGTGGCGGTGCCGACGATGCTGCACCGGATGGTCGAGCTCGATCCGGCGATCCGGGCGAAATACGACACGTCCTCGCTGAAGTCGATCGTGCTGGCCGGTTCGGCGCTGTCGCCGGAACTGACGATCAAGGCCACCGAGGCGTTCGGTCCGGTGCTCTACAACCTCTACGGCTCCACCGAGTGCGCCGTGGCTACGGTGGCCAACCCGGAGGATCTCGCCCTCGCGCCCGGCACCGTCGGTCGCGCGCCGATCACCTGCGAGGTTCGGCTCTACGACGACAACGACCAGCGCGTCACCGCCATCAACACCACCGGCCGCATCTTCATCCGCAGCGGCGCTCCGTTCGAGGGCTACACCGACGGCAGGCACAAGCAGATCATCGACGGCTACATGTCCAGCGGCGACGTCGGCCACTTCGACGAGAACGGCCTGCTCATGGTGGACGGCCGCGACGACGACATGATCGTGTCCGGCGGCGAGAACGTCTTCCCGCAGGAGGTGGAGAACCTGCTGCTGGAACGGCCCGACATCTTCGACGTGGCCGTGGTCGGCGTGGACGACGCGGAGTTCGGCAAGCGCCTGCGCGCCTTCGTCGTTCCCGAGCCGGGCTCCTCGCCCGACGGCGAGGAGATCAAGGCGTACGTGAAGAACAACCTGGCGCGCTACAAGGTGCCGCGCGAGGTGGTCTTCCTCGATGACCTGCCGCGGAACGCCACCGGCAAACTGCTGCGCCGCGTGCTGGTCGAGTACGAGGTCAAGGCCTGATGAACAGCGGGCCGGGCCACCGCGCCCGGCCCGTTACCAGCGGGTAGCGTCCGCTGAGATACATGACACAACCGGTTACACAAGCTTGCTAGTGTTAGCACCAGCACTGGGTATCGAAATTGCGGTCCGCACCACCCGGAGGATCACCGGGTGATACCGCCGGAAGGTTGTCGTCGATGTCTCTTTCCCTCCCCGCGTTGGGCGGCGCCGCCCGCAAGGCGGGCGATCTTGCCCTTGGCGTGAACGTGATGGTCAAGCGGCGGCTGTTCAATCCGCTGCGCCCCGACCATGCCGCTCGGTCGGCGTTCAATATCTTGAAGTTCGGCCCGTTCGCGGGTGTCGTCATGCATGCCGCGCAGACGAGGCCGCACGCCGTCGCGATCGTCGACGAGCGTGGGGAGCTGACTTTCGGCGGTCTCAACGAACAGTCCAACGCCTTGGCCCGCGGCTTGCAGAGCAAAGGCATCAATCCCGGTGACGTGGTGGCGATCCTGGCGCGCGACCACCGCGGCATGGTGCTGAGCCTGCTGGCCACCGGCAAGCTCGGCGTGCGCGGCGTGCTGATGAACACCGGGTTCGCCAAGCCGCAGTTCGCCGACGTCGCCGAGCGCGAGAACGTCAAGGCGGTGCTGCACGACAGCGAGTTCATCGACCTGATGAGCGCCATCCCCGCCGCGATCCCGCGCATCCTCACCTGGGTGGACGAGAAGGACAACGCCGACCCGGCGATTCCGACCGCCGATTCGCTGATCAGCGGGCAGTCCGGCGCATCGCTGCCCGCCCCGGCCAAGCCCGGCGGCATCGTCATCCTGACCAGCGGCACCACCGGCACCCCGAAAGGGGCCCCGCGCGACCGGGTCAGCCCGTTCGCCTCGGCTCAGTTCGTCGACCGGGTGCCGCTGCCCGCCAACGGCACCATGATCATGGCGGCGCCGATCTTCCACGGCACCGGCTTGTCCCAGTTCACCCTCGGTCTCGCGCTGGGCAACCGGGTGGTCTTCCAGCAGCGCCGCTTCAATCCCGAGCAGACCTTGGCGAACATCGAGAAGTACCGGGCGGATTCGCTGGTCGTGGTGCCCACCATGCTGCAACGCATCCTGGACCTGGATGCGGACGTGCTGGCGAAGTACGACGTCAGCAGCATCAAGGTGATCTTCGCGGCGGGCTCGGCCATCGCGCCGGACGTGGTGACCCGCACGCTGGACCACTTCGGCGACAGCCTCTACAACCTCTACGGCTCCACCGAGTGCGCCGTCATGACCGTCGCGACGCCCGAGGACCTGCGCAAGGCGCCGACCACCGCAGGCAAGGCTCCGGTCGGCATCCGGATCGTGCTGCTCGACGAGAAGCGCAAGCCGATCACCGAGCCGAACGTGACCGGAACCATCTTCGTGGACAACGGCTTCGCCTTCACCGGCTACACCGACGGTCGCGGCAAGGAGATGGTCGACGGCATGATGTCCAGCGGCGATGTCGGGCACTTCGACGCCGACGGCCTGCTCTACATCGACGGCCGCGACGACGACATGATCGTTTCCGGCGGCGAGAACGTCTTCCCGCTCGAGGTGGAGAACCTCATCGCCGGTCGCGACGACATCTTCGAAGCCGCGGTCGTCGGCGTCGAGGACCGCGAGTTCGGCAAGCGGCTGCGCGCGTTCGTCGTTCCCGGTCCCGATTGCAGGCGCGATCCGCAGGAGATCAAGGACTACGTCAAGGCGAATCTCGCCCGCTACAAGGTGCCGCGCGAGGTGGTCTTCCTCGACGAGTTGCCCCGCAACGCGACCGGCAAGCTGCTGCGCAAGCCGCTCATCGAGATGGAGGTCGACGCGAGCTGAGCGGAGCGCGTCCACGGTCTTCCTGGCGTTGCGCCTGCCGCCCGCCATGGAGGCCTGAGTAATTTTCGGGGCCTGCTGATGCGGTCGGACGCGTGCAACCGGTCCGCTATCATCAGCGGGTGAGTTACGAGTTCGACCGGTCTGCCGCGGGACGTCGCGGCGCCGTCGCGCGGGTGCGCGGTGGCTCGGCCGGTGCGATCTCGGGGGCCATTTCCGTCGCGGCGCACGGCTGGGCTTCCGGCGGCATGCTGCCGGACACCACCGCGCTGGCCCTGCTCGCCGCCGCGTCCGCCGTGATCGGCGCGCTGGTCGCGGGCCTGGCCCCGCTGCGCGAGACGTCGTCCGGGCTGGTCGCGGCGCTGGTCGCCGGGCAGTTGCTCGGGCACTTCACCATGGGGATCAGCTCGGGACACCTGCATCACGGTGATGCCCAGCTGACTTCGGCCATGCTGGCCGCGCACGTGTGCGCGGCATTCGCGGCGGCCATCGTGATCCGGGGGGCGGAGGCCGCCTACCGGATCGGCACCGCGGTGCTGCGCCGGGTGCTGCCGGTGCGGCACACCCCGCCCGTCGTCGCGGACCGCGCTCCTTTGCGGACGGCCCATCGTGACCGGGTCGTCCTGCGTGTTTTCGCCACCGAGGCGCTGCGCACACGCGCTCCGCCGCTCGCGGTCGTTCTCTGAATTCTTTCCACACCCGGTGCACGCGTGGCGTGAGTATCGCTCATCGTCACGGTCTTTCCTCGTGCAGCGCAGCGTCGCCGCGCACTCTCGTGCCCACTCCTGAGCGTGCCGACGCGACGCCGTTCACCGAATCGCACACCTTCCTTCCGTGCGGTGCCGAGATCGCGCTTCCGTCGAATGGACGCGTCCGCAGGTGATTCCGCGACGGCTGTCCGCGCAGGACGGTCGCCGCGGCGGTCGCGTGCCCACGGCCGTCAGAAAAGGTTGCGTCCCACCCGGGTTCCGCCGTCAGAAACGAAATGATCGTGAGTACAACAGAAACTATTTCCGACGCCGACTTATCGGAGCCGTCGGATTCCTCCGGCCCACGCCGGGCCACCGCGCGTAACAGTTTGTACGCGCTGGCCATGCGGCTGCACTTCTACGCGGGAGTGTTCGTCGGGCCGTTCATCCTCATCGCCGCCGTCACCGGCGCGCTCTACGCGATATCCCCGACGCTCGAGTCGATCGGGTCGCGCGACCTGCTGACGGTCACCGCGACCGGAACGCCGAAGCCGCTGTCGGAGCAAGTCGGCGCGGCCGTCGCCACGCGGCCGGATCTCCAGCTCGTCGCCGTCGCCCCGGCGGGGGGCGCCGAAGACACCACCCGGGTGCTGTTCAGCGACCCGTCGCTGGGGGAATCCGAGCGGCGGGCGGTGTTCGTGAACCCGTACACCGCGCAGCCGGTGGGCGATTCCGTCGTATACGGCAGCTCGGGTGCGCTGCCGATGCGCACCTGGATCGATCGGTTGCACCGGGACCTGCACCTCGGCGAACCCGGCCGGCTCTACAGCGAGCTCGCCGCGTCCTGGCTCTGGATCGTCGCGCTGGCCGGGCTGGTCATCTGGGTCCGCCGGGTGCGCAGCCGACGGGCCCGCAACGGCTGGGGCTGGCTGTTCGCGGCCGATCGGTCGCAGCGCGCGCGAGGCCGCACCCTGAACTGGCACGGTGCGGTCGGAATGTGGGTGCTTCCCCTGGCGCTGCTGCTGTCGGCGACCGGCATGACCTGGTCGACCTACGCGGGTGCGAACGTCACCGAACTGCGTGAGCAGCTCAGCTGGACCACACCCGCGGTCAGCACCGCGCTGCCCGGAACCGCTGCCTCGAGCCATGATTCGGGTTCCGATCACCACGGCGGCGGGCACGCCGACCACACGCCCGCCGCCCCAGCCGAGCGGATCGCCCAGCTGGATCGGGTCTACGCGACCGCCCGCGCCGAAGGCATCACGCAACCGGCCGAGATCGCCGTACCGGCCGCGCCGGGCAAGGCGTTCGCGGTGAAGGAACGCCGGATGCCCGGCACCTACACCGTCGACTCCGTGGCCGTCGACGGCGCGACCGGCGCGGTCACCGACCGTCTGCCGTACGCCGACTGGCCGCTGATGGCCAAGCTCACCAACTGGGGCATCCAGTTCCACATGGGGCTGATGTTCGGGTTGCTCAATCAGTTGTTGCTGCTCGCGGCGATGATCGGCCTGATCACCGTGATCGTGCGCGGCTACCTGATGTGGTGGCGCAGGCGGCCGACCCGCGATACGGGGCGGTTCGTGCTGGGCCGGGCCCCGCGACGCGGCGCGTTGGGCAAGACCTCGCTCTGGCTGGTCGTGCCGCTGGTGACCGCCGTGCTGGTGGTCGGCTGGTTCGTCCCGCTGGTCGGGTTGAGCCTGCTCGCCTTCCTCGCGATCGACGTGCTGCTCGGCCTCGCCGGACGGATGCGCGCCGCCGCTTAACCACACATTCGCGGGCGAAGGCCCGTCACCCCCAACGACCTACCGAAACGTCACGGGTATGGCCGTCGCTTCGCCATGCCTTCGAAACCGAGGATTTCCCATGCAGATCACGAAACTAGCCCTGGCCGCCGCGTTCACCACCGCTGCCGTGAGCATCGCCGCGGGCACGAGTTCCGCCGCCCCCGAGGTCGCTGCGGTGGACAGCGCGTCCGTCGAGGCCACATCCACGGAGGCCGCCGAGGCCGTCGGTTTCACCGCCCACGCCACCGAGACCGCCAGCATCATCAGCATCGATTCCGGCTCGCTTGTGGTCGAGGACCAGGTGCTGAAGGTGAAGGCCGCCGACGGCACCGTCGTCGCGGGCACGCCGTTGACCTTCCTGGTCGACGAGTTCGAATTCCCCATCGCTGCGGAGATTTCCGACCGCACCGCGACGCTGACCCCCCAGTTCGACCTGGCACACGCGGTCTACAAGCCGGTCGCCCTGCCGTTCGAGGACAAGGCGCCGTGGAAGACGGAGTACGACCGTGAGCAGGCGGCCTGGTCCCGGATGACCAGCACCATCTCCATGGGCGCCACCATCGGCACCCTGGTCGGCGGCATCGGCGGCGCGGCGGTGGGCTGCGTGCTCGGCGGCATCGCCGGAGCGACCGTCGCCGCCGCCACCATCGTCGGCATGTTCGGCCCGTTCATTCCCGCCGCCGCCGTCGGCTGCCTCGGCGGCATCGTCGCCGTCGGCGCCCTCGGCACGGTCGCGGGCCAGATCCTGGTGACGGCCCCCGTCGCCATCGGCGCGGCGATCATGTACTTCTCCACGATCAACGCACCCATGCCGGCTCCGCTGAAGTGATCTCCGGCCCGGCATCGAGAGCGTGTCACTCGGTGCCGGGCCCCGCTTCATCCGTTATCCGAAGACCGATTTCGGCGAGCAGGTCGCGGACGTGCCGTTCTATCTCGGTGCGGATCGCGCGGACGGTGGCGCGGTCTTGTCCGGCGGGATCGTCGAGCTTCCAATCGAGATAGCGTTTTCCGGGGTAGTAGGGGCATGCGTCGCCGCAGCCCATGGTGATGACGACGTCGGAGGCTTCGACAGCTTCGGGCGTCAGGATCTTCGGCTTCCGGTCGGTGAGGTCTATGCCGATCTCGTTCATGACTTCGGCGACGACAGGGTTGATCTCGTCGGCGGGGGCCGAGCCTGCGGAGCGGACCTCGACTTCGCCCTGAGCGAGGTGGGCGAGCAGGGCGGCGGCCATTTGGGAGCGTCCGGCGTTGTGGACGCAGACGAACAGCACGCTCGGTATGGCTGGCATCGCGGCCTTTCAGTGAGTGTCGATGGTGTCGCGGGGGATGACGGCCTTGTCGGCGGCGGCGGTGGCCGGGTAGAGGATGGCGACGAGGGCCATGCCGATGAGTGCGCCGAGGAGTTGGGCGGCGAGGTAGCCCGGCACGGACGCGGGGGCGATTCCGGCGAAGGTGTCGGAGAAGACGCGGCCGATGGTGACGGCGGGGTTGGCGAACGAGGTGGAACTGGTGAACCAGTACGCCGCTCCGATGTATGCGCCGACCGCTGCCGCCGACAGGGCCGCTCGCCCGCTGCGGGCCAGGCCGAAGACGACGGCGATCAGTCCGGCCGTGGCGACGACTTCCGCGATCACATGGCCGGTGGTAACGCGATGGTGGGTGGAGATCTGCAGCGCGGATCGATCGAACATGATGTTGGCGAGGATCGCTCCGAAGACGGCTCCGGTCGTTTGGGCGGCGATGTAGCCAGGGAGGTCTCGGCCGGAAAGGCCGGTGCCTCGGCGCCGCCCGAGTAGCCAGTCCACCACGGAGACAACGGGGTTGAAGTGCGCGCCCGATACCGGCCCGAAGAGCAGGATCAGCACCGCGAGTCCGAGAACGGTGGCGGTGGAGTTCTCCAGTAGCTGCACGCCGATGTCGTCGGGCGACAGTTGCCGGGCAGCGATGCCGGAGCCGACGACGACGGCGACGAGCAGGGCGGTGCCGAGGAATTCGGCCAGTAGCCGCCGGGTCAGGTCGGTCATCGCGCCGCTTCCGAGACGGTGATGTCGAGCAGCCGGGACAACTGCCGCAGCGCGGCGGGTTCGATGCGGTAGTACACCCACGATCCGCGCCGCTCGCTGCTGAGCAGTCCGGCTTCGCGCAACACTTTCAAGTGATGGGAAATGGTCGGCTGGCTGACGTCGAAGCCTTCCGACAGGTCGCAGACGCACGCCTCCCGCCCGGCATGGCCGGCGACCACCGACAGCAGCCGCAAACGGACCGGGTCCGACAGCGCTTTGAAGACGCAGGCCAGCTCGATGGCGGCGTCGGCGGTCAGCGGTTGGCGGATCATCGGCGTGACCTCACACGATGGTGCGGTCACGCCGACGAGCGGTAACTCCTGTTTCGACACGGATCGATATTGATGTACATCGAATCCACAGGCAAGCGAACACCGGGTTAACGTCGCCCGGGGTCAGTGGCAGCAGGTGGCACCCGAGTCGATTGCCTCCTTCTTGGCGACCGAGCCGCAGCACGCACCTTCGGCGGCGGCCTCCTCGGCCGTGCCACAGCAGGCCTGAACCGCCTCGGCGTCGGAAGGCGTGGCCGCACCGGTGAGTTCGGGTGCCGTACCGAAGGTTTCACTGTCGGCCAGCACGGTGTAGACCTCCCAGCGTTCGGCGTCCGGCGCTGTCACCCAGACTTTGTCCTGCGTGGCGAAGCAGCAGGTCGTGGAGATCTGCTCTTCGGTGAACAACCCGGCTTCCGACAGGCGGGCGATCTCGGCGTGCACCTGGCCGGAGGTCTCGACCTCGACGCCGAGGTGGTTGACGCTGCCGCCGTGGCCGGGGTTCTCGATCAGCACGAGTTTCAGCGGTGGTTCGGTGACGGCGAAGTTGGCGTAGCCGGGCTTGCGCTTGGCGGGCTCGGTGCCGAACAGGGTCGAGTAGAACCGCACGGCCCGGTCGATGTCGTCGACGTTGAGGGCGAGTTGGATGCGGGACATGACTACCTCCACTTGTGTGACATATATCGAAGAACCGGTTCGATGCCGAGTCTGCCACTTTTTCGACATATGTCAATGAAGTGGGTAGAGTCGACCGCATGCCCAAGACGCTGCCCGTGATCGACATGTCCGCCCCGGTCTGCTGCGCGCCGGTCGCGGCAGGACCGATCGACGACGCCGCCGCGCTGGAGGTGGCGTTGCGGCTCAAAGCGATCGCCGACCCGGCGCGGGTGAAGCTGCTGTCACTGCTGTTGACCAGCACTTCCGACGAGGAGAACGGCGGCGATCTCGCCGCGGCGGTCGGATTGTCGGAGTCGACGGTCAGCCATCACCTCGGCCAGCTGCGTAAAGCCGGGCTGGTGGAATCGGAACGTCGCGGCATGAACACCTTCCACCGCGCCCGCCGCGACGCCCTATCGGCACTGTGCTTCGTCCTCGACCCCAACTGCTGCCGCTGAACCTGTTCCGCGAACCCTCCGAGACCGGACGGAATCCTGCTGCGTTCCGCAGCCAATCCCTCCCACAGCGAACGAACTCTCCCCGCCAACGAATCCGCCGACACCCCACCATTCTGGCCCCCTTCAAGATCAACGGCACATGGTGGAGAGGCTTACTCGCGAAATGCCGCAGTCATGTGCCGTTGATCTTGAACTTACTTGGGAAGCGCGGTGACGCATTCGTACATGTGGCCGTCGAAGGAGCCGAGCGGGGCCACGCTCCAGAGCATTCCGGTTTCTTCCATGTTGGGGGTGTAGATTTCGCTGCCCGCGCTGTTGAAGTAGCCGAAGGACGTTCCGGGGAACTTCTTGCCGGAGGAATTCAGGTATTCCGTCATCGAGTCGACGAAGGCGGAGAAGCGCGCGGAGTCGCTGGATTCCTCTTCCGCTACCGCGGCGGCGTTCTGCGACCAGTCGTCGTATTGCTCCATCAGCGAACCGGAGGGCGCGGGTGTGCCGGACGGGAAGGCGATGGCCTCGTAGATTCGGGAGCGGTCGCGGAACCCCGACAACGTCCAATAGATCGACGACGCGTCGCCACGATCGATGCCCGCGTTGTCCGACATGTGGCACACGCCGTACGCATGGACGTCCAGTTTCAAGCCGAGGCGGCTCAGCCAGCCGGGGAGCGCGTCTTCGAATTGGCTCAGACACGCCTCGTCGTCGCTGCCGTCCTCTTCCGCCTCGGTGGCAGCCATCAGGCAGGCGAGCTGGTACGCGCCGTAGGCATCGTCCCGGCCGCCGTTGGAGCCCTGAATGCGCTTCTTCAGTGCCTCGGGATCGCGCCTCTCACTGCGGGTGGGCATGTCGAAGATCTCGACCTTCTTCATTCGAACCCTCCTTCACTCGATCATCCGGCATCTGTTCGTCCTCAACCCTGACCACACGCGGGCCTGCCGTCCTCGCACATTCCGGGTGGTTCTCACGCTCGGGATGTGCGGCACGTCGGTTCCGGAGACGCCCGGGGCGGGCGGACTGGGCCGGTGGCGGGAACGGCGGAGCATGGCGATTCCACAGGCAAGAAGGTATTGGTCGCGTACCCCCACGCAAGCTGACTGCGCGAACAGGTGCATGCCCACGAGCCTGTGTCGAGTCCGGCGGGGGCGGCCGCACGGAGATCACCTTCGGCCGCCCTCACGCCATGGGCGTAATCGACAGCGGTACGCGCGCTGGACGCATTGGCCGCCGACGTCCTCGTCTGAATTGATTCGGGAAGAAAACAAGGCCTGATCGGGCCGGAGACCTGGTCCGACGGCGCTGGGCGGCACGTGTGACGAGGATTCCGCTCTGTTTGCCCCCCAACGACCCGGGTAAGCGACCAATGTCCCGAGTCGCCCCACAAGGGAGCGCTTGTCAACCGAGAGACGCCCGCCCGCGAACGGTGCGGATGGGCGAGGAAAGGGGTAGCAAGTGAGCACAATGGCCGCCACGGTGGACGTCGAGGTTCCGGTTCGCACCGCCTACAACCAGTGGACGCAGTTCGAGTCGTTTCCGCAGTTCATGGAGGGTGTCGAAGCGGTAAAGCAGATCGATGACCGGCATATGCACTGGCGTGTCCATGTCGGCCCGTCGACGCGGGAGTTCGACGCGACCATCACCGAGCAGCATCCCGACGAACGCATCGCCTGGAAGTCCGACAGCGGACCCAAGCACGCGGGCGTCGTCACGTTCCATCGGCTCGACGACACCCACACCAGGGTGACCACGCAGATGGACGTCGACCCGGAAGGGTTCGTGGAGAACGTCGCCGACAAGCTCGGTGTGCTGAAGCACCGGGTGAACGGTGACCTGGAGCGCTTCAAGCACTTCATCGAGCATCAGGGCAGCGAGACCGGCGCGTGGCGCGGCGACATCCCGCGTCCGGACGCCGGCGGCACCGCGACCGAACGCGGCACGGCTCCCCGGCCCGGCGTCGGCGGAACCGGCATGCCGGGCGCAGGCGGAACCGGGACCCCGGGAACGGGCGGAACCGGCAGCCCGGGTGTCGGTGGGACCGGCACACCCGGCACGTGGCCCGGCGGAACCGGTAGCCCGGGCGTCTGACCAGTGCGATGACGACGCCCCCTGGGTCTCCCAGGGGGCGTCGTTCGCGTCAGGCGGAGTCGCGCTCCTCATCGGTGTCCGCCGGACGCGCTTCCGGTGGCACCTGGACCGGGCGCAGCAGCGCCCAGGCCACGAAGGCCACCGCCACCACGCCCATGCCGAGCCCGGCCCACAGGTTCACGTTCACCCCCCCGGTCTTGGCCTGCTCGGCGGCGGTGTCGTGCACCAGTCCGGTGACCACGAGAACGATCGCGTAGCAGCCGAGCAACCCGCCGACGATGGTACGGATATCGAAAAACATTGCGGCGATTCCTTATCCGACGAAGATGTTGAGCGCGATCACGAGCACGAGCGCGATGCCTGCCAGCAGGACCGGGCGCTGGTACCAGGGCAGCGTGTCGGCCTCCGGGTCGGTGCGCACTTCCTTCGGCGTCTCCGAGTAAACCAGCCCGATCAGTTCCGCCGCCGGTTTCGGCTGGGTCACCTGGGTGACCAGGACACTGACGAGGATGTCGACCACGAACGCGACACCGGCGGCGACGAAACTCGCCCCTTGGCCGGACAGCTCGAAGACCTTCGTCTCGTGCAGGATGAAAACGACTATGGCGGAGGCTGTTCCGCAGACCAGACCGGTCCAGCCCGCGGTCGGCGTCATCCGTTTCCAGAACATGCCGAGGATGAACGTGGCGAACAGCGGCGCGTTGAAGAAGCTGAACAAGGTTTGCAGGTAGTCCATCATGTTGCTGAACCCGGAGGCGATGAACGCGGTGAAGATCGCCGCCACGGTCGCGCCGATCGTGGCCAGCCTGCCCACGCCGAGGTAGTAGCCGTCCGCGCGGTCGCGCCGCACGTACTGCTGCCACAGGTCGTAGCTGAACACCGTGTTGAACGCGGAGACGTTGGCCGCCATGCCCGCCATGAACGCCGCGAGCAGGCCGGCCAGCCCCACACCCAGCAGGCCGTTGGGCAGCACGTCCTTCATCAGGTACAGCAGCGCCTGGTTGTAGGTGGTGTCGCTCTCGAAGTCCGGATTCGCCGTCACCGCCGCCTTGTACTCCGCCATCTGCGGCACCAGCACCGCGCTGATCATGCCGGGGATCACCACGATCAGCGGGATGAACATCTTCGGATACGCGCCGATGATCGGCGTGCGCCGCGCCGCGGAGATGGAGTGCGTCGCCATCGCGCGCTGTACCTCGACGAAGTTCGTGGTCCAGTACCCGAACGACAGCACGAATCCGAGGCCGAACACGATGCCGAGGATCGACAGGAAATCGTTGGAGAATCCGCTGAGCGCGTTACCGGGCCACGATTCCAGCTGCGCCGCGCCGCCCGGCGAGGCGGTCACTTTGTCGCGCAGCCCGTCCCATCCCCCGACCCGGTGCAACCCGACCAGGGTGAGCGGCAGCAACGCGGCGACGATGACGAAGAACTGGAGCACTTCGTTGTAGATCGCCGCGGACAGACCGCCGAGGGTGATGTAGGACAGCACGATCACCGCGGCCACGATCACCGAGACCCACAGCGGCCAGCCCAGCAGCACGTTCACGATCGAGCCGAGCAGGTACAGGTTGACCCCGGCGATGAGGATCTGCGCGACGGCGAAACTCAGCGCGTTCACCAGATGGGCTCCGGTGCCGAAGCGGCGGCGCATGAATTCCGGCACGCTGCGGACCTTGGAGCCGTAGTAGAACGGCATCATCACCACGCCGAGGAACAGCATGGCGGGCACCGCCCCGATCCAGAAGTAGTGGAAGGTCGGGAAGCCGTACTCCGCGCCGTTGGCGGACATGCCCATGATCTCCACCGCGCCGAGGTTGGCGGAGATGAACGCAAGGCCGGTCACCCAGGCCGGTAGCGAGCGCCCGGACAAGAAGAAGTCGATGCTGGATGACACCCGTTGCCTGGCCAGAAGGCCGATGCCGAGCACGAACACGAAATACAGGGCGACCAGCGCGTAGTCGACGGGCTGCGCGTCCAGGCGGAGGGTCTCGGCGGCTTCGAGGTGCGGTGGCGAAGCGGCCGAGTGCAGGCCGGGCACGGCGGCGAGAACGGACGAATCGACGAGCGGCACAGCGTTCCTCCTGGCGGTGAAACCGGGGCGGCGAGCGAGGTCGTTCGTCGTGCGAGAGCCGCGTCGTGCTGGTCCTGCCCGGCGCGCGCGACCTCCTCGTCGCCCGCCGAATGGTGTCGGCAGACACCACTGTGCGCGATCATGCCCAACGGCGTGGCACATTCGCGCACAAATCCGGTCGGTCGCTCAGTCGACCCGGTGGGCTCCAGGGGCGGGGACCACCACGAAAGTGCGCGGATCGGGCAGATCCGCGTCGGCGAAACGCTGCCGCACCGACTCCGCCACCGCCGCGGTGCGGTCCCGGTCGACGAGCGCGATGACGCTGCCGCCGAATCCGCCGCCGACCATCCGCGCGCCGTGCGACCCGGCCGCCAGCGCGGCGTCGACCGCCGCGTCGAGGGCCGGAGTGGACACCTCGAAGTCGTCGCGCAGCGAGACGTGTGCGGCGGTGAGCATCGGGCCGATCCCACGCGGGTCGAGCCCTTCCCGCAATTTTTCGGCAACTGCGACCACTCTGGCGTTCTCCGTCACCACATGCCGGGCGCGCCGACGCAGCACGTCGTCGGCGATCCGGGTGGTGTCCGTCGCCGACGCCACGTCGCGCAAGGTCTCGACGCCGAGCGCCTCGGCCGCCGCAGCGCATTCCGCGCGGCGCTCGGCGTAGCGGCCGTCGACCAGTTCGTGCGGCTGGCCGGTGTCGACGACAAGGAGTTCCAGCCCGAAAGCGCCGAGATCGAAAGGGATCTGCTCGACGCCGCGCGGCGCGGCGGTGTCGGCGGCGAATGCCCGCACGTCCAGCAGCAGCGCGTGCCCGGCGGTGCACAACATCGCGGCCGATTGGTCGAGCAAGCCGGTCGGCGCGCCGACGTAGTCGTTCTCGGCGGCGCGGGCCATGTCGATCAGCGTGCGATCGGTCAGGCCCGGCGCGAACAGATCACGCAGCGCGATGGCCACCGCGCAGGACAGCGCCGCCGAGGACGACAGGCCCGCACCGATCGGCACCGCGCCGTCGAGGTCGAGATCCACGCCGGGGATCCGGTGTCCGCGCCGGGTGAACTCGGCAACCACGCCGAGCGGATAGCGCGACCAACCAGGCACCCGCGCCCGCGCGCCTTCGAGGTCGGACACCGCGACGAGCACCGGCTCGCCGGGCCGCTGCCGCGAGCCGACCCGCACCAGCCCGTCCGTGTGCGGCGCCGCCGTACACCGCGCCACCAGCGGCAACGCGATCGGCAGGACGTAGCCGTCGTTGTAGTCGGTGTGCTCACCGATGATGTTGACCCGCCCCGGCGCCACCCATGTCCGCACACTCGCTCCTCGCTGTCCCGGTCGGTGCCAGGGTACGAGACACGCCGCCCGGACATCGTTTTCGGCCCGGTCGGCTGCGGGATCGGCGTTCGTGCCGCAGAGTCGAATTCGACGCAAGTCCGGCCTGCGAAATCTGGTGGCCGCGGCGGATCGGGAGGGCACCATGATTCACGACGCCTCACGCGGCGACCTACGCGCGCGGCCTCGCCCGGATCGGCTGCGGCCGCCGCTGGAGCGGACGTTCCCGGCGCCGCTGACGATCGAGATCGGCGCGGCGACCGGCGCGGGACCGACCGCCATGTCGGCGTTCGACGCGGCGCTGCGCGATCTCGGCGTGGGTGAGGCGAACCTGATCCGGTTGTCGTCGGTCATCCCGCCGCGCGCCACCGTCGAACGGATCGGCCGGGTGCGCAAGCCGATACCGTGGGGTGACCGGCTGTACTGCGTCTACGCGGTGCGGCACGCCTGCGAACGCGGCGCGACCGCCGCGGCGGGCATCGGCTGGGCGCTGCGCGACGACGGCTCCGGCGCGGGATTGTTCGTCGAGCACGAGGCCGACACCAGCGACGAAGTCGACGCCCTGATCCGCGCCAGCCTGGCGGACATGACCCGCCACCGCGACGACGGCTTCGGCCCCGTCCAGTTGTGCACCGTGGACGCCACCTCCGACGGTGACCCGGCGTGCGCGCTGGTCCTCGCCGCGTATCACACCATTCCGTGGGGTCCGCGATGAGCGAGATCACCGTGACCGTCGAGGCGGCGGTTCCGGAGGAACGGATCGCGATGTTCCATCGCCTGTACGAGGAGGCGTTCGGCCCGTTGCGCGCGAAGGCCATCGCACGGCAGGTGCTGCACCCGGAGGAGTTCCGGGAGGAGATGGTGGATCCCCGCGTGCAGAAGTACGTGGCGCACGCCGACGGCGAGCCGATCGGCGTCACCACGCTGACCAGGCATCTGGAGACCGTGCCGTGGATCAGCCCGGACTATTTCGCGGCCCGCTATCCCGAACACGCGGCGCGCGACGCGATCTACTACGCGGGTTTCACCCTTGTTGCGCCAAGTGCCCGCCAAGGGGCGGCGTTCCATGCCATGATCAAATCAGTTGTCCAGATATTGGTTGCCGAGCGCGCTGCGGTCGGTTGGGACATCTGCTCGTACAACAACACTCGGTTCTCGTTCGCCGACAGCCTCAGGGCGGTGCTCGACGAACAGGCGAACGTCGAAGTCGCGGTGGAGGATTCACAGATCTATTACGCGGCCCGGTTCACCGGGGATGGAGCGACCAAGGGGGGCTGATGACACCAAGTGAACAGCCACAGACCAGCCGTCCGCGCGGCATCGGATCGGGCTGGTACGCGGTACTTCTGGGGGGAAGCGCGGCCGCGATCGCGGTCCATCTGGCGGTGGACTCGCAGGTGGCGGCGTTCGTGACGATGACGATCATCGTCGGCGCGACCCTCGCCATGATCGCGGTCGGCGTGCGCACGCACCGGCCCGCGCACCCGTTGCCGTGGTATCTGCTGTCCGGCTCGGCGGTGCTGTTCGCCACCGGCACCACGCTGCGCGACATCGGCGACCACGCGGTCCATCCGCTCGACGACGCGTTCACTCTGCTGGGTTATCTCGGCGTCGGGCTCGCGGCGCTGATCTGGTTGTGGCCGCGCCAAGTGCACGGCGACTACGACCTGCTCCTGGACTCGGCCCTGATCGGGCTCGGCGCGCTGCTCGCCTCCTGGACCTTCCTCATCTCCCCGATCCTGCAATCCACCGCGACCGGGCTGGACGCGCTGTTGGCGGCGACCTACCCGGTACTCGACGCGCTGCTGCTGACCTTGGTGGCGCACTCCATGGCGACCTCAACGCGCGCGGAGACCTCGCTGTGGTTGCTGCACGCCGGACTCGTCGCGGTGCTGCTCGGCGACTTGGGCTACAGCCTGGAGACCGCGGGCGCGACCGTGTTCGGGCGTGAAGTGCTGCTGGCTCCCCTGCTCGCCGCCTACGCCACCGTGGGCGCCGCGGCGCTGCACCCGACCATGACCGCGCTCGGCACGCCACGGCGCATCCACCCACACCACTCCAGGCAGCGCGCCAGCCTCATCGCGATCGCGCTGATCGTGGCCTCACTGGTGCCGGTGGTCGGGTCGAGCCTGCGCCCGCTCGATCGCGTGGTGGTGTCGTCGCTGTTCGGGTTACTGCTGATCGGCATGCTGGTGCGCAGCGAGCGCGCCATCGTGCGCAGCGCCCGCAGCGAGCGGCGCGCGCAGTACCAGGCCGACCACGACATACTCACCGGATTGCTGAATCGAGCCGCACTGCTGCGCGCGCTGCGGCAGCGCGGCGAACAGTGGGCCGAGCAACCGATCTCGCTGCTGTTCATCGACCTCGACGGCTTCAAGCGGGTCAACGACAGCTACGGGCACGCCGTCGGCGACGAACTCATCTCGACGGCGGCCGGCCGGATCCGGCGAGTCGCGCGCCACGAGGACGTGGTGACCCGCTACGGCGGCGACGAATTCGTCGTGCTCGCCCGGCTCGCCCGGCCGGAGGCCGCCGTGCTGGCCGAACGGCTGCTCGGCGCGTTCGTCCGGCCGTTCGGGCTGAGCGCCGGGGAGATACCGATCACCGCGAGCGTCGGCGTGGCGTGCGTCGGTCCACGCAGCTCGGACACCGACGTGCACGGCCTGCTCCGGGACGCGGACGCGGCCATGTACCACGCGAAGCAGTACTCGCTCGGTTACGCGTTCCACGACGACGTGCGGCACACGCCTCCCGGCACCGAGCGACGGATCTGGCGCACGGCTGCCCGATCCGCCAGTCCCGCGGTCTGACTCAGTCGCTCAGCTCGTTCAGCAGGCGCTTGGCCTCCTCGAGCTCGGCCTGTAACTGCTGCACCTTGGCCTCCTGCACCCCGCGCAACGCGTCCAGGACGCCCGCGACCACCTCGGCGACCTCCGGATGCAGGATCTTCGCCGCCTGCGCCACCGTGGAACCGGCCACCGGAAGACCGCGCAGGGTGCGCTTCTTCCCGCTGACCACGTCGATGGACCACTCGCCGTCGGCGGTGCCGGTGAGCGTCACGGTGACCTCGGGCGCCTTGGCCTTGCGGGCGGCGGCCGCTTTGGCCGGTTTGGGCGCCGCGGCCTGCTTGGCCGCGCTGTCGGCTCGACTCGCTTCCGCGGCCGCCGCGGGCTTCGGGGTGGCCGCGGGCGCGGGTGCGCTCGGCCGCGCGGGCTCGGTCGTGGTGCTCGTCGTGGTCGACGACTGCGTCACAGGGGATTCCTTCCGTGTTGTCGACTTCTGCTGGGCGGTGGCGCCCGCCGCCCCTCGCGGCGGCTTGGTCAAGGTCACCTCGGTGGGAGAGAAGGACAGTACATCCTTCGATCCGGTCGGCCGGACCTGGAGGAAGTCACCGTCGGCAGGGTCGCCGAGCGCGATCACCTTGCCCGAGCGCCCCTCCGGCACGCCGACCGCGGCGGAGGTGAACCACACCATGGGCGGGCTGCCACCGGCTATGTCCGCGGCGATCTGTTGAATCTCGCTGTCCGACAAGGGATGCGGCTTGGTTCGTGGGGACGACATGGGTAACTCCGAGCGATTTCGTGGTTGGCTGCGTGCACAGATGATGCCGCACGACGCCGACAGATTCGCGGGCCACCGTCGAATAGGGGCGGCGGACGGCACCGTTCACGCATCCAGCGAACAGTGGGCAACACATGCCGTCACCCTGCGGACAGCCCCCACAGACCACAACGCTTCGGCGTCCTATGCGAGAAAACCAGTGCTGGAGGCCTTCTCGCACCTCAACCGACCCGACGTCACCGACTGGCCCGCCCAGGAAGGTCGACTGCGCCGAACAAGCCCGCTCAACTCGCGTCCGTCGGCGCGCGCAGCGCCGGAAACCAGATGTCGGTGAGCACTTCGACGGCTTGCTCCACCGAGACGTCGATGGTGCCCTGCATCGCCCATCGGGTGAAGAACCGCTCCAGCTGCGCCACGAGCAATTCCACGCGCAACCGCGCCTCGTCGCGCCGGTCGGCGGGCCACGCCGCCAGGTAGGCGGTCATCGCGTTGGGCAATGCGAGGATGCCGTCGCGGGCGATCTCGCGAAACTCCGGTTCCAGCGCGGTCGCCTCGTCCCAGGCGGGCAGCAGGTCTTTGTATTGGTGGAACCACTCGATGGCGCGGGTCATCCAACGGGCGAACTCGGCGCGCGAACCGGTCTCCAGCACCCGGTCGAGGTCCTGATAGGAGTGCAGCACGGTAGACAGGGTGCCCTGCTGGGCGATCGCGCGCAGGATCTCTTGTTTCCCCGCGAAGTGCAGGTAGAACGTGGCGCGGCTGCAACCGACGGCGGCGACGATGTCGTCCACCCGCACCGCCGCGTAGCCGCGGGTGGCGAACAGCTCCTTGGCGCCCTCCATCAGCCGGACCCTGGTCTGCTGCTTCTGCTCGTCCCGCAGGTTCGCGCTCGCGTTCGTACGCATGGTGAACAGGTACCTCGTATCCGTGAAAAGAGGGACTGACGTGCGGTTGACGCCGCCCGAGTCTACGCGGGAACGGGAGCGATGGACAGTGCGTCACTCACTAGACACCATGTCTACCGAGTGCTACTTTGTTGCCTACGTCACTCCGGCGCGTGAGCCGCACCGGACGGTTCGGCCGTCACCGACGACGGCCTCCAGCACGAGGACAGTGAATGACGTCAACCGCACTCCCCCGCGTCTGCGTGATCGGGGCGGGTCCCTCCGGGATCACCGCCGCCAAACGCCTGAACGATTACGGCATACCGTTCGACTGCTACGAAGCGTCCGACGAAGTCGGGGGCAACTGGTACTTCAAGAACCCCAACGGCATGTCGGCGTGCTACCAGAGCCTGCACATCGACACGTCCAAGTTCCGCCTGGCCTTCGAGGACTATCCCGCGCCCGACGAGTGGCCGGATTTTCCCCACCATTCGCAACTGTTCCAGTACTTCCGCGACTACGTAGACCATTTCGGCATCCGCGACCGGATCGTGTTCGACACCAGGGTGGCCGCGGCCGAGCGCGGGACGGACGGCCGCTGGCTGATCAGCACGAGCGACGGGAGCACCAAGGACTACGACGCGCTCATCGTCTGCAACGGGCACCACTGGGATCCCCGCCTTCCGGACTACCCGGGCGAATTCGACGGCACGCTGCTGCACAGCCACGCCTACAACGACCCGTTCGACCCGGTCGACATGCGCGGCAAGCGCGTCGTGGTGGTCGGCATGGGCAACTCGGGCCTGGACATCGCCTCCGAGCTGTCGCAGCGGTTCATCGCGACGAAGCTCTACGTCTCCGCCCGGCGCGGGGTCTGGGTACTGCCGAAGTACGTCAACGGCAAGGTCGGCGACAAGCGCTCGATGCCACGGTGGATGCCGCCGAAGCTGGGCCTGAAACTCAAGCAGCGTTTCGTCCGCAAATTCCGCGGCAACATGGAGGACTACGGCCTGCCCAAGCCCGACCACCTGCCCTTCGAGGCGCATCCATCGGCGAGCGAAGAGTTCCTGCACCGCGCGGGCTGCGGCGACGTCACGTTCAAGCCCGCGATCACCGCGCTGGAAGGTTCGCGGGTGCGCTTCGCCGACGGCAGCGCCGAGGAGGTGGACGTGATCGTCTGCGCCACCGGTTACCGCATTTCCTTCCCGTTCTTCTCCGATCCGGAACTGCTGCCCGACAGCGCCAATCGCTTCCCGCTGTTCAAGCAGATGGTGAAGCCCGGCATCGACAACCTGTTCTTCCTCGGGCTGGCCCAGCCGCTGCCCACGCTGGTGAACTTCGCCGAGCAGCAGAGCAAGCTTGTCGCCGCCTATCTGACCGGCCGTTACCACCTGCCGCCCGCGGAGGAGATGCGGGCGGCCATGCGGTCCGCGGAGTCGGCCAGGTCGGGGCGCTACTACGACTCGCCCCGGCACACCATCCAGATCGAATTCGAACCGTACGTGCGGGACATGCGGCGGGAGCTGGCGCGCGGCGCGAAACGCGCCACCGCCGCGGGAAACGCGCTGCCGGTTCCCGGCCGCACGCCCGAACACGTGTGAGGCGGCGATGACCACTACCACGGGCACCGCCACCTCGGGATTCTGCGCCGAACGATTCGCACGGGTCCGCACGGAACTGGAGTCCCGGCTCGCCTCCGGCGACGAGCTGGGCGCATCGATCTGCGTCACCGTCGACGGCGAAACGGTCGTCGACCTCTGGGGCGGCTACCGCGACCGGGAACGCACGCAGCCGTGGACCGAGGACACCTTGGTCAACGTCTTCTCCATCACCAAGACCATGACCGCGCTGTGCGCCCTGCTGCTGGTCGAGCGCGGCGAACTGGACGTGCACGCGAAGGTGGCCAGGTACTGGCCGGAATTCGCGGCGAACGGCAAGGGCGACATCGAGATTCGTCATCTGCTCGCGCACACCTCCGGCGTCTCCGGGTGGCAGCCGCCGATCGAGCTCGCCGATATCTACGACGCGGAAGCCTCCGCCGCCCGTCTCGCGAGCCAGCCGCCGTGGTGGGAGCCCGGCACCGCCTCCGGATACCACGCGCTGGCCTACGGCCACCTGATCGGCGCGGTGATCCGCCGCGTCACCGGACGCTCGCTGGGCGAGTTCTTCGCCGATGAGCTCGCCGGGCCGCTGGGCGCGGACTTCCACATCGGCACCGCGCCCGAGCACCACGGGCGGATCGCGACCTTGATCCCGCCCGCCATGCCGGAATTCGACATGGCCGCGCTCGACCAGGAAAGCGTGCTGGTCAAGACGCTCACCAGCCCGCTGCTCGACATCGCCGAGACGGCGAGCGCCGGGTGGCGGCAAGCCGAGATCGGCGCGGTGAACGGCCACGGCAACGCCCGTTCGGTGGCGCGGGTGCAATCGCTGGTGTCCTGCGGCGGCGAACTGGCCGGACGGCGGCTGCTGTCGGAGCGGACGATCGAGCTGATCTTCCAGCAGCAGTCCGACGGCGTGGATCTCGCGCTTGCGGTGCCGCTGCGATTCGGCATCGGCTACGGTCTGCCGCAGCGGCAGACCGCCCCGGAGGTTCCCGACGGCCGGGTGTGCTGGTGGGCCGGGTACGGAGGCGCGATGGTGGTCAACGACCTCGAGCACCGCACCACCTTCGCCTACGCCATGAACCGGATGGCGCCGGGGCTGATCGGCTCCGACCGCGGCGATGCCTATCTGCGCGCGACATTCGCGGCGGTGCGCGGATGATGCGGGCACTGCAGCTCACCGAGCCCGGTGTGCTGGAACTGCGCGAGGTACCGATTCCGGAGATCGGTCCCACCGATCTGCTGCTGCGGGTCGGCGCGGCGGGCATCTGCCATTCGGATCTGCACGTGCTGCACATCCCCTTCCGGATGCGCGAGGAACCGTTGACCCTCGGCCACGAGATCGCGGGCACCATCGAAGCCGTCGGCGCCGGGGTCGGCGGCCGCCGGGCGGGCGAGCGCGGCATCGTGTATCTGTGCTGGTCGTGCGGGGTCTGCCGGGAGTGCGTCGGCGGCAACGAGAACGTCTGCCTCGCCGCAGGTCGCACCGCCATGCCGCCGTGCCCCGGACTCGGGCCGGACGGTGGGATGGCCGACTACATCCGGGTGCCCGCGAGTTCGTTCGTGCCGATCGGCGACCTCGACTTCGCCGAGGCCGCGCCGCTGGCCGACGCCGCGCTGTCGAGCTACCACGCCATCCGCGGCGCTCGTGATCGGTTGGGGCCGGGGTCGGTGGCGGTGGTTGTCGGGATCGGCGGGCTCGGCCACCTCGCGGTGCAGATCCTCGCCGCGACCACGGCGGCCAGGGTGCTGGCCGTGGACGTGAGCGCCGACAAGCTCGAACTCGCCGCGCGGTGCGGTGCGGCCGAAGGACTTCTCGCGGGCGACGACACGGCGAAGGAGATCCTCGACCGGACCGCAGGTCGCGGCGCGGACGCGGTGTTCGACTTCGTCGGCGTCGACGCCACCGCGCGGCTAGCGGTGGAATCGGTGGCGCCCGACGGGGCCTACCGCATGGTCGGCCTCGGCGGTGGCGCGCCGGAGATCACGGCGGCGCCCGCCACCGGCACGGGCTGGCCGTGGGGCGCCACGGTCCGGAAATCCTACGGCGGCACCAGATCCGACCTGATCGACTCCGTGGCGTTGGCCGCGGCGGGCAAGCTGCGCGCCGAAGTGGAGCGCTATCCGCTGGCCGACGGCCGCGCGGCCCTCGACCGGCTGGAGCGCGGGCTGATCACCGGCCGCGCCGTGCTGATCCCAGAGCCGTGACGAATCAACCCATGCGCAGTGACGAGGAAGTATCCGATATGACAAAAGCAATCGACCCGCAGACGTTCGTGGCACAGGCCGCGAGCAGGCTCACCGGACCCGGCGGTCGATTCGAGATGGTGGTCGAGGACGTGCTCGGCGCGCCGCTGCCGGTGGTGCGCCATCGCAAGTCCTCGCTGCGGGAAGTGCTCGTCGCCGGGGCCGCGCACGGCGACCGGGACTATCTGGTCACCGCGGACCGCAGGATGTCGTTCACCGAGCACGCCGCCGCGGTCGCGGCACTGGCCACGGCCCTGCGCGACCGCTTCGGCGTCGGCAAGGGCGACCGCGTGGGCATTCTCGCCGCGAACACGCCCGAGTGGGGGCTCACCTTCTGGGCGGCCCAAGCGCTCGGCGCGATCGCGGTGGGTTACAACGCGTGGTGGGCGCCGCGCGAGATCGCCTACGGCGTCGAGCACACCAGCCCCTCCGTCCTCGTGGCCGACGCGAAGCGCGCGGCGCTGGTGGCGGAACTGGATATCCCGGTCCCGGTGCTCACCATGGAACACGACATACCCGCGCTGCTGGCCGAATACCGCACCGACGACCTGCCCGACACCGAGATCGACGAAGACGATCCCGCGGTGATCCTGTACACCAGCGGCACCAGCGGCCGACCCAAAGGGGCGGTGCACTCGCACCGAAACCTGGTGGCGGTCACCGACTATCACCTCTTCAACGACGCGCTGGCCGCCGCGCTCACCGGGGCGGACGAACTGCCGAGCGGGCGGCGCTTCCTGCTCACCTCGCCGCTGTTCCACATCGCCAGCCTGCACAACCTGGTGGTTCCCCGGCTGGTCACCGGTGACGCGGCGGTGATCCACCAGGGCTCGTTCGACGCCGACCGGGTGCTGCGGCTGATCGAGGCGCAGCGGGTCACCAACTGGGGCGCCATGCCGACCATGGCGACCAGGATGCTCGAACTCGACCTGTCCGACTACGACCTGTCCTCGCTCGCTTCCTTCTCGCTGAACTCCGCGCCGTCCTCGGCCGCGTTGCAGGAGAAGCTGCGCGATCAGCTGCCCGTCGCCCGCAACGCGCTGGTGACCAGCTACGGCCTCACCGAATGCAGCACCGCCGCGACGCTGGCGAGCCCGGCCGAGCTGGCGGCGTTCCCGGACACCGTCGGTCGTCCGGTCGTCGGGGTCGCGCTGGAGATCCGCGACAGCGCGGGCAACGTGGTCCCCGACGGCACCGAAGGCGAGATCTGCGTGCGCAGCCCTTACGTGATGCTGGGCTACTGGCAGAACGAGGCAGCGACCGCCGCGGCGATCACCGCCGACCGCTGGTTGCGCACGGGCGATATCGGGGTGCTGGAGGACGGCAGGCTGCGCTTGTCCGGGCGTCGTTCGGATCTCATCCTGCGCGGCGGGGAGAACGTCTATCCCACGGAGATCGAGCAGTGCCTCGAGGAGCATCCCGCGGTGCGCGAGTGCGCGGTGCTCGGGGTACCCGACGCCGACCTCGGACAGCAGGTCGCCGCCGTGGTCGTGGTCGAAAGCGTCACGGCGACCAGCGAAGAGGAGCTGCGCGCGTTCGCCGCCGAGCGGCTCGCCTACTACAAGGTGCCCGCCCGCTGGCGGCTCACCACCACCGCACTACCGCGCAACGCGACCGGCAAGGTCATACGCGCCGATCTCGAGGTGTGAAGCCATGTACGACACCATCATCGCGAACGGCCAGTGGTTCGACGGCACCGGCGCGCCCTCGGCGATCCGGCACCTCGGCATCCGCGACGGTCGCGTCGCGACCGTCTCGGCCGACCCGATCGAGGACCCCGACTGTCCGAACATCGTGGACGCCACCGGGAAATGGGTGATCCCGGGCATGCTCGACATCCACACCCACTACGACGTGGAGGTGCTCCAGCATCCCGCGCTGACCGAATCGCTGCGGCACGGCATCACCACGGTCCTGCTCGGCTCGTGCTCGCTGTCGACCGTCCACGTCGACGCCTCCGACGCGGGCGACCTGTTCGCACGGGTCGAGGCGATTCCGCGCAAGCACGTCCTCGCCGCGGTCGGCGAGCACAAGACCTGGCGCTCAGCGCACGAATACGCGGCCGCACTGGAACAACTGCCGCTGGGCCCGAATGTCGCCGCGTTCATCGGGCATTCGGACATCCGCGCCGCGGAAATGGGTCTGGAGCGCGCGACCCGCAAGGACGTCCGGCCCGGTGCCGCCGAACTGGCGGGGATGGCGGCGAAGCTCACCGAGGCGCTGGACGCCGGGTTCGTCGGCATGTCCTCCCAGCAGCTGCTGTTCGACAAACTCGACGGTGCGGTGTGCCGATCGCGCACCCTGCCGTCCACCTACGCGACCACCCGGGAACGGCGCAGGCTCAACGCCATCCTGCGCCGGCGCGGGCGGGCACTACAGGGCGGACCCGACGTGTCCCGCCCGCAGAGCCTGGTGACGATGGCGGCCGGTAGCCTCGGCCTGTTCCGCAAGCCGCTGAAGGTCAGCCTGCTCTCTGCCGCCGACCTCAAGGCCATTCCCGGCATCGCGTACCTTTTCCCGCTGATCGCGCGAGTGCTCAACGCGCTGGGCGGCGATTTCCGCTGGCAACACCTTCCGGTGCCGTTCGAGGTCTACGCCGACGGCATCGACCTGGTGGTGTTCGAGGAGTTCGGTTCCGGCGCCGAAGCGCTGCACCTCGCCGACCAAGTGGACAAGCGCCGGGAACTGTTGCGCGACGAGCAGTACCGGCGCCGCTTCCGCAAGGACTACGACAAGAAATTCGGTCCACGGGTGTGGCACCGTGATTTCTTCGATGCGCGGATCGTGGAATGCCCGGACGCGAGCGTGATCGGCAAGACCTTCGGCGAGGTGGGCGCGGAGCGCGGCGGCACGCACCCGGTGGACGCGTTCCTCGACCTCGTGGTGGAACACGGCGGCAAGGTCCGCTGGCGTACGACGATCTCCAACCACCGACCCGAAGTGCTCGATCGGCTCGCCGCCGACCCCGGCGTGCAATTGGGCTTCTCCGACGCGGGAGCGCATCTGCGCAACATGGCGTTCTACAACTTCGGGCTCCGCTTCCTGCGCCGGGTGCGCGACGCCGCGAACGCGGGCCGTCCGTTCCTGTCGATGGAACAGGCGGTGCACCGGCTCACCGGCGAACTCGCGGACTGGTACGGCCTGGACGCCGGACATCTGCGGGTGGGCGACCGAGCGGACGTCGTCGTGCTCGATCCGGCTCGCCTGGACGATTCGCTGGACGCCTACCACGAATCCCCCATCGCCCCCTTCGACAACCTGTCGCGCATGGTGAACCGCAACGACGAGGCGGTCACCGCGGTCTTGGTCGGCGGCGTGCCGGTGTTCGGCGGCGGCGCGCCCGCCGCGGAGCTCGGCGCCCGGCGGACCGGCCGTTTCCTGCGCGCGGCGACCGCCACCGGATAGTCCAACCGCCCGCTCGGTCCGGTTCGTCCACGTAAAATCGCTGCTACCCGGCGGTTCGCTCGCCGGTGGTTCGTAGGGAGTCAGCGTGGACGTATTCGAACATCGGGGCAGGTCCGTGGTCTTCGACCGCACGGGCAGCGGGTCTCCGGTCGTGTTCCTGCACAACGCGGGCACGCAACGCCGCATCTGGGACGACCAAGTCGCGGCACTGCGGGACTCGCATGAGGTCTTCGCGCTCGACCTGCCCGGCTACGGGCAGTCCGACCAGCCCGCGACCGGCTACCGCCTCACCGATTACGTCGACATGCTCACGGCGTTCCTCGACGCCCAACGCGTCACCGACGTGGTGCTGATCGGCAACTGTCTCGGCAGCGCCACCTCGCTGCGCTACGCCATGGGGCATCCCGACCGGGTGCGCGCGCTCGTCCTGATCAATCCGCTCACCTTGGACACCGTGAGTTCAGGACAGTCGGCGGGCTTGGCCTGGCTGGACGCGCGGCTGCCGCTGGGGCCGCTGGCCCGCCGGATCAGCCTGCCGGACCCGGTGGTCTCGCTGATCGTCGGCAATCAGCTCGGCCCCCGCGGCCGGCGTCTGCGCACCCAGCACGAGCCGCGCGTGCGGGCGTACTGGACCGATCGGGGCAGGCTGCGAGCTCTGCACGGCTTGGTGCAGGATTTCCCGTCCTACCGCGCGTTGGACACCTTCGAGCCGCCCGCCGGTTTCCCGCCGATCTGCACGATCTGGGGGCGGCGCAACCGCATCCTGTCGGCGAAGGCGGGCGGACGGCTGAACCGCAAGCTGCGCCCGCACACGGCGGTGGAACTACCGGACTGCGGTCATCTTCCTATGGTGGAGGCTCCGGAGCGGGTCGCTTCGATCATCACCGGCTTCCTGGCCGCGACCGACGTCCCGGCGCGCGAGCAGTCCGGAGGCCGCTGAGCCGCACTCAGAGCGGAGCCACGGTCGGGCACAGTTCGGCGAAACTGGCCGAGTGCACTCCGCATCCGGCGCATTCGAACACCATGCCCATGTCCAGCATCCAGTGGATGCGGGTATGGCAGGTCTCGCAGAGGAAATCCACACCCGCCGGATGGCAGCAGGACCGTTTACGGATGAACCATTCCGCGCGATGACGGCAGGGCACGGAATCGAAGCGGAACGTGCACTTCGGCGCGGCGGGCAACTCGGCGACGACGGCATCGAAAGCCGTTGTGGCCGTATGGGTGTTCACAGCAGATACCTTCCGGCGGAGCAGGGGCGGGAGAACGAGCGGTGCGGCGGCGCCTTCTACCCCCTGGATCGATCTCTCTCGATTAGCTGTTACCCGGATGAGTCCGCTTTCACACGGCGGCGGACCCGCTTGTTTGGTCACGAATCGCGCGGGAATCCGAATTGTGACGCCATCTAAGGGAAGGGGTTCTGTCATGTTGTTGCGCCGACTCGCCCGGCCGCTACTGGCCACCGTGTTCGTGGTCGACGGGGTCGATACGCTGCGGCACCCGGACGAGCGGGTGAAGTCCGCGAACGCACTGCTGGAACGGGGGCAACGGCAGCTGCCCGCAGAGGTCGCCGCGAAATTGCCATCGAATCCGTCGACCGTCGTGCAGGTCAACGCCTTCGCTCAGGTGGGCGGCGGCGTCCTGCTGGCCCTCGGCAAGGCACCGCGACTGGCCGCTTTGGTGCTCGCCGCGACCGTCGTGCCCGCGGCCGTCACCGAGCAGGACTTCTGGAACGAACAGGATCCCGCCCGCAAGTCGGCGAAGCGCACCGCGTTCCTGAAGGATCTCGGGCTGCTCGGCGGACTGATGATCACCGCCGCCGACACCGAGGGCAAGCCTTCGCTGGGTTGGCGTGGCCGCAGGGCCGCGCGCGATGCCGCCGCCGCGGTGACCGCGGCGTTGCCGTTCGGCGCGGCCTCGGACACCGCCACCGGCGCGGCACTGCGCAAGCACGCGCACGAGGCCGCGGACAAGGCGCGGGCAGTGGGCGCGGTGGCCGCGAGCAAGGGGGCGGAACTCGCCGAATCGGCCCAGCGGCACCGGCCCGGGTGGGCGGAATCGGCCAAAGAGCACAGCAGCGACTGGGCCGAGACCGCCAAGACGCACGGGCAGGAGTGGGCCGAGATCGCCAAAGAACACGGTGCCGACTGGGCGGAGATCGCCAAAGAACGCGGCGCGGACTGGGCGGAAATCGCGAAAGAGCGCGGCGCGGAATGGGCCGAGATCGCCAAGGAGCGCGGCGCCGAATGGGCGGAGGTCGCCAAGGAGCAGAGCGTTCACCTCGCGGATCTGGCGAAGCAGCGCGGCGCCGAATGGGCGGAAATCGCGAAAGAGCGCGGACCTGAGCTCGCCGACGCCGCCAAGGAACGCGGTGTGCACGCGGCACACCTGGCGCGCGAGCGTGGAGCCCAGACCGCGCACGCGGCCCGCGACGCGATCGAGTCACGTCGCCACTGACGCTTCGCCGGGGGGCTCTCGGCCCGGAAGGAAAGACGTGTCCGGCGAGCTGCACGAGATGCGGCGCCCGAGTCCATGGCCGCCGGTCATGTCGGCACGGACACGTCGCGCACAAGCTGGTCTGCTGGGCCATGCTCAGCCTCATGAGCGTTCGGTAGCGGGTGTCGCGCGACACCCGCTACTTTTCGCGGGTGGGCATCCGTTTCGCCGCGCACGCCTTCGAGCGACTCGCCGTTGCGCGCCCGTTGTGACGGGACATGCGCTATGAGGTGCTCGCGCTCCCGCCGCAGGAGATGGTGACGGCTTCGCCGTTGAAGTGGCGGCCGTGCTCGGAGACCAGCAGCAGCATCGCCTCGGCCACCTCGGCGGGCTGGATCAGATCACCGTTGGGCGGCCCGGATTCGATGATCGCCATCCAGTCCTCCCTGGTGGGATTCTCCTTGTCCGGCATCATGAGCCGCCAGGTCGCCGGATTCTGGATCATGTCGGTGTCCACGCCGGAGGGCAGCAGCGCGTTCACCGTGATGCCGTACTCCGCCACTTCCAACGACAGTGACTTCACCAAGCCGAGCACGCCCCATTTGCTCGCGGCGTAGTGCGCCGCGTTGCGCACGCCCATCTTCGCCACGATGGAGGAGGTGGCCACCACGCGACCCCAGCGGCGCTCGATCATGTGCGGGACGACCGCGCGGAAGCTGTGGAACACGCCCGTCAGGTTGGTGTCGATCATGTCCCGCCACAACCGCTCGTCCATCTCGGCGACGGGCGAGTTGGACGCGATGCCCGCATTGGCGACGAGGATGTCGATGCGATCGAACTCCTCGAGCGCGCGCTCGGCGACCGTCCGCATCTGTTCCAGGCTCCGCACGTCGGCTCGGACGGCGACACAGCGGCGGCCGGTCCGCTCGACCAGCGCGGCGGTCTCGGCCAGGTCGCCGGGGGTGCTCAGCTCGTAGGGCAGGCCGGGCACCGGTGCGGCGATATCGCACACCACGATGTCCGCGCCCGCGTTCGCCAGCGCCAAGGCGTGCGCGCGCCCCTGTCCACGGGCGCCGCCGGTGATCACCGCCACCCGGTCGTCGAGGTTGCCCATGACTGGCCCTTCGTCGGTCGGTACCTGCTTCGGCCGCCCCCATCGTGTCATGGGCGAACGAGCTGAACTCCCGGTTTTCCGGGGGCCGCGTCGCCGAGGCGATATTTCCCAGAGTTGGGAACCGGGCCGCACCCGCTGCCGGGCACGACGTGCGCTTCTGCGTGCCGCAGCACGTCCGCAACCTGCGTAGACGGGGTCGCTGCGCCGAATTGTCCAGGGAGAGTGGAACAATGGGCACGATCTCGGCGCCGGAGCGGGCACGGCCATGGCACGGACGAGCCGACCCGACTGCGGCACGGAGGCCACATGCACCCATTTCGACCCGGTCCAGCGACCGACCGTCCGCGATGTACGCTGCGCCCCGGAACGATCTCGCCCGTGCCAACGCGTCGTTCCAGGCACGAGCGTCGCATTGACATGGTTTCCTGGGGGCCCGATGACCGATTGTGAGTACCTTCCCGTGAATCTCGACCGACAGCTCGACGCCGAACCCACCGAGCACGACAACACCCTCGCCGACCGGCTCGCCAGCCCGCGGCTGCGCAGGCTGCTGCACACGGCCATCGGCCTGTCCGAGGACTCCGTCGACCTGCTGACGACCATGACCACGCGCCTGCGCGCGGCCGAGGGCATGATCCTGCGCGACCCGCTCGAGGACTACTGACCCACGGGCGGTCGCGGCCGGGGACACCGGGCGGGCAGCCGGCGGGGCGGGTTGCCGAACCGGCAACGATATTTGCCGTTTCGGTCGGCCCGATGGATGGTGGGACGCATGAGTGCGACACCCCATCACCACGCCGACCGGACGACGCCGACGACTGTCGAGTACTGGGAGGCCTTCTACCAGGAGCGCGACCAGATCTGGTCCGGACGGCCGAACTTCTTGCTGGTGCGTGAGCTCGAAGCCGTCCCCCCTGGCACCGCACTGGACCTGGGCTGCGCCGAGGGCGCCGACGCGATCTGGCTGGCCGAGCGCGGCTGGCGGGTCACGGCGGTCGACGTGTCGGAGACCGCGCTGGCCCGCGC
This sequence comes from Nocardia sp. NPDC047038, assembly GCF_040644075.1. Lineage (NCBI taxonomy): Bacteria > Bacillati > Actinomycetota > Actinomycetes > Mycobacteriales > Nocardiaceae > Nocardia > Nocardia sp. NPDC047038. Next base: position 161,893 of record NZ_JBEYVQ010000001.1, on the reverse strand, counting down.
CAGGACGAACGCGGCCCGCCAGGGAATCGACGGCGAAATAGATTGGCAGCGGCACGATCTGGACCACACCTTCCCCGCGGGAAGTTTCGACCTCGTCACGGCGCAGTATCTGCACTCACCGGCGGCGAAGGACGGCGAACGGACGCGCATCCTGAGCCGGGCGGCCGATGCGGTGGCTCCCGGCGGGCTGTTGCTGATCGTCGGTCACGCGCAATGGCCCTCCTGGGTATTGGAACCACCCGCCGACGTGCATTTCCCGACCACCGCCGAAGTACGGGCCGGTCTCGCGCTGGATCCGGCCGAATGGCACGTGGAAGTGGACGAGGAGGTCGAGCGCGAACACGCGAGCCCCGAGGGCACGCCGGGCACGCGAAAAGACAACATCCTACGAATTCGCCGCAACTGACGGGGGAGAGCAAATAACGGGCCAATCTCCTTGCAGCCGAGGAGAATTCGCGGAGCCCGCGCACGGAATTAACTCCGATATTACTCAGGATTCATGGTGCCGAGACGGATTTCTCGCTACTGTAGACGAAGCCTACAGTGCGGTGGGAATCGAGAATCTCACGTCGGTCGGGGGGAAATTCGCCCGTAGGAGAGTTCCCAGTGAAGTATCCCGTATGCGCTCGCGTGCTAGGTCCGCTGACGCTTGCCCTGAACAATCACAATGCGACGCCGACCGCGCAGAAGCAGCGGCAGTTGCTGGCATTACTTTTGGTCCGACACGACACCGTTGTCCCGGTGACGGCCCTGATCGAAGAACTGTGGAACGACGATCCGCCGCGCAGCGCGGTGACGGTCGTGCAAACATATGTGCTCGGCATTCGCAAGAAGATGGCGGAGCAACTCGGAGTCGGACAGGCGGAGGTGGCCGAACGCTATCTGCGCACGCGCAGCAAAGGCTATTCCTTCGACGTGCGGGACTGTGTGTTCGACCTGCGCGACTATCAGTCCATGTCCGACGCCGCCCGATGCGCCGCCAAGACCGGCGACGACGAGCGCGCGGTGGACCTGTTCAGCGCCGCGGAAGCGCTGTGGAGCGGTCCCGCGCTGGTGGACGTGGAGGGTGGCATCCCGCTCGCCGCCGAGATCTCGCATCTGGATCACCTGCGGCTGACCAACATCGAGTTGCGCGTGGAGGCGGAATTGCGACTGGGCAGGCATCGTGAGGTCTGTCCCGACCTGGCGCGGCTGACCATGCAGCATCCGCTGCACGAGCGGCTCCAGGCGTACTACATGTTCGCCCTGTGCCGGTCGGGCCAGCGCGCTCGCGCCCTGGCCTCCTACCAGCGGTTCAGCCGGTCCATGCAGGACGAACTGGGGCTCGACCCCTGCCAGAAGCTGCAGAAGTTGCACCGGGACATCCTGACCGCCTCCGACGACTCGGTGAGCGCGATGCTCAACAGCCGCCACGCCGGTTATCTGATCGGGTGGTACTCCCCCGAGCGCCGCGCCGCCGCCGAGACCGCCTGACGCCCGGCCGCGATCGCCGCGGGCCGGGCGAACCTCCGGCGCGCTCATCCCCGCCCGAGGAGCTCGTCCACCAGCCCGGTGGTGTGCGTGGCGGCGCGCATGGCTGGATGGTCGAGCACCTCGTACAGGAAATCCCGGGTGGTCGCGACGCGGGCGCCGGAAATCCGGAATTCCGCCAGCGCCCGCCGCATCCGGGCCAGCGCCCGGTCCCGGTCCGGCGCCCACACCACCAGTTTGGCCAGCAACGAATCATAGTGCGGAGGTATCGAATATCCGGCGTGCGCATGGGTGTCGACCCGGACGAAGGGGCCGCCGGGCGGCGTGAATTCCGCCAGGATTCCCGGAGCGGGCGCGAATTCCGCGGCAGGGTCTTCGGCATTGATCCGGCATTCGATCGCCGCGCCGCGCAGGACGATATCTTCCTGATCGATGCCGAGCGGTTGCCCCGCCGCGACTCGAATCTGCTCGGCGATGAGATCTATACCTGTCACCATTTCGGTGACCGGATGTTCGACCTGAATTCGGCAGTTCACTTCCATGAAATAGTAATTGCCGTCCCGATCGACCAGGAATTCCACGGTTCCCGCGCCGGTATACCCTGCCTCGAGCACACCGTGCACGGCGGATGCGCCCATTCGCTCGGCCAGACCGTCCGGCAGCAGCGGGGCAGGCGATTCCTCGATCAATTTCTGGTGCCTGCGCTGCACCGAGCAGTCGCGTTCACCCAGGTGCACGCCATTGCCGTAGGTATCGCACAGCACCTGGATCTCGACGTGTCTGGCGGCGGCGAGGTACTTCTCCAGGTACACCCGGCTGTCGCCGAACAGCATCCGCGCCGTCGCCCTGGTCTCCTGATAGGCGCGCGGGAACGCCGCACTCTCGTGCACCACCTGCATGCCGCGCCCGCCTCCGCCCGCGGCCGCCTTGACGATCACCGGGTAGCCGATCGAATCCGCGAGCGCGTGCGCCTCGTCGAGTTCGAGCGGATCGAGGCTGCCCGGCAGCAGCGGCAGTCCCGCCTTCGCCATCAGCGTGCGCGCCGACTGCTTGTCGCCGAGCTGGGCCATCACGTCGGCGGGCGGCCCGATCAACGTGACGCCCGCCGCCCGGCACGCGTCGGCGAAATCCGGTGACTCGGAGAGGAATCCGTATCCGGGATGGATCGCGTCCGCGCCGGTGAGCTCGGCGGCGGCCAGGATCGCCGCGGCGTTCAGATAACTGCGCTTGGCCGCGGACGGGCCGATCTGCACCGCCTCGTCGGCGAAACGCACCACCGCCGACTCGGCGTCGGCGACCGAGTGCACCGCGACGGTGCGCACGCCGAGTTCGCGGCAGGTGCGCGCGACGCGCAGCGCGATCTCACCACGGTTGGCGATCAGGATCTTCTCGAACATGGCGCCACTCCTACGCGACCGACCGGACCAGGACCTGCCGCCGCGCGCCGAAGCGCCGGAACCGGGCGCGGCGCTCGTCGGCCAGCTCCGCACCGCTGCGACCGGACAGTTCGCCGAGGGTCGCGGTCAGGGCCCGGTGCAGCTGTTCGGCCGCGGCCACGGGGGCCGCGCCCACGTCGTCGCCCGGCTCGGGCAGCACCGCGTCGACGACACCGAGACGCAGCAGGTCCCGCGCGGTCAGCGACAGCGCGGCCGCGGCCTCCGGTGCGGCGGCGGGATCGTTCCACACGATCGCCGCGCAGCCTTCCGGGCTGATCACCGAGTACGTGCCGTTCGCGAACATCAGCACCCGGTTGGCGACGCCGAGCGCCAGGGCCCCGCCGCTGCCGCCTTCGCCGATCACCACGCTGATCACCGGCACCCGCAGCGCGGACATCAACCGGATGTTCTCCGCGATGACGATCGCCTGCCCCTGCTCCTCGGCGGTCGCGCCCGGATACGCGCCGGGCGTGTCGATCAAGGTGACCACGGGCAGCCCGAGCTTCTCGGCCAGGCGCATCAGACGAGCCGCTTTGCGATAGCCGGCCGGAGTCGGCATGCCGAAGTTGCGTTCCATCAGCTCCTTGGGGTCGTGTCCTTTCTGGTGGCCGATCACCATGACCGGCCGCCCGCCGAGCCACGCCGTTCCGCCGACCACCGCGGCGCAATCGCCGGAGATCCGGTCGCCGCGCAGCTCGCGGAACTCGTCGAAGGCGAGTGCGAAGTAGTCCAGCGCGGTCGGCCGCTGCGGAGACCGCGCCCGGCGCACTTGTGTCCAGGGATCGGTCGCGGGAACGCGGGCCGGATCGGTGATCACGCCCGCGTCGGCGGGGACGAAGGTCTCGGCGGAATCGACCGGCCCCGCGGCCCGCAGCAGTGCGCCGAGCGCCTGGCGCAGGCCCGCGCGCGGCACGATCATGTCGATGAGCCCGCGTTCCAGCAGGAATTCGGCGGTCTGGAACTTCGGCGGCAATTCCTGCCGGATGGTCTGCTCGATCACTCGCCGTCCGGCGAACCCGAGCCGGGCGCCCGGTTCGGCGATCAGCACGTCGGAAAGGGTGGCGAAGGAAGCCGCGACGCCGCCGTAGGTGGGGTCGGTGATCAGGGTGACGGTGAGGATGCCCGCCCGGTCCAGTTGCTCCAGCGCCGCGCTGGTCTTGGCCATCTGCATCAGCGACAGCGGGCCCTCCTGCATCCGGGCGCCTCCGGAGGCGGTGACAATGATCAGCGGAACACGTTGGGCCAGAGCTGTTTCGGCGGCAACAGTGATCATTTCGCCGACCGCGGTGCCGAGGCTGCCGCCCAGGAAGCGGAAGTCCATGGCGGCGATCACCACCGGCCTGCCCTCGATCGCGGCCAGCGCGCACAGCACCGCGTCGTGCATGCCGGTGCGGGAGCGCGCGGCGGCCAGCCGGTCCGGGTAGGGCTTGGTGTCGGTGAAGGTCAGCGGGTCTTCGTCGGTGGCGGCGATCGGCAGCGGCTCGAAGCGTCCCTCGTCGGCGAGCTGCTCGATGCGCTGCCGCGCGGTGATCGGCGTGTGCCTGCCGCATTCGCCGCAGACGCCGAGGTCGCGGGCGAACCGCTTGCCGTACAGCGGGATCAGGCATGCCGGGCAGAGCACCCAGTCCGCGGCGCCGTGCTGGCCGTGTGCTGACTTCATCACGCGTGTCTCCTGTGCTCGGGAACAGGTGATCGATCCGGGCGGCGCCGGCCGGGCGATCACAGCGACAGCCTGCGCCCCACCGCTCGAGAACAACTCGACTCGCTCGCTCGAGCGAGGTTCGAGGACCGTCCCCGATGCTCGATCGCACCATCGAAGGGAGAACGCCATGAACACCAATGCATCCGGTGGTGTGCGATGAGCCGCCGCGTTGTCGTCACCGGGCTCGGCGTCCGCGCGCCCGGCGGGTCGGGCAAGGACGAGTTCTGGAAGCTGCTGTCCGAGGGCCGCACGGCGACGCGCCGGATCTCGTTCTTCGACGCCTCGCCGTACCGGTCCCAGGTGGCCGGTGAAGCGGACTTCGACGCGGCGTTGGAAGGGCTGTCCCCCAGGGAGATTCGGCGCATGGACCGGGCTGTGCAGTTCGCCGTGGTCTGCGCGCGGGAGGCGGTGGCCGACAGCGGGCTCGACCTCGCGACGGTCGATCCGCACCGGCTCGGCGTGAGCCTCGGCAGTGCGGTCGCCGCGGCCACCAGCCTGGAGCGCGAATACCTGGTGCTGTCGGACTCCGGGAAGAACTGGCTGGTCGACGAGACGTATCTCTCTCCGCACATGTTCGACTACATGATCCCCAGCGTGATGCCCGCCGAAGTGGCCTGGAGCGTGGGCGCCGAGGGACCGGTGGCGATGGTCTCCAACGGATGCACCTCGGGACTGGACTCGGTGGGCCACGCGGTGCAGCTGATCCGCGAGGGCTCCGCCGACGTCATGGTTGCGGGCGCGTCGGACACCCCCATCACACCGATCGTGGTGGCCTGCTTCGACGCGATCAAGGCGACCACCCCGCGCAACGACGAGGCGGAGGTGGCCTCACGGCCGTTCGACAACTCGCGCAACGGGTTCGTACTCGCCGAAGGCGCCGCGATGTTCGTGCTGGAGGCGTACGAGAGCGCGCGCAAGCGTGGCGCGCACATCTACGCCGAGATATCCGGGTACGCGACCAGGTGCAACGCCTACCACATGACGGGCCTCAAGGCCGACGGCCGCGAGATGGCCGAGGCGATCCGGGTCGCGCTCGACGAATCCAGGATCGACCCGACCGGTGTGCACTACATCAACGCGCACGGCTCCGGCACCAGGCAGAACGACCGGCACGAGACCGCGGCGGTGAAGCGCAGTCTCGGCGCGCACGCCTACGCCACGCCGATGAGCTCGATCAAGTCGATGGTCGGGCATTCGCTCGGCGCGATCGGCTCGGTCGAGATCGCCGCCTCGCTGCTGGCGCTGGAATACCAGGTGGTGCCGCCGACGGCGAACCTGCACGAACCCGATCCCGAATGCGATCTGGACTACGTGCCGCTGGTCGCCCGCGACCATCGGATGGACACCGTGCTCACGGTGGGCAGCGGGTTCGGCGGCTTCCAGAGCGCGATGGTGCTGCGCAAGGCGGAGGCGGTGGCGGCATGATCCTCGTGACCGGAATGGGAGTGCTCGCGCCGAACGGCATGGGCGTGGAGCGTTTCTGGGACGCCGTGCTGGCCGGGCGCGGGGGGATCGCGCCGCTCACCCGGTTCGACACCAGCGGTTCGTCGGCGCGACTGGCCGGACAGGTGGCCGATTTCGACGCCGGTGAGCACCTGCCGAGCAGGCTGCTGCCACAGACGGACGTCTCGACCCGGATGGCGCTGGTTGCCGCGCAGTGGGCGCTGGACGACGCGAAGGTCGACACGGCGACGATGACCGACTACGACATGGGCGTGGTGACCGGAAACGCTTCCGGCGGTTTCGAGTTCACCCATCGCGAATTCAACAAGCTGTGGTCGCTCGGCTCCGAGCACGTCAGCGTGTACGAGTCCTTCGCGTGGTTCTACGCGGTCAACACCGGCCAGATCTCCATCCGGCACGGCATGCGCGGGCCGAGCAGCGCCTTGGTCGCCGAGCAGGCGGGCGGACTGGACGCGATCGGCCACGCGCGGCGCACCGTGCGGCGCGGGACGCCGCTGGTGGTCACCGGCGGTGTCGACTCGGCGCTGGACCCGTGGGGGTGGGCCTCGCATCTGTCCAGCGGCGGGGTGAGCGCCGCGACCGACCCCGACCGCGCCTATCTGCCGTTCGACGCCCGCGCCGCCGGCTACGTGCCCGGTGAAGGCGGCGCGATGCTGGTCGTGGAGGACGCCACCGCCGCGCGTGCCCGTGGGGTGCCCAAAGTGCACGGTGAGATCGCCGGCTACGCCTCGACCTTCGACCCGCCGCCCGGTTCCGGCCGTCCGTCGGGCCTGCGCCGCGCCGCCGAACTCGCGCTGGCCGACGCCGGGATGACGCCCGGTGGCATCGACGTGGTGTTCGCCGACGCCTCCGGCATCCCCGATCGCGACCGCGACGAGGCCGCCGCCATCGAGGCGCTGTTCGGGCCGGGCGGCGTTCCGGTCACCGCGTCGAAACCGCTGACCGGACGCCTGTTCTCCGGTGCGGGTCCGCTCGACGTCGTCACCGCGCTGCTGGCCATGCGCGACTCGGTGATCCCGCCGACCGCCCGCACCTCCACGCTCGCCGAGGACTACCGGATCGATCTGGTTCTCGGCGCCCCGCGCTCCGCCACCGTCGGCGGCGCGCTCGTCCTGGCACGCGGGCGCTGGGGTTTCAACTCCGCGGTCGTCGTGCGCGCCGTGTCCGATCGAGATCTGCCGAGGAGCGAATCATGACCATGACCATCACCGAACTACGCCGCATTCTGGTGGACTGCGCGGGCGGCGAGGACCTCGCCGAACTCGGCGGCGACATCGCCGCCGTGGAATTCGAGGAGCTGGGCTACGACTCGCTCGCGCTCATCGAGACCGCGGCGCGGATCCAGCGCGATTTCGGCGTGACGATCCCGGAGGAAGAACTCGTCGAGGTCAAGACGCCGCAAGAGCTGGTCGACATCGTGAACGCCCAACTGCGCGGTGCAGCATGAGCGGTCAGGCCCGGAGGAGGCAGCGCAGCGTGACCACGCAGGGCCCCGCTCATGCCGAAAGCACACACCGCATGAGCGGTCAGGCCCGGAGGAGGCAGCGCAGCGTGACCACGCAGGGCCCCGCCCGTGCCGGAGAGGACAGAGCATGAGCGGCGAAGTGATGTCCCACAGCAGGGTGGTGCAGGCCTCCCCGGACGTCGTCTACGGTCTGGTCGCCGACGTGACCAGATGGCCCGTGATCTTCGAGCCGAGCGTGCTGGTGCGCCACCTGCACCAGGGGCCGGACGAGGAGCGCTTCCGGCTGTGGGCGACCGTCGGCGGCGCGGTGAAGAACTGGACGTCGCGGCGGGTGCTGGACGCCGAGCAGCGCCGCATCGTGTTCGAGCAGGAACGCAGCCAGGCGCCGTTCGCGTCGATGGGCGGCGGCTGGTCGTTCCGCGAGATCGGTCCCGGCGCGACGAAGGTCACCTTGGACCACCACTTCGCGGTGGTGGACGGGGCCGATGCCGCGCAGGTCGCCGCGTCGGTCGATCGCAACAGCGTGGTCGAGCTCGCGGCGCTGGCCCGCGTCGCCGAGCTCGGCCACCCGGTGGACGAGGTGATCCACACCTTCCAGGACACCGTGACGCTGGAATGCTCGTCCTCCGAGGCGTATGACTTCGTCTACCACAGCGAACGCTGGCCCGAGCAGGTGCCGCACGTCGGCCGCATCGAGCTCACCGAGGATGCCGATGGCGTGCAGCTGATGGAGATGGACACGGTGACGGCGGGCGGTATCCCGCACACCACGAAGTCGATCCGGGTGTGTGTTCCCGGCGAACGAATCGATTACAAACAGTTGGTGCCGCCCGCGATCCTGTTCGGCCACAGCGGTGCGTGGGAATTCGCCGAGGGTCCGGACGGCGCGGTGGTGACCGCGCGGCACACGGTCGCGATCAATCCCGAGGCCGCGCGCGAGATCCTCGGCGCGAACACCGATCTCGCCGACGCCCGCGCGTACCTCACCGAAGCGCTGTCCGCCAACAGTCGCAACACGCTGCGTTGCGCGGAACGCTCTGCCGCGACGACGAAGTCACCGACATGACCGCCACCGAGACGACCGCGACGCCGCGCGTACAGGAGATCGCCGACGGCGTCCACGCCTACACGCACAGCCGCGGCGGCTGGTGCGTCAGCAACGCCGGCGTGCTGACCGGGCCGGACGGCGCGGTGGTGATCGACACGCTGGCGACGGAAGGGCGCACCCGGGCACTCGTCGAGTTCGTCGACGGGCTGGGTACCGGCCCGGCCCGCGTCATCGTGAACACCCATCACCATGGCGACCACAATTTCGGCAACCACCTGTTCGGCCCGGCCGCCGTCGTCGTCGGCCACGACCGGATCCGGCCGGAGATGATCGAGACCGGCCTGGCGCTGACGAAGCTGTGGCCGGATGTCGAATGGGGCGACGTGCGGGTCACGTTGCCGAGCATCACGTTCAGCTATCACCTGACCTTGCACCAGGGCGAGCGCCGGGTGGAGCTCATTCACTTCGGCACCGCCGCGCACACCACCAACGACGTGGTGGCGTGGCTGCCCGAGGAGCGCGTGCTGTTCGCCGGAGACCTGGTGATGGCGGGCGCTGCGCCGTTCTGCCTGATGGGGTCGGTCAGGGGTTCCGTCAACGCGATCCGGCGGCTGGCCGCGCTGGGCGCCGAGACGGTCGTCGCCGGACACGGTCCCGTCACCGGACCTGAGATCTTCGACCAGACGCTGCGTTATCTGCGCTGGGTGCAGGACCTGGCCGCGGAGGGACGCGCACTCGGGCTGACGCCGCTGGCGATCGCGCTGGAGGCCGACCACGGTGAGTTCGCCGACCTGGTCGACCAGGAGCGGTTGGTCGGCAACCTGTATCGCGCCGATGCGGAACTGTCCGGCGGCGAGCTCGGCGAGCCGCTGGACGTGTTGGCGATCTTCGACGAGATGGTGCTCTACAACGGCGGGCAGGTGCCCACATGCCTGGCGTGAGCACCGAATCCGTGCGGGTCTGCGTGATCGGCGGCGGCCCCGCCGGACTGATGACCGGTCTGCTGCTGGCGCGTTCCGGCGTGGAAGTGCTGGTGCTGGAGAAGCATCCGGACTTCCTGCGGGATTTCCGGGGCGACACCGTGCACACCTCGACACTGCTCGCGATGAACGAACTCGGCTTGGCCGAGGAATTCCTCGCGCTGCCGCACGTCGAGCTGCCTCAGCTGCCGATGGCGACCGCCACCGGTACGGTGGTGTTCGCCGACTTCAGCGCGCTGCCCGGGCCCTTCCCGTTCGTGGCGTTCATGCCGCAGTGGGATGTGCTGAATTTCCTCGCCGAGGCGGGCGGGCGCTACCCCGGCTTCCGGTTGGTGCAGGAAGCGGAGGTCACCGAGCTGATCCAGCGCGGCGGTGCGGTGGCGGGCGTACGCGCCGAGACCGCTGACGGTCCGCTGGAGGTCAGCGCCGACCTGGTGATCGCGGCCGACGGGCGGCACTCGATCGTGCGCCGATCGGGGCTGCTCGAGGTCGCCGCCAGCGCGGCGCCCATGGACGTGCTCTGGTTCCGCGTCGGCAAGCCGGAGGGCGAGCGCCTGCCCACCGTGCGCAGCGGGAAGGGATTCTTCATCGTCTGCATCGATCGCGGTGACTATCTCCAGGTCGCGTACATGATTCCGAAGGGCGGCTTCGCGACGATCCGGGCGGCGGGGCTGGCGCGGTTCCGTGCGGATCTGTCCGGCATCTATCCCGTGCTCGCGCCGCGTCTGGAGGCGGAGATCCTGGACTGGGACGACGTGAAACCCCTCGACGTCCGGGTGGACCGGCTGCGCCGCTGGTACCGTCCCGGTCTGCTGGCGATCGGGGACGCGGCGCACGCGATGTCCCCGGCGGGCGGGGTGGGCATCAATCTCGCGGTGCAGGATGCCATCGCGACCGCTCGCCTGCTGGCGCCGATCTTCGCCGCGGGCGCGACCGCGTCCACGACGCAGCTGCGCACCGTTCAGCGCCGCCGCGAATTCCCGATGCGCGTGGTGCAATTCGCGCAATTGCACTTGCTGTCGGACCTCTACCCCAGTGCGGGACGGCCCGGGACCGACAAGCCGCTGCTGGTGCGGCTGCTGCGCCGTTTTCCGCGCCTGCCCCGGCTGGTGGCCAGGGTGATCGGCCTCGGCATCCGCCCGGAGCCGGTGCCGACCGCGACCGAAACCGTCACGACCCTAACCAAACTCAGGGAGAACTGATCGTGTCGACCTACCTGCTCATTCACGGCGCCTTCCACGGCGGATGGGTCTGGCAGCGGGTGACTCCGCTGCTGGAAGACGCTGGTCACCGCGTGCTGGCCCCCTCGCTGGTCGGTCTGGGCGACCGCGCGCACCTGCTGACCCCGGATGTCGGGCTCGACACCCATGTTCAGGACCTGATCGAGCTGGTCACCGCAGAGGACGCGACCGAAGTCGTCCTGGTGGGTCACAGCTACGGCGGCATCGTCGTCACCGCGCTGGCCGACGCCGTGCCGGACCGCATCGCCGAACTCGTCTACATCGACACGTTCGTGCCGCGCGACGGCGAAGCGGTGGCCGACATCATGCCGGGCATGGTCGATGCCTTCGCCACCGCGGCGGCCGCCGCCGGCGACGGCTGGCTGGTGCCGCCGCAGACCGAACCGACCGGCGACGGCGGCCTCTACGGCGTCACCGAGGAACCCGATCTCGGCTGGCTGGCGTCCATGCAGACGCCGCAGTCGTTGAAGACCTTCCAGCAGCCGATGACACTGACGAATCCCGCCGCACTGGCGAAGATTCCGGTGACGCACGTCCACTGCGGCGAAGGCGGCGAGGACTTCAAGGCGATGCGCGCGGCCATGCCCCGCACCCTGCCACCGGCCGATCTGCCTCCCGACCGCCTCCATGTACTCCCCACCGGGCACGACTGCATGATCACGATGCCGCGCGAGTTGGCCGGATGCCTGCTCGAACTCGCCGCTCGACCAGCGCCTGCACCGTAGCGCCACCGCGCTCGGCGCTCGTCCGCGATGGCCGGCGCAGTGGCAGCGGCCGCCCTGGACCACGGATCACTCGTGTCTTCGGTAGGGCGGATCAGCCCGGGGTCTCTCCCGAGTCATAGGCGGCGCGGGCCGCGAGGACCTCGCCGAGGTGTTCGGACGACCAGGTCACGATGCTGCTGAACACCGGGGTGAGCGTTCTGGCCAGTGGGGTCGCCTCGTATTCGACGCGCGGCGGGACCTCGGGGTGGTAGGTGCGCGCGACCAGGCCGTCGCGTTCGAGCTGGCGCAGGCGCTGGGTGAGGACCTTGGGTGTCAGGCCGGGAATGCGCTGTTGCAGTTCGGTGAAGCGCAGCTTGCCGTCGTGGGTGAGCACCCAGAGCACCTGGGTGGACCAGCGGCCGAACACCAGGTCGATGACGGGTGTGATCGGACAAGGGTCGACCGGCGCGGTTGTCATACGTCCTCCCGGTAAGTCACTTTCCCCTTGGTTACTACTATACTTTGGAAAGTAATGTGTTTCCAGGGGTCGCGAATACGCGAAATCGAAGGGAGCACAGTCATGACGACGACAACAGTGGACGGCCGACTGGATCTGCCACGGCGCTCCGGTGACCGGCCGCGCACTCGTGCGCACAATCCGCACCAGCAACTCGACCAGATCGCTCCGCCGGAGTTGCAAGAGGAGCTGTGGTCGCGGATGACCACGCTCGACGGCGTTCTGCTCGGCCGCAGTGGAGTCTCCCTGCCCGACACCCGGGCCCTGCACCTGCGGCCGACGATCGCCCATGGACCAGGCGAGGCATATCTCGCGGGCACCGAATTCGCCCACCTGCACGGGCACGGGGACGGCAGTCTGCACATGTGCCTGCCGAAAGACACTGTGGCGCAGTCGATTCGGTTGGGTTGGGCGGAGGCTCATCCGATGGCCCGGCGGGGATACCTGCCCGGGACGCTGGTGATGGTGTACGGGCCGCGCGATCGCGAGGAGCTGGACGTCGTCTGGCAGCTGGTGCGGGCCAGTCACCGCTTCGCCCGGCAACCGGCTACAGCGTGATTAGAGCGGCGGCCGCCATCGTCGGTGTCATGAACGCAACCGATCTTGTCGGCACCTGGGAACTGGTCTCCTACTACGACCTCGACGAGCAGGACGTCACCAGCACGGGACCGCTCGGCGACGCACCACGCGGCCTGCTGATCTACGGCGCGCACGGTTACATGTCGGTGAGCATGATGCGCACCGACGGAGCCAAGGGAGCCACCCCGTTCATGGGGTACGCGGGCACCTGGCGGCGCACCGGCACGGAGGTGGTGCACGCGATCAGCGTCTGCTCCAACCCGGCTTGGGCGCGGACCGAGCAGGTGCGGCAGATGTCGCTGAACGGCGACGTGCTGACGCTCATCGGCACCGCACAGGTCGGCGGGCGGACACAACGCCGGGTGCTCACCTGGCGTCGCGGCCGCCCGCTCGAAACACACCGTCATTCCGGCGAATACGAGAACAGGGGCTCGTCGAATTGAACCGGTTCGCCGTCTTCCTTGAGGATCCCGGTGATCACGCCCGCCTGCGCCGTCACCGGGATCATCAACTTCATCGCCTCGACGATGCCGACCTGCTGCCCGGCGCTCACCCGTTCGCCGACCTCGACGAACGGGTCCGCGCCCGGCTCAGGGCATCGGTAGAACACGCCGACGCTTGGCGCGCGGACGACCGCGCCGAGCGCGGGAGCCTCCGGCGCGGCGACGGCTTCCACCGCGGCCGCCGCGATCGGGGCGGGCAAAGCCGCCCACTCGGCCTCGACGGTCACCTCCCCCACCTGGAAGCGCAGTGCGCTCGGCTGCTGCGGAAAGCCCGCGAGCAGCTGCAACGCGCCGGTCTGGATCGCCTCCAGCACCCGCAGATAGTCCTCGTGTCCGGTGGTGGGGACGTTCTCCTCCACTGCGGTCATTGCCGTCACTCCTTGTCAGTAATTACCCAGGCCGCCACAGACGTTCAGCGCCTGCGCGGTGACGGCGCCCGCTCCGGGACCGATCAGATAGTCGACCATCGCCGCCACCTCGAACGGCTGCACGTAGCGGCCGATCGGCACTCGCGCGCTGACCCGGGCGTGCACCTCGTCGGTGTCCACGCCCCACAGCCCCGAATACACCTCCCGCACCCGCTCGGCCATCGGCGTCTCCACGAATCCGGGGCACACGGCGTTCACGGTGATCCCGGTCTTGGCCAGTTCGAGGCCGAGCGCTTTGGTGAAGCCGACCACGCCGTGCTTGGACGCGGAATACGGGGCGCCGTGCACCACGCCCTGTTTACCGCCGGTGGAGGCGATGTTGACGATGCGGCCGCTGCCGCGCTCGAGCATGCCGCCCGCGTTCAGCACCGCCTTCGTCATCAGGAACACGCTGTTGAGATTGGTGTTGATCACGTCGAACCACAGTTCGTCGGTCACCTGCGCGGTGACGCCGCCGCCGCTGCGGCCCGCGTTGTTGATCAGGATGTCGATCGGGCCGTAGCGCCGCACACCCGCGTCGACGTACTCGCGGACCTGCGCGGCGTCGGCGACGTCGCAGACGGTGCCGTCCACCTCGTGACCGTCGTCCTGCAGACTCTTCACCGTGTCGGTCACCCGCTGCTGATCGCGAGCGCAGAGGAACACCGCGATCCCCTGGGCCGCCAGGCTTTTGGTGATCTCCAGGCCCATTCCGCTGGTCGCTCCGGTGACCAGCGCGACGCGCCGATTTTCCGCCATGACTCCTCCATCGGTCGAACTTCCGAACTCGCCGGGCTTCTCGACCACCAGGGTCGACCCGCGTCCTATAGATCCGGTCAACCGCGGACGACGGAGGTCGGCTCAACCGAGGCTCTAGCGGCGTGGACCACGCTGGCGTGCAGCCGAGCCCCGCCGTGACCACAGGAGCAACCATGACCACCGTCGCCAGCCGCACCGAGTTGTACGCCGAGGTCCAGCAGTTCTACGCCGAACAGATGCAGCGGCTGGACAACCGCGACATCCCCGGCTACGCCGCGACTTTCACCGAGGACGCGGAATTCGAGCACACACCGGGCATTCCGCCGGCCCGGACCAGGGCCGGGATCATCGCCGACCTGGTCGAGTTCCACAAGCGCTTCGAAACCGACCCGATGCAGCGCAGGCATTGGTTCAACATGATCAACCTGCAGCCGCAGGACGACGGGACCATCGTGGCCACCGCCTACTGCCTGGTGGTGAAGATCCGCCCGAACAGCAAGCCGGAGATCGCGCCGAGCTGCGTCGTGCACGACGTGCTCGTCCGCGCCGACGGCGCCTTGCTGACCCGGTCGCGGCGCGTCGTCCACGACTGATCCGACCACTATCGAGGAGAAACCCTGTGAACTCCGTTCAGCCGGACTTGCTCACGCTCGCCGCCGACGCCGGGGACCTGCTGTTCCGGGAGGCCCGCACGGCGAACGCCTTCACCGACGAGCCGGTCACCGACGAGCAGATCCGCGCGATCTACGAGCTGGTCAAATACGGACCGACCTCGATGAATCAGCAACCGCTGCGGATCGTTCTGGTGCGCAGCGCCGAGGCCAGGGCCCGGCTGGTCACCCACATGATCGACAACAACAAGCCGAAGACGGCCGCCGCGCCGCTGTCGGCGATCCTCGCCGCCGACCTGAATTTCCACGAGCACCTGCCCACGGTGTTCCCGCACGCGCCGGAGGCCAAGGACTACTTCGCGGACGCCGACTACCGCGCGGAGTCCGCGCGCTTCAACGCCCTGATCCAGATCGGCTACTTCATCCTCGGCGTCCGTGCCGCCGGTCTGGCGGCGGGCCCGATGAACGGCTTCGACGGCGCGGGCCTGGACGAGGACTTCTTCCCTGGCGGCGAATACACCGGCCTCGTCGTGGTCAATATCGGCAAGCCCGGCCCGAACGCGTGGTTCCCGCGTTCGCCGCGACTGGCGTACGAGGAGGTGGTCAGCACGGTGTGATCCCGCCGAGCGAGTGACGAGGGCCGCTCGGCCGCACAGCGCACTCCCAGGTTTGCCCCAGCTTGCGGGCAGGCTGCCTTCCTAGCCTTCGAGCAGAGGTTCCGACGAAAGGAAGGCGAAATCATGGCGCTGATCACGAGCGTCCCGCCGGGCGTTGCGGCCGACGAGCGACTCGTCGGCGCCCATCGCGCACCGGCACGCCGGTCCCGGGCGGATCGCGTGTTCTTCGGGCCCGCGACCCAACCGCGATGGGCGCGCCCGGCGTTGTTCGCGCTGCTCGCCGCGACCGCGGTGCTGTATCTGTGGAATCTGACGATATCCGGTTGGGCGAACGAGTATTACGCCGCCGCGGCGCAGGCGGGCACGCAGAGCTGGAAGGCACTGCTGTTCGGCGCGCACGACGCGGGCAACGCGATCACGGTGGACAAGCCGCCCGCGGCGCTGTGGGTGATGGGGCTGTCGGGGCGGCTGTTCGGATTCGGCTCGTGGTCGCTGCTGGCGCCGCAAGCGTTGATGGGCGTCGGCTCGGTGGCCCTGCTGTACGCCGCGGTGCGGCGGTGGAGCGGGCCCGGCGCGGGCCTGCTGGCGGGTGCGGCGCTGGCGGCGACTCCCGTCGCCGCGTTGATGTTCCGCTTCGACAACCCGGACGCGCTGCTGACCCTGCTGTTGATCGCGGCGGCCTACTGCACGGTGCGGGCGATCGACTCGCACGACCCGCGCTGGCGTTCGGCGAGCACCGGCTGGCTCACGCTGGCCGGTGTCGCCATCGGTTTCGCGTTCCTGACCAAGATGATGCAGGCGTTCCTGGTCCTGCCCGCCCTGGGTTCGGTATTCCTGGTCGTGGGCGCGGGCGGATTCTGGTCCCGCATCGGCAAATTGGTCACCGCGTGCGCGGCCATGGTGGTCGCGGGCGGCTGGTACGTGCTGCTGGTGGAGCTGTGGCCCGCGGATTCGCGCCCGTACATCGGCGGGTCGACCGACAACAGCCTGTGGGAGCTGGCGCTCGGCTACAACGGCATGGGCCGGTTGCTCGGCGGCAGCGGCAATCCGAGTGGAGGGGGCTCCGGCGGCCCCGGCGGTGGCGGGGGCATGGGCGGCGCGTTCGGCGGCGACACCGGACCGGCCCGGCTGTTCAGCGGCAGCATGGCGACCGAAGTGTCGTGGCTGCTTCCGGTCGCGCTGATCGGCTTGGTCGCCGGGCTCTGGCTGAGTGGCCGCGCGCCACGCACCGATCGGCTGCGGGCGGGGATGATCCTCTGGGGCGGTTGGTCGCTCGGTACCGGCCTGGTCTTCAGCTACATGAGCGGCATCATCCACCCGTATTACACGGTGGCCCTGGCGCCGGGCGTCGCCGGTGTCGCGGCGATCGCGGTGACGCAACTATGGCGACGGCGCGGGCACGTGGCGGCCAGGATCACCTCGGCACTGCTGTCGGCGGTCACCGGCGCCTGGGCCTTCGTGTTGCTGAACCGCACGCCGGACTGGCTGCCGTGGCTGCGCTGGACGGTAGTGGCCGCGACGGCGATCGCCGCGGTGGCGCTGCTGGTCGGCGCGCACCGGTCGCGCCGGATCGCCGTCGCGATCGCGGCGACGGCGTTGCTCGCCGGATTCGCCGGGTCGACGGCCTACGCGGTCGAAACGGTCACCCACGCGCACAGCGGCGGCATCCCTACCTCCGGGCCCGCGCAGGCGGGTTCCATGGGCGGGCCCGGTGCGGGCGGAGCCGGTGGTCCGGGCACGGGAGCGGACGACGGCCGCGCCGAGGCCGCCGACGGAGCGTCCGGTGCCGGCCGCGCGGCTCCCCCCGGCACAAGCAGGCCGACCGGAGACGCGGCTCCCACCGGCAGCGAACTGCCCACCGGAGACATGGCGGCCGACGGCGGCATGCCGACCGGTGACGGGGCTCCCACGGGCGGCGCTCCCGGCGGCGGTGGACCGGGCGGCAGCGCCGACAACGCCGAGCTGAACGCCCTGCTGAAGAACACCGACAGCCGGTGGTCGGCGGCGAGCATCGGCTCCGGCACCGCGTCGAGCCTGGAATTGCGCACCGGCACGTCGGTGATCGCGATCGGCGGCTTCAGCGGCGGCGACGACGCGCCGACGTTGGCTCGGTTCCAGCAGTACGTGGCCGATGGCGAGGTGCACTGGTTCATCGCGCAGGGGCAGGGCATGCGGCCCGGCTCCGGGGGCGAGAAGTCGGCCGCGGACGAGATCGCCGAATGGGTGAAGGCGCACTACACCGCGAAGACGGTCGGCAACGTCACGGTCTACGACCTGACCGCACCCACCAGCTGACGATTCCGATCCGCGCCGACGGAGTATCGCCGCGTCCCACGGCGCGGCGATACTCCGTTCGCGTGTCCGCGCCCGCGCGGCTCCCAGGAAATACCCAGCTTGCTCGCAGGTCGCTCCGTGCCTGCGGCGTAACCATGGGATCATGACCGGCACCGAACCCGAAGCCCGCGTCCTCATCGTGGACGACGAACCGATGATCATCGAACTGCTCGCCGTGAGCCTGCGGTTCCAGGGCTTCGAGGTGGCCACCGCGCTCAGCGGAACCGAGGCGCTGGACCGCGTGCGCACCTTCCGGCCGGACGCGCTCGTCGTCGACGTGATGATGCCGGGCATGGACGGTTTCGGGATGCTGCGGCGACTGCGCGCCGACGGGGTCGACGCCCCCGTGCTCTTCCTGACCGCGCGCGACGACGTCGACGACAAGCTCACCGGCCTCACCCTGGGCGCGGACGACTACGTGACCAAGCCGTTCAGCCTGGAGGAGGTCATCGCCAGGCTCCGAGTCATCTTGCGCCGCAGCGGAATACAGTCTCTCCAGGAGAACGCCAGCCGGATGGCGGTCGGCGACCTGGTGCTCGACGACGACAGCCACGAGGTGTGGAAAGCGGGCGCGCCGGTGTCGCTGTCGCCGACCGAGTTCACCCTGCTGCGGTACTTCATGGTCAACGCGGGCAAGGTGCTGAGCAAGCCGAGGATCCTCGACCACGTCTGGCGCTACGACTTCGGCGGCGACGCGGGCGTGGTCGAGTCGTATGTGTCGTACCTGCGGCGCAAGATCGACACCACCGAACCGAAGCTGCTGCGCACGCTGCGTGGCGTGGGATACGTGCTGCGCGAACCGCAGGTGAGCCGCACGTGAGCGTACGGGAGCAGCTCGCGCGGCGGGTATCGGCGGTCCCGCTGCGGATAGGGCTGGTGATCGTGCTGCTGCTGTTGACGGCGGCGGCGTTGTTCGCGTCGGGCGCGGCGGTGACCTCGGCGCTGAGCCGATCGCTCACCCAGCGCACCGACGAGCAGCTCTACGACGCGGCACGGCAGTGGGCGGAGCCGCGTCCGATGCGCCAAGTGACCACCAGCGACGGTCGCGTGCAATGGATTCCGGCCGACCTCCCGGCCCTGCCGGTGCAGCCGAGGTCGGCGGGCGAGCAGCCGCGCCGGTTCTTCGAACTGCGTACCGGCGCCGACGGGCAGGTGTATCAGGACCTACCGGGCGCCAACAGCGCCGCGGGCAGCCCGGATCTCAGCGGCGCGAAAGCCCACACGCCGCAGACGGTGGGTTCCGCGGACGGTTCCTCGGTGCGCTGGCGTGTACTGACCACCACCAACCAGTACGGCTCGACCACCATCGGCCTGCCGCTCACCGACAACCAGGAGACGGTCTCACGGCTGATCTTCTTCGAGATCGGCACGGGGGCGGCGGCACTGCTGGCCCTTGGCGCCGTCGGCTACCTGGTCATCCGGCGCAGCCTGCGGCCCTTGCGCGAGGTGGAGCAGACCGCGGCGGCGATCGCAGGCGGCGACCTGCACCGGCGGGTCCCGGTGCGCGGCGTCGACACCGAGGTCGACCATCTGGCGCGGTCGTTGAACGAGATGCTCGCGCAGATCCAGCACGGCGTGGCCGCCACCGAGGCCTCGGAGGAAGCGGCCCGCCGCTCGGAGACGCGGATGCGCCGCTTCGTCGCGGACGCCAGCCACGAACTGCGCACGCCGCTGACCACGATCCGCGGTTTCGCCGAGCTGTACCGTCAGGGCGCCAGCAGCGACGCGGGGATGGTGGTCGGCCGGATCGAGGCCGAGGCCGAGCGGATGGGTCTGCTGGTCGAAGATCTGCTGTTGCTGGCGCGACTGGATGAGAAACGCCCGCTGGAGCGCAAACCCGTCGATCTGCTCGCCCTCGCCGGCGACGCCGTGCACAACGCCAGGGCCATCGCCGCCCGCCAGAAGCCCTCGCCCGACGCGCCGGATCGCCCGATCACACTGGCACTCGGCGACGGCGAGGGAACCATGGACGTCATCGGCGACGAGGCCCGCCTACGCCAGGTACTGGGCAACCTGCTCGGCAACGCCCTGACCCACACCCCGCGGGAAACGCCGATCACGGTGCGGCTCACGGCCGCCCCCGATCGTGTCCGGGTCGACGTGATCGACGCGGGCCCCGGCCTCTCTCCCGAGGCCGCCGCCCGGGTGTTCGAACGCTTCTACCGCGCGGACGCCTCACGCACTCGCACCAGCGGCGGCACCGGCCTTGGTCTGTCCATCGTCCAAGCCCTGGTGACGGCCCATGGCGGACGCGTGTCGGTCGACAGCGAACCGGGACGCGGTGCGACCTTCACCGTGGTGATGCCGCGGGAACCCGCCGAAACGCGCTCCACAGGTGAGCGGATGCCACCGCAGTAGGCCGCCGCGAAAGAGGCTTCCGCGCCGAACCTCACCGCTCACCTGACGCACCCCTCGAATACCGGTCGGCTTCCCGTTGACGCGCGGGCAACCAGCGGCCGTGCTCTATCGGCATCGACGCCCCGGCTGGGAGCGCCCGGGTTCGGCGCGGTCCCGGCGACGCTCGTCCGGATCGAGTCGGCACAGCCCGCGCATCACGACCGGCGCCGAAATGAATGCTGCTTGCGTCGAGAAATCTCGTCGGCGCAATCGCGCAAGCAACGCGGTGGGTCGCGCACCCGAGGGCACACCGTCAGCGGGACGCGGGCCGGAAGATGTCGTCGAGCGGAGTTCCCGAGGTGGAGGTAGCGCCTTCTTCGGCGAACCACTCCCAGCGCATCACCCTGGCGAGCACCGGCGTCGGCATGCGAAGTAGCACCTTCGCGATGGCCGCGAAGCGGCTGGAGCCCTCGATGATCGACCGGTGGGCGGCCAGAGCCCTCTTGCGGCGGGCGGCTTGGGCGGAGACGTCGATCCGGTGGGTGATCGCCGAACGCGGACTGTAGAACGAGTCGAGCACCGATAAGTCGTAGTGGAAAGGAAGTCCCAGCCGCGTCAGCGCACGCACGAGCCGTGCGTAACCATCGCGGGGCAGGGTGGCGTCCAGAACGCGCGCCACTCCGGCGAATTCGGCCGCGCGTTTGCCCACTTCGTGCACGCGGATGTGGTCGCGGTGGCCGTACCCTCCGTTGCGGTCGTAGCTGAGCAGGATCTCCGCGTTCTCTTCGCGCAGGATCGCGGCCAGCCGACGCGCCGCGTCCTCGGGGTCCGCGCGGGCGAATCGCATCCGGTCCGGCGGGTCGGCGTACAGCACCGGGCCGTGCCCGCTGTCGGCGTAGCCGAGGTGCGCTACGCGGTGCACGCCGAGGGCGGCGGCGCTCGCCTCCAACTCACCGAGCCGCAGCGCCTTGCGGCCGTCGAGATCGGCCATATGGCCGTCGGTGGCCACCACGATGACGGTCCGGTGCCCGGCGGCGGACAGTCCGGCCAGCGTCCCGCCGGTCAGTAGCGTCTCGTCGTCGGGGTGCGCGTGGAATGCCACAACGGTCGCCATCGCACCAGTGTGCCAAAGACATTCACAGCAGATCCCTGGCCAGCCTGGTCGCGCCGACGAGCATGTACCCGCCGGTCAGGGCGACCAGCGCGACCGCGGTCGGCCGGGGGACGTCGCCGCGCAGGACGCGCACCCCGCCGTGTGTCGTGTCGAGGATGTCCACCAGCAACGCCAGGCGCTGCCAGCGCGGCAGCTCCTCGGCGGGCGCGGTGAGATACCCGAGGCCGAGCGCGATCGCCCGCGCGCCGAAGATCCGGGTCATGTAGTCGAGTTCGGGCGTGGGCCGCACGCCGAGCGCCGTGGTCAGCGTCCGCGGGGCCACGAGCGCGGCCGAGCCCAGCGCGACCCGCCCGAGCGCCAAGCCGCGCAGCGCACCGGCCAGTGCGGAGCGGTTTCGCCGCCTGCTGTTCGTCACCATGCTCCGAGCCTCGCCCACAATGCCGATCAGGTCGATTACCAGCGAGGTAATCGACCTGATCGGCGGCGTGTCTAAGGACTCAGGGCAGCGGGACCCACTGGTTGAAGAACCAGAATCCGTGCGGGCTCGGCTGCGGGTCCTGGTGGTGCTGCTCGGGAACCGGGCCGCGGCCGTGGTCACGATCGTCGTGGCCCGGATCCGCGCTCGCGACGCCCGCGCCGACGCCGACCGCCGCCAGAGCGATGCCTCCGACGGCCGCGGCCTTCGCCACCTTGGACTTCAACGCCTTCATACTCGTTCTCCTTGGTATCGGCCCGTGGGGCCATCGGCCGGACTTCGACCGCGAGAACGATCCTCGGCCCGGGATCTCGAGGGAGCCCGATACTGCGCTGGGAAATAGCTGGCAGCCGGATCGATATCTCCAGCGAATTCACAGCTTCGACAGCGTTCCCCGGCCGGGCTCGGACGCGATGATGGTTCGGAACCCGGACCCGGCCGTCGGCGCCCTCGTCACGGCCTACTCTGAGATCTTCCGCCAGCCACCCCAAGGAGAGGACATCCGTGAAGCTTCTCGTCACCGGCGGCGCCGGCTACATCGGCGGCGTCGTCGCGCATCAACTCGTCGACGCGGGCCATGAAGTGGTGATTCTCGACGACCTGTCCACCGGCTTCCCGGCGAACCTTCCCCCGCGCGCGACGTTCCACGAGCTGTCGGTCCACCGCGTCGCCGATGTGCTCACCCCGGCGGCGGGCTTCGACGGCGTGCTGCACTTCGCCGCCAAGATCGAGGTCGCCGAATCGGTCGCGAATCCGGAGAAGTACTGGTGGAACAACATCGAAGGCTCGCTCGCCCTGTTGCGCGCCGTTCGCGCCGCGGGCACCCCGCGCCTGATCTTCTCCAGCACCGGGTCGATGTACACCGGCGACGGCAGCACACCCTTCGACGAAAGCGCCGAGGTGCGTCCGGCCAACCCGTACGCGGCGACCAAGGCGACGGTGGACCTGATGATCGCGGGCGAGTGCGGCGCGAGCGAACTCGGCGCGGCGTCGCTGCGCTACTTCAACGCCTCCGGCGCCGTCGTCACCGGTGACACGCACCTGGGCGAGCGGCACGAGCCGGAGTCGCACCTGATCCCGATCCTGCTGCAAGCCGCTGCGGGACAACGTGATTCGTTCACCCTCTACGGCACCGACTACCCGACGCCGGACGGCACCTGCATCCGCGACTATGTGCATGTGGCCGATCTGGCCGCCGCGCACCTGCTGGCGCTGGAGGCCATCCGTCCCGGCGAATACGAGGTGTACAACCTCGGCAACGGCAGCGGGTACTCCAACCGGCAGGTGCTCGACACGGTGCGCGAAGTCACCGGACGCGACTTCCCGGTCCACTACGGCCCGCGCAGGCCGGGTGACCCGGCCGTCTGCGTGGCCGCGAGCGGCAAAGCGGGGACCCGGCTCGGCTGGAAGCCACAGCGCCCCGACCTCGCCGACATCGTCTCCGACGCATGGGAGTTCCACCGGTCGGTGCACGGCGACTGATCGACCGGGAGAACGATCCAGCGAATCTCCGTGATTCCCGGGCAACCTTCGTCGGCGGGCCCGGGAAACACGAGTCGCTCAGAGGATGAGCAGGATCAGCGCCTTCTGCAAGGTGTCCACGATGCGGCCGATGGTGATCGCGATTTCGACGGTGCCCATGACAGGCCCCTTTCCTCGGACATGGCAAATCCTCGACACATCAATTCAAACGCGCGCGAACGGGATTCGCCAAGCTCGCGCGGGAACCCAGGTGGTCGAGGCGGCTTGATCCGCGTGTCCTCGCTCTTCGAATCATCTGTGTCGCGGCACCGGTCGCGACCGCGGGGCGGAACGTCGCCGCGCGCCAAACCTTTCGATCGACCGTCAGGAGCACCTGTGACATCGTCGCAACCGTTGGCCCGGAGACACTCGCACGACTGTTCTCGGCGGGCGGCGGATACGGTCGGGCGGGCCGCGGCGATGCTCGACATGCTCCCCGTCGTTCCCGACGCGGTACACGCTCGGCTCTCGGCACTCGCCGAGGACATCGCGTGCGAGCCGAACTGCGATCTCACCCGCGCTTTGCGCGATGTCGTGGTCCACCTCGCGGCGACAGCCGAGCTCGCCCACCGGCACCGCGTGACGGCGCTCGCGGACGAACTCGCCGAGATCATCGGCATCGTCGAGGAATGCGGCCGGAACACGGCCCGATCGTTCGCGGCACCGTGGGATCCGGTCGCGGCGGCGCGCTATCGCGCCGAGATCCTGCGGCTCGCGGGCGACGCCGACGACGCGTTCCGCCGCTTGTTCGCACGGTGGTACTTCGACATCGACGATCTGGCGGCGATCGCCGGGATGCGGGATGTCGGCGACGAACTGGAGAACGTGATCAGAGCCTTCGAGTCGGTCGCCGACGCCGTGCTCGTCGCGCAGCCGCCGAACGAGCTGTCCGGGTGACTCGGCCCCACTACATCCCGACGACGTCGATGATCGGCGCCGGATAGTCCGCCGGATCGACGTTTTCCCGCCACGGTCGGTGAATGCGCGCACCGGGTAGTTGCGCCAGCTCCGGAATCCAGCGCCGGACGTACGCGCCGTCCGGGTCGTAGCGCTGCGCCTGGCGCAGCGGATTGAGCACCCGGTTGGGCCTGGTGTCGGTCCCCGTACCCGCGACCCATTGCCAATTGAGCTGGTTGTTCGCCAGATCGCCGTCCACCAGCCAGCGCAGGAAGTGCTCCGCTCCGACCCGCCAGTCGACCAGCAGCGACTTGGTCAGGAAGCTGGCCGTGATCAGGCGTGCCCGGTTGTGCATCCAGCCTTCCGCGCGCAACTGCCGCATGCCCGCGTCCACGACCGGGTGCCCCGTGCGCCCGTCCCGCCAGGCGTCGACCGCCTGCTGGTCGTCGCGCCAGCGGATCGAGCGGGGACGGTAGTTCGACCAGGCCGCGGACGGGCGGGCGGCCAGCAACTGGTGGTAGAAGTCGCGCCAAGCCAGCTGCCTGGCGAACGCGTGGCCGCCCTCGGTCGACATGTCGACCCGGTGCGCCAGTTCCACCGGCGACAAGCAGCCGAAATGGAGGTAGGGCGACAGCCGTGAGGTGGCGTCGGCGGCGAGGTCGTCGTTGTCGCGCGCGTAGTGTTCCACCGGCCCGGACAACCAGTCGCGCAGGATCTTCCGGCCCGTCGTCTCACCGCCCACCGTGAGCTGCGGCGACGTCGGGCCCGCGCACAGCTCGGCCGCGTCCGGCAGCGGCAGGCCGGACACTCGCGGCACCGTGAGGTTGCGCGGCTTGTTCAGCGGCTTGCGCTGTGGCGCGTCGGACCAGCGCCGGAAATACGGGGTGAAGACCGCGAAGTGGTCGCGACCGGTGGCGGGCAACAGCGTCTCCGGATCGGCGGCGGTGACGGTGGCGGGATGTGTGTGCAGCAGGCAGTCGCGGCGGGAGAGAAGCTCGCGCAGCGCGCGTTCCCGCCGGCGGCTGTAGCCGCTGACGTCGGCGGCGACGTGCACGCTCGCGGCGCGCACCTGCGCCGCCACGCGATCGACCTCCGCGGCCACGTCACCGCGGCGCACGACCAGGCCGCCGCCGATGGCGCGCAGTTCGTCGTCCAACTCGGCGAGGGCGGCGGCGAGGAACCTGGCTCGGTTGGGCGCGGCGAAGCGGCCGGAGAGGATGGCGTCGTCGAGCACGAACAGCGGCACCACCTCGGCGCCCTCCCGGTGCGCGGCGGTCAGCACCGGATTGTCTCGCACCCGCAGGTCGCGGGTGAACAAAGCGATCGTGGCGGTCACCGCGCACGCTCCCGACATGCGGCGCGAATGGTCATTCTCGAGCCTCCTTCGGACGGTGCGGTTCGTGCTCGGCGCCCATGAGGGCCGCGCCGGGACGGCATCGGGCGGCTCAGCCATACCGCGCGACGCGACCCTCGCGAGCGCCGAACACGCCGGATCACCCCGCGCAGAGCGGTACGATGCGCGACTCACCGCCTGTCGTCGGTGAGGTCAGATACAGGCAGGTGTTCTGGCCCGCAGCGGTGATCGCCGCGCGGACCTGCTGCCACGCATCGGCCTCCAGCGACGCCGCGCGAGCCAGGACGAATCCGGACGCCCGGCTCGGGTCGGTGACCACCGCCCACGAATAGTCCGGGCCGAGCGCGGTGACGATGTAGTTGGTCGGCCCGTCCAAGGCGTCTTGGGTCGGCACGCTGGGGAAGCTGACGTGCAGTTGCGCCCCGGTCTCCCGATCGTTCACCACCGCGGTGCCGTTGATCTCGTTCTGTGTGTTCGCCCACGTGGTGCAGGTGTTGCGCACCGCGATATTGCCCTGCGGATCGAGCGCGTAGTTCGCTTGCGTGTCCCGCGCGCAGGCGAGGTTGAAGTACTGCGGGATGGCGGCGAGTTGACGCCACGTGCCCAGATATCGCTCCAGTTCGAGGCGCGGCACCGGCGCGGGCCCGGCGACCTGGCCGGGCTCCCCCGAGGCGCCGCCCGCCGCCAGCGCCGTGACGGACAGGGCCGACACCGCCGCGACGAGCAGGCGGGTGGACGTACGCAGCAGATTGCGACGGTGCACGCTAACTCCTCGGAAATCGGCGACGCGGTCAACACTAGCATAGAACGATGCATAATTGATGCAACCAGCTCTTCCCGGAGGACCGATGACACCGCGGACAGCGCCCCGGCTCACGGCGACAGCCCGTCGGCTCACGCGCGACCGCCCGGCCCGAGCTCGAGGATGACGTGGCGCCGCCGCGCGGACCCCTCGACCGGCCGGGTGGAACGAATCCCGTCGGCGGCGGGCAGAATAGTGCGATGCCCGCCGGTCCCGTCCCCGTGTCCGACGCGGCCGGATACACGGTGCGCGCGGTCGCCGAACGCCTCGGTATCCCGACCGCGACGCTGCGCAGCTGGAACCGCCGCTACGACATCGGCCCGCCGCAGCACCGCCCTGGCAAGCACCGCCTGTACACCGAGGCCGACATCGCCATGCTCGAGCGGATGCTGACCCTGATCCGCGGGGGCGCCAGCCCGGCGGGCGCGGCCGCCGCGGTGCGCGGGCCAGCGCCCACCCTCGGGCGCCGCGAATCGTTGCTGGAGGCGGCCTTCGCGTTGGACACCACCGCGGTCTCCGATCGAATCGAAGCGCATGTCCGCGCGTTCGGCGTGGTGGACACCTGGGATCTGCTGTGCCGACCGGCTTTCGCCGACATCGTCGACCGTCAGCTCAGCGGTGAGGGCTGCATCGATGTGGAGCACTTGCTGTCCTGGTGCGTGATCTCGGTGCTGCACCGGACGAACCCGCCGTCCGCGCCCGTCGGCACGACGCCGGTGGTACTCGCCTGCACCAGCGGGGAAACGCATTCGCTTCCGCTGGAGGTGCTGCGCGCGGCCCTCGCCGAACGCGGCGTGGGGGCGCGGATGCTCGGCGCCGACGTGCCCGCCGCCGCGCTCGCCGACACCTTGGCCCGGTTCGAAGACCCCGCCGCCGTGCTACTGTGGTCGCAGCAGGAGTCCACCGCGCTGACCTCCGCGGTGCGCGCGTGCCTCGGCGCGGGGGCCAGAGTCCTGGTCGGCGGCCCCGGCTGGGAGGCGGTCTTCCTCCCCGACGGCGTGGAACGTGTCGACAGCCTGCTCGACGCCGCCGACCTGCTCGCCTGAGGCGTCGAGATACGCCGGAACGGAACACTCGCCGCGGATCGTTCTCCGGCGCAGATCATGTGGGATCCGATCGACGACTGAAGGCACCGATTCTGCTCCCAATATCGATGCAAAATTGATGCGTGGCCGAGAGGCGTATCGCTGTCGCAGCGCCACAGTAGGAATACGGGCGATGATCGAGCACACGCCACCGCCGCCCCAGCTCTCGCCGCCCGTCGGCAGCGATGCGCCGTAACACGATTCAGCCCTCGCCTCGCGACGCCTCGCGTCGACTGCGGCCACCGACCGGACGCGCACTCGCCCATGAACGACATCCCGCCGGATCCAGAACCGCCTCAGGCGTCTCCCTCGATGTCGCCGAGGTCAGTCCGCGGGCCTGCCGAGCAGGTGCCGCAGTGCCGGTTCCAGCGCCGGGGCACGGAACGGGTGACCGGCTTCGGTCAGTCGCGCGGGCACGACACGCTGACTGGCCGAAGCCACTTCCCGGTTGCCTTCGCGCCCCAGTAGCAGCGCCGGACCGAACCCCGGCACCGGAAACAATGCGGGCCGATGCAACACACCCGCGAGGACCTTGGTGTACTCCGCGTTCCGAACAGGCTGCGGTGCAACAGCATTGACCGCACCCGACAACCCGGTATCCCAGAGCGCCCGATGGTAGACGTCGATCAGGTCATCGATCCCGATCCACGACAGCCACTGTCGACCGTCACCGATGCGCCCGCCGAGCCCGGCCGTGAACAACGGGCGCAACAGCCGCAGCGTGCCGCCGCGCGAGGACTGCACGATTCCGGTGCGCACGCGCACCACCCGCACCCCCGCCTCCGCGGCGTGCGCCGTCGCGGCCTCCCATCCTTCGACCACGTCGGCGAGAAAGCCCGCACCGCGCGCCGACTGCTCGGTCAGCGCCTCGTCGCCCCGGTCGGCGCCGTAGTAGCCGATCGCGGAAGCGCTCACGAACACCGGCACCGCCGCCCGGGCCGCCATTTCGGCGAGTGCGCGGGTCGGTCCGATCCGGCTGTCGGCGATGGCTCGCTTGTGTCCCTCGGTGAACCGGCCCGCGATGGAAGCGCCGGCCAGATGCACCACCGCGTCCACGCCGTCGAGCAGATCCGGCGCGGGATCCGCGGTGACCCACTGTCTTTCGTCCGCGGCGCGTGGTGGATGCCGGACCAGCCGCACCACGCGATGCCCGCCGGCGGACAGGAACGCGGCCAGTGCCGAACCGACCGTGCCGGATGCTCCGGTCACCGCGACGGTCTTCGACACGAACCCCGCCTCCGCCGCCCGCGCGTGGGCCGCGAGATCGTCGGCGAGCTGCCGGTGACGGTAGGCGAACATGGGGCGCAGCACCGCGGCGGGCACCGGCGCGTCCACCCGGTCCACCACCCGGGTGCGCGTCTCGTCGACGACCTCGAAATCGTGGGTGTGCCGCCACGGCAGCAGCCCGGCGGGCAGCGACCCGATTCCGTCGACGGTCACCGCGTCGACGAATCGGCGCGGCGGGTCGTACTCACGAGGATCGTGCCGGGCCACCCAGCGCAGGCCGCCGGGCAGTCCGAGCACCGCCCGCCCGTCGCAGAGCGAGTCCGATTCGGCGCGGGGCGACACCGGCTGCCAGGGCGGCGCCAGGCGGGTCATGGCGCCGGGGCGCGCGTGCCAGGCGAAAACCTCGGACCGGGGTAGATCGATGACGCTCGCGTACTCGATACCCATGACCCGACTGTAGCCCGAAATCGCCCAAACGCAGCGTTTCCGCATCGTTTCAGCCAAACTTCCCGAAAAACCGCAGGAAACTACCCGCGACAAATTGGTCCGATGCAATCCATCTGGCTCGATAGATTCGCGAGCGGCGCAGCCCCCCGGTGGATCAGTCCATCGAGTTCCCTTGTCGTGCGGAGACGACCAGCGCGGACACACCGGAACGCGACGCCAAAACTAGAACTTGTTCTACCATATGTCGAGTCCGGCTCACGTCGACGGAGGTTCTGCCATGCCGCTGGATCACTCGAGCGCAGCGCTGCTGACGGCCGTCGAGGCGTCGCCGCTCGCGGTCGCCGCGCACGACAAGTCCGCGTGGGTCGGCCTGTTCGCCCCGGACGCGGAGGTCAACGACCCGGTGGGCTCGCGCCCGCACGTCGGCCGCGCCGCCATCGAACGCTTCTACGACACCTTCATCGGGCCGAACACCATCGCGTTCCGGGTCGACCGCGACCTGGTCCATCCGCCGACGGTGCTGCGCGACCTGACCATCGTCACCACGATGTCGACCGGCGCCACCGTCTCGGTCCCGATGCATCTGCGCTATCGGCTGGTGGAACAGGACGGCGTCTGGAAGATCGCCTACCTGGCCGCGCACTGGGAGTTGGCGGGCATGATCTGGCAGCTGTTGCGCACCGGGCTGCCCGGGCTCGCCGCCGCGTTGAAGCTCGGACCGCAGTTGATCGTCAACCAGGGCGTCGGTGGGGCGCTGGGCATGCTGCGGGCGCTCGGCGGCGTGGGCCGTCGCGGAAAGCGGGCTACCACAAGGCTTTTCGCCGCCGCGGCGAGCACCGACCTCAGCGCCGTGCGCGAGCTGCTCGGGCAGCGGGTCGACATCGAACTGCCCGCGGGCACACCGGTGTCGGTGGAGGAGTTCACGAATCGAGCGCGCAACATGCGCTGGAGCAAGGTGATCGCCGCCGGACGCACCGTCACGGCGAGTGTGCGGCTCGGCGCGATACCGGGAGTCGCGGTCGTGGAGTTCGCGACCGATGGCGACGGCATCACGAGTCTGCGGTTCTATCTCGATTCCGTCTGATCCGGGCTCACGTCATCCGCCGGTTTCGAACGGCACCAATGCCGCCGGTAGCCGGACGGCCGGTGCCGCCCGGCTACCCGTCACCAGTCGATCAGGACGCGAGTCGCACGGCTGGGACGTGCTCCTCGGCGCGGACCGGCGGCTCGATCGAGGCAGGTGGTGCGGGGTGCTCGGTCCAGCCGGGCGGGCCGAAGACGTACCCGAGCCGCCCGCGCCAGGTGCTCGCGCCGCGCACGTCGCGGATCAGCGCCGCCAGTTCGTGGTAGTTGACCTTCAGCGGATTGTCGGTGCCGATGTTCTTGGTGAGGCCGTAGCGGACCGGTTCGGACTCGGCGGCGAAGCTGCCGAACATGCGATCCCAGATGATGAGGATGCCACCGTAATTCTTGTCGATGTAGGGCTTGTTCGACCCGTGATGCACGCGGTGGTGCGACGGGGTGTTGAACAGGAATTCGATCGGGCGCGGCAGCGTCTGGACCCGCTGGGTGTGGATCGGGAACTGGTAGAGCAGCCCGATGCCCTGCAACAGGAAGATCATCCAGGCCGGGAAGCCCAGCAGCGCCGCGGGCACCCACGCCAGTCCACGCAGGATGTTGGGGATCGGATGCAGCCAGGAGAGGCGCAGCGCGGTGGAGAGGTTGAAGTGCTCGCTGGAGTGGTGCACGTTGTGCGCGGTCCACATCAGCCGGACCCGGTGATCGGCGCGGTGCGCCCAGTAGTAGCAGAGATCCGTCACGATCAAGCCGAGCACCCAGACCCACCACGATCGCGGCGACAGGTGCAGCGGCGTGATCGCCGCGGCGACGACGACCGCCGAGAACGGCACCAGATGCTGCATCAGCGGCTTGACCAGCCTGCCCAGCGTGAACGTCGTCACGTTGGATGCGGTATCGCGGGCCGATCCGCCGTTGCCGGATCGGTCGGGATCACGGCGGTAGGCGATCCACTCGACCAGCATGAGCGCCGCGAATGCTGGGATGGCGTAGGTCAGCAACTCGAACTCCACACGGCCCATGGGTACTCCTTCTTCGTCTGCCGTCGATCCCCGACGCTACGGGCTCGGGCCTGGGAAGACATCGCGCCGACGAGGGACTTCACGTCCCCCGCACGGGGGACGCGGGCGCGTCCGCACCCGGGCAGAGTTGTCGTCCGTGCGGCGTCTCCGGACGGGGCCCGATCATTAGGATCACCTTCAGGGCTCGGCACCGGAACCGAATGGAGGCGGTGACGAACTGGTGGACGTGAGCAGGTCGCTGGCTCGCCAGTCGGTGGTGGTCGCCGTGGTGGCCGCCGCAATCGACGCGGTGGTGCTCGGTCTGTGCGGCGTGTTCGCGGTGGCGCCGTGGCAGACGGTCGCCGCCGTGACGGCGATCGTCGCCGCCGATCTCGCCCTGGCCGCGCCGCCCCGGACGGCGGGCGTGGTCGCGGCGGTGCAAGTGCTCGTCCGGCTCCTGGCCGCGCTGCTGCTGTACCGGCACGGATTCCCGGTGCGATTCGCCGACGTCGGGTTCCTGGTGGCGGGATATCGCGCGGGGGCATGGCTCGCCGGGCCGACCTCCGTGCTCACCATGCTGCTGCTGTGCGCGGGAGTCGCGGGAGCGCACCTGTTCACCGACAGCGCCGCGGCGCACGACTGGCGGCTGTTGCTCGCCGCGACCGTCTCCGCGGGCTGCGTACCGTGGCTGGTCGGCCGCTACACGGCGGCGCGCGGCGCCTACATCGCCGATCTGGAGCAGCGCGCCCGATTGCGGCAGCAGGAGCACCGGACGGCCGTGGAGCGCGCGGTCACCGATGAGCGGGCCGCCATCGCCCGCGACCTGCACGACGTGATCTCGCATCACGTCAGCGCGATCGGCATCCACGCGGGCGCGGCGCGGCTGGCCCTCGGCGGCACGGCGAGCGAGGCCGCCGCCCGGTCGCTGTCCGCGGTGGAGTCCAGCAGCCGGGCCGCGATGGTCGATCTGCGCCGCCAGCTCGACCTGCTGCACGGCCACGAGGACGAGGGGCAGCGCCAGCCGGGACTGGCCGACATCGACGGGCTGATCGAGCACGTCCGCGCGGCCGGGCTGGACGTCGAGACAAGCGTGCGCGGCGAGGCGGTGGAACTGCCGGACTCGCTGAACATCACGCTGTACCGCATCGTGCAGGAGATGCTGACCAACGCGCTGCGGCACGGAGACGGTACGCACGCGCGACTGGAGGTGGAGTACCTGCCCAAGCGGGTGGTGCTGCGCGCGACCAATCCCCTCGCCCCCGAACCGGTCACCGCGGACACCTCGGTACCGCGTGGCCTCAACGGAATCCGCCGCCGCGCCGAGCTGTTCGACGGCGACCTGGACTACGGCCGCGACGCCACGCACTGGCACACCACGGTGTCGGTGCCGATCGGAGGATCGTGAACCTGCCCATCCGCGTCCTGATCGCCGACGACCACAGCGTGTTCCGTTCCGGCCTGCGCGCCGTCGTCGACAGTCAGCCGGATCTGGATTGCGTCGCCGAGGTGAGCGACGGCCGCGCCGCGATCAGCGAGACCGCCCGGGTACGACCGGATGTCGCGATCCTCGACGTCCGGATGCCGAAACTGGACGGGCTCGCCGCCACCGCCGCGATCGTGGCCGCGGGCGGCACGCACGTCCTGGTACTCACCACCTACGACAGCGAAGCCAACCTGTATCGCGCACTGCAGGCGGGCGCCAGCGGGTTCCTGCTGAAGAGCCTGCCGCCGGAAGAACTGGTCACGGCCATCCGGATCGCGGCGCGCGGAGACGCGCTGATCGATCCGTCGATGACCCGCCGTCTGGTCTCCCGCTTCGCGACCACGCTCGCACCGCCGCGCACCCCACCGGAGGTCGATCAGCTCACCGCCCGCGAACTGGAGGTGCTGCTGTTGCTCGCCGACGCGCGCAGCAATGCCGAGATAGCCGCGCAGCTCGGCGTCGGCGAGGAGACGGTGAAGACCCACGTCTCCCGCATCCTGGCCAAACTCGGTGTCCGCGATCGCATCCACGCCGTTGTCTACGCCCATCAGCACGGTCTGGTGTCACCGGAATCGGCGCGCTCCGACTGACCCGGTATACCGACCGTGGCCTGGACCTCGACGAATCGTCGCACCCTTCGGCACGAGCGTCGTTCATGAACCGTGTCGACCGGGCCCTACGCTCCCGCGCCGCGAGCCGCGGAGTCCGTCGACACCCCCGCCGAAACCACGATTGCTCCGGCGGCGACAACCGAGCGCAGCGGCTCGGTTGTCGCCGCCGGACGACTCACGCGCCGGTCGGCGGCTCCCCGACTGTCGTCGTCGGGTCGATGAGGCCGAAGACCTCACCCTGCGGCCCCTGGACGAGGCCCATGCGGCCGAAGGGACTGTCGTCGGGTCCGGACATGACGGTGGCGCCGAGATCGCGCGCCTTGGCGAGCGCGTCATCGGTGTTGCCGACCTGGAACCAGGCCAGCCAATACGACGGGTTGTCGCCCGGCATCTTCGTCGAGTCGTTGATGCCGCCGACGGCGTCCCCGCCCTGCGGCAAGCTGAAGGTGGAGTAGACGAAATTCTCGCCGTCGCCGATTTCGGAGTACTGCCAGCCGAACACATCGGCGTAGAACTCCTGGGCCTTCTTGTAGTCGCTGGTGTGCAGCTCGTTCCAGCAGTAGGCGCCGTGCTCGTTGTATACCCCCGCGCCGCTGTGGGCCTTGGCCTCCCAGATCCCGAAGACCGCGCCGGTGGGGTCGGCGCCGACGACCATGCGGCCGACATCGAGTACGTCGAACGGTTGCATCATCAGCGAACCGCCCGCGGCGTTCACCTTCTCCGCGATGGCGTCGGCGCTGTCGGCGGCGAGGTAGGTGGTCCACACCGACGGCATCGGCATGCCTTCCGGCTTGGGTCCGATGCCCGCGGCCGCGCGGCCGTTGCGCATCGCCATCAGGTATCCCCCCGCCTCGGGCGGGCTGTCCTGGATCTCCCAGCCGAAGAGTGCGCCGTAGAATTCGCGGGCGCGCGCCGGGTCGTCGACCTGGCAGTCGACCCAGCACGGTGTTCCCTGCGGCCAGCTTCCGTCATGAGTGGGCATTGCGGGTGCCTCCTGATACGGGTTGCCGAATGTGCGGCCGAGACAGCCGGCACACGGCTAGTCAACCATCAGCATTCCGTTGGAGTGGGCCGATTCAGCCGACACTCCGGTCCTGTTCGCGAGCCTGAGACCAGGCGAAAGACCCCCTACACAGATCAGTCCCCGGTAGTCTCGTCGTTTCCGTGATCCTCAGTCGTCGCTGAGTCTCCGGTTTTGCGACTGGCTTGCCGGGGGCCTAGCCGGATCCTGGGTCGGTGTCTTCACTGCCTACCGACGTCTCAGC
Source organism: Nocardia sp. NPDC047038 (assembly GCF_040644075.1). Taxonomy (NCBI): domain Bacteria; kingdom Bacillati; phylum Actinomycetota; class Actinomycetes; order Mycobacteriales; family Nocardiaceae; genus Nocardia; species Nocardia sp. NPDC047038. The sequence goes on along the minus strand of NZ_JBEYVQ010000001.1, from coordinate 127,360 downwards.
TGACAGTGCGCTCACCTACCGGTGCTCCGGTGTAATGACTAGTTTCCTCCACATTTTCCGCTAGTCAAGAGGGTCGGCAGCGCAAATCTCCGAGCCGGGCGCGCCCGTCTTCGCCGCGCCACAGGCATCCTTCAGCAAATCGATCTCGACGTGTACGCTCGGTATCCGAACCATGCGATTGTGACTGGGGTCACACCCGTCGTCCGACTGCACCCGCCTGCTGGGCGGGCCGTCCCGTTGGAGTTTCCATGGCGCTCGTTCCCCCTCCAGTTCCTACGAGGGAAGGCGTGCGCGAGCACACCTGCCGCAACCGCCCCGCCGTGGACCCCGGATCCGTCACTTCGGAGACATGATGAGCGCACCGAACCGATTCGACGAGTTGCAGCATCGCGTCGCGGACCTCGCACCGGTCTTTCGCGAGCCGCTGGACTCGCCCTACGAGATCTCGAACGCGTTGTTCGCCGCCCTCCGACACGTTCTGCACGACGTGGGCGGCCAGCCGGACACTCCGGTCGAGTACCGGGAGAAGGAGGAAGAGGCCTGGGAGATGAGCACGTACGTCACCTGCGAATGCCTCGGCTGGCGCGGCGTATGGAACTCCGAGGAACGCAGGCGAGCGGAGAACGACCTCGGCGCGACGCTGTACTTCGGTCTCCCCTACTACGCGCGCTGGGCGACCGTCGCGGCGAAGACATTGGTCGCCAAGGGATTGATCACCCCCGACGAACTGTCGGCCAAGCTGGACGAAGTACGCGCACGAATGGAGGCGCGCACATGAGCAGGAGATACCGGATCGGCGACCGTGTGCGCGTCCGCGACGCCACGTCGATGTTCCACACCCGCACCCAGGCCTACACCCGCGGGCACATCGGTGTCGTCGTCGAGTACCGGCCGGAGTGGATCATCCCGGAGGACGAGGCATGGGGACGGGACGACGGTCGCGTCGAGCCGTTCTACGTCGTGCGATTCCGCCAGAAGGATTTATGGCCCAAATACACCGGCTTCGACGTCGACACCTTGGAGACGGAGGTCTCCGAGCGCTGGCTCGAGCCCGCGGAGGAGGATGCCCAGTGAGCCGGACCCACGATCACGACGCGCACGCGCCGATCCGGACCAGCGAGGAGATCAGCGAATTCGAGGTGCTCGAGACGGCGGTGCGGGAACTCGCCATCGAGAAGGGGCTCTTCTCCCAGGAAGACCACCGCAGGTTCGCGGAGTGGGCCGAATCGGTGGGTCCGCACGGCGGATCGAAGCTGGTCGCCAAGGCGTGGACCGACCCCGAGTTCAAAGCCCGCCTGCTCGCCGACGGCACCGAGACGTGCAAGGAGATCGGCATCGACTGGCGCGATCCGACCGGATCGGGGACGCCGAGCGACTACACCTACTTCTACGTGCTGGAGAACACGCCCGAGGTGCACAACGTCATCGTGTGCACGCTGTGCTCATGCTATCCGCGACCGGTGCTCGGGATGTCCCCGGACTGGTATCGCACGCCCAACTACCGTCGCCGCCTGGTGCGCTGGCCCCGGGAAGTGCTCGCCGAATTCGGCTTGCACTTCCCGCCCGACGTCGAGATCCGCGTGCACGACTCCAACCAGAAGTCGCGGTTCATGGTGATGCCGATGCGCCCCGAGGGCACCGAGGGCTGGACCGAGGAACAGCTGGCCGCCATCGTCACCCGGGACACGATGATCGGCGTGGCGCTGCCCCAGGCCGACTGGACCGCACAGCAGCCACCGAACCGAGTCGAAGCCGCCGCCGAGAAGGAGGGGCGCCCGTGACGAGCGGTCCGTACGAAGTCCTGCTGGAGACCTTGGACCCCGCGTCGCACCGGGAGACCTCGCTGCCCGAGCTCGACGGCAAACCCGACCCGTGGGAGTCCAGCATGCAGGCCACGTGCGAATGCCTCTCGTGGCGCGGCGCGTTCGACAACCTGGAACGCCGCCACGCCGAGGACACACTGGGCGAGACGATCTATCGCGACTTCCCGGTACGCACCCGCTCGGTCGTCGTCACGGCGCACACCCTGATGGATCGCGGCGTGATCAGCCCGGACGAATTACGCGCCCGCATGGACGCCGTCCGGGAGCGATTCCACCGGCAGTAGCGCCCCTCGGAACCAGCCCGTGGGCTGCGAGCCGTCGGCGTCTTCCTACTTCGTCGGCGCCGGGTTGAACGGCTGGTTGATCGTGGTGAAGTACTGCGAGGCCGCCAGGATCGCTACGGGCGCGGTCACCAGCAGCTGCCCGACCAAGGTCCCCAGCGCTCCGATGGCGAGAATGCCGCCCACGCAACCCACCGCCGCGGCAGGCAGGAACGCGCCGAACAGGCCGACGATCGCGGCCGAGGCCACCGTCGCGCCCGCGATGCCGCCCAGGACACAGCCGACGGCTCCGCCGGTGAGGCCGCCGACGAGGGTGCCGATCGTGGCGCCCGCGGCGATGGTGGATGTCATCCGGCTCCAGGCCGCGACCTCGCGGTCGTACGGGGTCTTCCAGGGAGCGGAGTCCTCGTAAGGCAGTGCCACCGGTCGGTAGACGGCGTGGCCGAGGTCGAATCGCGGCGTCAGGGTGGCGGTGTGACCGGCGATGTCCGCGGTGATCGGAAAGATGAAATCGTCTACCCGGAAAGACAACTCGGTGCCAGCGAGCACCGTGCCGTCGGCCGCGGTGATCTTGAATACGCCGTCGTCGGCGGTGAGCGAACCGCCGTCGGTGGTGACGGTGACCGCCTGCGGGGTGGTGGCGGCGGTGTAGTTCACCGCCTCGTCGCCCGCTGCGGGAGCCGCCTGGGCGAGATTCACGGCGGTCGTGGTCGCGGCGACGGCAAGCGCCGTCGACACAAGTATCTTCTTCATTTCGATCCTTGTTCGGAGTGAATTGACTTACGAGGGGTCCGAATCGGTGGTCACGGGCAGCAGCACGGTGACCACCGGAAAAACGAGGGCGCTGCACACCGAGCACAGCGCTCCGACCGCCCAGAAGGGCGAATCGGCCTGCAGCAGTGCGGCTGCCGCCGCGGTGCCCGCCATCATCCCGCCGTACTGCAGCGAGGAATTCAGCGCCAGCACCGTGCCGCGGGCCTGCGGCCGCAGGGTGCCCGCCAGCGTCGTCAGCGCCGACTGGCCAAGTCCCACCGCGCCGCCCCAGACCACTTGGACCGCGACGGCCGCCACCAGCGACCCGGTGGACAGCGAGAACGCGAGGACCGAGGCGGCCGCCACCAGCGTGGCCACCGCGACGACCCGGCGGCCGCCGACGGCATCGGCCAGCCGCCCGCCGCAGACATTCCCGGCGACGCTCATCGCGCCGCCGCCCGCCAGCGCCAGACCGACTGCGCCCGTGGACAATCCGAAGTTGTCGGCGTAGAAGAGCCCGGCATTGGCGAACATCCCCTGCAGGCCCGCGGTCCACAGGAACGTGCACAGCAGGGTGTACACCACCGCCGCATCGCCCAGCGCCGCGCGGATCGGCGCGTCACCGGCCGCCACCGGGGGCGCACCACCTGGCACCAGCCTCGTGAGCGGTACGAGCAGCGCCGCGGCGGCGATGCCGATGCCCCAGAACGTCCAGTGCCACGACACCGCGCCGGCGAGGAACGCACCCGCGGGCACGCCGGCCACCGACGCGCCCATCATCGCGCCCACGATCACGCCGATCGCGGCGCCGCGCCGCCGCGGCTGCACCTGCCCCGAGACATGGGCCAGGATCGCGGGCACCAGCATCGCCGCGCCGACGCCCGAGAGCACTCGAAAGCCCAGCAATACAATGAAATTCGTGCCGAATCCGGTCGCCGCCGTGCCGGCCGCGAAGACGGCCAGCCCGAGCGTCATCAGCCGCGTCCGGCCCCACCGATCCGACAGCGGCCCGAAGACCGGACCCGCCACCAGATAGGCCAGGGCGTACGCGGTGACCAGCAGCCCGCCCACCCGCGGCGGCGCGCCCACCTCGTGGGTGATCCGCGGTGCGAGCGGGGAGACGACCAGTGCGTCCAGCCCGACGAGACAGGCGCAGGTGGCCAGCACGGTCAGCCAACGCCATTGCGGGACGGCGCGGGCCCGGGAGCCGGCCGCCGAGGTCACCACCGGGCCGGCAGCGTCTTCGGTCGCAGGGTCAGCAGTCCACTGGACCATTCGACGTCATCCGGCGGCACGGCCAGCTGTAATTCCGGCAGCCGCCGCGCGAGGGTCGCCAGCCCGATCTCGAGTTCGAGCCGTGCCAGGCCCGCACCCGGGCAGAAGTGGCTGCCGTGCCCGAACGCCACATGTTTGACATCCTCGCGGAACAGATCGAGCCGGTCCGGATCGTGAACGTGGCGGGTGTCGCGCCCCGCGGCATGCATGATCGGGATGACGCCCTCGCCCTTGCGCACCGCGACGCCGCCCACCTCGAGATCATCGGTGGCGATGCGCAGGAAGCCGATCTCCGAGGGCGGCGCGTAGCGCAGCAGTTCGTCCACCGCGTGCCGCACCACCTCCCGGTCATCGACGTGCGCGACCAGAGAGGCCCACTGATCCTGGTGCCGCAGTATTTGATACGTCGCGCGACTGAGCGCGCTCACCGTGGTGTCGTGCCCTGCGACCAGCAGATTCACTGTCAGCCAAACCAATTCCTGCTCCGAGAGGCGGTCCCCGTCGTCGCGCGCGGTGATGAGGTCCGACAGCAGGTCCTCGCCGGGCGCGCTGCGGCGCTCGGCCAGTAGCGAGACGACATAGGCCGCGGACTCGTCCCTGGCCCGCAGCCGCTCGTCGGCCGTGTGGGCGGTGATGCTGACCAGATGATCGGTCCAGCGCTGGATGTCGGCCCGGCGCTCCCGCGACGCGCCGAGCAGATCGGTGATCACCCAGATCGGCAGCAGGGCCGCGAAGTCGTGGTGCAGATCGGCCGGACGCGGTCCCGCTTCGAGAGCGTCGACGAGTTCGTCGGCGATCTCCTGGATCCGCGGCCGCTTCTGTTCGGCGCGTTTGGGTGTGAAGGCCGGCGAGATCAGCCGCCGCAGCCGCCGGTGGTCGGCGCCGTCCTGGCTGAGCAGATTGAAGGGATTGTCTCCGAAGTCGGGGCCCTTGATCACGCGCGGGGCTCCCGGCTCCCGCAGGGCCGCGCGGGACAGTCGCGAATCCGACAGCGCCGCAACGACTTCGTCGTATCCAGTGACCGCCCAGGCGGTGTCGCCACTGGGCATGCGGACCCGCACGACCGGGCACTGCGCGCGGAGCTCGGAGAAGCGTTCCGGCGGCTCGCCGAGTGGGCCGAGCGGAAAGGGATAGGAGTCGAGATCTTCTTCGACGATTTCAGTCATCGGGATATTTCCTTCCAGAGCCGAAGGAGGGTGAGGGAAACCGAATCGGACACGATTCGACAGTTTCAAAACTCTCGAACTAAACGATAGCAGCCGAGGCCCCCGCCAACAAGACGGAAACTCGGCGCCGCGGTCGTCAGCCCGCTTGTGAGGTGATGGCCACACTCGGCCGCAGATAGACGATCGCCTGCGCTCGAGTGCGCACCGATAACTTGCGCAAGATATTCGACACGTGGAATTTCACGGTCTTGTAGCTGACGTGCAGAACTTGAGCGATTTCGCTGTTGGACAATCCGTCGGCCACCAGGATCAGGATTTCCAGCTCGCGCTGGGTCAACGTGTCCAGAGCGGTGACCGACCGGGTCGAGGCCGCGGGCAGATAGGGCACCGTCGCCTCGAGCACGAGCCGGGTGATCGAGGGCGACAGCAGCGCCTCACCGCGGATCACGCTGTCCACCGCGTTCACCAGATCGACGGCACTGGAACGCCGTGAGACCAGGCCACGGGCGCCGGCCTGCAGATATCGCAGCAGCAGTTCGCTGTCGGTGCCGTCCGACACCACCACCACACCGACACCGCGGTCGGGACGGATGCCGGTGAACCGGGCGGCCAGCGCGGGCCCGTCCCAGCCCGGGTTGGCACAGTGGTCGAGCACGACCACATCCGCCTTGCCCGCCGCGACCATGTTCAACGCCGCCTGGCTGTTGGTCGCAGGCCCGACCCAGCCGAGGTCGGGCATGCCACGCAGAATAGAAACCAGTCCGCTGCGCATGATCTGCTCCCCGCAGACCACCACTACTCGAGCCGCCGCCGTGTTCCGTCCGGCATCTTCGCCGAATTCGCCGGTCTCGTGATTTGCGCCTAACAACTTCATCTGCGCCCCGCAAGCTTCTGTAGTTATAGGTGGGTCCCGATTGTTGAGAATCCGACGATCTTCCCGATAACGCGAAATCAAAAGATGGCTACCGGCAAGATCGATATCTGTCAAACTAACACAGGCCCACGTGTGCGGCAACAGGTGCGCACTTCTACTAAAAATTCCGTCGCTATTAATGATCTCCGAGAATATTAATCTTGTTCGAGGATTCGACGATCGTCCCACAACCGCCGCCCGCCTCATCGCGGGGCCAGCTCGCGCACCGTGCGCCACACCGCGGCCGGCCCACCGGCCAGCAACTCCGGTGACGACTGGAGCATTACGACCGGCGTGTCGACGCCGGCGTCGACGTAGCGCTCAATCTGCTCGCGGCACCGCGCCGTATTGCCGTGGATGAGAATACCGTCCACGACCTGGTCCGGGATCGCCGCCGCGGCCCGCAGCGGATCGCCGCTGTCGACGTACTTGTTCACCAGGGCAACCACTTCGGCGCGGCCGAGCCATTCGTGGAAGGCGCGGTAGGACGGGCGGGTGAACAGGTGCGCGAGCATCCGGCGCCCGGCCGCGCGGGCGTATTCGACGTCCTCGGTCGGGCACACGAAGATGCGTGCCACCAGTTCACCGCGGCCCCGGTCCTCGCCCAGTGCTCGCACGACGGTCGGAATGTCCTCGGCCGCGAGAAAATTCGTGATCGATCCGGCCCCCTCGCGGAAGCCGAGCCGCAGCATCCGCGTGCGCAGCGCGCCGACCATGATCCGCGGCGGTTCCGCGGCCGGATAGCCCAGTTGGAAGCCCTCGAAGTCGATGGTGTCGAACGGACCCGTCACGACGCCGTGGGTGAAGACCTGCCGCAGGAAGCGGACCGTGTCGCGCACCCGGCGGTAGGGCTCGGCCATGGGGACACCGTTCATTCCGGTGACCAACTGCGGGCCCGAGGAGCCGACGCCGATGACCACCCGGCCGGGCGCGAGATCGGCCAGCGCCGAAGCGGTTTGGGCGATCACAGCGGGACCGCGCGTGTAGACCGGCACCACCGCCGTCCCCAGCCGAAGGCTCGGCGACCCCCAGGCCGCGGCCAGCACCAGCGGGGTGAAGGCGTCCACGCCGGCGAACTCGCCGGTCCACGCGTCGGTGTAACCGAGGTCGGCCAATTGCTCCAAGATCACGCGATGGTCGGGCAGCGAAACCAGCGGCAACGGCAGCGTGATTCCGTATCGGGGCATGAGAAACCAACCTCCCACATCATTGTCATCGGGGCGCTATCCGGGCACCGCGCTGTTGTAATGCGTTGGCCCGCAATCAAGTTCGATAGTTGTACATCTATCGAACTAAAGCTACTATTCTCGATGTCGGCTTGGCAAGTACCGGGCCGGATCATTCCGGATTCCCGGTACGCGATAAAGGCAGGAATCACCTCATGTCGGAAATCAAAATCGAAATCGATGCGACCGAGGCCGGGTTCGATCCCGCGCGGCTGCGGCGCTTCGACGACTACCTCGACCGGCTCGTCGACGCGGGCCGCATGGCGGGCTGGGTCGGGATCATCGCCCGCGACGGCAAGGTCGTGCACGTCGGCACCGGTGGACATCGCGACGCCGAGGCCGAACTGCCGATGGCGACCGATTCGCTGTTCCGGGCGTGGTCGCTTACCAAGCCGTTCACCTCGGTCGCGGCGATGGCGCTGTACGAGGAGGGCGCGTTCGGGCTCAACGACCCCGTCAGCGACTACATCCCCTCGCTCGCCGGCGTCCGCGTCTACAAACGACTCGGCGGCGGCAACCTGGAGACCGAGCCGGCCCGCGAACCCATCCGCATCTGGCATCTGCTCACCCACACCGCGGGATTCACCTACGGTTTCCACCACTCCCATCCGGTGGACGAGCTGTACGTCCAGCGCGGCTTCGAGTGGAGCGCTCCGCCCGGCATCGATCTGGCCACCGCCGTGGACACCTGGGCCACGCTGCCGCTGCTGTTCGAGCCGGGCACCGCATGGAATTACGGGGTGAGCACCGACGTCCTGGGCCGACTCCTCGAGGTGGTGTCGGGACAGTCGCTCGACCGCGTGTTCGCCGAGCGGGTGCTGGATCCGCTCGGCCTGCACGACACCAAGTTCTGGATCGAGCCCGAGGAGGTCGACCGGCTGGCGGCGATCTACATGGCCGATCCGGCGACGGGGCGTGCGGTGCGCAACGACGTGCTCGCGGGCGGCGATCCGACGCAGCGGCCGAGCTGGCTGTCCGGCAGCGCGGGCCTGATCACCTCCGCCGCGGATTTCCATCACTTCCTGCAAATGCTGTTGCACAACGGCGCATGGAACGGCGGCCGCGTGCTGTCGCCGCAGACGGTGAGATACATGACCACCAACCAGCTCCCGGGGGGCGCGGACCTGGGCGCGATCGGTCGCCCGGTGCTGCCCGCGCTCACCACCCTGGACGGCCTCGGCTTCGGCTTCGGCTTCCTGACCGCCGAGAATCCGGCCGCCACCAAGGTCATCGCGACGCCCGGCGAATTCTCCTGGTATTCCGCCACGAGTACCTATTTCTTCGTCGATCCGGTCAAGCGCATCACCGCGATGGCGTTCCCGCAGCTGTTCCCGTCCAAGGCGCTGCCGCTGTATTCGCGGCTGCGCCAGCTCGTGCACGCCGCGGTGGTCGACTAGCGCCGATCGCGAGCGGGGCGCCGGTCGCGATCGGCGTCCCGCCGCGGCTGCTGGCTTGTTCATGCGACCACTTCCGTTGCTGCGCGAGCGTTCCGCCCAATGCTGCTCGGAGCGCGGCGAACTGTCTTCGGCCGCGGGCCCGGTATCCCGCACGAGGCATCAGCCCTCGGTCCGGTCGGCGGACCTGGACCTTGGACCGGTATCGGACGAGAAAACGACTATGATCGAAATCCCGATCGGGCACGAACGCAGCGGAAGGCGGCCATCATGGCGCGAGTAGTGAACCAGCCGGCTCGCGACGACCTGGAACTCACCGCCATCTTCCACGCGCTGAGTGATCCGGCCCGGCTGGCGATGGTCTGCGAGCTGGCCGCGCGGATCGACGAGATGTCGTGCAGCGAACTGAACCCCGACCTGACGAAGTCCACCCTGTCACATCACCTGAAGGTCCTGCGCGAGGCCGGGCTCACCGCGACCCGCGTCGACGGCGTGCGCCGCATGGTCTCGCTGCGCGCCGCCGATCTCGACGCCCGCTTCCCCGGCCTGCTCGACACGGTGGTGCGCAGCGCCGCCGCGCCGGTCCCCGCGCGGGCCTGATCTCCCGAAAGCCGCACCGGCACCGGCTCTTCCGTTGACGAGCGGCATGCCGCCTGTCACCATGTGGTCATGATTTCGATAATATTCGAAATCTAGTACTACTACTCAAGGCAGGTGCCTCATGGTTTCCTCGACCACCGCTGCCCGCGACGAATCCGATGTCGGCAGCCGTCGGCTGCTGATCGTGGGATCGATCTGCGCGGCCCTCGTCGGGCTCGACGCGCTGATCGTCGCGCCGCTGGCGCCGACCATCACCAGGGACACGCACGCCTCGGTGGATTCGGCGGGACTGCTCGTCACCACCTACGCCCTGGTCTACGCGGTGACCGGGCCCTTGTTCGGCCCGGTGTCGGACCGGTGGGGACGGCGCAACGTCATCCTCACCGGGCTCACGATCTTCAGCATCGGCACCGCGTTGACCGGCATAGGCTCGAATTTCGCCGTGCTGCTGGTGTTTCGCGGCCTGGCCGGGCTCGGCGCGGCGATGATGGTGCCAAGCATCTTCGCCGCGGTCGCCGATGTCGTCGCGCCGGAGCGGCGTGGGCGCGCCATCGGCATCATCATGGGCGCGCTCACCGGCTCGTCGCTGATCGGCGTGCCCGTCGGATCCTTCGCCGCGGACGCCTTCAGCTGGCGGGTGTCCTTCTGGGCCATCGCCGTGCTGGCCGCGCTGGCATTGGCCGTCGTGCCGCTGACCCTGCCGCGCATCCCGGTCGCCGCGACCCAGGCCGCGGTGCATCCGCTGCGCGCGTACGTGGACAAGTTCCGCGCCGCGTTCAGTAATCCGTCCGTGTTGTTCGTGCTGCTGTCGACGTTCTTCTGGACCGCGGGAAACCAGGGCATGTGGGCCAATGTCGGCGTCTACTTCACAACCAATTTCGACCTGTCCACCACGGCGATCGGATTGGTGCTGCTGGTGATCAGCGCCGTTGGCGTCTGCGGGAACTTCCTCGGCGGGCGGCTCACCGACCGGTTCGGCAAGCGTGTGGTGATCGCGGCCGCGGGCCTGGGGGTGGCGGTGGCGCTGATCGCCTTCTCCAGCCTCGACGGTGCGCTGGTCGTGCCGGTCATCGTCGCGGCGCTGTGGGTGCTGGCGTTCAATATCGGCGCATCCTCGATCACCACGCTGGTCAGCGAGTTGGCGCCGGCGGCGCGCGGTACCGCGCTCGGCCTGAACTCCTCCGCGTTGTACGCCGGGTCGACGGTCGGTACCTCCGCCTCGGTGGCGGTGCTGTCGGGTACGCACAGCTTCGTCTGGCTCGGCATCACCTGCGCCGTCTCCTGCCTGCTGGTCTTCCCAATCGTGCTGGGCCTGGTCCACGAGCAGGCCGCCGAGGCGGTGGCGTGAGCCGCCTCGGCGGTCGCGGCGAAAGGTAGAATCGGCCCGGTGCGCGCACTCCAGCATCCCTCCATCGAATCGGTGAGCCTGCCCACCTTGCTGCATGCCCTGTCCGACCCGGTGCGGCTGGAGATCGTGGCAAGGCTGCGGCAGGAGGAGGCGATCACCTGCGGCGGATTCGACGTCCCCGTGAGCATGTCCACGCTCTCGCACCATCTCAAGGTGCTCCGGATGGCCGGTCTGCTGCGGGTGATCCAGGAGGGCAGCTACCGTCGCAACGAATTGCGTTACGACGAGGTCGAGGCCCGCTTCCCGGGAGTGCTCAGCTCGATTCTGCACAACGCCCCCGCTCTCGTCCCGGCTACGAGCTGAAGGTCCGGGTGACCGGGCCGAAGGTCGAGGTGACCCCGGCGGCGGAGCCGCAGCCGGCGATATCGGCGGTGAGGTACAGGCCCGCGCCGTCGACCTGGTCGCCGAGGAATTCACCGTCGGTCACGGTGCCGGAGATGACGATCAGGGTCTGCCCGGCGGGCCGGTTGACGTAGACGGTCCGGAACTCGAAGGTGCTGTGCTGTCCGTTGTTCCAGTCGATCCGCGAGGTGCCGGTCCCGGCGGCAGGTCCGCACCCGATCGTCGCGGGCCCGCCCGCGTGGGTGGTGCCTCCGGTGATGGTCGGATCGCTGGAGACGCACGAGCCGAACACCGCGTCGGTGACGATCCGCACCGGCCGAGGCGTGTCGGTGATGCCCGGCGAGTAGCTCACCGTACTCGTTCCCGCACAGGCGATATGGGTGGTAGTGGCCCGCGCGGGCGACGCGGGCCACAGGGCGGTCGCGGCGGCCACCGTGGTGACCGCGGCGGCCGTCAGGACGAACGTCCTCACAGCTCGGCTCCTTCCGTGGCGGCGGCCGCCGGAGCGGCGGTCAGCCCGGCGCTCGATGGGCGCGGGGTATCCGATTGCGAGGCAGCCGGTTTCGCCGCCGGTGCGGGGATCACCACCGCGGCAGCGACACGGCGGCGGGGGCGGCTCCAACGCCGCACGATCGCATTCTCGAAGCCGGAGTACAGCCCCCAGGCGATCAGGGTGTCCAGCACCAGGAATCCGAGGATGACCAGGATCGCCGCTGGTGTCGCCCAGGCCTGCTGGATGCCGAACAACTGATGGCGATAGTGCAGGACGAGCTCGTGGATCATGTAGAACGCGAACGAGATGTCCCCGAGCCACACCACGAAGCGCCACCGCCACGGCGAGAAGGTGCCGCGCACGTCGGCGGTCGCGGCGGCCAGGATGAGCAGCGCCGTCGGGATAACCCCGACCGCGACCAGCGCCCACATGTACGGCGCCCAGAGCTGGACCACGAGCCCCGCGACGACCAGCAGCGAGGCCGGGGCGAGCGTCAGCGGCGCGCGGCGCCCCGACAGCAGCAGCTTCGCCAGCAGGATGCCCAGCAGGAAGTCCAGCACGCGCACCGGCGGGAAGAGGTAGAGGAACCAGAACTGGTACACCGGGACATCGGTGGCGAACGGCACCCGCGGCTGATCCGGCAGCAACAGCGCGAAGAACGGCAGCAGCACGATGGTCGCGAGCACGCCGATCGTCGCCGCCCACAGCCGTTCCGGGCGGATCCGCTCGACCGCGGCGAGCAGCCAGGGGAACAGCAGGTAGAACAGCGCCTCGCAGCACAGCGACCAGGCGACGGTGTTCATGCTGGCGAAGTTCTGCACGACCGGCACCCAGGTGTGCACCAGCAGCAGGTTCGGAATCGCCACCCCGGCGGTGACCGACTTGCCTGCCCAGATCAGCAGCCCGAAGGCGATGGCCCAGGTGAGGACGTGGTTGGGATAGATCTTCACCAACCGCCGCCGCCAGAACGCGCGCTTGGTGTCGCCCGGCCGCGCGGACCAGGTCAGGACGAAGCCGCTGAGGACGAAGAAGAACCCGACGCCGGTCCAGCCCTCGCGTTTCAGCAGAAACGACGCGGCATGCTGGGCGTCGGGATCGGTGAAGAATCCTTCCAGCGAGATATGCGTGAAGAACACCAGAAGTGCCGCGGCGAACCGCATTCCGGTGAGCGTGTGCAAACGGGTGGATCGGGGCGCTATCGGCGCTTCGGTCACGGGAACCCTCCTGAGCAGACCGAGCGGAAAGAAGACCCGTTCAGTGTCCGAAGAGGGCATACCGGACGTCTTCGGTCAACGGACCGGTTCGGATGCCGGTCTCCCGGCCGGTCCTCCGGCGGATACCTGGACCGCGGACCCGGCCAGCACGGCCGCCAGCCGGGGACCGAAGCGCTCGGCCAGCAGGGCATCGCCCGCGGCGTCGGGGTGCAGGCCGTCGATCGTGAGCCCGGCGTCGGCGGCCCCGAACAGCTCGTCGCCGGGAACAAGATGCAGGTTGTTGTCACCGAGGCCCTGTAGGACCCGGACCACGTTCTCCACGAGTTCGCGCACGCCGGACAGCGTGAGCTCGTGCGGATTCGGCTCGTGTTCTCGCTCCACCCACACCGGCGGGGAGAAGACGACCACCGGCACGTCGGGGTGGGCGTCGCGGATGGTCTCCAGGAAACCGGCCGCCAGCCCGCCGAGCGAGCGTTCGGTGAACGGGCCGCGGATGTACAGGTTGGGTCCGAGTTCGACCGAGATCAGGTCGGCGGGCCTGCTCGCGATCGTCCGCGCCACGAACGGGTCCAGATAGGCCTGCGCGGCGAATCCGAGATTCAGCAGCCGCCAGCCGTAGCGCCGCGCGATGCGGGCGGGCCAGGTCTCGCTGGGCGAGGCGGTGACCAGGCATTGGGTGATCGAGCTGCCGTAGGTGATCCAGCGCGGGCCGGTCGCGGGCGCGGGCTCGAGGGTGGCCGATGCGGCGACCGAGATCGGGCCGACCTGGGTGATCGCGCCGCGATGCGGAAGCCACAACTGCACCTCCGACCGCTCTCCCGGCAGCCGGGCGATCAGTTCCTCGGCGCCGACGCCGACCGGAAGGCTTTGCGACAGTTCCCCGTTCACGAAAACGTCCACGGCGCGCGGGCGCGGCGTCCACACCGGCGTGGAGCGCAGGCTCAACGACAGTTCGGGCGCGTCGGTCACGACGCCGATGCGCACCCCGGTCGGAACCACGGCGTGTTCGGTCAGTTCCGGCGAGAACGCCGTGGCCAGCCGGCGCGGCGGCAGCCGCCAAGGCTGGCGCCAGCCATCGGATTCGGTCACATCGACGACGCCGTCCCAGCCGGTGGGTATGTATGCTGTCGTTCGCTCGGTCATGACTTCGATTGTTATCGAAATCTAGATCAAAAGCCAGACCGCGCGGCGTGCGGTCATCGATCGGCCGCGGCCTGCGCCGATTGCGCCGAATCCGGCTGTGCCACCACCACAGTGGGCGTCCTGGCGCGATCCAGCCGCAGCGCGAGCGCGGCGGCGCCCACGATCAGGACCAGATGCACCCAGAGGACCGCCTCGACGGCCGTGGCGTACTCGCCGCGCCCGGGTTCGCTACCCGCCACGGCGAAGAACAGCGTCCCGAGCACGGCGAGTCCGACCGCGCCCGAGAACTGCTGGGTGGTGTTCACGACTCCGGAGGCGCTGCCCGCTTGGTGCGGCTCGACGGTCGCCACCGTGACGCCGAGCGCGGCGGGCAGGATGAGCATATTGCCGAAGCCGAGCAGCGCGTTGCCGATGACGACCCAGCCGAGCCAGATGTGCCCGCCGAACCCGTGCAATGCCACGCCGAGCGCGATCAGTGTCACGATGTCGATGCCGCAGCCGAGCACGATCGCGCGAGCCTGCCCGTGCGCGGCGATCACCCGCCTGCCGACCATCGGCGCAGGCACGACCAGAGCCCCGCGGGCGGCGAACGCCAGCCCGGCATGTAAGGCGCTGAGCCCGAAGCCTTCCTGCAGCAGCAGTGTCACCGCGAAGATGCCGCTGGTGAACGTTGCCATGAACGCGACGTTGATCAGGATGCCGAACACGGTCGACCGCCGCCGGAAGAAATCGAGGTCGATGAGCGGGTCGCCGCCCGCGGCCGCCAGGCGGCGCTCGTAGGCCAGCACCGCGAGCAGGCACGGCACGGCCGCGACCAGGCAGACCCAGGTCCACAGCGGCCAGCCCTGTTCGCGCCCGAACGACAGCGGCGCCAGCGCGAGCGCCAGGGCGGCCGTGATTCCGATCAGGCCCACCGGATCCAGCCCGGGCCTGCGATCGAGAGTGCGCGCGGGAAGCACCCGCACGGCGACGGCCAGCATCACCGCTCCCACCGGCAGATTGAGGAAGAACACGGTGCGCCAACCCCATCCGGCGACATCCGCCGAGATGAGCAGTCCACCGAGCACCTGCCCGACCACCCCGCTGGCCCCCGCGGTCACGCCGAACCAGGCCAGCGCCCGGGTCCGGTCCCCCGCGTCGAAATTTGCCATGATGGTGGCCAGCACCTGCGGGACCATGGCCGCCGCCGTGAGGCCCTGCAGGATCCGGGCGCCGACCAGTTCCACCGGCGACTGCGCGAGCCCGCACAGCATCGAAGCGACGGTGAAGCCTGCCATGCCGATCAGGAACAGCCTGCGGTAGGTGTAGAGGTCGCCGAGTCTGCCCCCGGTGATCAGACCGGCGGCATAGGCGAAGATGTATCCGCTGACGACGAGTTCGAGCGCCGCCGGTCCCGCGTGCAGCTCGCCGCGGATCGCGGGCAGCGCGATGTTGACCACGTTCGTGTCGAATCCGGACATGAACGTCGCCGCGAGCACGACGGGTAGCAAGAGCGGCGACGGCCGCGGGTTCGGGGGCGTCACGATGCCTCCTGGAAGTCGTTGGAGGTCCAGTCTTTCGAGTCCGCGAGTCGCTGTCTTCGGCCCGCGGCCCAGGATCGGGGCGGGACCGGGGACCGTAGGGCCTGCGCCGGTTCATGCCCGCGGCCCCGTGTAATCCGGCAGCACGGGCACGGCCGCGAGGAGTTCGCGGGTGTACTCCTCGCGCGGCGTCGTGAACAACTCGTCGGCCGGACCCGATTCGACCACTCGGCCCGCGCGCATCACCACGATCTCGTCGCTCAGGTGGTGCACCACGCCCAGATCGTGCGAGATGAAGATCAGCGCGACACCCAGTTCGCGGCGCACCCGCAAGAGCAGGTCCAGGATCTGCGCCTGAATCGAGACGTCCAGCGCCGAGACCGGTTCGTCGCAGACGATCAGATCCGGGCCCGGCGCCAGCGCCCGCGCGATGGCGACACGCTGCTGCTGACCGCCGGACAGGTCCAGGGGGCGGCGCGAAAGGACCGAATCGGGTAATCCCACCGCGGCCAGCAGGTGGCGGGCCCGGCCCTGCCGGTCGGCGCGCCGGACCTTTCCCGCCTCCAGCGCCTCGTCCAGCACCCGGCGAACGGTGAACCGCGGGTCGAACGAGCCCAGCGCATCTTGGAAGATGGCCTGCAGGCGCACCCCCGGGGTAAGGGTGACCGTACCGCCGTCCAGCTTTTCCAGGCCGAGCAGCGCCCGCGCGAGAGTGCTCTTGCCCGAACCGGATTCGCCCACCACGCCGACGACTTGGCCGCGCGCGACCGAGAGGTCGACCCCGTCCAGCGCCGCGAACGGCGCACCGTCGGGATCGCGGAACACGCGGCGAGCGTCCAGCACGCGCGCCAGCGCGCCCTTGGGCCGGGGCGTGCGCGGCGCGGGAAGCTGTGCCGCCAGATCGAATTCGGCCGGCGACAGGCGTGCGCCGCGGGTGTGCGCCGACGGCACCGCGGCCAGCAGCAGGCGGGTGTAGTCGTGTGAGGGGTTGGTGAGCACCTCGGCTGTCGGCCCCTGTTCGACGATGCGGCCGTCGCGCATCAGCGCGATCCGATCGGCGACCTCGGCTACGGCCGCCAGGTCGTGGCTGATGAGCAGCAGTCCGGTGCCCGCGTCGCGGATCTCGCGCAGCAGGGCGAGGATCCGGCGCTGCACCGAGGCGTCGAGGGCGGTGGTGGGTTCGTCGGCGATCAGGAACTGCGGCTCGGCTGCCAGCGCGGTCGCGATCAGCGCCCGTTGCCGCAGCCCACCGGAGAGTTCGTGCGGATACTGCCGCAAGCGGCTGCGCGCGTCCGGAATCCCGACGCGGGTGAGCAACTGCTCCGAACGGTTCGTGACCTCCGCCGCCGCCACCGTGCGGTGGATCCGCAGCGCCTCGCGCAGTTCCTGATCGATGCGCCGCAGCGGGTCCAGGGATCCCAGCGCGTTCTGCGCCACGTAACCGACCGTGGCGCCGCGAACCCGGCGCCACCGGCGCTGCGACCAGCCACGGCCGTCCTGCCCGGCGATCCGCAACCGCTCCGCCCGCACCCAGCCGTCTCGTTGGGTCAGCCCGATCAGCGCTCGCGCGGCGACGCTCTTGCCCGAACCGGATTCGCCCACCAAGGCCACGCATTCCCCGGGCTCGATCGTCAACGAGATCCCGTGCACCACCTCGGTGCGACCGAAACCCGCTGTCAAATCGGTGATTTCCAATGCTGTCATCGCGCCACCCTGCCCTCCGAGAGTCCTTGCCAGAAACGGGCCAGGACCGTGATCGACACCACCGCGGCGACCACGAACAGACCCGGGAAGACGCCGAGCCACCAGGCGCGGCTGAGCAGATTGCGGGACTCGGCCAGCATCGAACCCCATTCGGGCGTGGGCGGCACGGCGCCGAGCCCGAGGAAGCTCAGGCCCGCCCCCGCGATGATGCCGGTGCCGACGCCCAGCGGCGCGAGCACCAGCAGCGGCGCCAGCGCGTTGGGCAGGATGTGGCGCACCGTGATGCGCCATCGGCTCTGGCCGAGGGTGCGCGCCGCCTCCACGTAACCGCTGATCCGCACCACCAGGCCCTGCGAGCGGACCAGGCGGGCGTAGTACGGCGTCGCCGCCAGCCCGATCGCCAGTGCGGAGTTGCGCGCGCCGGGCCCGGAAACCGCGATCAGCACGAGCGCCGATAGCAGCCCGGGAAAGGCGAGCAGAATCTCGGTCAGCCGCATCAGCACCGCGTCGATCAGCTTCGACGGCCCCGAGGCCAGCAGACCCACGACCGATCCCAGCGCGACCGCGATCGCGGTCGCGGCGACGCCGATACCGAGAGAGGTGCGAGCGGCGTAGATGGTCCGGGAGTACACGTCGCGGCCGAGCCGGTCGGTGCCGAACGGATGGGACGGGCTCGGCGGATACAGCGCGACCCGCCAGTCGTTCACGGCGGGGTCCACACCGGTGAGCAGATGCGGCGCCACCGCGGCCACCACGATGAACAGCAGGACGACGGCCGCGGGCCATACCGGCCACGGCACCGATCGGAACCGGACGGGCGACACGGTCCTGATGTTCGGGACGACGGTCATTTCCTCACCTCCGCAGCCGGGGATCCAGGACCAGATACAGCAGGTCCACCACGAGATTGATCACGACGAACAACAGCGCGGCGAGCAGGACGACCGCGTTCACCACGGAGAAGTCCTTGGTCATCACCGCGGAGACGGTCATCTTCCCGATACCCGGCCGCGCGAACAGGGTTTCGGTGAGCATGGCGCCGGTGAGCAGGACGCCGAGCATCCAGCCCGTCATGGTGACCGTCGACAGCGAACCGTGGCGCAGCACATGCCGCAGCCGCAGCGCGGGTTCGGTCAGCCCGCGCGCCCGCAGGGTCAGCACGAACGGCTGCTCGAGAGACCGGTCGAGCGTCTCGCGCAGCACCTGCCCCAGCTCACCCGCCATCGGGATGGCCAGGCACAGTACCGGCAGCACGAGACTCGCCAGGCCGCCACCGCCCGCGGGCGGGAACAGGTGCAGCTGGAACGAGAACAGCGTCAACAGGATCAGTCCGATCCAGAACGCGGGCAGCGAAACCGCGAGCAGTTCCGAACCGGATACCGCCGCGCGCACGAACCTGCCGCGCCCGGCGGTCGACAGCGCCGCGGGCACCGCGATCACCAGGGCCACCAAGATGGCCCCCGCCGCCAGTTGCACGGTGGGCCACAGCTGGCTCTGCAGCGCGGTACGCACATCCTCGCTCAGCTGATAGGAGTGACCCAGATTCCCGGTCAGCGGCCGCAGCACCGTGTGCAGGTACTGCCGCCACAGCGGCTCGTCCAAGCCGAGATCCGCGGCGATCTGTGCGCGCACTTGCGGCGAAGCGCTGGTCTGCGCGCCCAGCAAAGTGTCCACCGGGTCGCCGGGCGTCAGCCGCAGGGCGAAGAACGTCACCGTCTGCGCCCCGAGCAGCACCAGCACCCCGGTCCACACCCGGTGCGCGATGATTCGAAAGAGTCTGTGTCTCACTTGGACTCCACCCAGGTGTCGTAGAACTTGCTCCAACCGTTGGCATCCAAGGTGAAGTCGTGTACCCGCGACGCGGCGGCATAGTTGCTGTTGTAGACGTAGACCGGCAGCCCATAGGCTTCATCCAGGATCAGTTGCTGCGCCTGCTGATAGAACCCGTAGCGCCGCGCCGGATCGGTGCCGGCCCGGCCCTGCGCCAGCAGTGCGTCGACTCCGGCGTCGTGCACCTGACCGGTGTTCGAACCGCCTTTGCGGGCATCGCGATCGGACTGGTACAGCGTGGCCAGCACGTCCGGATCGGACCGGCCCCAGCTGCCGCCGGTCATCTCGTAATCGTTGCGCTTGAGCAGATTGGTGTAGGTGCCGTAATCGACCGGTTCCAAACGCAATTCGATGCCGACCTTCTTCAGTTCCTGCTGCACCGCCTGGGCCACCACGTCCCGGGACTCGCGAATCAGATTGGACGCGTAGGGCAGCCCTATGCTGAAGCGGTGCCCATCGCGGGTGCGGTAGCCCTGCGCGTCGCGCCCGGTGTAGCCGAGTTCGTCGAGCAACCGGTTCGCGGTGGCGACGTCGTAGCCGGCGCGCCCCTCCGCGGCGCGGTCGTAGCCGGGCGTGGTGGGCGAGAGCGGTGCGTAGGCCCGCGGGTATTCGCCGAAGTAGACGCTCTTCACGATGCCGTCGAGGTCGACGGCCGCGCCCACCGCCCGCCGGGCCCGGATATCGGAGAACGGCTCCTTGGAGACATTGAAGAAGTAGGTGTACGGCACGCCGGGCGAATTCCGGTTGACGAGCTGGAAATCCCCGTCGCGGCGCAGATCCGCGATCTCCGTCGGCGGAGTGTCGGAGATGACGTCGACCTGGCCGCCGCGTAGCGATCCGGTGCGCACGGCGTCCTCGATCAGGACGCGCACGGTGAGCCGTTCCAGATAGGCCGGTCCGGTGTGCCCCGCGTTCGCCGGGGGCCAGCGGTACTCGTCGTTGCGGACGAAATCTATGCCCTGCCCGCGGCGGACCTCGACCTCGCGGAACGGTCCCGAGCCCACCGCGAACCGGCCTCCCGCGCACAGGTCGTCGGGATGCTCGGCAAGCACCGCGGGTGAATAGAAGCCGAGATAAGCCGTGCTCGCCGCCTGCAGGAACGGGACATTCGGCGATTTGAACCGGACGCGCACCGTGTATTCGTCGAGGACGTCCGTCCCCGCATAAGGGCCCAGCAAACTGGCCGCATACTGAGATTTGGTTTTCGGCGAGACAATATGCTCGAAGTTCGCCTGAACGGCGGCGGCGTCGAACGGCCGACCGTCGAAGAATCGCACGTCGCGGCGCAGCGTGAAAGTGTATTCCCGGCTGTCGTCGGAGATCTGCCAGGCGGTCGCGAGCCACGGCGCGAAGGTGCCGTCGGTTTTCTGTGCGACCAGCGAGTCGAATACATTTCGCTGCAATTCACCGACGATATCGCCTGCGCTGACATGCGGGTCGATACATGTCGCCTCGCGATGCACACCATAGGTCAGCGTGCCGCCGGGCCGGGGCGGTCCGGCGTCCCGGACAGGACCGGATCCGCCGGTCGAGCACGCGGTGCACGCGACGGCGAGCGTCGCGAGCACAGCCGCCGACCGGACCATCGGCAGATTCCATTTTCGCATCACACATTCTTTCCGACGGATGGGGTAGCACAGAATACGGTGCAAGGAGTGAACCCCCGCGTATGGCGCCCGCCCATATTTTCCGACGCGGTGGATTCAAAGCATTGACATTGCTTCGCATCCTGTGATGCACGGATTTCCGGTAAGTAAAAGCCCTGCACCGCAATGCCTTCCCCGCCGCCGGTCCAGGTCGCGACCAGTCCCCGGTCCAGTCGTATATCGATAGGAACCGGGCCTGGGACGTGAATTCAATAGCGACCACAGCCGGAAGACCGGAACTTGTTTTCGAAACAGACTGGACCTCATCTCCATTCGACCGTTTTCATTCCGCCGGCCCGATCAGGAGGCCCACTAGATGGCTGTGTATGTGGCGCAGACGCGCGACGACATCACCGATACGCAACTGCAGGACATCCTCACCCGGCTCCGCCAGGTTCCGGCGAAGGCGACCACCCGCCGCACCCGCACCGGATTCTTGATCGTCACGTGGGCCGAAACCGGCCCGCTGCTCGAGGCCGAGCTCGCCCGCAGCGAGCATCTGGTACGAGTTCTGCCCGAGAGCAGCTCTTTCCCGCTCGCCGCCCGCGAGTACCGTCCGGAGGGTTCGGTCGTGCGGGTCGGCGCGGTGCCGGTCGGCGACGGCCGCCCGGTGATCATCGCCGGTCCGTGCTCGGCCGAGACGCCGGAGGTGCTGCTCGAGACCGCGCGGGCGGTCCGGGCCGCCGGCGCGGACATGTTGCGCGTCGGCGTGTTCAAACCTCGCACATCGCCCTACAGCTTCCACGGTCTGGGCCCGGACGGACTGGCGATGCTGCGGGACGCGCGCGCGGAGACCGGTCTGCCGATCGTCACCGAGATCCTCGACGTGCGCGACATCGATCGCGTCGCCGATGCCGCCGACCTGTTACAGGTCGGGGCGCGCAACATGCAGAACTTCACCCTGCTCACCGAGCTTGCCCTGACGGGCAGGCCGGTGCTGCTCAAACGCGGCCTGTCGGCGACCGTGCACGAATGGCTCAATGCCGCGGAGTACCTGCTCGCACACGGCAACGACCACGTCATTCTCTGTGAGCGCGGCATCAGGACCTTCGAGCGCGCGACGCGCAACACCCTCGACCTCAACGCGGTTCCGGTGGTCAAACACCTGTCGCACCTGCCGATCCTGGTCGATCCGAGTCACGGCACCGGCGCCACGCGCTATGTGCCGCCGATGTCCGCGGCCGCCCTCGCGGCGGGCGCCGACGGGGTGATCGTCGAAGTGCACCCGCGCCCCGCCCAGGCGCTCTCCGACGGCGACCAGTCCCTCGATCTGCCCGAATTCGCGCGACTGGCAACGAATTTACGGGCAATCGGCGAGGCACTCGGACGCGGCCGGGTCGCTGCCGAACCCGAGCTGGTGGAGCTGGCATGACGACGACCGGCACCGAACTATTCCTGGACGGCACCGCGTTACGCGTGGCCGAGGTCGCCGCCGTGGCACGCCGCACCGTACCGGTGAACCTCGGCATCGCCCCTGCCGCGCTGACGGCCATGCACGAATCCGTGCTGCTCAAACGCGAACTGATCGACACCGGGATCCCGATCTACGGCGTCACCACCGGGTTCGGTGACAGCGTCAACCGCCAGATCTCTCCGGCGAAGGCCGCCGACCTGCAACGCAATCTGATCGTCTACCACCTCAACGGGGTCGGCCCGGTGACGGCGCCGGACGTGACCCGGGCGACTCTGCTGATCCGCGCCAACTGCCTCACCCGCGGCCCGTCCGCGATCCGCCCCGAAGTGGTCTCGACCCTGCTGCGGCACCTCGACGCCGATATCTTGCCGCTGATCCCCGAGCGCGGATCGCTCGGTGCGAGCGGGGATCTGGTCCCGCTGTGCTACGTCGCCGCAGCGCTGCTCGGGGAGGGCGAGGTGCGGTACCGGGGCGAGGTGCGCCCCACCGCGGAGGCGCTGCGCGCCGAGGGCATCGAACCGGTGGTGCTGGAGCCGAAGGAGGGCCTGGCACTGATCAACGGCACCGCCTTCACCTCGGCCTTCGCCGCGCTCGCGGTCGCCGATGCCGCCGAGCTGGCCTACGCCGCCGACGTCGCGACCGCCATGACCTGCGAGGCCCTGCTGGGCAACGGCTCCCACTTCCATCCCTTCGTGCACGCCAACAAGCCGCATCCCGGACAGGGCGCGAGCGCCGAGTTGATCCGCGGTCTGCTCGACGGATCCGACCTCACCACCAGCTACGAGGAGATCCTCGTGCGCCGGTCGGGGCTGGAGGGCCGGGGCTTCCGCACCCTCGAACACCGCATCCAGGACAAGTACTCGGTGCGCTGCGCGCCGCACGTCAACGGCGTGCTGCGCGACAGCCTGGAGTGGGTGGGGCGCTGGATCGACACCGAGATCAACTCCTCGACCGACAATCCGCTGTTCGCCTGGGAGACAGGCGAATTGCATCACGGCGGCAATTTCTACGCCGGACACGTCGGACAGGCGATGGATTCGCTGAAGGTCGCCGTCGCCAGCCTCGCCGACCTGCTCGACCGGCAGCTGGAACTGGTGGTGGACGAGAAGTTCAACGCCGGGCTCACGCCCAACCTGATCGCCCCCCGCGACGCGGAGGACTACGAGTCCGGGCTGCACCACGGCTTCAAGGGCATGCAGATCGCCGCCTCGGCGGTCACCGCGGAGGCGCTCAAGCACAGCGGCCCGGCGACGGCGTTCTCCCGCTCCACCGAGTCGCACAACCAGGACAAGGTCAGTATGGGCACGATCGCGGCCCGCGACGCCCGCACCATCATCGAGCTGACCCGGCAGGTCACCGCGATCCATCTGCTGGCGCTGGCCCAGGCCGTGGAGATCCGCGGCGTGCACCGCGCCGCCCCCGCGATCCGCCGCGTCCACGAGCTGATCCGCGACCACGTGCCGTTCACCGACCGCGATCGGCGGATGGACCACGACATCCACCAGGTCGAACGGCTCATCGCCGACGGCTCGGTGCGCGCCGCCGCCGACGTCGCCGACCCCCTCTTCCCCACCGATCGCTAGGAGAGACCGATGCTGTTGTTACGCGACGACGATACGCGTGCGAAGAATCAGCGACTGCTGGCCGAGCACACCGCGCTGGTCCGGTCGGTATACGCGGGCACCGCCGACCTCGATCGGGTGCACGCGGCGAAACTGCTGGAGACCGTGCGCGCCGCGGGTCGTTCGAAGATGTACGAGGATTCGGTCCCGGCCGGGCTGCTCGAGGAGCTGGACACCGGCGCGCCCATACCGACCGAGCGCGTGCTGACCGAGATCCTGCCGTCGCTGCCGTTCCTGGGCAAGAAGGAACTCGGCCGCTTCGGGCAGTCCGCCTTCACCCGTCCGCTGGACGAGTTCCTGCACTACTACGAATCCTCGGGCACCACGGGCGACCCCGCCGCCGCGCCGAAGGCGCTGGACGATCTGCTGATCAACACCGTGAACATCGGCGAGATGTGGGCGCGGCTGCTGCAGCCGAAGGACATCGCGCTGATCCTGATCAACGCCCCCTTCGCCCCTGCCGCCTACCAGTTCGAGAAGGCGCTGGAGTATCTGCAGGTGATGTCGCTGCGCCCCTGGGTGGACAACATCACCGGCGACTACACCCGGGTGCTGCGGCTGATCGATCAGCTGGGAGTCAACGTCTTCATCGGGCCGCCGTCGCGGCTGCTCGAGATGGTGCAATTCGCTCATCGCGCCGAGCTGCCCGCGCCGAAATTCGACCGCCTGCTGCTGATGGCCGAGCAGACCGGCCCCAGTTTCCGCCGTCACCTCGAGAGGCTGACCGGAGCGACGTCGTTCGTCTCCTCCTACGGCTCTTCGGAGACCGGCACCCCCGCCGTCACCTGCGAGCGCGGACAGCTGCATCTGCAACCACAGAGTTTCCTGCTCGAGCTGGTCGACGAGACCGGCATCCGGCGGGTGGACGGCCGATCCGACCGCGGCGAGCTGGTGATCACCACTCTCGACCTGCCCGCTCGCCCGCTGCTGCGCTACCGCACCGGCGACTTGGTGGATATCGACGGCACGCCGTGCGGATGCGGTCTGCACACCGCCGTCCTGCGCACCCAGGGCCGGTCGCAGGACCTGATCGTGCTGGACCGCACCGGAATTCGTCAGAACGACCTCGAACAGGCGGTCTGGGAGGAGCCGCTGCCCGGCGCGACGGTGTTCAACTACATGGTCGTGGTGCGCGGGCGGCAGATCGTCTTCCTGGTCACCTACGACGGCGATCCGGCGGGTCCGTGGACCGCGGTGCTCACCGACCGGCTGCGCGCCCTGTTCGGCGGCCTCGAGGTGACCGTACGGCCGGTGGAGAAGCTGCCGCCGCTCGCGTCGCTGGGCCAGTACCTGGGCTGGAAGCTGTCGCGCGTCCTCGATCTCGACGAAGAGCAGAACTGGGCCCGGCTACCCGCGCCGATCGACGCGGTGGTGCGCCAGACCCTGTCGGAACTATCGCCCAACTCCTGAGGAGGCTGTCGATGTCCGGAATCACCGGCTGGCTGGATCGGCAGCGCGATCTGCGCGAGCACGAGGCCGCCGTTCGCGCCATGTCCGATGCCCTCACCCACCGCGGACCCGACCACGGCGGGGCCTGGATCGACCGGCACGTGGCCCTCGGCCACCGCGCGGCGACGGTGGCCGACACGCGGCCCGGCGGGCAACCGGCGGTCGTCGCCGACGCGGGCCGCCCGCTGGCGGTGCTCACGCTGTCGGGCGAGATCTACAACACCGGCGAACTGCGCGCCGAATTGAACGGGCGCGGCCACGTCTTCGCCGGTGACACCGACGAGGACGCCGAGGTCGTTGCGCATGCCTACCTCGAATGGGGCGGCGATGCGGTCCGGCGGCTCAACGGCGCCTTCGCGTTCGCGGTATGGGATGTGCGCCGGTCCGAGTTGTTCTTGGCGCGGGACCGATTGGGTATCGAGCCGCTGTATCTCGCCGAGCACCCGAGCGGGCTGCTCTTCGGTTCGGAGCCGAAGGCCCTGCTGGCCAACGACCTGTTCGTACCCGAGGTGGACGCGCACGGGCTGATCGACATCTTCACCGTCGCGATGCGGCGACCCGGCGACGCGGTGTACCGCGGCCTGCGCGAGGTCCGCCCCGGCTGGACCGTGCGAGTCGATCACAACGGCCTGCACCACACCCGGTACTGGCGACTGGAATCCGCGCCGCACCCCGACGATCTGCCCACCACCGTGGACACGCTCGACGCGCTGCTGACCGACATCATCGGACGCCAGACCCGCACGGCCGCACCGGCCGGATTGCTCTCGGGCGGGCTGGATTCCAGCGTCATCACCGCGCTCGCCGCGCGTTCGGTCACCGCGGCCACTGGCGCGAAACTGTCCACGTACTCGGTGGACTTCGCGGGTGGCGACGACGATTTCACTCCCGACGCGCTGCATTCGAGCCGGGACGCGCCGTTCGTGCGCGCGGTGGTCGACCACGTCGGCACCGATCACACCGAGGTGATCCTGGACGCACCCGCGCTGCTGGACGAGATGACCGAAACGTTGCGCGCCCGCGATATCCCCGGCGTCGGCGATCTGGACGTTTCGCTGTACCTGCTGTTCCGCGAGGTCCGCAAGTACACCTCCGTGGTGTTGTCCGGCGAGGGCGCCGACGACATCTTCGGCGGCTATCCGTGGTTCGTGGCCGAGGCCGCGAATCCCACGGGTGGCTTCCCCTGGGGCGCGGGCAACACCGACCGCAACGGCATGCTCTCGGCGGAACTGCGTGAGCACCTCGATCTGGACGCGGCCGTAGCCGAGCGGCACGACGAGGCGGTCGCCGAGGTGTCGCGGCTGGACGGCGAGGACGCGGCGGCACAACGCGTTCGAGAGGTGTTCCACCTCGAGATCACCCGCTTCCTGCCGTTCCTGCTCGACCGCAAGGACCGGATGAGCGCGCGCACCGGTCTGCTGGTCCGGCTGCCCTTCTGCGACCATCGGCTCGTCGAGTACCTGTGGAATCTGCCCTGGGACCTGAAGCGGCACGGCGGACAGGAAAAGGGCATCCTGCGCACGGTCGCCGAGCCGTGGCTGCCGCCGCAGGTCGCCAAGCGCCCCAAGAGCGGCTTTCCGTTCGGTCAGAGCCCCGAATATCTCGCGGCGGTCCGCGCGGCGACCCGCGAGATGCTGGCGGACCCGTCGTCGCCGGCTCTGGCGCTGCTGAACACGACCGCGCTGCGCGAGTTGGCCGACAGCGATCGCTGGCACAACGGCACCTTCACCCCACCGCCGTGGCTGCCGCGCGCGCTGCAGTTGAACACCTGGCTGCGCGAATACCGCGTCGCCGTGCGGCTGTGACGCCGTGCGGTCCACCCCTCAGGAATACCGAGGTTCCCTCATGACAGTCGGAATTCTGGACATCGATTACCACGTCCCGCCCACCGAGGTGTCCAACGACACGATCAGCGCCTGGGCGGACACCACACCGGAATGGATCGTCGATCGCACGGGCATCCGGACCCGGCGTTACGCCCACACCACCGATCCCACCTCGACGCTCGCCGTGGCGGCGGCCCGCAGACTGCTGGACCGGCACCAGGCGGATCCGTCCGCGATCATCGTCGCGACTTCGACCCCGGACCATCCCCTGCCCGCCACCGCGGCGATCGTGCAGGGAATATTGGGATTCCGGGATATTCCGGCCTTCGACGTGAACGCGGTCTGCACCGGCTTCCTCTACGCGCTGCGGCTGGCATCGGCACTGGTCCGTGACGATCCGCGGCGGCGGCCGGTGCTGGTGATCGCGGCCGACAAGTACTCGACGATCATGGACCGGAGCGACCGCAGAACCGTCGCCCTCTTCGGCGACGGCGCCGCGGCGGCCCTCGTCGGGCCGGTGCCCGATGGCTCGGGTCTGCTGGCCCAGCAGTTGGTGGCGCACGGCGCGCTGCACGACACCGTGAAGGTTCCCGCGGGCGGTTCGCGGCAGCCGATCGACGCGCGGGCGCTGGAACAGGGCGACCACTATTTCAAGATGAACGGCCGCGGCGCACGGGATTACGCGCTCAACACGCTCCCCGCCCTGGTCGACGACGTGCTGCGGGAATCGGATCTCGGCGTCGGCGACATCGATCGTTTCGTCTTCCATCAGGCGAATCTGCGCCTGGTGGAAGAGCTCGCCGTCAAGATCGGCGCGGATCCCGACCGCGTCCCGGTCACCGTCGACCGGTTCGGCAACACCGGGGCCGCGTCTGTTCCGGTGACGCTGGCCCACTCGCATCGCGAGCGGCCGATCGCGCACGGCGAGAACATCCTGCTCGCCGGCGTCGGGGGCGGGCTGACCGGCGGCGCCGCGGTGCTGCGCTGGCACCGGACGGGTGGGAGCCACGGGTGAACGATCGTCTGAGTGGGAAGCGAGCGGTCGTCACCGGGGGCACGCGCGGGCTCGGCCGCGCCATCGCCGACGCCTTCGCGGCCGAGGGCGCGCACGTCGTGTGCGCGGGACGCACGGATCCGGCGGGCCACCCGGACTGGCCGCGCGAATTCACCTATCTGCCGGTGGATGTCACCGACGCCGACTCGGTCGAAGAGATGATGAGCCGGGCCGCCGACACCCTGGGCGGGATCGATATCGTCGTCGCCAACGCGGGGGTCAGCATCGACGGCCGCGTGCATCGCACGACCGCCGCGGACTGGGCCACGACGATGGCGGTGAACGTCAACGGCGTCTTCCACACGACTCGGTCGGCGATACCGCATCTGGAGAAGACCGGGGGGACGATCATCAACGTCTCCTCGAGCATGGCCACCCGCGTCGCGGTGGGGGCGGCCGCCTACTGCGCGTCCAAGGCCGCGGTGGAGATGTTCACGAAAGTGTCCGCCGCGGAACTGGGCTCGCGGAACATCACGGTCAACTGCCTCGCCCCCGGAATTCTGGACGGCGGCATCGCCGACGACCTCGCCCAGAACCCGAAGGCGTGGGAGCTGTACCGGGACCGCCTGATCGCCAAGCGGGTCGGCCGGGTCGCCGAGGCCGCGGCGGGGGCGGTCTTCCTCGCGAGCGCCGACTCCTCCTACGTCAACGGCCACGTCCTTGAGGTCAACGGCGGGCTGCTGTGGGCGTGAGGGTCCGCGGCCGGGTGGAGCCGGGGTACGAGACCGTCGCGGAGGCCTTCGCGGAATATCTCGCCGAGACGCGCGGCGGCGCAGCGTTCTCCGCGACGGTCGACGGCGTCGCGGTGGTCGACCTGTGGGGCGGCAGCCGTGACGACGGCGACCGGCCATGGGAAGCCGACACGCTGCAGATCCTGTTCTCCGGCAGCAAGGTACTGATCGCCGTGTGCCTGCTGCTACTGCTCGAACGGGGGGAGCTGCGGCTCGACGCGCCGATCGCCGCGTATTGGCCGGAGTTCGCGGCCGCCGGGAAGGGGGACGTCACCGTCGCCGAACTCGTCTCCCACCGCGCCCGCCTGCCGGGCGTGCGCACGCCCTTCCCGAGCGATCCCGCGCCGGACGGCGCCCTGGCCGCGAAGCTGCTGGCCGAGCAACCTCGAGAGGACGACCCGGCGCTCGAACTCGCCTATCACGGAATCACTTTCGGCTGGTTGTGCGGTGAATTGATACGCCGCGTCGACGGCCGCACCGTGGGCGCGCTCTTCCACGAGGAATTCGCCGTGCCGCTGGGCCTGGACATCTGGCTGGGACTGCCCGCGGATCTCGAACCGCGTGTCGGGCAGGTGCGCTACGGGCCCGGGTGGCGCGGCCGCGCCCCGGCACCGGCGGGATCGGCGCGGTTGAACCTCGCGGATTCCGTCTGGGCGAATCCACTCATCTTCCCGGAGCACGACATTCCGTGGAACCGCCCCGCCTGGCACCGGGTGGAGATCCCCTCCTCCAACGCGATCGGCACCGCGCGCTCCATGGCTCGGCTGTTCGGGGCGTTGCTCAGCGGCGAGACGCCGTTGTCACCGGCCACGCTGGCCCTGGGCACCACACCGCTGTCCGGTGGCTTCGACGCGGTGTTCAAGCGGCCCATGCGTTACGGCGTTGGCCTGCAACTGCAGACCGAACTCGGTCACCTCGGCCCGCATCCGGCCGCGTTCGGGCACGACGGCTCCGGAGGCGGTGTGCACGCGGCGTGGCCGTCGCACGCCGCATCGATCTCTTTCGTGCCCAACGAGTTACACCGGTCGCATGGGCTGTATGCCCCGGTAGGGCGGATTCTCACCGCCTTGCACCGCGTCCTCGGCTCATAGCGAGTCGAGGACGCGGAACCGGTTGACCGCGGGCAGGTGCTGTTCGCGTTTCTGCGAATCTTCCACGCCCAGCCCCTCGGCGGGCGCCAGCCCCAACACCGCGACCTTGCCTTGATGCAGGTTGTCGTGCACCTCGTAGACCCCTTGGGCGGCCTCGGCGAGGGGATAGGTCTTCGAGACCGTGGGGTGGATCAAGCCCTTGGCGATGAGCCGGTTGGCCTCCCACGCCTCGCGGTAGTTCGCGAAATGCGAGCCGATGATGCGCTTGAGATTCATCCACAGATAGCGGTTGTCGAATTCGTGCACATAGCCGCTCGTCGACGCGCACGTGACCACCACCCCGCCCTTACGGGCGACCAGCACCGAGGTGCCGAACGTTTCCCGTCCGGGATGTTCGAAGACGATGTCGACGTCCTCGCCGCCGGTCAGTTCGCGGATCCGTTTTCCGAATCTCTTCGATTCGCCTTGGTCCTGGACGCCGTCGCGCCAGAACCGATACCCCTCCGCCGACCGGTCGATGACCGCCCGCGCGCCCATCGCCCGGCACAGCTCGGCCTTCTCGGCCGAGGACACCACGCAGACCGGGAAGCCGCCGCCGGCCAGAACCAATTGGGTCGCGTAGGAACCGAGGCCGCCTGCCGCGCCCCAGATGAGCACGTTGTCGCCCGCTTTCATATCGGCGCCGTTGCGCGACAACAGTTGTCGGTACGCGGTGGAGTTCACCAAACCCGGCGAGGCCGCCTCCTCCCAGGTCAGATGCCGCGGCTTGGGCATCAGCTGATTGGCGCGCACCAGCGCGAGTTCGGCGAGACCGCCGAAATTGGTCTCGTATCCCCAGATGCGCTGGGCCGGATCCAGCATGGTGTCGTTGTGCCCGTCCGGCCCCTCCAGTTCGACGTGCAGGCAGTGCGCCACGACCCGATCCCCCGGCCGCCAGGCGGTGACCCCGGCGCCCGTGCGCAGCACGACACCCGCCAGATCGGAGCCGATGACGTGGTAAGGCAGGTCGTGCCGGGCGGCGAGATCCGAAGTACGCCCGTACCGTTGGAGGAAGGCAAAGGTGGGGACCGGTTCGAAGATCGCGCTCCACACCGTGTTGTAGTTGATCGATGAGGCCATGACCGCCACCAGCGCCTCGCCCGGGCCGACCTCGGGGACCGCGACCTCGTCGAGATGGATCGACTTGCGCGGATCGCGCTCGGCCGGGTGCAGCCCCTCGAACATGCCGATTTCGTCGCGGTGCAAGGTGATCGCCCGATAACTCTGCGGCACAGTCAGGTTCGCGAAATCCGCTGCGGTGGCGTCCTCCGCGAGAATGGCGTCGAGCAGTCCGTTCATCGTTCGTTCCCTCGTTGACACCTCGAAATACCTTGTGTCACTATAGCATGAATTCGAAATCTGTCAAAACGTCGAACTATGGAAGCAGAGGCGTGATGCGGCTCAACCTGACGGCCGATGAAGTGCTCACCACCACCCGCTCGGTCCGCAGACGGCTGGATTTCACGCGCCCGGTGGAACGCGAGGTCATCGAGGAGTGCCTGACCATCGCCACCCAGGCGCCCACCGGGCAGAACCGGCAGCGGTGGGCCTTCGTCGTGGTGACCGATCCGCAGCAGCGGGCCGCGCTGGCGGATCTGTACCGCAAAGGCCGCAACATGCCGACCGAATACGTGCCGCGGGACGGCGTGGACTGGCGCGACGATCCGGTGCGCACCCAGCGCATGTACGCCACGGGCCCGCATCTGTACGAGCATCTGCACGAGGTGCCGGTGATGCTGATCCCGTGCGTGCACGTGGTGCGCCGCCCTGACCCCGGCGTCGTCGACATGGCCAACAGCTACGGGTCGATCCTGCCCGCCACGTGGAGCTTCATGCTGGCGGCCAGGGAGCGCGGCCTCGGCACCGTCTGGACCACCCTGCATCTGCAGTACGAATACGAGGCCGCCCAGGTTCTCGG
The DNA here is from genome assembly GCF_040644075.1 of Nocardia sp. NPDC047038. NCBI lineage: Bacteria > Bacillati > Actinomycetota > Actinomycetes > Mycobacteriales > Nocardiaceae > Nocardia > Nocardia sp. NPDC047038. The sequence continues at coordinate 95,485 of NZ_JBEYVQ010000001.1, read as the reverse complement.
AATCCCGTACGAATCGGTGCTGCAGACCGCGCTCATCCCCGTCGCGTACACGATCGGCACGTCGTTCCGCCCGGGCGTGCGCACCGATCTGGACAATGTCGTCCATTGGAACAAGTGGTAGCGGAGCTCAGTAGAGCGCGAAAATCCTAGCGGGACCGCCGGTTCCGCCCCGGTGCTTCGAGGCCCCGACCACAAGCGTCGCGCCGGCGTCGGGCACGTCCGGAAGGCCGTTGAGCGCCTCGAGTCCGTAGCGGCCCGACGGCAGGAACGTCCGATGGACCGGGATCGCGCGGTCGCTCCCCCGGTCCAGGCCCGTGGAGTCCACGCCGATGCCGACGACCTCCCGCTGATGGATCAGGAAGTCGGCGGCCTCGGCGCTGAAGCCGGGCCACCGATAGGTGTCGGTCCGCTCGTCGTGATTCAGGAACGCGCCCGGGATCGGCACCCGCTGCGCCCAGCCGGATTCCATGACGACGACCGCGCCCTGCGGCAGCGGGCCGTGCGCGCGCTCCCAGTCCCGGATGTCGCGCACCGTCACGGCCGCCGTGGCGTCGCGGGCGGCGCGCTCCGCGATGCGGATGACCGCGAGCGGCGCGACCAGGTTCTCCGCCGGGATGGCGTCGACCGAGAGACCCGCGTCGTCGAAGTGCAGCGGCGCGTCGATATGAGTGCCCACATGTTCGTAGATGTCGAGCCGCCCGGCGTTGTACTGGTTGTCGGCCATGCAGGCCACCCGCCCGAACTCGGGCCGCTTGCTGACCAGCTCCCACACCGGGAAGTCCGGGGTCAGCGTATGCGTCAGATCCACCACCCTGCCGAAACCCCGCTCGCGGATGAGTTTCACACCGGTCCCGACAACGTCCCCACCCGAAACCTCCGACGAGTCCCCACCATCGATCAGCTGTGGCGCACACACAGGTCTTCCTCCTTCACACCGTCGTCGCTGCCAGTCTGATCCCGTCTCCCCTCGCTGTCTTCGGTCTCCGGCCCGAACGCGCGGCTCGACCAGAGACCAGGACCGGCACTCCCGCCGGCCGCCGCAGCGCGCCGACGTGTCGCGATTCGGCCATGCGCACCGACGTGGTGCGCGAACTGCTGCCGGGCGTGTGGCGGGTCGGCAAGGGAGTGGCCACCGGCACCCTGCCGAACGAGGAACTGCGCCGATCCATCGGACGCGAACCGTTGGCGGACGGTGTGCCGCTTGGCATGGTCGGCCAGCTGGTGCGGTTCGGCCTCATCGGCGTGAACGCCGACACGGCGGTGCCGGAACGAATCGCCCGCTCCGGCCGACGACGCGGCCCCGGGAAGGCGCAGCCCGCCGCCAGCGTGCGGTAGACGCGCGTCCGACACGCCACTCGGCAGTAACGCCACCGATGCCGGGGTGCTGCCAGAACGACGAAAACGGCCCCGGAACTATTGTTCCGGAGCCGTTTCCCTAGTAGCGGGGACAGGATTTGAACCTGCGACCTCTGGGTTATGAGCCCAGCGAGCTACCGAGCTGCTCCACCCCGCGTCGGTGAACACAACATTACACATGGGTTCGCAGAGTCTGCAAATCGCCAGCTCAGAGGCGGTTTCGACGAGGTGAACAGACCGCACGACAGGAACATCCGCCCGCCACCGAACTCGGGAACCATCCCGCAGCAATCGCGATGCCGCACATTTCCACACCGCGCCCTCAAGATTCACCACCGAAAACCCACTTCAAACGTGACCTACTTCACCATTTCAGGGTGATCTCACTCACATAACGATGCGATAACTTCGCATGGAATCAGCGTGTTGACGACGTTTCCCACCTGGTAAAACTCGCATATTCGAGTTATTCGAATCATGCAATTCCGGCGTTATCAAGATGTGATCTGCTGAGAATTCTTCGTTACCGTCACTCCACGGCCCGGATCATCCGAGACGGGCTCGAACTCGAACCGCCGAACACCGGTGACCCTGTCCCGCGGCTCGAGGATCCCCGACGACCTGGGGACAGGGACACGGCAGTAAGCACGATCGCCGTGCCGGCGGGCGCAGGGAGGGAAACGACCATGACTGAGAACCGGAAGATCAGCACCCGCGCCATCGGCTTCGCCGCCATCACCGGCGCTCTTGTTGCCGTCCCGTTCGCATTCTCCACCGCTTCCGCCTCCGCGGCCACCCACGACTGGGACGGCGTCGCGCAGTGCGAGAGCGGTGGCAACTGGGGGATCAACACCGGAAACGGCTACTACGGTGGCCTGCAGTTCTCGCAGAGCACCTGGGCCGCCAACGGCGGCAAGGGCTCGGCCCACACCGCCAGCAAGGCGGAGCAGATTCGCGTGGCGGAGAACGTGCTCGCCACCCAGGGCCCCGGCGCGTGGCCGGTGTGCGGCCGGTACCTGCGCCAGGGCACCTCCGAGCCCGAGACGCTGGCCCCGGCGGAGGAACTTCCCGCCGTGCCCGAGCCCGCCCAGCCCACCGTGAGCGCGGCGCAGTCCGCGGTCGAGAAGGCCAAGTCCGCCGCGGACGAGCTGGCCGAGCAGTACGGCCTGAAGGGACAGTTCGAGCAGATCTTGAGCCAGAACAGCGCGCTGATCGACTCCCTCGGTCGCTGACCCATCCCGCGCCGAAAGAAAGACGCCGCCATCGCGATGATGGCGGCGTCTTTCTTCGTGCCGGTCCTATCCGGCGGCACTACTCAGCGACCGGCGTCCTGATACGCCTTGACCGCGGCGTCCAGCTCGTCCAGCGCACGGCCGAAGTCCTGGAAGTTCCCGCTGCGCATGGCGTTGCGCACGTTCTCGATCTTGCGGTTGAGCTCGGCCGCCGCGGCGTCCTTGGCGGCGGACGATCCCGTCGCCGGTGGCGGGACCGAAGCGGGCGGCGGTGTCGAGGCGTTACTGGTCCCGTTGTTGCCGTTCTCGGCGGGGACCGGAGTGGTGCCCGGCTTGGGCCTGGTGCCCGAGTCACCGCCGAACGGCGTCGCCAGCGCGCCCGCGCCGGGGATCACTTGGTTCAGCGCGTCCGCCAAAGTCGAGGCGTAGCCGACCTTGACGTTGCCCGCCTCGTCGCGATAGCTCACCAGCACCCGCAGCAGCTGCGGGAAGGTCGCCGTGTTCGGCCCGGTGTTGCGTTCGTTGTAGAACGGCTCCACATAGAGGATTCCGCCGTCCGCGACCGGCAGGGTCAGCAGATTGCCATATTTGATCTTGTTCGAATTGGACAGCAGCGTTTTCTCGCGGGACACCTCAGGCGAGGTCGTCATCCGGTTCTGCGTCTGCTGCGGACCCAATGTCTGTGTGTCCGTTGGCAATCGAAGAATCGTGAATTTCCCGTAGCCGTCCGGGTCGGAACGCACCGAGATATAGGCCGCGAGATAAGGCCGGTTGTAGCCGGTCATCGCACTGGTCAAATTGAACGTCGGCTTGTTCGTTTTCGGGTCGCCCAGCAGCACGTAATACGGCGGCTGGTTGGCGGTGGTCCCGCCCTCGGTGGTCGGGTCGGCGGGAACCGACCAGAAAGCGTTGTTGGTGAAGAATTCTCGGGGATCGTCCACGTGATACTTCGACAGCATCTCGCGCTGCACCTTGAACAGATCCTCCGGGTAGCGGAAGTGCGCCCGCAGTTCCGGCGAGATCTCGCTCTCCGGCTTCACCGCGCCCGGGAACACTCCGCGCCATGCCTTCAGCACCGGGTCCGAGGAGTCCACCTCGTAGAGCGTGACGCTGCCGTCGTACGCGTCGACCGTCGCCTTCACCGAGTTGCGGATGTAGCTGACCGCCTTACGCGGCAGCAGCCGCCCGGTCTTCTTGTCGATGCTGTCCTCCAGCGCGCCCTCCAGCGAGGTGGTCTGCGCGTACGGGTAGTTGTCCAGCGTGGTGTAGGCGTCCACGATCCAGACGATCCGTCCGCCGACAACCGCGGGGTAGGCGTTGCCGTCGGTGGTCAGCCAGGGCGCGACCTTCTGCACCCGCTCGCGCGGGCTGCGGTTGAAGATGATCTTCGAGTCGTCGCCGATGGCCGAGGAGAACAGGATGTTGCGCTCGGCGTATTTGGCCGCGAAGGCCAGGCGGTTGAACCAGTTGCCGATCGGCACGCCGCCCTTGCCGGTGTAGGTGTACTGGGCGGTGTCGGAGTCGTACTCGCGCGGACGCTGGCCGTCCATCGCGCCGACGATCGCGTAGTCCGGGTTCGCCTGCGAGATCAGCTCGCCGAAGTAGACGCGCGGCTGGTCCACCTTGATCCGCTGCTTGTCCGCCGGCGTGAACAGATCGCTGACCATGAAGATCGGATAACCGCCGTCGCCGCTGCCCCCCGCGGCATTCGGATCGTCCGACGGCGGCTTGTTCACCCGGTTGGCCGGGGCGGCGACGAAGCCGTTGCCGTGGGTGTACACGGTGTGGCGGTTGATCCAGTCGGTCTGGTTGCCGCTCAGCGCCGCGGGCGAGAGCTCCCTGGCGGCGACGATGTAGTCCTGGACGTCACCGTCGAGGTTGTAGCGGTCGATGTCCAGCGACTCCGGGAAGCCGTAGAAGTTCTTCAGCTGGCGCAGCTGCGTGAAGGTGGGCGAGAGGATGTTCGGGTCGAGCAGCCTGGCGTTGCCGACGGTCGCGGCGTCGACCGGCACCTCGAGCGGGCTCTTGCTGCTCTCGCCCTTGTAGTCCTTGTAATCGATCCTGTCGTCGGTGATGCCGAACGCCTGCCTGGTGGCGGCGATGTTGCGTTCGATGTACTCGCTCTCCTTGTCCGCGGCGTTCGGCCGCACCGAGAACTGTTCGACCACCAGCGGCCACACCGCGCCGACCAGGATCGAGGACAGCACCAGCAGCGCGGCGGCCATCGCGGGCACCCGCAGATCGCGCAGCACGATGCCCGCGAAGAAGGCCAGCGCGCAGATCACCGCGATGGACAGCAGGATCAGCTTGGCGGGCAGCACCGCGTTGATGTCGGTGTACGAACCGCCGGTGAAAGTGGGTTCCTTGCGGCTGCTGGAAAGCAGTTCGTAGCGGTCGAACCAGTAGGCGATCGCCTTGAGCAGGACGAAGATCCCGGCCAGTACGGCGAGCTGGATGCGCGCGGGGCGGGTGAGCGTGCCCTCGCGGCCGGTCAGCCGCAGGCCGCCGAAGACGTAGTGGGTGACCAGGCTGGCGAAGAACGCGATCACCACCGCGACGAACAGCCAGTTCAGCACCATCCGGTAGAAGGGCAGGTCGAAGGCGTAGAAGCCGACGTCGAGGCCGAACTCCGGATCCTTCTCGCCGAACGATCCGCCGTGGAGGAACAGCTGCACCGTCACCCAGTTCGACTGCGCCACCAGACCCGACAGCAGGCCCAGCAGCACCGGGATGCCGACGCCGAACAGCCGCAGCCTGCTCATCACGGTGGTGCGGTAGCGCGCGATCGGATCGTTCGGGCCCGCCACCGGCACGAACACCGGCCTGGTGCGGTAGGCCAGCAGCAGCGCCAGCCAGACCACCAGGCCGACGAAGGCCGCCACGACGAGGAACAGCAGCACCCTGGTCCGCAGCACGGTGAGATACACGTTGCGGAAGCCGACCTCGCCGAACCACAGCCAATTCGTGTAGGTGTCCGTCAACCGCGGCCCGAGCAGCAGTAACGCCGCTAGGACGATGGCCGCCACCAGCAGCACACGGCTGCGTCGGGACAGCGAAGGTAAGCCGGTGGGGGGCCGCATGCCCACGATGCCACTCTCCAAGGTCCGGCGACGCTCGCACCGATACGCTCGGCCGATGCGCCGCAGTCCGATGTTGCGGGTGGTCCTTCCGGACCGTCTCGGCCCACTCTACGGAAATCGGACACCATGCAGCTGGCAGGGTTGCGCTTGCCGCGCCGGGAACCGATCGCCCGGGTTTCCGGCTGTCCGCGCCTGCGGTTTGATTGGATGTTCGCGTGACCCCAGACCTGCACGCCGAACTCGTCCTTGCCCGATCCGTCCGGGAGGTGGCGGAATTCGTCGATGCCGAGGGGTGGGGCCGTCCCCCGCAGATGTTCGCCCTGGTGCCGACCGCGGATCTGGTCGCGGCGCAGCCGGAACTGGAGGATCAGCTCGACGAGGGCGACGAGCTGACGCCGGTGGCCCAGGAAGCTTTCCCGGACGACATCACCGGCGGCTCGATCGCCCTGGACGAATTCCTGGCCACCACCAGCTGGCCCCCCGCCGTCCGCGGTTGTGTGCTGGTGCAGGAGATCGTGGTGCTCCCTCCGGACGCCGAATCGACGCTCGACGACGCGCTCGCCCCGCTGCTGGCCGACCACGATGCCGCCGACGCGGCCGCGCGCGCCGCCGCCGAGGCGCACCCGGAGCGCCGGGAGGCCCGGTTGTTCGCCGCGGTGCTGCGCGACGGCGCGTCGCTGTGCCTGTTGCAGCTGCGCCCCGCGGACGACGCGGACGATTTCGGCGACCTCGACCTGCGCACCTACCCCAATCTGGCGCCGAACCTCGTCGAAGCGCTGCATCACACCCTGGAGTGAAGCGCTGACGCTCCGGTGCGGCGCTGCGCGGCCCGATCGCGGTTCAACGGCCGGGCGCGCGGCGTTCTTCGGTCGGGATCACCAGCCGCTGCGCGGTCCGGGCGAGTCGCGCGGCTTCCGTCGCGGGTTGTCGACCGGCCGAACGATCCGGCTCACCCGCAGCCGACCGGTTCCTTGCCGGTGTTGATCTCGTTGAGCGACTGCACCGCGCCGGTGAGGGTCTCGACGCGCACCAGCCGCAGGCCGTCGGGAGTCCGCTGTTTGGCCTCGTCGCAGTTGGCGGCGGGGACCATGAAGGTCTCCGCGCCCGCGTCCCGCGCGGCCATCATCTTGTACTGGATGCCGCCGATCGGCCCCACCTTGCCGTCCTGATCGATGGTTCCGGTGCCCGCGACGAACTTGCCGCCGTCCAGTTCGCCGGGGGTGAGCTTGTCGATCAGGGCCAGGCTGAACATCAGACCCGCCGAGGGGCCTCCGATGTCGGCGAGATTGAACGCGACCTCGAGCGGCGGCCGGGCGCCCTCGCCCGGCGTCACGCCGAGGTAGCCCTTGGCCGGGTCGCCGGGGCGGGCGCCGAGCACGATCGACGCGGTCTGCTCGGCGTTGTCGCGCCGGAAAACCACGGTGAGCGTGCTGCCGGGCGCCTGGGACGAGACCGCGGTCACGACATCCTTGGGTGTCGTCATCGGCGTGCCGTTGATGCTGATCAGCTCGTCACCCGCGCGCAGCGCGTCGTGGGCGGGCCCGTCGTCGGACACCTTGCGCAGCAGCACGACCGTGGGCAGGTTCAGGTAGTGCAGGGCGGCGACCTCCGCGTTGCCCTCCGAGTCCTTGAAGTCCTCTTGGTTGGACTTGTCGATCTCCTCGCGCGACACGCCGGGCGGGTAGACCTCCGAGCGCGGCACCAGGCCGTGCTTGCCGCTGGCCCAGAAGCCGAACGCCTCGAAGATGCTCAGCCCGTCGCGCACCGACACCGTGGTCATGTTGAGATGACCCGTGGTCGGATCGATCTCGGTGCCCCGCACATCGACGACGTCCTTGCCGTCCACCGTGCCGAGGGTGTTGAAGGTGGGGCCGGGCCCGAGTGCGACGAACGGCACAGTCAGTACGCTGCCGACGACACCGAGCACGAGCACCGGGATCAGTGCGGCCACCAGGGTGAGGATCCGACGATTCACCTGGACCACAGTAATGACAGCCCGCGGCGTGAGTGGGCGGAGGCGGTCATTTCGCCCGGGCGCGCCGCCTCCGGTTTCGCGCCGCGCGAACACAGGGACGCTGTGCTACACGCGTAACGTGAAGAGCATGAACGACCTCCCCTTCGGATTCTCGAACCGCGACGACGACGATCGCAAGCGCGGTGACGAGCCGAGCGGTCCCGGCCCGAACGACCCGTTCGGTTTCGGTATCGGTGGGTCCGGCGCGGGCGGGTTCGACCCGGCGCAACTCGGCCAGATGCTGACCTCGCTCGGCCAGATGCTCAGCGGCATGGGACAACCGGGCTCGGCGCAGGCCGGGCCGGTGAACTACGACGTCGCCAAGCGGCTGGCCCGCCAGCAGCTCGGCCCGACCGTCGCCCCGGTGAGCTCGGGCGCCGCGGGCGCGGTGACCGACGCCGCGCACCTCGCCGAACTCTGGCTCGACGGCGCGACCACCCTGCCCGCGGGCGCCGCCAAGACGGTCGCGTGGACCGCCAACGACTGGATCGAGCAGACCCTGCCCACCTGGCAGCGGCTGTGCGACCCGGTCGCCGAGCAGATTTCGGGCATGTGGACCGCGGCGCTGCCGGAAGAGGCCAGGCAGTTCGCCGCGCCGATGGTCGGCATGCTTGGCCAGATGGGCGGCCTGGCCTTCGGATCGCAGCTCGGCCAAGCGCTCGGCCAGCTCGCCAAAGAGGTACTGACCTCCACCGACATCGGCCTTCCGCTCGGCCCTACCGGCACCGCGGCGCTGCTGCCCGCGGCGATCTCGGAGTTCAGTGCCGGACTGGAGCAGCCGGAAAGCGAGATCCTGGTGTTCCTCGCCGCGCGTGAGGCCGCCCACCAGCGGCTGTTCGCGCACGTGCCGTGGCTGCGTCAGCAGGTGCTCGGCGCGGTCGAGGACTACGCGCGCGGCATCCGGATGGACTTCTCCGCGATGGAGCAGGCCGCGCAGAACATCGACCCGATGTCGCTGACCGATCCGTCGAAGCTCGAGGAGATCTTGGCCCAGGGCACGTTCGAGCCGCAGACCACGCCCGAGCAGAAGCAGGCGCTGGAACGGCTGGAAACGCTGCTGGCGCTCATCGAGGGCTGGGTGCAGGTGGTCGTCGCCGACGCCGTGGGCGACCGCTTGCCCGGCGCGGGCGCGCTGGCGGAGACGCTGCGCAGGCGGCGCGCCACCGGCGGTCCCGCGGAACAGACCTTCGCCACGCTGGTCGGGCTGGAGTTGCGTCCGCGCAAGCTGCGCGAGGCGGCGGCGCTGTGGCGCAGGCTCACCAGCGACGCGGGCATGACCGCCCGCGACCGCGTGTGGGCGCACCCGGACCTGCTGCCGGATTCCGACGACCTGGACTCCCCCGCAGGTTTCATCGACTCGGTCATCGGCGGCGGCGCCACCGTCTTCGACGACCCGCTGGCGCAATTGGCCGAAACCGAGGCTCGTGAGCGAGCAGCACGCGAGCAAAAGGACGACGACAACACCGGCCCTGACCTGGGCAAAGAAGGCGGCGAAGCCTCCTGATCCAGGCTGTGGATGACGCGAAATCCTGTGGATAACCAAGGATTTCGCCACGGGCCGCACCCCGCGGGGTTCGCATACTGATGACATGACAACGATGTGTCGTGGTCCTCGATTGCGTCCGCGGGTTACCGTCCTGGTCCGCCCGACCGGCGTCGTCCAACTCGGGTGCGATCCAGAAACCGCCGTGGTGCTCGATCCGGAAGGCATGGACGCGGAGACCGTCGTCACCTTCCTCCGCCTGCTCGACGGCCTGCGCACCAAGCCGCAGATCATCTGGCGCGCCGGAGAATGCGGTATCGATGCCGAACGCGCCGTGGCATTGCTCACGCTGGTCGACGAAGCCGGACTGCTGGACCACCCGGAGGACCGGGCCGGTCACGTGCGAACAGTGCGAGTACACGGCCTCGGGCCGCTGTCGGACGCGGTGTCGGCCGGCTTGCGGGCGCTCGGTATGCGGCCGAGCCGTTCCCGGGACTACCCCACCGGTACGGCGACGGCGCGGTCCTGGGGAGTGGACCTCGTGGTGCTCGCCGACACGCTGATGCCCGACCCCCGACTGGTGAGTGATCTAGTGCTGCACCAGATCCCGCATCTTTCACTGCGCATCCGCGACAGCAAGGGCGTCATCGGTCCCTTGGTGTTGCCGGGCGTCACCAGCTGCCTGCGCTGCGCGGACCTGATCCGCGCACGGAACGACACCGACTGGCCACACCTGGCGGCCCAACTACTCGGCCGCATCGGCCACGCCTCCCCCGCCGGAATCGCCGCCACCACGGCAATCGCCCTCGCCGAACTCGAAACGATCATCGACTGCTCGCCCCGACGAACCCCCGCCACCTTGAACGCGACGCTGGAACTGGACCTGGACTCCCACACCCTCGATCGCCGCCGATGGGACCGCCATCCCGACTGCGGGTGCGTGCACCTTTCCGCAGCGCACGGCGTCGGAATACCGCCGTGATGCCTCCACCCAGGAACTCATCTGTCGACCGCGAGCACGAACCGCATCGGTCCATCCCACCGACGGCGACGTCGGTCACTGACTCCGCACCGTGGGCGTGGCGGGCGCGGGACAAGATCACCTTCGCCGCGCTGGACTGGCGGCCGGATACCTCGCTGAAGCTGATCTGCCCTGGATGAGCCCCGCCATCCCGAACGCGACTCTCGAACTGAATTCGGATTCACACCCTCGGTCGGCGCGGACGGGACCGGTACCCCGCATGCATGTGCGCACTCGTTTCCGCAGGTCATGGGCACTGAAGTCGATGGTGATCAAGATTGCCGTGGCCGACCGGCCGGTCCGTCCGCCATGATGGGTACGTGTCTGAGATCGTGCGCCGTCGCTCGTCCCGCAACGCCAAGTTGGCCAAGATTCCACTCGGCATAGCCGGGCGGGCGGCCGTGGGGTTCGGCAAGAAGCTCGCCGGAGGCGACAAGTCGGAGATCAACGCGCAGCTCAATCAGAAGGCCGCGGAGCAGCTGTTCACGGTGCTCGGCGAGCTCAAGGGCGGCGCGATGAAGTTCGGGCAGGCGCTCAGCGTGATGGAGGCCGCGGTCCCCGAGGAGTTCGGCGAGCACTATCGCGAGGCGCTCACCAAGCTGCAGGCCGCCGCGCCGCCGATGCCGGCCGCGACCGTCCACCGCGTGCTCGACCAGCAGCTCGGCACCCAGTGGCGGACCCGCTTCCGTGAGTTCGACGACGCCCCGGCCGCGTCGGCCAGCATCGGGCAGGTGCACCGGGCGGTGTGGTCGGATGGGCGCACCGTCGCGGTGAAGGTGCAGTACCCCGGCGCCGACGAGGCGCTGCGCGCCGATCTCAAGACCCTGTCTCGCATGTCCGGTCTGGTCGCTTCCGTGATCCCCGGCGCGGACGTGAAGCCGATTCTCGCCGAGATCACCGAGCGCACCGAAGAGGAGCTGGACTACCGCAACGAAGCCGCCAACCAGCGCGCATTCGCCAAGGGCTTCGACGGGCACGCCGAGATCGTGGTGCCGAAGGTGGTGGCGAGCGCGCCGAAGGTGATCGTCACCGAATGGCTGGACGGCGTCCCCGTCTCCACGATCATCAAGCAGGGCGCCGAGGATCCGGAGGGCACCCGTGCGCTGCGCAATCGCGTCGCGGGGCTGATGGGCCGGTTCCACTTCTCCTCACCGGAGGTGGTCGGACTCCTGCACGCCGACCCGCACCCTGGCAATTTCATGATGCTGCCCGACGGCAAGTTGGCGGTGATCGATTTCGGAGCCTGCGCACCGATGCCGGACGGTTTCCCCCCGGTGCTTGGCCGAATGCTGGCCCTCGCGGTCGAGGAGCGCTTCGCCGAACTCACCGAACTGCTGTACGACCACGGCTGGGTGATCCCCGGCCGAGTGGTCACCCACCAGGAGATCGCCGACTACCTGCGGCCGTTCACCGACCCGATCCAGGCCGACTCGTTCCACTTCACCCGCAGGTGGATGCAGCGGGTCGCGGGCAAGGCTTCGGAGATTTCCAGCCCGGAGATGAAAACCGCACGCGCACTGCAACTTCCGGCGCAGTACGTGATGATCTTCCGGGTACTCGGCGGCTCCGTCGGCATCCTGGCGCAACTCGACGCCGAACTGCCGTTCATGCAATTGGTCCGCACCTGGATGCCCGGCTTCACCGAGGAACGCACCGCCTCCTGAGCAGAACCCCCTCGAACTTGGTCGAAGCGATAGCTCACGCCACCCCCCGGCCCCGTCGGGTGCGAGTCTTACGAGCGCCGTTCGCAGCGCCGCAGGCGCTGCAAAGCAGACCAGCCGCCCACCAGACAACGGTGGGCGGCTGGTCTGCTTTCTCGTTCGTTGGCTCGGCCCGTGCCGGGACCGACCGAATCGAGCACATCGACCGGAGGGAGGGAAGTTACTCCCCGGCTCATGCCGGGACCGCGACCTTGCGCGGACGACCACGGGGACGCTTGCGGGCGATCACGACACCCTGGTCGAAGATCTCACCACCCCAAACACCCCATGGCTCACCACGATCCATGGCGGCGCTCAGGCAGCCCTTGCGGATCGGGCAGGTCGCGCACAGCGCCTTGGCCTGCTCCAACTGGACCGGGCTCTCGGCGAACCAGAGGTCCGGGTCTCCAGCACGGCAGGGCAGGACCTTGGTGATCTCCTGGGTCCGAGTAGGCGACGCCACGGTTCGGCATGTCACGTCAGTAGTGGCCTGCGGCCAACTCTGTGCGGTGAACACGTCGTTCTCCTTCAGCTCGTTTGCAGCGGTTCGTTTGTTGTGGCGAAACCGGTGCCGGTCGGCTGAAGGGCCGGAGAATACTGGCCACGGTTTCGCTGTCTTGCGATCCGTGGCCAGGAGGTCGGGGAGGAGTTCCCTACCTAGGTCGACATCTGTGTCGAGTCCTGTTCACGGTCGCTGGGTGTGCGGTGCGGAGGCGTGCTGCCCGCGGATCCGCCGGCTCGAAGCCGACTTCATCCGCGAAGACACCGACTGCTGCCTCGACAGCCGTCGGGTGCCAGCCCGCGCTGGGCTTGCCCTGAATCTGGGTGCGGTTCGACGCATGCATGGCAAGGCAATTCACTTGCGTGCCGGACATGCCGAACGCACCGATTCCGGACAGACCGATCCCCTGCAAGGCGAGGATCCCCCGGGAGGCCGCCATGGGCGCATAGACCGCAACGCCACTGGCGCCGAAGTTCATGATGTTGTCCATTGCTCTGCCTCCCTCCTGTACTCGTTGTGTGTCGGTAACTGTGCGCGCCGAGATGCCCTCCCGGTGCGTGAAATCCACCATAGGCAAGATCGTCGAGCGGGACAACCTATTTTCTACCTGCGGTTTTGTGATGTGGATCGAAGCCGGGACGCCACGATCGCGAGCACATCTGCGCCGAACTGGTCGATCTTCTTCGCACCGATGCCCGCGATCGCGGCCAGCGCGGCGTCGTCGGCGGGCTGTTGTTCGGCGATCGCGGTGAGCGTGGTGTCGGTGAACACGACGAATTCGCGCACCCGCAGCGCCTCCGCCTTCTCCGCACGCCAGTCCCGCAGTGCCGCAAGCAATTCCGCGTCCAGCTCGGCCGGGCAACGGCGGCAGCGGCCGAGCATGGTCGCGTAGGTGCCGATCAGCGGTTTCGCGCAGACCCGGCAGGTCGGGCGGACACCGTTCGGGGCCGACGGCGGTGCCGCGATCCGCGAGGCGGGCGAATCATCCGGCACGAGACCGTTGAGGAAGCGCGAACGCCGCCTGCTGCGCCTGCCGCCCTCGTTCCTGGCCAGCGCCCAGGACAGCCGCAGATGTTCGCGCGCCCTGGTGACCCCGACGTAGAGCAGCCGCCGTTCCTCCTCGAGCGCCGCCTCGTCGGCGACGGAGCCGTCGTCGGCGAGGACGTGCGCGATCGGCATGGTTCCGTCCGACAGCCCGACGAGGAACACGGCGTCCCACTCCAACCCCTTGGCGGCGTGCAGGGAGGCCAGCGTGACGCCCTGCACCGTGGGTGGATGCCTGGCCTCGGCGCGAGTCGCGAGCTCGCGCAGCAGCCCGGTGAGGTCGAGCCGGTCGTCGTGGCCGACGAGTTCCTCGGTCAGCCGCACCAGCGCTACCAGCGAGGTCCAACGTTCACGCGCCTGGGCGCCCGCGGGTTCCGTGGCGGTCAGGCCGAGCGGCGCGAGCACCGCGCGGACCAGCGAGACCAGGGAGTTGCCGCTGCGCGCCTGGTCGGGCAGGTCGTCGCGGGCGGCGGCTTGCCGCAGTGCCTGCACGGCCTGCCTGACCTCGGCGCGCGCGAAGAAGCCCTCGCCGCCGCGCACCTGGTAGGGGATACCGCGCTCGGTGAGCGCCTGCTCGTAGCTCTCCGAGTGGGCGTTGATCCGATAGAGCACGGCGATCTCGGCGGTCGGTGTGCCCGCCGCGACGAGCCGGCCGATCGCCTCGGCCACCGCCGCGGCCTCCGCAGGCGCGTCGTCGTATTCGGCGAACACCGGCTCGGGCCCGTCGGCGCGCTGGCCGATCAGTTGCAGCCTGGTACCCGCGATGCGCCCGCGCGCCGCTCCGATCACCCGATTGGCCAGCGACACCACCTGCGGAGTCGACCGATAGTCGCGTTCCAGCCGGACCACGGTGGCGTCGGGGAAGCGCCGGGAGAAGTCCAGCAGGTAGCTCGGCGTGGCGCCGGTGAACGAATAGATGGTCTGGTTGGCGTCGCCGACGACGGTCAGGTCGTCGCGGTCGCCGAGCCAAGCGTCGAGCACGCGCTGTTGCAGCGGGGTGACGTCCTGGTACTCGTCGACGACGAAACTGCGGTAGCGGCCGCGGAATTCGTCGGCCACCGCCGGATAGTCCTCCAGCGCTGCGGCCGTATGCAGCAGCAGGTCGTCGAAATCCAGCAGCAGCCCGTCCGGCGTCGCCTTGAGCTTCTCGTAACCCGCGTAGACGTCCGCGACACGCAGTGCCTCGTAGGGCGTCTCGCGCCGCTGCTTCGCGACCGCCGCCGTGTAATCCTCCGGAGCGATGAGCGAGGCTTTCGCCCACTCGATTTCGCTCAGCAGGTCGCGCACGCTGTCAGTGGCCGTGGACAGCCCGGCCTGGTGCGCCGCCTGCGCGACGATCGGGAACTTCGCATCGATCAGCCGCCACGGCACGTCACCGACGATCTGCGGCCAGAAGTACTTCAGCTGCCGCAACGCCGCCGCGTGGAACGTCCGCGCCTGCACCTGGGTCGCTTCCCCGCCGAGACCGAGGGCCCGCAGCCGGGTCCGCAGTTCCCCAGCGGCCCGAGCGGTGAACGTCACCGCGAGCACCTGATCGGCTTTGACGTGCCCCTGCGCGATCTGATGCGCGATGCGATAGGTGATGGTCCTGGTCTTTCCGGTGCCCGCGCCCGCGAGCACGCACACCGGGCCGCGCGGTGCTCGCACGGCGGCGGCCTGCTCGGGATCGAGGTCTGCGAGGTCGAGAGCGGGCACGCGATCCATCATGACAGCGCCCACCGACACACAACCGGCCGCGGTCGGGAGCAGCCGCTCGCGAGCAGACCGGCGCTGAGGCAAGAGACGGCATCGGCGCGGTAGCCGTGCGCCGCACGCGACCGCCCGTTGTACGCCTCGTCGCCGCTTCGGGCGGCCGGGCGCGTGGCGTTCAGCGGTCGCTCAGCAACCGCAGGGAACGAGCGAAGGGGGCGCTGTCTTGCGAGCCGAGCGGCGCGAAGAACTCCGCGTCGCATTCCTCCACCGCGACGATGGCCCGGTTCACCAGCGCCACGCCCGCTTCGGTGGCGACCAGGGCCTTCGCCCGGCGGTCGCTGGGGTGGTCGCGGCGTTCGATCAGGCCCTTCTGCGCCAGGGCGCGCAACACCTGAGAGGTCATCATCGGATCGGTGGCGGCGTATTCCGCCAGGTCACGCTGCCGGACCGGATCCTCGCGGCCGGCGGCGAGGTAGGTGAGCGAAGCCAGCAGCACGAATTGCACGTGGGTCAGGTCGAAGGGAGCGAGCGCCGCCCGCTGTGCCGCCTGCCAGCGGTTGGTCACTTGCCACAGCAACAGTCCGGGACTTTCCTCTGCCGCGCGAAATCTGGAACGCAGTCCGCCGTCCCCCGCCTCGTGCATCGGCCTCCCTCACTCGTCGGTCATCTCCCGCGCGATCAGCGCGTAGTCGTGCGGGCTGAGTTCTATCAGGCCACGACGCAGGATCATCCCCCAGTTCGGCACGCTGGTGAGGTCCAGTTCGTCACGCAGCGTATCGATCGGCGCCTCCCGCGCTTCGGCTCGGTAGCTGACCGAACGGCGCCACGGCCGGAAGCAACCGCCGTCCTGCGGGTCGGCCTGCCAGGCCGGGTGGTCGTCGATGGTGCCGATCGCGGTGAACGAGCGCACCGGCGCTCCGGCCCGCATGCCCTCGCGCGGCGAGTAGTACACCAATCCGTCGCCCGGCCGCATGCGTTCCACCGCAGCGCGCTTGCCGTGGTTCGCCTGGGCGATGCCCAGCTCGACACCGCGCCGGACATGTTCCCTGGACACGACGGCCAGCCAGTACTTCGCGCTCGAACCGGTAGCACTCATGCCGGGACCCCCTCGGCGACGGCCACCAGTGCGTCCAGGTCGGGCTGCACGGATTTCGCCAGGTCGGCGCCCAGGATCTTGGTCCACAACAAGCGCAGCGGTCCGTCGATCGAGACCGTGACGGTGACCGTGGTGCGGTTTTCCGCGACGGCGACCTCGTGGGCGAAGGTGAGCCGCGCGCCGAACAGTTTCGAGACGTCGACGAACTCGCGATCGGTCAGACGCGCGACGACGAACCGGATCTTCGGGCCGCCTTTCGGCCGCAACGTCCCGGTGGCGCCCTCGGCGAACGGTCCGTCCAAGCGCACCCACTCGGTGTCGGTGTTCCACTCCGGCCAGGTGGCCATGTCGGCCCAGCGGGCGAAGAAGGCGGTCGGCGGCGCACTGGAGGTGGCGTGCGCGGTGGCGATGATCGTCATGGATTTAGTATGCGCGCATACTAAATGCCGCGCAAGTCGGGATATGGTTCGAGTTGGAACAGTGCGCGGACGTCCGGCGTTGCAGTGTCCGTGACTGACGCGAACCCCACCCTGACGATGTACTCGACCACCTGGTGCGGCTACTGCCGCAGGCTCAAGAAGCAGCTGGACGAGGCGGGCATCGGCTACGTCGAGATCGATATCGAGCAAGACCCGGCGTCGGCCGAATTCGTCGGCAGCGTGAACGGGGGCAACCACGTCGTGCCCACCGTGAAGTTCGCCGACGGTTCCACCGCGACGAACCCGTCGCTGGCGGCGGTCAAGCAGGTCCTCGCCGGTCTGTCCTGATCAGCCGCCGCGCGCGGGTCGCATCGGCCCGCGCGCGCTAGTCGATCGCGGCCCAGGATTCGATGATCGTGCGCGCGATGGAGATCGAGCCGGGCAGCAGCAACCGGGCGCCCCCGTCCCGATTCGACCAGTCGCCCACCGCCAACGTTTCGCGCACCTGTGCGCGGGTGAACCAGTCGGCCTCGGCGATCTCACCATCGGTGAAGGTCAGCGGCTGTGTGGGATCGGCCACCGCGGCGAACCCGAGCATCAGCGAGCGCGGGAACGGCCACGGCTGGCTGCCCAGGTAGGTGATCTCGCGCACGTCGAGGCCGACTTCCTCGCGCATCTCGCGCTCCACGCAGCGCTCCAGCGACTCGCCCGCCTCGACGAACCCGGCCAGCAGCGAGAACAGCGACTTCGGCCAGCTGGCCTGGCGGGCGAGCAGCACCCGCTCCCCGCCGTCGTGGATCAGGCAGATCACCGCCGGATCGATGCGCGGGAACTCCTCGTAACCGCTCTCGGTGACGCGCGACCAGCCCGCCTTGGCCGACATGGTGACGGTGCCGTCCGCGCCGTGGAACCCGGCCTTGTCGTGCCAGTTCAGCAACGCGATCGCGGTCGAGAGCAACGCGGCGGTGCGGTCGTCGACGGCGCCGCCGGCCAGCGCGCGCAGGTCGGTCAGCGCGCCCTCCAGCTCCGGATCACGCACCGCCCACAGATGGACGCCCTCCTCTACACCGAGGAACACCGCGTCCGGGCTCGGCTCGGCGGAGAACTCCACGGCCGGGTCCAGGATCAGGGCGCTTTCGTCGAGGCGCACCTGCCCGCGGCGGTTGATCCGCAGGAGCCTGGCCTCGGCCCAGCCCTCCTTCAGGGCCTGGGCATCACCTCGGATGTGCTCGGCCCTGTCGACGACAGAACGGGAGAGCAACGGAACGCTATTGAGCTGAAATGCCGACACGGTTCGAGACTATCGCCGAAGCTGTGCGGCCGGTTCGCGCCGGGGTCACTTGCCCGCTCGACGGATGTACAACAGCTTGTCGCCCGCCTCGACCGCGTCGACTTCCGGCTCGCCCACGCGGTAGAGCACCCCGTTGCGCACCACGCCGAGGACGATATCGCTCAGATGCCGTGGCGAGCCGCCGATCTCGGACGGCTCCACCTCGCGTTCGGCGACGGCGAAGCCCTCCTCCGGGGTGAGCAGGTCTTCCATCATCTCCACGACCGTGGGCGTGGTGGTCGCGATGCCGAGCAACCGGCCCGCCGTCTCCGAGGACACCACCACCGAGTTCGCGCCGGACTGGCGGACCAAGTGGGTGTTCTCCGCCTCCCGGATCGAAACCACGATCTTGGCGGCCTTGTTCAGCTCCCGGGCGGTGAGGGTGACCAGCACGGCGGTGTCGTCGCGATTGGTGGCGACCACCACCGAGTCGGCGTGCTGCACACCGGCCAGCCGCAGCACGTCGGACTGGCTCGCCGAGCCGTGCACCGTGACCAGCCCGGCGTTCGCGGCCGCCTCCAAGGCGACCACGTCGGTGTCGACAACGACGATGTCGGCGGGCTGCACCCCGTCGCCGAGCATGGCGTCGATCGCGGTCCGCCCCTTCGTGCCGTATCCGACGACCACGGTGTGATTGCGCACGGTGTGCCTCCATCGCTGAATCTTGAAAGCCTGCCGGGAACGTTCGGTCAGCACGCCCAGCGTGGTTCCGACCAGGACGATCAGGAACAGGATGCGCAGTGGGGTGATGATGACGATGTTCGCCAGCCGCGCCTCGGGCGTCACCGGGTGGATGTCGCCGTATCCGGTGGTCGACAGCGACACCGTCGCGTAATAGAACGCGTCCAGGAACGACAGTTCGTTGCCCGAGTTGTCGTGGTACCCGTCGCGTCCGAGGTAGACCACCAGCGCGGCCAGGAACAGCAGCCCCGTCGCGAACAGCACCCGTCTGGTCAGCGAAATCCACGGGCTGGTCTGCACTTCCGGGATGCGCAGCAGTCCGACCAGGGCGAAATCGGGCCTGCTGGCCAAGCCCAGGCTGCGCGCTCGGTCACCGAACACCGGGCACACCCGTCGTTTCGTCGCTCGTGTCGGTCATACCCGGTAATCCTTGTCCCTCCGGCACACCGGGGAGCCTACTGTGTTTGTTTTTCCAGCGCCTTCGGCGCTGGGTGTTCGCGGCATGCTCGGTCTCGCTTCGCTCGAAAGACGTGGTCGAGGTGAGCTGGGTGCACTGGTATTCGAACTCGAGATCAGTGCGCACAGCTGCAGGCGACCGACCTGCAAGTGGGCCGAATCACGTTACCGCCGTGTACGCGGCGACCGAGTGGACTCGAGACGAACCGCGGTCGTCACCTAGCCGACCCTTTCGCTCGGGCCGTGGCCGGCCCGGTCGCATCAGGTCTCGGTTCCGGGGCTTGTAGGGCTGCCCCGAGCCCACCGGCACTCGCTGTTCGCCTCGGGAGCGCCGACCATGCCGAGCGCGCCGGACCGCTACGGCAGATTCTTGGGCTTCGCCTCGGAATCGATGGTCGAGGCGATGCCGTCGGATACGGAGAAGTGGCTCACCCTCGGGCGTCGTGTCCGAGTGATCGCCGCTGGCAGCTGCGTCGTGGGCGGGGATGGCCGCTCGAACGCGAGCGAGTCGGTTTCGCGGTCGGGCAGTAGGTGTTCGCGGGCGCTTCGGCCCGTATCCGCGCGGACGACGCTTGCCCGGTTGCGGGGCTCGGAGTACGTCGGGTGGGGACCGTCCTGAGCGGCCCGGGGTCGACGCGGAGCGGGGTAGATGTAAGGGTGCCTGCATGGCAGAAAATACGCTGACGTCCGTGTCCGACGGTGGGCGGCGGCCCGCGCTGGCCCTGGCCGCCCTGCTGTTCGGCTCCGGGGTGCTGCATTTCGTCCGGCCGAAGCCCTTCGATTCGATCGTGCCGCGCTTCCTGCCCGGACGCGCCCGCGACTACACCTACGCCTCCGGCGCGGCCGAGATCGGTGTCGCCGCCGCCCTCGCGGTCCCGCGCACCCGCGGCTTCGGCGGACGGCTGGCGGCGCTGCTGTTCATCGCGGTGTTCCCGGCTAACGTGCAGTTCGCCGCGGACATGCTCGCCAGCGAGAAGGCGCCGCGGCTGGTGAAGATCGGCTCGGCGCTGCGGCTGCCGCTGCAGATCCCGCTCGTCACCCAGTCGCTGGCGGTGAGCCGGCGGGCGCGGCGTTCCTGATCAGCTCGGCCAGTTCGTCCGGACCGGCCAGGTTCGGGGGCGCGATGGTGCGGCCGGTGCGCACGTAGTGGAATGCGGCGCCGATCCGGGGCAGCATCTCGTGCTCGGGCCGTCCCTCGCGGGCGGCCATCAACCGCGCCCAGGCCAGGCGGTAGACGGCCAGCTGCATGGCGACCGCCGGTTCCTCGGCCGCGCTCGGCTCGGCGCCGGTCTTCCAGTCGACCACGATCCAGCCGCCGCCGGGTTCGGCGAATACCGCGTCCATCCGGCCGCGGATCACGGTGCCCGCGATCGAGGTTTCGAACGGGATCTCGACTTCGATCGGACTGCGATCGGCCCAGCGCGAGTTCAGGAACGCCTCCTGCATCGCGCTCAGCTCGGCGTCCAGGCCCGCGTCGGCCGCGCCGCCGTCGGCCGCGCCCGGCAGTTCGTCCAGACCGAGCAGGCGGGTGGAGCCGAACCACCGCTGCACCCAGGCGTGGAACGCGGTACCCCGGCGGGCCAGTGGATTCGGCGGGTAGGGCAACGGACGACGCAGGCGGGCGGCGAGCTTCGCCGGGTCGGCCCGGAGTTCGACCAGGGCGGTCGCCGCGATCTGTCCAGGTAGTTCCACCTCTTCGTCGGCGGCCGCGGCCGCGTGGTGTTCGGCGAGCAAGGCGTCGACGTCGGCGGCCCAGCCTTCCGGATCGGCGGGATCCGGCGCAAGGCGGGCGTCGTGCGGGCGGTACATGTCCTCCGGCGGGGGCGGAGCGAAGCCGGTCGCGGCGAATGCCGGTTCGTCGGCGGACAGATACTCCTCCACCGGGTCCGGCGCCGAACCGAAATAGGGCTCGATATCCGCGTAGGGATCGGCGTATTCGATGGAACCGACCTCGAAGTCCCCCGCGAAATCGTCGGGCGGGTATTCGTCGTCGGGTGGATAGTAGGCCGGTTCATCCGCGAACCCCGGCTTGTCAGCGAGCCGGGGAGTAGGTCGATTCATCCGCGAATCCGACTCATCGCGAGGTGAATAGTAAGCCGATTCGCCGGTGAGACTCGGCTCATCACCGGGCCCGTAGTCGCCCGGCTCATGCTCGAACTCCGGCTCATCGCCGGGCAGGCCAGAAGCCGAATCGTTAGTGAGACTCGGCTCATCACCCGGCCCGTAGTCGCCCGGCTCACGCTCGAACTCCGGCTCATCGCCGGGCAGGCCAGAAGCCGAATCGTTAGTGAGACTCGGCTCATCACCCGGCCCGTAGTCGCCCGGCTCACGCTCGA
>NZ_JBEYVQ010000001.1:0-73945 GCF_040644075.1 Nocardia sp. NPDC047038 | reverse complement strand
GAACTCCGGCTCATCGCCGGGCAGGCCAGAAGCCGAATCGTTAGTGAGACTCGGCTCATCACCCGGCCCGTAGTCGCCCGGTCCGTCCGCGAAACTCGGCTCGTCGACGTCCGGCGCGGACGGCATCTCGGCACGGGCAGACCTGGTTCTGCGGATCGAACCAGCAGCGCCGTGCGGCTCCGAGCCGTGGTGCCCGGCGGCGGCGGGACGGGCGCGCAAATTCGCCAGGGCAGCGCGGACCAGTGCCGCGCCTTGTTCGATGGGCTCGCGGCGGGCGCCGAGGGGGTCGCGCGGCCACTCGGCGGCCGCGGGGTTGTCGGTGAACGGGTTGACGGCGTCGGCGGCGGGCGGGTCGTCCCAGCGGTCGATCGCCAAGACGTCGCACGCCGGGCTGCCGGGGTCCCGGTGCGCGTGCTTCAACTCCAGCAGGAAATCCGAGGGGCCTTTCGGGGTGCTGCCGGTCTCCGCCCAGTAGTGGGCCGAAACCAGCAGCACCCGTTCGGTTCTGGTGAGCGCGACGTAGAACAGGCGCCGTTCCTCATCGATCCGGCGGCGCTCCAGCGCCTCCTTGTGCGCCTTGATCGCGCGGTCGAGGTCCGCGCGGTCGTACAAGTCGGTGAGCTCGAGCACCGGCACGCCCTCGGCCGCGTCGTCCTGCCTGCGGTCACCCCGCAGCGACGTGGGCAATTCGGCGAGCGCGCCCAGCCACGTGCCGGAACCGACTTTGGACGGGAACACGCCCTCCACCACGTGCGGGACCGCGACGATCTCCCATTCCAGGCCTTTCGCCGCGTGCACGGTCAGCACCTGCACCCGGTCCTTGGCGACCTCGACCTCGCCCGGTTCCAGCCCGTTCTCGACCTCCTCCGCGGCGGCGAGGAACGCGAGCAGTCCGCCGAGCGAGGCGCCGGTGTCCGCGGCGTACCCGGCCACCACCTCGGCGAACGCGTCCAGATGCTCGCGTCCGGCCCCGGTGCCCGCCATGGCTCGCCGGGTCTGGGTCTCCACACCGACGCCGATGGTGCGCTCGACATCGGCGACCAGTTCCGCCAACGGCTGACCGCTGCGTTCGCGCAACGCGGCCAGTTCCCGTCCCAGCGCCTCGATGCGGGCGAACCCGGCGGGTGAATACCGCTCGGGCGGACCGGGATCGGCGATCGCGTCGGCCAGCCCGGCCTGTTCGGCGGGTTCCGGCGCCACTTCGCGCAGCGCCTCGTCCAGTGCGGCGCCGTCGGCGATCTCGGTATGTCCCTCCGATCCGGGACGCCGGATGGACAGGTCCCTGGCGCGGCGGGCGAGCGCGGCGATGTCGGCGACCCCGACGCGCCAGCGCGCGCCGGTCAGCACACGCATGGCGGCGCTGCCCGCACCCGGTTCGGCGATCAGCCGCAGGGTGGCGACGACGTCGGCGACCTCCGGTGTGGCGAGCAAGCCGCCGAGTCCGACGATCTCCACGGGAAGACCTTGTGCGCGAAGCGCTTCCGCGAGCGGCGCGGCATCGGCATTGCGGCGCACCAGTACGGCGGACGTGGGCGGCTGCTGTTGGGCCGCGTGCCGGGCAGCCCACTCCGCGGCGATTCGCCCGGCCACCCATTCCCGTTCGTCGGCGACGGTGTCGGTCAGCGCCAGCGCCACCACACCCGGCCCGGCGTCGGGCTTGGCGCGCAAGGCATCGACCGTCACCCCGCCGCTCTCGGACGCCTTGCGCCGCAATGGTTCCGCGACCAGATTCGCCAGTGCCAGCGCTTCCGGCGGATTGCGCCAGCTGGTCAGCAAGGACAGCGTCGGGGCGGGCACGCCCGGCGCGCTGGGGAAGTCGGTGGCGAACCGGGGCAGGTTCGCCGCCGAAGCGCCACGCCAGCCGTAGATGGATTGCATCGGGTCGCCGACGGCGGTCACGGCTAGGCGCTGCGTTTCGTGCCGGCGCGAAGGTTGGTCCGCACGCCTCGCCACGGCGCGCGGGTCGTGTGCGCCGGCGAACCGCGGTTGTCCTTCGACGTCGTTCGCGTCGACGCCCGGCGACCGCGTGCCCTGCGCGGGGTGAGCAGGAAGCGCGTCGGTGGTCGATGACGACCCGGACCCGGTTTCCGGCAGTGTGTCCGAACTTGCCACGACGCTCTCCCGCACACCGGGCAGCGCCGCCCTCTGCGCAACTGTGTGAACGCCCGCGGGTGACGAAGCATCGTCGCCGCGACGATCGCCCGGAGGAATGTCGGGCGGGGTCGCTGGCTGCGGTGTCCGCTCCTCCGGCGCGCCGCCGAACAAGGCGGCGAGCAGGACCCGCTGGGCGTGGCCGGTGTCCTGGTACTCGTCGAGCAGGACCAAGCGGAAACGGGCGCGTTCGGCGGCGGCGACCTCGGGGTGCTCGGCCGCCAACCGTGCGGCGAGGGACATCTGCGCGCCGAAGTCCAGTGCGCCCCGTCGGCGCAATGCCTCGGCGAGCTCGTGCACCAGCGGTAGCAGCGCTACCCGTTCCCGCTGCACTTGCACGATGTTCAGCAGGGTCTGGCTCGGGCCGCCCCGCTGCCGCGGGCCCGGCGGCAGCGTGTACACCAGCTTCGCCAGTTCGGTGTGCGCCTCGGCCAGTTCCTCCGGCTCGACCAGGTGCTCGGCCAGCTGCCCGGACAGCGCGAGCACCGCCTCGGTAACCGACACCGGGGTGCGATCGGTCTCCAGATCGCCGTCCCAGGTGTGCACCACCTGGTAGGCGAGCTGCCAG
Organism: Nocardia sp. NPDC047038; assembly: GCF_040644075.1. Taxonomy (NCBI): domain Bacteria; kingdom Bacillati; phylum Actinomycetota; class Actinomycetes; order Mycobacteriales; family Nocardiaceae; genus Nocardia; species Nocardia sp. NPDC047038. The sequence goes on along the minus strand of NZ_JBEYVQ010000001.1, from coordinate 71,226 downwards.
AGCTGGGTCGCGGTCAGCAGGGTCGCCGACGGTTCCACCGGCAGCAGCAGGCCGTGTTCGGTGAGCAACCTGCCCGCGTACGAGTGGTAGGTGCTGATCTCCGGTTCCGCGCCGGTCAGCTGGGCGCGCAGGCGGCCGCTCGGGTCCAGTTCGCGCAGCAGCGGCGCACCCGCGAGCCGGGCCAGCCTGGTCCGGATCCTGGCGGTCAGCTGTTGGGCGGCTTTGCGTGTGAAGGTCAGCCCGAGCACTTCGTCCGGCAGCACGAGCCCGTTGGCGACCATCCACACCACCCGGGCGGCCATCGTCTCGGTCTTGCCCGCGCCCGCGCCGGCGACCACGAGGGTGGGGCCCGGCGGCGCCGCGATCACGGCGGCCTGTTCGTCGGTCGGCGGCGGCAGGCCGAGCGCCTGCGCCAGCTGGTGCGGCGTCACCCCGCCCGTCACGGCGGCGCCCCGGCGACCGGCCGCGGCGGGACCGAGAGCGCGCTCACTCGTCGGTCACCTGCCTCCCGCTGTCCTGCACGGGGCAGCTGCCCGCGACCGCGCAGTGGCGGCATCCGTCGTTGCGCATAGCGAGGTAGCTGGGGCCCTGAGTGGACGACGCGGCCTGGTGGATCGTGTCGCGCCAGTGCTCGAGCGCCTCGGCGTCCAGCGGAGGCTGCATGCGCTGAGTGGCGCCCTCCGCCTTGCTCGGCTTGGCGACGTACACCAATCGCGCCCCGCCAGGTTCGCCCGGCGAGCCGGTCGCGGGTTCCGGCTCGGCCGAACCGGATACCTCCGGTGCGTCGAGAGCGCCCGCGGCGGCCGCTACCTGGTAGGTCGCCAGCTGCGCGTGATCGACGGCGGCCTGCTTGGTGACCGGCGACTTGCCGGTCTTCACGTCGACGATGACGAAACGGCCTTGCGCGTCTCGCTCCAGTCGGTCGACGCGGCCCCGGATCCGTACGGCGCGTTCGTCTTCCGTGCGCGCGGGCAGCACGCAGTCCACCGGGACCTCGACCCCGGCCTGGGTGAGTTCGCCGCGCGTGTTGCGCACCCAGGCCGAGAAGGTCTCCAGCATCGCCTCGGTGCGGCGCAATTCCTGCCGGGAATGCCAGCCGGTCCCCGGATCCACCGCCCGCCAGGCGCGATCCAACGCGGCGCGCACCTGTTCCTCTGGCACTTTGCCAGCCAGCGCCTGCACGAGCGTGTGCACCAGATTGCCCTTGACGGCGTGCGGGTTGTCGCCGTCGGTGCCGCCGTTGCGTTCCAGCGCCCAGCGCAGCGGGCAGGTGCGCAGCAATTCGACGGTGGAGGGCGACAGCGCGACCGCGCCGTCGTCCTCGGTCCACAGCGGTCGCCGCGAGCTGAGTTCGGTGGTGCCGTACCAGTCGTCGGGGTGGGTTCCCCGGACGCCCGCGTCGGCCAGCCGCGCGAGCTGGTGCGCGGCGCGGCGCCTGCGTTCCGGGTCGGCCTCCGGATCGCAGACCACGCCGCGCAATTCGGCGACCAGCGAGTGCATCACCAGGGCGCGGCCGGGGTCGGCCACCGGGAGCGCACCGGGCTCGCCGTCGTCGTCGTGTCCGAGCAGTTCGGCGAGAAAGCGCGACGGCACCAGATCGCGTTCGCCCGCGACCGATTCCACGGCGGTGACCAGCAGCGACCGCCGGGCCCGGCTGCACGCGACGAGCAGCAACCTGCGCTCCTCGGCGAGGATCGGCGCCGCACGGCTCACCCGCTCCCCGGCATCGGATACCCCGGCGGTGAGATCGACCAGATCTTCGGTGTGCAAGAGGGTGCCGCGGGTGCGCGGATCGGGCCAGATCCCTTCCTGGACGGCGGCGACGGCGACCACATCCCATTCCCGCCCGGCGGCGGCGTGCGCGCTCAGCAGCGCCACCGCTTCGCCCGGCAGTGTACGAGGCGCCGCGTCCTGCGGAATCTCCTGCTGCGTCAGGTATTCGACGAACCCTTCGATGCTCGCGCGCGGCAACCGGTCGACATAGGCGGCGGCCGCGTCGAACAACGCGACCGCGGCGTCCAGATCGCGATCGGCCTGCATGCCGACCGCACCGCCGCGCTCGGACTGCGCCACCCAGCGCCGTTCCAGCCGAGAACCGGTCCACAGCGCCCACAGCACGTCCTCCAGGCCCGCGCCGCGCCCGCGCACCTTGCGCGCCCGGCGCAGCGCGTCCAGCACCCGGCGCAGCGGCGCGGCCTCGACCTCGGTGAGCCGGTCCATGATGGCCGGATCGCCGGTCCCGATCAGCAGATCGCGCAACATCAGTGCGGAGGGGCGGTCGATGTCCGAGTCGCGGTCGGGCGGCGAATCGTCGCCCGCGTCAGATGTTTTCGCCCCGGCGCGCACCGATTCCAGCACCGCGCGCCGGATGCCGCGGCGCAACCGGCGCAAGGCGATCTGGTCCGCGCCGCCCAGCGGCCCGGACAGCAGGTCGAGGGCGTCCTCCGGCTCGAACGCCGGTTCCGCGCCCCGCTGCGCCTGCTCCCCCGCCAGGACCGCGCGCAGCGAGAGCAGCATCCAGGCCGCGCCGCGCCTGCGCGCCAGCGGCGTGTCCAGCGCGGGCTGCCGCACCGGCACGCCCGCGGCGAGGAGGGCGCGGCGCAGCGGCGCCAGTGACAGCGGTACCGAACGGACGATCACCGCCATCCGCGACCACGGCACCCCGCCGGTGAGATGCGCGCGGCGCAAGTGGTCGGCGATGAGCGCGGCCTCTTTCGCCGGCGTGGCCAGCACGCGCACGCGCACCTCGGTGCCGTCCTCCCGCGGGCCGGTGTCTTCCGGCACGGGGATGCGCTGCGGCGCACTACCCGGCAGGCGTGCCGCGATCCGGGCGACCGCCAGCTCCACCTGACCGCTGAACCGATGGTTGTCGCGCAACACGACTCGCCGCTCGGGTGGCACGTCGAGTTCGGCGACGAATCGCGCGTCGGCGCCGCGGAAGGCGAACACGGCTTGGTCGGGATCGCCCGCGACCACCGTGGTTCTGGCGCTGTGCCCGATCGCTCGCACCAGGATCGCCGCCTGCGGGTCCAGGTGCTGCGCGTCGTCGACCAGCAGGTATCGGATCCTGGCGCGTTCGGCGGCAAGCAGATTCGGGTCGGCGGCCAGGGCGTCCAGCGCCGCGCCGACGAGTTCGGCGGCGTCCAGCGCGGGCGCGGTCGCCTCCGGCGCATCGATGCCCACCGACCAGCGCAGCAGCATCGTCTGCTCGTAGCGGAGGGCGAACCTGCCCGCCGCCACCCATTCGGGCTTGGCGTGCTCGCGGCCGAGGCGCACCAGGTCCTCCGGCCCGATGCCGCGTTCGGTGGCCCGGAGCATGAGATCGCGCAACTGTTCGGCGAACCCGCCGAGCGCGAGCGCGGGCCGCAGTCGCTCCGGCCACAATCCGTGCGCGCCCTCGGCCATGTCCGCCAGATCGCCGCGCAGCATCTCGCGCACCACGGCGTCCTGTTCGGCTCCGGTCAGCAGACGCGGCGGCGGGTTGCCGTGCGCCATCGCGTGCCTGCGCAGCACGGAGAAGGCGTACGAGTGCAGGGTGCGCACCAAGGGTTCTCGTGTGGCGCCGGGCACACCGCCCTCCGCGCCGGGGCCCGGGCCGCTCAGCCGCGTGGTGATGGCGTCTCGTACAGCGCCCGCGGCTTGTTTCGAATGGGTCAGTACCAGCACCGATTCCGGGTCGGCTCCGGCCGCGATGCGCCCGGCGGCGAGGTCGACCAGCAGGGCGGTCTTACCCGTGCCCGGGCCGCCGAGCACCTGCCAGGGCCGCCATCCCGGGCGCGCGGGACCGGCCTCGGCCGCGGCGTCCAGCAGCGCGCGGACGTCGGCGCCCCAGTCTCGCGGCCGGGGCGCCACCACGTTCCGGCGAACCAGTCGCACCGCGCCATCCGATCGCACCACGCGGGCTATTGCAACAGACACGACCGACACGCCGGTACACGCCTCCGCCCGACCGGCGCTGCGGCCGATCACGGCGCAGGTCAGAATGGACCGGTGTCTGTTCTGAATGTCCACCGGTTCGGTCCGACGACGGGACCGGTGGTGCTCGCCCTGCACGGTGTGACCGGTCACGGCAAACGCTGGGAAGATCTGGCGACCCGGCATCTGCCCGACGTACGGGTGCTCGCACCGGATCTGCGCGGGCACGGCCGCTCGACCTCGCTGCCGCCGTGGAACTTCGAGACCATCGTCGAGGACCTGGTCGAGTTGGTCACCGCCGAGGCGGACGGCCCGGTGGTGGTTGTCGCGCACTCCTTCGGCGGCGCGTGCGCGCTGCACCTGGCCCATCGGCATCCCGAACTGGTGCGCAAACTGGTGCTGCTCGATCCGGCGATCGCGCTGGAGCCGGAATGGCTCAACGAGATCGCGCTGTCCACCCTGGTCTCGGCCGACTACGACAGCGTCGACCACGCGCGCCAGGACAAACTCGACACCGGCTGGGGCGATGTGGAGCCGCGATTGCTGGAAGCCGAACTCGACGAACACCTGATGCCCACCGCCGACGGGCGCTTCGGCTGGCGGATGAGCCTGCCCGCGATCAACTCCTACTGGGGCCAGCTGGCCCGCCACTGGGTGCTTCCGCCCGCCGACCTGCCGACCGTGCTGGTGCAGGCGATGAAGGTGCACCCGCCGTTCGTCACGCCGGAATTCCGCGCGGCGCTCACCGAGCACATGGGCGCGGGCCTGACCGTGCTCGAATGGAACTGCGATCACATGGTCGCCCAGGCGTATCCGGCCCAGACCGGCGAACTCGTGCGCTCGGTGCTCTGAGCCGATGCCGACCACCGACGCCCAGATCGAGCAGGTGCGCGCGCTGGTGGCGGCGGTTCCGCCCGGCCGGGTGGTCACCTACGGCGACATCGCGGCGGCCGCCGGTTTGTCGACGCCGCGCACAGTGGGCTGGATCATGCGCACCGACTCGGCCGATCTGCCCTGGCATCGGGTGCTCGGCGCGAGCGGCCGTCCCGCCGCCCACCTGGCTCATCGCCAGCTGCGCCTGCTGGCCGAAGAGGGCGTGCCGATCCGGGACGGACGCGTCGACCTGCGCACCGCACGCTTCCCGCTGCCCGATCTCCCCGGCGACTGAGCGCCGCTTTCCGAAATTCCTCCGTGCCGGAATGGCGGCCAGTACCGTTGATCCATGCCCACCCGCCTGGCATGTGTCGTGTTCGACGCCGACCGGCCGCGTTCGGTCGCGGATTTCTGGGCCGAACTGCTGGGCTGGAGTGTCACCCTCGACCGCCCCGACGAGGTGAACGTGGCGGCTCCCGACGCCGACGGCGGCGACCTGGCGCTCACCTTCCTGCCCGCGATGCGGGCCAAGGTCGGCAAGAATCGCTTGCACCTCGATCTGGCCACCCGCTCGCTGGACCACCAGCGCACCCAGGTGGACCGGGCGCTGGCCTTGGGCGCGCGCTCGATCAACATCGGGCAGGGCGCGGTGCCGTGGGCGGTGCTCGCCGATCCGGAGGGCAACGAGTTCTGCGTGCTCGAACCGAGGGAGGAGTACGTGGACACCGGGGCCGTCGCGGCGGTCGTGGTCGACACGCGCGATCCGCAGCGCCTGGCCGAATTCTGGTCGGCCGCCACCGGCTGGCCGTCCATGCGGCGCGGCGAGCGGCTGGCCGGATTACGCGCACCGACCGGACTCGGCTCCTGGCTGGAGTTCGTGCGTACGCCCGACGCGGGGTCGGGCCGGACCAGAATGCGCCTGGATCTCACCTCGTTCCCGGCCGACGACCGGGCCGCCGAGGTGGCCCGGCTGCACGCGGCGGGCGCCACCTCCATCGACCGTGGCGCCCCGGCCCCCGACCGGGAAACCGACCTCGTGCTCGCCGACCCGGAGCTCAACGAGTTCCGGCTGCTGCCACCGGCCCGCTTCTGGTCGAACGCCTGATCGACGCCGTCCGCTCCCCGGCTTCCCCATGGTGACGAATTAGCATGGCCGCCATGGTGTACCTGACTCCGGGTCGTGGCGTGTGACGGCCGCCGACGCGATCGTGCTCGCGGGCGGCCGGGCCAGCCGGATGGGCGGCGTGGACAAACCGGCCATCGTCATCGGCGGCCGTTCCATGCTCGAAGTGGCGCTCGCCGCCGTCGCCTCGTGCGCGCGGACGGTGGTGGTCGGACCGCACCGTCCCGAGTTGGCGCCGGAGATCACGCAGGTTCGCGAGGTGCCGCCCGGATCGGGTCCGGTGGCGGCGATCGACACGGGGCTGCGGGCCCTCGGCTCCGCCGCCCCGCTGGTCGTGGTCCTTGCCGCCGACCTTCCGTTCCTGTCCCCGTCGGCGATCGCCGAACTCATCCGGCACGCCACCGAATCGGGAGCGGACGCGGTGTTCGCGGCCGACGAGTCGGGTCGGCCGCAATACCTGATCGGGGTGTGGCGGCGTTCCGCGCTGGCGGCCGCGCTGGACGAGCTCGACGCGCTGATCAATCAGCCGATGAAGGCGCTGGTGCCCGCAGCCGCCGGGATCATCCCGCTCTCCGGCGTCGGCGACTGCGACACCGAAGAGGAGGTGCGACAGGCCAGAGCGGCGGTGGACGCGCCGCGCCAGCAACCGCCGCTCGAGCTCGGCGAGGCGCGAAACCTGCTGCGTACCGAACTTTCCCGGCTTACCGCGTACGAAGCCGACCTGTCATCGGTGATCGGGGCCGCGCTCGCGGGCCCATTGACGGCCGCCGGGCCGCTGCCTCGCTTCGACGTCTCGGCGATGGACGGTTACGCCGTGGCGGGCGACGGGCCGTGGCGCCTGCGCCGCGACGTCGGCTTCGCGGGCGGACGGCGTCCGGTGGGGCTGCTGCCGGGCGAGGCGGTGCGCATCGCCACGGGCGCGCACGTCCCCGATGGCACCACGGGCGTGCTGCGCGACGAGTTCGCGCACGTCGCCGACGAAACGCTGTACCGCCTGCCGGACACCCCGCTGCGCGACGACATCCGCCGCCGCGGCGAGGACCGGGCGGCCGGTGATCCGGTCGCGCCGGAGGGTGCACCGGTCACCGCAGCGCTGGTCTCCGCGGCCGCGAGCGTCGAGGTCACCGCCGCGCCGGTGCGCGGCCCGGTCCGCGCGCACGTCGTCATGACCGGTGACGAGATCCGCAGCGAAGGTCCGCTGCAGGCGGGGCAGACCCGCGATTCGATCGGCCCGATCCTGCCGGAACTGCTGGCCAGATATGGCATTCGCACCACCGATCGGGTGCACCTGCGCGACACTCCGCACGGATTCGACGAGGTCCTGACCGTCGCGCCGGATCGCGACCTGCTGATGATCGTCGGCGCGACCGGCGGCGGAGCGGCCGACCAGCTCCGTGCCGCCCTGACCCGCGCCGGTGCCGAGATCGTGGTGCCGCGGCTGCGGCTGCGGCCGGGTGGTTCCACCGTCGTCGCCCGGCTCACCTCCGGCACCACGGTGCTCGGCCTGCCGGGCAACCCGTTCGCCGCCGTCGCGACGCTCAGGGCGCTGGCACCCGCGATCGTCGAGGGCCGCACCGGCGCGCTCCCCGCGCGCCCGCTGCGCGGGCCGCTGCACAACGCCGCCGAGATCGCCGGACAGGTGACGCGCATCGTTCCGGCTCGCGCCGCCGAGGAAGGCGGATGGATCGGCGACCCGGTCGTCCGGACGGCACATCTGGGCGGCCTGATCGACCGCGACGGCCTGGTGGTCGTCCCGCCCGATGCCGGGGACGGCGCGATCGTCGAATTCCTGCCGCTGCGCTGAACCCTTCGGCCTGCGGGTGCGTCGTGGACCGAACGAAACTGGTTGCGGGCCTTGGCTTCAACGAGTTCGAGTGGGCGCGGAATACGGGGGTGCGCCGATGCTCGGCCGACGTCGATCCGAAGTCTCTGCGGTGCAGCGGGTTTCGTTGCCACGGGAACCCGCACGCGCACTCCTTCGCGGCAGCGGAGTCGAACGCGATATACGTCGGCGAAGCGATCCACGAGGCAAATAAAACGAACGCCTGACCGCCGTTTTCATCCGGTCCACCCCGCCTCGACCCGGTCGGAAGAAAAAGTCGAACTGAACTGGATTCATTACTGAATACAGGGTTCAAAAGCGCTCTTACCAGCGCAAACACAACAACCGAGCCGCTCGGAGCCATATTTTTCATTTCCTCTTCCACACGCCATTCCCGCTCGCTATCGTGTGTTCGTTAGGCGAATATCAATCCCCCGGAAAGGACCGAGTGGAGATGACTGAAAAGTCGAAGAAAACGCCTAAGAAAATGCCGAAGCAGATGCCGAGGCAGCAGCAGCAACAGCGCCAAGAGCAGGACATCCGCGAGGGCGCTGACATGGAAGGCCGTCGGGGCAACCGGTCCGAGATGCCCGACCGGCGCGGCGAGCAGGAGCGCCGCCGCTAGCTGATCTGCGCCACCCGCGCCGCCGGCCCCACCTCCTCCCGGGACCGGCGGCCGCGGTCGTTTCGAGGTCCTCGTGCTTACCCCGGAGGTAATTGCCACCCCGCGCGAGGCGGACCTACCGTCGGTTCGACGCCATCTCCGGCGTCGTCGAACGAAGGAACCACACGCCATGTCCGCCTATGGCTTCGCCCATCTCCGCAGTCGCAGGCCGCATCCCGACATCCTCGAATACCTGGAGCGCATCCAGGCCACCTTGGACCCGTTCGGCGGCCGCTTCGTCATCCACGGCTCCCCTGCCGAGGTCGTGGAAGGCGACTGGCCCGGCAGCATGGTGCTGATCGAGTTCCCCGGGATGACCGAGGCGCGGGAGTGGTATCACTCGCCCGCTTATCAGGAGATCCTGCCGCTGCGCGCCGATCACATCGACGGCGACCTGCTGCTCATCGAGGGCGTCGGCCCCGACTACGACCCGCGCGAACGCGCCGCCAAACTGCGCGCCGGGGCGGCCTGACGCGATTTCGGCTCGCCGTCCGGCGTCCGATACCGTTGACCAGGCACGACCCGGTTCGACGCGAAGGATGCGCCTGATGGACGACAGCTCACTGGTCTGGGACGACGGCACGCTCGTCACCATCGACCAGCGCGGACTGCCGCACGAGGTGCGTGAGCTGCGGCTGAGCACCGTCGACCAGGTCATCGACGCGATCGAGACGCTGGCTGTTCGCGGCGCGCCCGCCATCGGCATCGCGGGCGCGTTCGGCGTCGTCATCGCCACCGCCGCGCACACCGTAGGCGGCGTGGTGGACGAGACCGCGGCGCAGGCCGAAGCGGACCGGATCGCGGCGGCCCGGCCGACGGCGGTCAATTTGGCCTGGGCGGTGCGGCGGGTCCGGGCGAAGGTGGGCCGGGGCGCCGATGCGGTCCTCGCCGAGACCCTCGACATGCTGGCCGAAGACGGCCGGGTCAACCGGGCCGCCGCCACCAACGCCGCCGACCTGGTGCAGCGCCTCTGTCCGGACCGGCCGCTGCGCGTGCTCACCCATTGCAACACCGGACGGCTCGCGACCAGCGCGTTCGGCACCGCCATCGGCACGCTGCGGGTGCTGTCCGAGCGCGGCGCGATCGAGCAGGTGCTGGTGGACGAGACCCGCCCGCTGCTGCAGGGCGCCCGCCTGACCACGTGGGAACTGGCCGAGGCGGGCATCCCGCACCGGCTGACCATCGACTCCGCCGCCGCCTGGGCGATGGCGACCGGACAGGTCGACTGCGTGCTGGTCGGCGCCGACCGGGTCACCGCCAACGGCGACGTCGCCAACAAGATCGGCACCTACGGTCTCGCGCTCGCCGCCCGTCATCACGGCATCCCGTTCGTCGTGGTGGCCCCGGAGTCGACCCGCGACCTCTCGATGGCCACCGGCCGGGAGATCGTCGTCGAGGAGCGCGCGGCGGCCGAGGTGACCGGATTCGGCGGTGTGGCAACGGCTCCCGCGCACACTCGAGTCTTCAACCCGGCCTTCGACGTCACGCCCGCCGATTTGGTGACCGCGGTGGTCACCGAAGAGGGTGTGGTGCACCGGTCCGATCGGTCGCCCGGCGCGGAAATCGCGGACCTCGCCCGCGAGCTGTACCGGCGCGGCTGGATGCCGGGTACGGCGGGCAATATCTCCGTGCGCACCGGCGCCACCGCCGTGGTCACCGGGAGCGGGCTGTCCAAAGGGGAGCTCACCGAGCGCGACATGGTCACCGTGCGCGTCGCGGACTCCGCGCCCGTGACCGATCAGGGGCGCAAACCCTCTGCGGAGACGACAATCCACACCGCCGTCTACCGGGCCCGTCCGGCGCAAGCGGTCGTGCACATCCATCCGCCGTTCGCCACGGCACTGGCCACCCGCTCGGCGACGCCGGGAATGCTCGGCACGCTGCGGATCACCGACTACGAGTTGATCAAGGGACTCGGTGGCGGCGATCCGGCCGTCGCGGACATCCCGGTCTTCCCGAACTGGCCCGAGGTGCCGCGCATCGGGGCCGACATCGAGCGCTATCTCCTCGACCACCCCGACGCGCTTCCGGTCCTGGTCATCGCCGGGCACGGGATCACAGCGTGGGGCGATGATCTCGCCCAGGCGCGCGATCGCGCCGAATGCCTGGAAGCATTGTGTGAGCTGGTGTGCCGCACCGGTAGTCCGGCGGCGTTCGGCCCGCGCGACGATTTTCTCGAGATTGGACTGACATGACCCTGCTGCAGGTGATGGCCGCCGACAACGCGGCCGACGTGCGCGTACGCACCAGCGACGACGAGCTGATCGGCACCGAACTCGCCAGGCACGGCATCACGTTCGGCCGCTGGCCGGTGGTGGAGAACGCCGCGTCGGTGCCGTCGGAGGAGTTGCTCGCGCACTACGAGACGAACGTCGCCGAACTGAACGAGACCGGGCGCTACAAGCACATCGACATCGCCCGCATCCATCCCGACGACGCCGACCCGCAGTGGCCGGAGATCGCCAAGGGCGCCCGAGGGAAGTTCCTCGACGAGCACCGCCACGCCGAAGACGAGGTGCGCTTCTTCGCCGCTGGGCGCGGCTGCTTCTACCTGCACCTGGGCGAGGAAGTTCTCGCGGTGGTCTGCGAGGGCGGCGATCTGCTCTCGGTTCCGGCGGGCACGCTGCACTGGTTCGACATGGGCGAACGCCCCGACTTCATCGCCATCCGCTTCTTCGAGGAGGAGGACGGCTGGGTCGGCGACTTCACCGGCGACAAGATCAGCGCGGGCTTCCCCACCCTCGACGAGCTGCTCACCGCGCCGTGATCGACGCCGTCGTCGTCGACATCGAGGGCACCACCAGCCCCACCGCCGCGGTCCGCGAAGACCTGTACGGCTATACCCGCGAACGGCTTCCGGAGTGGCTGGCCGAGAACAGCTCCGCGGCCGCGGCGCCCGTGCTGGCCGCGACCAGGCAGCTGGCCGGGCGGCCGGACGCGGACCCGGCCGAAGTCGCCGCGATCCTGCGCGGGTGGCTCGACACCGACGTGAAGGCCGAGCCTTTGAAGACCACGCAGGGTCTGATCTGCGCGGAGGGTTTCCGCAGCGGCGCACTGCACGGCGAGTTCTTCCCCGACGTGCCACCGGCCCTGGCCGCGTGGCACGCCGCGGGTCTCGCGCTCTACGTCTACTCCTCGGGATCGATTCGCAATCAGCAGGATTGGTTCGCCTTCGCGCGTGGAGGCAGTCTGTCCGGCCTGATCAGCGGGTACTTCGATCTGTCGACGGCGGGCGGAAAACGCGAGGCGTCCTCCTACGACAAGATCGCGGGCGCCATCGGCGCACCCGCCGAGCGCATCCTGTTCCTGTCCGATCACCCGGACGAACTCGACGCCGCCGTCGCCGCTGGGTGGCGAGTGGTCGGGCTGGCCCGACCCGGCGAGCCCAATCCGCCTCGGCCGCCACACCGCTGGGTCGACACGTTCGCCGACATCAACCCCGCCGACCAGGTCTGATCGCGCAGATAACCTCCTCGGAACCGCGACCACTTTCGGCCGGATCGACCGAGCCGCGCGTCGGTCCATATGCCGATGTCGTTTCCGTCCACCGTGGGACCGTGTTGCGAGAGGACGGCGTACCGCGAGTCGGCAGCCGTTCCACCACCGCACGGCCGATCCGTCGTCCACCGCCGGTTGTCACGAGCGACAGTGTCATCCGGCGGGTGGTAGCCAGACTGGCGACGCCACCCGGACCCGATCGAGGCGACGGCGGATCGGGCGGAGCCTGGAGCACAGTGCAATTGATCGACGTCGAGCGAATTCGCAGCGAATTGTGATTACGCTTACAATACGTTGCCACCGAGCCGCGAGCGAAACTCGCCGGGACACTGGAAAAATGCCCCACTGAAGATCGATCCAATGTGTTAACAAATGTAAAGCACTGGAGAACCCGCCGTTTCCAAAGCATCACCGACATGCGTGCGGGCGGACTCCTCGGATCCGATTTTGTCCAGTTCAGAGCCGTTTGCCCCTGGTCGGCCCACCGGATGCCGCCCGATAGCACCGCGCTACCGTGACCGTGACGTTGCGCCGGTCTCACAACTCACCACGCTTCCGAATGGGCTGTGAGAAAGACGTTTGGTCAGCCGTGCGCGCCTCTTTACAGTCGGAACATCAACCCGATCGCACAGCTCGAAGGGGACGTCGTGGTTAATTCGCGTACCCAGGGTCATACACCCTCCGCCCCGGCCACCGACGCCGGGGACGCGCTCCTGCGGCTGGGGAAATATTTCCACCGGGGCGAGATATCGTCCGATCAGCGGACGCTGCACAAGGTCGGCGGTCGCAGCGCCGACGAGTTCTACCGGGATCGCTGGTCGCACGACAAGGTGGTGCGCTCCACGCACGGCGTGAACTGCACCGGGTCCTGTTCGTGGAAGATCTACGTCAAAGACGGTGTGATCACCTGGGAGTCACAGCAGACCGACTACCCCTCCGTGGGCTCGGACAAGCCGGAGTACGAGCCACGCGGCTGCCCGCGCGGCGCGTCGTTCTCCTGGTACACCTATTCGCCCGCCCGGGTGCGCTACCCGTACGTGCGCGGCACGTTGCTGGAGCTGTACCGGGAAGCCAAGTCCCGGCTCAAGGATCCAGTGCTGGCCTGGGGCGAGATCGTCGAAGACCCCGAGAAGGCGCGCAGCTACAAGGCCGCGCGGGGCAAGGGCGGATTCGTCCGCGCCGAGTGGTGGGAGGCGGCCGAGATCGCCGCTGCCGCACACGTTTACACGATCAAGCAGTACGGCCCGGACCGGGTGGCCGGGTTCTCGCCGATCCCCGCCATGTCGATGGTCAGCCACGCCGTCGGCGCCCGCTTCATCTCGCTGCTCGGCGGCTCCATGCTGTCGTTCTACGACTGGTACGCCGACTTGCCGGTGGCATCGCCGCAGGTGTTCGGCGACCAGACCGACGTGCCGGAGTCCGCGGACTGGTTCGACGCGGGCTATCTCATCATGTGGGGCTCGAACGTGCCGGTCACCCGGACGCCGGACGCGCACTACATGACCGAGGCCCGCTACCGGGGCCAGAAGGTGGTCGTGGTCTCCCCCGACTACGCCGACAACACCAAGTTCGCCGACGAGTGGGTGGCCGCGCGTCCCGGCACCGATGCCGCGCTGGCCATGGCGATGGGCCACGTGGTGCTGAAGGAGTTCTTCGTCGAGAAGTCGACGCCGCGATTCCTCGACTACATCAAGCGCTACACCGATCTGCCGTACCTGATCACGCTGGACGAGCGTGACGGGGCCTACCTGCCCGGCAAGTTCCTCACCGCCGCCGACCTGGGCCGCACCGGCGAGGGCGTCGAGTTCCAGACGGTGCTGCTGGACGCGCAGGCGCAGCCGGTGGTGCCGAACGGGTCGCTCGGTCATCGGTTCGGCGAAGCGGGAACCGGCCGCTGGAACCTCGATCTCGGGGACGTCGATCCCCTTCTGAGTCTGTACGGCCGCACCGACGATGCTGCGGCTGTACAGATTCCCCGCTTCGACAGCGACGTTCCCGGCGTGCTCGTGCGCGGCGTGCCGACCACGACCGTCGCGGGCAAACGTGTCACGACGGTCTTCGATCTGCTGCTCGCCCAGTACGGCGTCGGCCGCGACGGACTGCCCGGCACGTGGCCGAGCGGCTACGACGACGCGACCGAGCCCTACACCCCGGCCTGGCAGGAAGCCATCACCGGCGTGCCCGCCGTGCAGGCCCAGCGCGTCGCGCGGGAGTTCGCCGACAACGCCGACCGGTCCGGCGGCCGCTCGATGATCCTGATGGGCGCGGGCACCAACCATTGGTTCCACTCCGATCAGATCTACCGCGCGTTCTTCACCCTTACCCTGCTGACCGGCTGCCAGGGCGTGAACGGCGGCGGCTGGGCGCATTACGTCGGGCAGGAGAAGTGCCGCCCGGTCACCGGCTGGTCCACCCTGGCCTTCGGCCTGGACTGGCAGCGCCCGCCGCGGCAGATGCAGGGCACCGTGTTCTGGTACCTGACCAACGACCAGTGGCGCTACGACCCGTTCACCGCCGAGTCGTTCGCCTCGCCGCTCGGCACGGGCAAGTTCGCCGGGCGCACGGCCGCCGACAACATCGCGCTGGCCAGCCGGCTGGGCTGGATGCCCAGCTACCCCACCTTCGACCGCAACCCGCTCGACCTGGTCGACGAGGCCGAGGCCGCGGGCAAGACCGCGCCGGAGCACGTGGTGGACGGGTTGAAGTCCGGCGATCTGAAATTCGCCTGCGAGGACCCGGACGCGCCGGAGAACTTCCCACGCTGCCTGACCGTGTGGCGGGCGAACCTGCTCGGTTCCTCCGGCAAGGGCAACGAGTACTTCCAGCGCCACCTGCTCGGCGCCGACTCCAACCTGCAGGGCGCCGAAGCCACCGGCGTGCAGCCGCAGGAGCTGAACTGGCGGGAGACCGCCGCCACCGGCAAGCTGGACCTGCTGCTGTCGCTGGACTTCCGGATGACCAGCACCACGCTGTTCTCCGACATCGTGCTGCCCGCCGCCACCTGGTACGAGAAGCACGACCTGTCCTCCACCGACATGCACCCGTTCGTGCACGCGTTCTCCCCGGCCATCTCGCCGCCCTGGGAGGCCAAGACCGACTTCGACGCCTTCCACCGGATCGCGCGCGGCTTCTCCTGGATGGCCGAGAAGCACTTGGGCAAGCGCAAGGACATCGTCGCCGTTCCGTTGCAGCACGACTCGCCGGACGCGACGGCGCAGGCGGGCGGCCGCGTGCTGGACTGGAAAGCCGGTGAGTGCGAGCCGATTCCGGGCAAGACCATGCCGAAGCTGGTCGTGGTCGAACGCGATTACCCGAAGATCGCGGAGAAGATGGCCGCGCTCGGGCCGCTGGTCGACACGCTCGGCGTCACCACCAAGGGCGTCACCACCTATCCCGACCAGGAGGTGGAGTACCTGGCCGGGGTGAACGGCACGGTCGTGTCCGGTGTCGCGCAGGGCCGCCCGTCGCTGGCCAAGGACACGCACGCGGCCGAGGCGATCCTCGCGCTGTCGGGCACCACCAACGGCAGGCTCGCGGTGGAGGGCTTCCACGCGCTGGAACGCCGCACCGGAACGAAACTGGCCGACCTGGCCGCCGAGCACGAGGGCAAGCGGATCACCTTCGCCGACACCCAGGCGCGCCCGGTGCCGGTGATCACCTCGCCGGAGTGGTCGGGCAGCGAGACCGGCGGACGCCGGTACTCGCCGTTCACCATCAACACCGAGCGGCTCAAGCCCTGGCACACGCTCACCGGGCGGCAGCACTTCTACCTCGATCACGACTGGATGATCGAGCTCGGCGAGCAGCTGCCGATCTTCCGTCCGCCGCTGGACATGACCGCGCTGTTCCGCGAGCCCTCGATCGGCGAGGTCGGCGAGCGGGGCGTCACGGTGCGTTACCTGACGCCGCACTCGAAATGGTCGATCCACTCCGCCTACCAGGACAACCTGCACATGCTCACGCTCTCGCGCGGCGGTCAGACGATCTGGATGTCCGATCGCGACGCGGCGAAGATCGGCGTGGCCGACAACGACTGGATCGAGGCGATCAACCGCAACGGCATCGTGGTGGCTCGCGCCATCGTCAGCCACCGGATGCCGGAGGGCACGGTGTTCATGTACCACGCCCAGGACCGCGCGGTGGACGTGCCGCGTATCGAGGGCATCGGCGAGGACACCAAGGGCCGGGGCAAGCGCGGCGGCATCCACAACGCGCTCACCCGCATCATGATCAAGCCCTCGCATCTCATCGGCGGCTACGCGCAGCAGTCCTTCGCGCTGAACTACCACGGCCCCACCGGAAATCAACGCGACGAGGTGACCACGATTCGCAGGCGCTCGCAGGAAGTGGAGTACTGACATGGGCGAGCGCGGCACGCGGGCACCATCCACCGACGCGAGAAAGCGGTACTGACATGCGCGTCATGGCACAGCTGGCCATGGTGATGAACCTGGACAAATGCATCGGCTGCCACACCTGCTCGGTCACCTGCAAGCAGGCGTGGACCAACCGCGGCGGCACCGAGTACGTCTGGTTCAACAACGTGGAAACCCGCCCCGGGCAAGGCTATCCGCGGCAGTACCAGGATCAGGAGAAGTGGAAGGGCGGCTGGACGCTGAACAAGCGCGGCAAGCTCACCCTGAAGTCCGGCTCCCGGTTGAAGCGACTGCTGAACATCTTCGCCAACCCGGATCTGCCCACGGTCGAGGACTACTACGAGCCGTGGAGCTACGACTACGACAACCTGCTGTCCTCGCCGCCGGTCGACACCACGCCGGTCGCGCGGCCCAAATCACTGATCACCGGCCAGGACACGCAGGTCACCTGGGGCGCCAACTGGGACGACGACCTCGGCTCCGGCCCCGAGCAGGTCGGCAAGGACCCGCTGCTGGCGAAGCTGTCGGAGCAGGTGAAACTGGAGTTCGAAGAGACCTTCATGTTCTACCTGCCGCGCATCTGCGAGCACTGCCTGAACCCCTCCTGCGCGGCGTCCTGCCCCTCCGGCGCGATCTACAAGCGCGCGGAGGACGGCATCGTGCTGGTGGATCAGGACAAGTGCCGCGGCTGGCGGCAGTGCGTGTCGGGCTGCCCGTACAAGAAGATCTACTTCAACCACAAGACGGGCAAGGCGGAGAAGTGCACCTTCTGCTACCCGCGCGTGGAGGTCGGTATTCCGACGGTGTGCTCGGAGACCTGCGTCGGGCGGCTGCGCTACATCGGCGTCATGCTCTACGACGCCGACGCGGTGCTCGAGGCCGCGTCGGTCACCGACGACAAGGATCTCTACCCGTCGCAGCTCGGGGTGTTCCTCAATCCCCATGACCCGCGGGTGATCGCGGAGGCGGAGCGGGCCGGGATCTCGCCGGAATGGATTCAGGCCGCCCAGGATTCGCCGGTCTACAAGCTGATCGTGGACTATCAGATCGCGCTGCCGCTGCATCCGGAGTACCGCACCATGCCGATGGTCTGGTACGTGCCGCCGCTGTCGCCCGTGGTCGACGTGCTCAGCGAGACCGGCCACGACGGCGAGAACGTGTCCAACCTGTTCGGCGCGATCGACGCGCTGCGCATTCCGGTGGAGTACCTGGCCGAGCTGTTCACCGCGGGCGAGGTCGGGCCGGTGCGCGCTTCGTTGCAGCGCCTCGCGGCGATGCGCTCGTTCATGCGGTCGGTGAACCTCGGTGAGGAGCCCGATCCCTCGATCGCGCCGTCGGTGCGGCTGGAGCCCGAGGAGATCGAGGCGATGTACCGGCTGCTGGCCATCGCCAAGTACGAGCACCGCTATGTCATCCCGAGCGGCGCGGGAGCCCGTGCGCACGAACTGGATTCGCTCGCCACCGGGTGCAGCCTGGACACCGACGGCGGTCCGGGCATGACGGCGTTCGATCAGATGGTGGAGAAGTTCCACCTCACCGACGCCAACGACGCCGCGCCGGAGCAGAAGTCGTCCCGGATCAACCTGCTGAACTGGGATGGCAAGAGCACCGAGGGCCTGGTGCCGAGCAATGGCGCCGCGAACGGCAACGGGCACGCCGACGGCACGAGCAACGGGCACTCGGGTAACGGCCACGCGAACGGCGCAGGCGACGGGCTCGCAGGCAACGGGCACGGCGCGGGCAACGGCGACGGCTCGGGCAGTGTCGCGGGTGATCCGGCCTCCGCGCCGAGCGGAGCGGGGCGATGAGCCTGCTGAAGTTGCGCCGCCGCCCGGAAGCGGTGGTCGAACTCGCCCAGCGCGACCGTCAACTGGTGTGGCGAATCGCCGCATTGCTGCTGGACTACCCCACCGAGCAGACACTGGCCATGATCGACCAATTGACCAGCGCCGCAGCCGATCTACCCGACGAGGTGCGCACACACCTGAGCGGATGCCTCGACTACCTGCGAACCACCCCGCCGCTGGAACTCGCGGCCGCCTACGTCGCGACCTTCGACATGCGCCGCCGCGCCAGCCTGCACCTGACCTTCTACGCATACGGCGACACGCGCAAGCGCGGAATGGCGTTGCTGCGTTTCAAGCACGCCTACCGGCACGCGGGTGTCGAACTCGGGGACGAGGAACTGCCCGACCATCTGCCGGTGCTGCTGGAGTTCGCCGCCACCGTCGACCCGATCGGCGGCGAACGGCTGCTCGGCGAGCACGTTCCGGTGCTGGAGCTGCTGCGACTTTCGCTGTCGGACAACAACTCCCCCTACGCGGGAGTGCTCGCGGCGATCGGGGCGACGCTGCCGCCGCCCACCACCGCCGACCGCAGGCGCATCGCCGAACTCGCCGCCCAGGGCCCGCCCGAGGAGGAAGTCGGGCTGGAGCCCTTCGCGATGGACCCCTCCCTGTTCGACGGATCGGAAGGCCGACGATGAACGCATCCCCGCATCTGCCGGTCGCGCTGTGGTTGATCCTGCCGTACGTCGCGTTCACCTCCTTCGTGCTCGGGCACCTGTGGCGCTACCGCAACGACCAGTTCGGCTGGACCACCCGTTCCTCGCAGATCTACGAGAGCCGCCTGCTGCGGCTGGGCAGTCCGCTGTTCCACTTCGGCATGCTCGGGGTGTTCGGCGGGCACGTGCTCGGCGTGCTCATCCCGGAGTCGTGGACCTCGGCGGTCGGGATCTCCGAGCACGTCTATCACGTAGTCGCCGTCGCGGCGGGGTCGCTGGCCGGGCTGGCCGTGCTGGCCGGTGTCGGCATCCTGCTCTACCGGCGATTCACCGTGCCCGCCGTCCGCAAGGCGACCACGGGCAACGACAAGCTGATGTACGGGCTGCTGACCGCCGCACTGGTCACCGGCCTGCTCAACACCTGGGGCAGCAACCTGCTGTGGGGCACCTACAACTATCGCGAGACTGTCTCGCCCTGGTTCCGCAGCCTGTTCACGCTCACCCCGCAACCCGAGCTCATGGTGGACACCCCGTGGACCTTCCAATTGCACGGGCTGGTCGTGCTCGCCCTGATCGGGCTGTGGCCCTACACCCGGCTCGTGCACATGTTCAGTGCGCCGGTCGGCTACCTGGTGCGGCCGTACGTGGTCTACCGCAGCAAGGAATACGACGCCCCCGACAAGCGCCGCTACGCCCGCGCGTGGGACGCGCCCGTGACCCCCGAACGCTGGCGCTGACGACGCCGTCGCGCGAGACCCCGCCCGGACAACGGCGTCCCGGCGGGGTCTTCGGCGTTCGCGGCGCCTGATCAGGCGTTGTCGTAGGCGTTCTGGAGAGCCTCGACATCGAGCTTGGACATCGACCGCAAGGCGGTGCCGACGGCGATGGTCTTCGCGGGATCGTCACCGCTCATCAATTTCGGCAGCGCCGAGGGCACCACCTGCCAGGACAGGCCGTAGCGGTCCTTCAGCCAGCCGCACGGGCCGGGCTCGCCGCCGTCCGCGGTGAGCGCGTCCCACAGGCGGTCGACCTCGTCCTGGGTGTCCACGACCACTTGCAGCGATGCGGCATCGGTGTGCGGGTGGTCCGGTCCGCCGTTCATCAGCGTGACCGCATGACCGTCCAGGTCCAGCGAGACGATGAACGCCGAGCCGTCGGAGTTGCGGGAGACCTCGACCACGCGCGAGTTCGGGATCACCGCGGCGTACAGGGCGGCGGCTTCCTCGGCGGCGTTGTCGAACCAGAGGAACGTGTTGACGGACATGATGTGCTCCTGTGTTGTGGCGTGACTTGCTGTCACCCACTGGTCGGAGCCGCCCGCTCGCCTTCGACACAGTTCGCGAAGTTTCTCGAAATTTTTTTTCGACCTCTACCGCCGAGTGATCGCTGAAACAGGTTCGCCAGCCTGCGAGTTCCCAGCTTTCCGCAGGCAGAACCCATCGACCCATCGGGTAACCAGGCATACGCTGAAGTTTGGCCGCTGCCATGTGGTCTATCCCACTTCTGGGGACGTCAAAGTCTCGGCGCCCCGGCTTCGCAAAGCCGTGGCGGCGGAGACGAGCAAGGAGTGAGCAATGAAAGGTGGAGCAAGAATCGCGTTAGGGGTGGGCCTCGGGTACCTGCTCGGCCGCACGAAGAAAATGCGCTTCGCGATGACGCTGGCGGGAGCCGCGATGGCGAGACGATCCGCGGGAACACCCGCCGAACTGCTCGAGCGCGGCACGGAGCTGCTCAAATCGACGCCGGAGCTGACCAAGATCACCGACACCGTGCGCGACGAGTTGCTCGGCGCGGTGCGTTCGGCCGCGGTCACCGCGGCGAGCAACCGCATGGACGCGCTCAGCAACCGGTTACAGCAGGGGACGACGCTCCTGGCGGGCGAAGAACAACGCGGCTCACAGGCAGCGGATGAGGAGGACGAAGAGCAAGAGCAACAGCCTGAGGACGAGTACGAGGACGAAGAGCAAGAGGGCGAGTACGAGGAGCAAGAGCCCGAGGACGAGTACGAGGACCAGGACCAGGAGCAAGAGCCCGAGGACGAGTACGAGGACCAGGACGAGGACGAGGACGAAGATCGAACGCCCGAGGACGAGCACGAAGAGGAAGAACAAGAGCCCGAGGACGAGGACGATTCCGAGCGGGGCGAGGAAGAGGACGACACCGAGCGGCCTGCCGCGCGGACGCGCACTCGCCGGTCGAGCACCACCGCCAAGCGCGGAGCGAGCTCGCGCACCGCCGACCGTTCGTCCGACTCCGCGGATCGTAAGCCGTCCGGGACTTCCGGCCGCCGCCGTACTCGCGCCGAGGCCGGCCAGGCCCCCGTGCGGCGCACGAGGAGGTGACCGGCGATGGCGAAGATTTTGCGTGACGCGACGGAAGGAGTCGGCAAGGTAGCCGCCGACACGGCGGGCCGGGCTGCCAAAGCCGCGACCGGGACGGGATCATCCGCGAAGAAGGCGGGAGCCTCCGCCAAGAAGGCCGGATCTTCCGCCAAGAAGAACGCGCCGCCGCCCACGCCGACCGGCATTTTGCAGCAGTCGTTGCAGAACCTCACCGGAGCGCTGACCGAACGCGCGGTGACCGGGCTCACGAACCAGGTGTCGAAGACCGCGGGCCGGTTGAACGAGTACGCCGAGGGCGGCGGCGGGGGGAACCTGCTGGCGGCGCTGACCGGCGTGCAGAAGCTCGCTGGTGGCTCTTCGCCGTTGAGCACGGCCATGAGCATGGGCAAAACCAAGCTCGGTCACTCACTACGCGAGCAGTTCGAGAATGTGAAGGAATCGCTCACCGGTGGCAAGGGCAAGGGCGGCAGCAAGAAGATCAAGCTGACGAACATCGTCGAGCACATCGACGTCGGCGTCCCGATCCACCTGGCCTACGACCAGTGGACCCAGTTCGCGGATTTCCCGAAGTACACCAAGAAGCTCGAGCAAGTGGAACAGGTCTCCGACGAGAAGCTCAGCTGGACCGGCAAAGTGTTCTGGTCGCGGCGTACCTGGGAATCCACGATTCTCGAGCAGGTGCCGTTCGAGCGGATCGTCTGGCGTTCCAAGGGGCACAAGGGCTACATCGACGGCGCGGTCACCTTCCACGAGATAACGCCGCAGTACACCCGCATCCTCGTGGTGCTGGAGTACCACCCCAAGGGAGTCTTCGAGAAGACCGCCAACATCTGGCGCGCGGCCGGCCGCCGCTGCCGCCTGGAACTGAAGCACTTCGAGCGGCACGTGATGACCGAGTCCGTACTGCATCCCGACGACATCGTCGGCTGGCACGGCGAAATCCACGACAGCAAGGTCGTCAAGGACGACGAGACCGCTCGACGCGAAGAAGAGGAGAAGGCCGAGGAGGACCACGCGGACGACGAAACGAAACGCGGGCCGGACGAGCAGGAGCCGGACGAGGAAGAGGAAGAAGAGACCGACGAGCAAGAGACGGACGAGCACGACGAGGACGAACAAGCCGAAGAACGGCGTCCTCGCCGTCGACCCGCCGCCCGCCGCGGCACCGCGGCGTCCCGCCGGTCGCGTGAGAAGCGAGGAGCAAACGCATGACCATCGAACCCGCAGGAGGCGGCGGCGGTGGCGGAGCGGGCACAATGGCGCGCCCGAACTCGTCCAGCCTGGCCGACGTGATCGACACAATTCTGGACAAAGGCCTGGTCATCGACGCGTTCGCGCGCGTGTCGCTGGTCGGCATCGAGCTGGTGACCATCGACGCCCGCGTCGTGGTGGCCAGTGTGGACACCTATCTGCGTTTCGCCGAGGCCGTCAACCGGCTGGAGATCTCCACCCAGCCGAAGGGACTGACCGACCTCGTCGGTGAGGGCACGCAAGGCCTGGCGAAGCACAAGACGCAGGGCGCGCTCGAGGCGGCCGGTGAGAAAGTCATGGACTTCATCGGCGACGTGCAGGACAAGCGCCAGACGGCGAACAGGCCCAAACGCAAGGAGGGCTGATGACTACCGCGACATCTGTCTACGTCTACGGCATCGTGCCCGCCGACGTGGAGCCCGAGCCGCACGCCAGCGGTGTCGGCGACCCTCCGGGTGAGGTGTCGGTGATACGGCACGGCGAGATCGCCGCGCTGGTCAGCATGCTCGAGTCGGATCGGCCGCTGGGCACGCCCGACGACCTCACCGCCCACGCTGAACTGCTGGACGGATCGGCCGCCGTCGCCCCGGTGCTGCCGCTGCGCTTCGGCGCGGTCATGACCGACACCGAGGCGGTGGAGAACGAACTACTCGAAGCGAACGAAGACGAATTCCGGTCCGCTCTGGAGCAACTCGAGGGCCGTGCGCAATTCGTGGTCCGAGGCCGTTACGTCGAGAACACCATCCTCCGGGAGCTGCTCGACGAGAACGCCGAGGCCGCCCGGCTGGCCGGCGAGATCCGCGATAAACCGGAAGACGCCACCCGTAACGAACGAATCGCGCTCGGCGAGATGATCAACCATGCCATCGAGTCCAAGCGGGCCGAGGACACGCGCAAAGTGGTCGCCGAGCTGGAGCAGTTCGAACCACTCGTCAACCAGCGCGACCCCACCCATGAGGAGGAGGCCGTCCACATCGCGGTTCTGGTCGAACTGGACCGTCAGAAGGACCTGGAGGAGACGCTGCGCCGGCTCGGCGAGGACTGGGACGGCCGAGTGGAGTTGAACCTGCTCGGTCCGATGGCGGCCTACGACTTCGTCATGAAGCGCGCACCCGAGGGGTAAGGCATGTTCGGTGTGCTCACATCAATCCTGACGTTGCCCGTCGCCCCGGTCCGCGGCGTGATCTGGCTGGGCGAACTGATTCAGGACCAGGTGGACCAGAAGATGCGAGATCCCGCCGTCATGCGGCGGGAACTCGAGGAGATCGATGCGGCCGCGGCAGCCGGTCAGCTGTCCGAGGAGGAACGCAAACAAGCGCAGCAGGCGGTCCTGGATCGCATGACCGGCCGTCGGGCGTGACCGCGGTCGACCGGAAGGAGTGATGCGCGTGGCCCGCAAGACAACTTCCGAGGACGTCGACCCGGCCGCCGACGAACCACCTCCCAGCACCCCGGCGCAGGCCGCCGCCATGGCGGTGGAAAACCTCGTCGAACTGACGTCGAAAGAGGTGCAGGGCGTCACCTCGATGGAACCGACGGAGGACGGCTGGCAGGTGGAGATCGAGGTGCTCGAGGACCGCCGGATCCCGTCGTCGGCGGACATCCTCGCGCTCTACGAGGTCGAGATCGATCTCGACGGGAACCTCCTGGCCTACCGCAGAACCAGGCGCTACGGGCGCGGCAGCACCGACATCGGAAGGGCTCGGTCATGACGGTGGTGCCCGGCGGATCGTCCGCACCGCAGCCGTACAGCGGACATTCGTCGACGAACCTCGCCGACATACTCGAGCGAGTGCTCGACAAGGGCTTGGTGATCGCTGGCGACATCCAGGTGAACCTGCTCGACATCGAACTCCTCACGATCAAGCTGCGGCTGGTGATCGCGTCCTTGGAGACCGCCAAGTCGGTGGGCATCGATTGGTGGGAGACCGATCCCTGGCTCAACAGCAAGGCCCGCACGCTGGAGCGGCAGGATCACGATCTCGAACTCGAGAATCAGAAGCTCCGCGACCGGATCGCGGAACTGGAGAGCGCGAAGGAACAACCGCAACGCATCGAGCGTCGCCGCCAACCGAGGGAAGAGCGGTCGTGACGGAGGGCCTCGGGGTCTGGCTGTACGCGGTGACGCCCGGCTGCGGCGGCGAGGAGCTGGGCGAGCTGACCGGAGTCGCGGGCGAGCCGGTGCGAACGGTGGTCGTGGACGGGCTGACGGCGATCGTCGGCTCGGTGCCGCTCGAGGTGTTCGGGGAGCAGCCGCTGCGGGCGCATCTGGAGGACCTCGATTGGCTGGAAGGGACGGCCCGTGCGCACGACGCCGTCGTATCGACCCTGGTGCGACGAGGCCCGACCGTCCCGCTGCGGCTGGCCACCGTCTTCCTCGACGACGACCGGGTACGCGACCTGCTGGCCGAGCGACGAGCGGATTTCGCCGCCGCGCTGGAGCTGGTGAGCGGCCGCACCGAGTGGGGCGTGAAGGCCTACGGCGACCGCGCCGCCCTGACCGCCGCCGTGGCCGAGTCCCGCACCGCGAGCGAAGGCAAAGGCGCGGGAGCCGCGTATCTGGCCCGGCGCCGGGCGCAACTGTCCGCGCAGGAAACCATCGAACGCGACGCGGCCCAGCGCGCCGAGGAGATCCACACCCGCCTGCTCCAGCACGCGGCGGCGGGGCGACGTCAGGCGCTGACCGACCCGGCACTGAGTGGCCGTCGTGATTGGTTGGTGCTCAACGGGACCTACCTCGTGGACGACGACCGCACCGACGACTTCGCCACCATCGTCACGGCGCTCGGCGACGAATTCCCTGGCATCCGCCTCGAACTCACCGGCCCGTGGCCGCCGTATTCGTTCGCGGGCGTGGAACGAGAACCGGCATGAGCCGCGCCACACCTGAGGTCGACGACGAGCGCAGGGTCTCGTTGGTCGATCTGCTGGATCGGGTGCTGGCCGGCGGCGTGGTGATCTCCGGCGACATCAAGCTCGCCATCGCGGACGTCGACCTGGTCCAGATCTCGCTGCGGGCGCTGATCTCCTCGATCAGCACCCTCTCCGGACCGCTGCACGCGCTGGAGGCACCCGGCGATGACTGAATTCGGCGGCATCCCACCGCGTATCGACACCGACCCGGAATCCGTCGAGCGCGGCCTGGTCAGCCTCGTCCTCACCTTGGTCGAGCTCCTCCGCCAGCTCATGGAACGCCAAGCACTCCGCCGCGTAGACGCGGGTGACCTCACCGACACCCAGATAGAACGCATCGGCACCACCCTCATGCTCCTCGAGCAACGCATGGAAGAACTCCGCGACCACTTCGGCCTCACCCCCGAAGACCTCAACATCGACCTGGGCCCCCTCGGCACCCTCCTCCCCCGCGACCCACCCTGAACATCAAGATCAACGGCACATGAGCGAGAGGTCTTCTCGGCAAACGCCACAGCCATGTGCCGTTGATGTTGATCGGCGGCCGGATCGCGTGTTCTGGTAGAGTTTGGGGGCGCGCTCCGGTGCGCAGGGAGCCTGGGTTTCGGCCCTGCCGGTTCATGACCGGGGTTTCCACAGAAGCGCGGAGATCCGGGATTCACGCCCCGGTCGGCTGCAGCCGATAGCTCAAGAGTAGAGCCCCGCTTTGTTAACTCGGTTGGCGGCCTTACGGCCGCCAACCGTTGCTATCTGGCCGCAATCTCGGCGCTGAGCTCGACATCCGTCAGCCCGATGACACCGTAGTGATGCCGCGCGACTCCCCGCGCCTTTCGCAGGGCGACTCTGACGTCACGCAGCACCATAGGCTGGTCGGCAATGATCTCGTCGACCACCAACGCTGCCCAGCAGCTTCTGGGGAGGGCAGCCTGCAAGCCGAGATTGGTCTCTCGATCGAGACGCTTGGTGATGGCCAGAGCGGCGATCATCTCGCCGTGTCCGAAGTCGATGCGGTCACCGAGTCGCAGCGTTCGCGGGTTGCGTTTAGCCAGGTCGAACCAACCTTTCTCCTGCGAAGAAGTCCACTTGGCCAGTTCATCGCCGAGGGCCTGTGTCACCGTGCCGCCGTTGTGGATCACCGAGTTGCGCATCAGTCTCAGCACCGTCATGTACGACATCATGTCCGTGTCGAACGCATGGCCGGTCGTGCGCTCGAAATCCGGATGCAAGCTGACCAAATTTCCTTTGGCAAGAGCCTTGGAGCACAACTTGTTCTCGGCCAGCAGTTCGATGCACGTCCTCATGTAGTCCTCATGCAGGGACAAGACGTACGGGACAGCCATCTTGCCGAGATGCGCGTCGGCGGCGAGCAGGATCAGGCGGGCGTCGTCGGACTTCAGATTGAACCGCTGAATGTGATCGACAGCTGGAAAGACCTCGGGTAGCAACCGATCCGACCCTTCGGTCAGCCGCAGCAGGTGCGCCGACAACTGGGCTCCGGCGAGGAGCGCCATCATTGCATTGTTGGCCTCGGCCTTGCGCTCCTCGTACTCCCGATAGGCTCGGAACCGAACCATCATGCCGCGCGTCGGACCGCCTCTGACCACCGAATCCCCCTGCTTACACCCCGGTTCGGAGTTCGCAACGAACAACCGACTACAGCTTCCTTGTTTGCCGACAGGCATTCTGCCGAAGCACGGCAGCCGTCCTCAACAAGGCGACAATCGAAGTACAGCGCGATTACTTCGGCCTCGCCCCTGGCTACCCTCCCCCGCGATCCACGACACGTCTCGACTGGGGTGCGACCACGTCCCCGTCGGTGGTATGGGGTAGCCGAGGCGTCCCGCTACGCTTCATCGGTGACTTTCACTCCGAATGAGCAACAGTTCCTCGCGGAGGCCGGGATCGGTCGGCTGGCCACGGTATCGCCCGACGGTGTTGTGCAGAACAACCCGACCAGCTATCGGGTGAATGCCGACGGCACCATCGACATCGGCGGTATGCGCATGCGCACCAGCCGTAAGTACCGCAATGTCGAGGCGGGCAGTCGGGTGTCGTTTGTCGTCGACCAGCAGGTCTCGTTGGAGCCGTATGTTATTCGCGGCATCGAGGTGCGCGGCACGGCCGAGGCGCTCGACGACCAGGAGCCGCCGTTCCCTCCCCAGGAACGCGCGGTCATTCGGATCCATCCCGAACGGATCATCTCCTGGGGCATCGACGGCGGCTCCTTCGATTTCAGCAGTCGCACGCCCGACAACTGAATTCGAGATCTGCCCTGGTCATTCTTCCCCGGTTGTTTCGCGATCGGTTCGTATCTCGGCCAATCGGGCGAATGCGCCATCGACGACCTCGTTGATCAGGCCGTTGTGTCGCAACGCAGCACGCAGCCGGTCCGGGTCGACGGCATGGACTAGTTCTTCTCTGTGGAATTCCTCGCCGCGATCGGACCGGCTGTCGCGGCGGGAATCGGATAAACATACTTCGATGGGGTAGCCAGGGTGGCGTTCGGCGACGAACGCCTCATAGGCTTTCCAATCAACAGGGTCGAAGCGGCCATCACGTGCCTCGTGTTCACTTTCGAACATGCCTGCCTCGAACGCGGCAACTAGGGTTCCCAGCCATGCTTCGAGAGACGGACAGATGATGTTGCGGAACTCATCGTCGTGGCCGTACTTCACGAGCTGTCCGGGTCTGCCGCCGAAAGCGCCCTGCAAGTCGATGCACATGTAGTCGCCGAATGGATTTTGCAGGAACGGCACCCAATCGGCACTCCACTCCAGATCGTCGAGACCTTCGTTCGCTGCGATCCACGCCATCTCGTCCATGGTGGAGGCGATGCCTCCAGCCGGCATCAGCGACCAGTAGAACTCGAGACTCCCGAAGTAATCCTCACTCTGTCCGTCACGCCAGGTGAGGAGATCCCGAAGCAGCGGAGGGAGCCTGCCACCGACACGCCGTGCGACCTCATCGATGTCGGCAGCCGAAGCGCCGGGCATCAGTCCGGCATGATAGGCGGGTCTGTTCGCCAAGAGCCATTGGTCGAGTCGCACTACAAGCGGGTGCATGCCGCGAACCTACCGACGCAGTAGGCAAGTCGTGCAATCAAAGCCGAGAAACCGCTCACCGTTGTATATCTCCAACACGCTGCTCTCTCGCACGCCCGGTTCGTTGATGCCGCCGCCGAGGTTGATCGGTGCGCTGACGGGCGGCACCCCGACCCGATGCCATGAACCACCCGACATCCGACTCCGGCGGCGGACGCACAGACAACCTCGATACGAGCGTCCGGCCGGCTCGAGGCAGGATTGCGGGCAGCATGACGGACAACGACGGATCCTTCCCCACCGGTCGACGGCGGCATATTGTGCGGCTGTCGCTGTTCGTGGTGTTCCTGGTCGGGATGTTCTATCTGGTCGCCGTCGCGGGAGTGGTCGACATCGAGGGCGTGCGCGACGCGATCGCGGCGACCGGTCCTGCGGCACCCTTCGCCTACCTGGTGGCCTCGGCGGTGCTCGGCGCGATCTTCGTGCCCGGCCCGATGCTGGCCGCCGGGAGCGGCCTGCTGTTCGGGCCGCTGGTCGGGACGTTCGTGACGCTGGGCTCGGCGGTGGGCACGGCGACCATCACCAGTTTCCTCGGGCGGCGGGCAGGCCGCGAAAGCGCGCGCGAGTTGCTCGGCGCGCAGCGTGCCGAGCGCATCGACGCCCAGATCGAGCGGCGCGGCTTGTGGGCCGTCGTCGGCCAGCGCTTCGTCCCTGGCATCTCGGATGCACTGGCGTCGTATGTATTCGGCGCGTTCGGAGTCCCGCTGTGGCAGATGGCCGTGGGCGCGTTCATCGGCTCGGCTCCACGGGCATTCGTCTACACCGCTCTCGGCGCATCGATCGGCGACCTGTCGGCCCCGCTCGCCTACACCGCCATCGCGGTCTGGTGCGCCACCGCGATCATCGGAACTTTCGCCGCGCACCGCGGATACCGCAGCTGGCGTAGCGGCGCGAACCGCGAGCCAGAAGCTGCGCCGGATCGCTGCGGCGACTAGGACAAGTAGATCTACCTGCGCCGACTGTGCGATCTAGATGTGGCCGTACCGGTCGAACCCGGCTCGGACACCGCGATTACGTCCATCACCGCCTGCCCCGATCGCTGACGCGAGACGGCAAGCGCCGCTTCCGGATACGCGACCCCGATGACTCGAAGCGCGTGCTACTGCGAAGCGGTCGGCGTGCTTGCTAGCGTTTGTCGCGAAGGTTTCGTTCCGGCCGACGATCCGGGGGTGCGGCTTGCGCAGTGCCGGTGTGGATGAAATCGCGGTGTCGACTCGCTGGGCGGCGCTCGCGCTCGCGGGCGGCGTTTGCGCGCTGATCGTGCAGGCGGTGCTGGTCCCGTTGTGGGCGGCTCCGCAATTCGGATTGCTGGTCAATCAGGGCGATCTGGAGATCTACCGCAGCGGCGCGTTGCAGCTGTTGCATCGGGATGCGCTGTATGCCGCGCCGGTGCCTCCCGGTGGTTGGTTCACCTATCCGCCCTTCGCGGCGATGTGTTTCATTCCGCTGGCGCTGCACTCGTTCGGCACGGCGCGGGTCGCAGTATTCGCGATAACCTGTTTCGCCTTGTGGGCCACCATCTGGCGATGCTGGCGGGTGCTCGGCTATCGCGGCGATGCGCGCCTTGCCGTGTTCTGCCTCGGCTTGGCGGCGGTCGCGGTGGATATCGAGGCGGTACGCGGGACGTTGTGGCAGGGCCAGGTGAATCTGGTGCTCATGGCGATCATCGTGTGGGATCTGACGCGGCCCACATCCGCCCGTTTGCGTGGGTGGTCGGTCGGGGTAGCGACAGGCGTGAAATTGACCGCGATCGTCTTCGTCCCGTATCTGATCATCACGCGGCAGTGGCGTGCCGCGACCACGGCACTGACGACCACGGCGGCTACCGTGCTGTTCGCCTGGCTGGTCGCGCCGTCCGACTCCCGTGAGTATTGGTTGCACGCGGTGCGCGATACCGATCGGATCGGGCCGGTGACTCATCCGGGCAACCAATCGGTCAACGGGGTCATGGCGAACATCTGGGCACCGGCCGCGGTGCCTACCTGGATATGGCTGCTGTGCGTATCGATCACGGCGGCAATCGGTTTCGCCGCCGCGTGGGCGGCCCACCGACTGCGCCAGGAACTGCTCGGGTTGGTCGTGACAGGACTGATCGGCTGCGCGATCCCGCCACTGGCATGGGGACATCACTGGGTATGGTTCGTGCCGCTGCTGATTCTGCTGTCGCACTATGCGATTCGCGAACGTTCCGCTATCCGAACAGTTCTTGCGGCGGCCACAGCGACGAGTGCCGCCGCCGCCTCGATGTGGTTCACCACCGTCGTTTTCGCCGAGATCGAACGACTCGACCTCACCGGCGCACCGAGTTACGTCCCGGCCATGAACGCCGCAGTGGAACGAATGCCGCAGTGGTGCCGGGCTGTCGTCTGCGGTGTTGCGCCGGCGGTCTATCTCGCGGTGGTGATCGCTGTCCTCGCCTGTTGGCTCCGGTCGCGCCGAGCCCGGAATACCGTCGGCACACAGCCGCCGATCCCGATCTCGAGCCACAACTAGGGCACGTTCGAGAATCCCCGATCGTCCCTGTGCTGGTGTTCAAGACCGCCGCGGCGCGGTACTTTTGGTCCGGTGAGCGACCGGGAGCCACTTGTCCGGGCATTGATCGACCAGGATAAGCCGAACAGGGCTCCGGGGCCGATCCACCTGGCATTCACCTTCCTTCCAGTCGTTGTGTTGGTGTGCGTCTACTACGACTGGTGGCCGTCGCGCTACGGCTCCTTCGCCTGGGTTGATCCGCTGTTGTCCGGCGCTGCGGCCGTACTCGTGCTCCTCATCTGCGGTGCGGTATGGGCGGTCCGAACGCTGTATGTCGTAGGTAGGGACCGGACATGGTCATGGTGGATCGCGGCTGCCCCCGCGATGATTCTCACTGTTGCAGGGACAGTCGCGCTCCTGCCCCGCCCGTCGTTCGAAGACACCCGTCCGCAGTTCGAGCAGGTGGCCCTTGACCTACAGGCGAGTTCGGAATCTTCACGCTCCCATTTCGAAATCGGCCGGTTCGACATCAGCTATGTAAGGAAGGACCCGGACGGAACCGTCTACTTCATCGAGGGTGGCGGGCTCGGGCTCACGGTGAGCAGTGGGTGGGCATACTCACCTCATGGCACACCGGCTGGATTCGACGACTTCACCGCAACTCACCTCGGTGGCCCGTGGTATGAGTTCACTGCTGTGTGGCGTAGCTGACGCCGCCGCCTGCTCACCACTGGGAGCATCGAGCGTTCCAGACCAGCTGGTATGACACGCTGTCCGTCATGTCCACTCGGCCCATCACCTCGCCGAACCTCACCGGCCAGGGACGTATTGCCTCGATTCTGCGGTTCACCACCGAACTGATTGCCTGGATCGCCACCCCATGGGCACTGGCCGATCACTCGGTCGCGCTCGCGGTCGCGACATTGGTCCTGCTCATCGGGCTGCCGACCCTCTTCGCCACCCCTGGCGACAAAAGACAGGTCCTCATCCCGGTCCCCGGCATAGTCACCATCGGTCTCGTCGTCCTCCAACTCGCCGCCGCCGTACTCGCGTCCTGGGCCATATGGCCGGCGTGGGCGGCCGTCGCCGTCACCACGTTGACGGTCGTCACGGCAATCACCGAACTGCCACGTTGGCGCTGGCTACTCGGGGCACCGACCCGTGCCGCCGGTCGGTGACCCTAGGACCGACACCGGTCGAATTCCTGCATGATGCCGATACCGTTACGGTGCCCGCGCCGCCGGATCGCCCGACAGCGACCGCCGACATCCGGACGCCATCGGGCTCGGCAACCACCGCCCATGCGACCGAACGGCCCTATGCGCAGGCCGGGGCGGGTGCGTCGACGAACAGCGGTTCGCCCGTGGGCGGGGCGTAGACGACGTCGAGGACGAGCGGCTCCGCGCCGAGGTTCCGGCCGATGTGCACGTTCCATTCACCCGCGGGCTCGTAGATGAACTCGCCGGTCCGGAAGACCGGAGCGTCGCAGTCGGGTCCGGGGTGGGTGAGCGTGCCCGAGCGGACGAAACCGAAGACCGGACCGAGATGGTAGTGCCAACCGGTGGAGCCGCCGGGGCCGATGGTGATCTCGCGAACAACCAGATCGGTGCCCGCGACGAATGGCACCAGCCCGGCGGGAATCTGCGCCTGGCCGAGGGTGACGGCGGTGATGTCGCTACCGGGCGTTGCTTCGGCGGGCGCCGCGCTCACCAGCGCACCGGCGAGCGCAACCGGCACTGCGGCGACGCGGAGAAAGAGCGTCATCCTGGCAGCTTAGCCACGGCGGCGGTATCGGAACACGCGTTCGCTCAACGCCGCCGTGGTGACGAGCACCCGCGCCGCGATCCTGGATTACCGTACGTACGTGGCCCGGACAGACGAAGATTCGACGGCGAAGATCATCGACGCCGTCGTGTCGATGCTCGAATCGCACGGCTACGACGCGGTCCAACTGCGTGCGGTCGCCCGCAACGCGCACGTCTCGCTGGCCACGGTCTACAAGCGGTACCCCACCCGCGACGATCTGATGCTCGCCGCCGTCGAGCAATGGATGGCGACCAACACCTACGCCGCCCCTGCCCCGTCCGTCGAGGGCGAGACGCTGGCCGACGGCCTGGTGCGGTTGATGCGTTACGTGTTCGAGCCGTGGGAACGGAATCCCCGGATGCTCGAGGCCTACTATCGCGCGCGGTCCGGCCCCGGCGGCCGGCGACTCGACGCGCAAGGCTTCGACGCCGTGCTGCCCGCCGCGAGCGCCCTGCTGGCCGATGTCGATCCCGACTACACCGCCGACATCGCGCTCGTGCTGACCAACATGATCTACGCGCTGATCGGCCGTTTCGCGAACGCCGATCTCGATATCGCCGAGATCCTGCCCGCGATGGAGCGCACTGTCCGCAGGCTGACCGGCAACAACGAACCGCTGGCGGCCGCCGCCGGGTCCACGCGGCCGGGTGCGCCGGGGTTCCCGTGGAGCGCTTCGCTGGTCTTCCCGTTCTCCCCCGGCACTTCCACGGATACAGAACAGTCGTCGGACGCGACGGATCGGCCGTCGGCGTAGACGCGTCGGCCGCAACCCTGCCGAGAAGCGCGGACCGTTGGCCGTCGACCATCCGACTCGAAACCCAGGCGGGTCGCCGCTGAAATACGTTCGGGTATTACGTATTTCACACATTTCCGACAAATGGAACAAACCCGAACGGCGAAACCGTCTGTTCACGAGGTATTCCCGCGTGCGGTGCGATGTCGAGTTGCTCCGTGCGCCGTGCCGGTACAGCATCTGCGGTATGCCGTCCACACCGCTGAATCCAGCAGGCGACATTCCGGACACCGGAATTCCCGGCCATCTCGCTGCCCACATGACCATGCCCGAGCAGCACGAATGGCACCGCGCCTACCTGCGCCGTCGCCCTGTGTCGCGGCGCAACGTGCTGCGCGGCGCCGCCGCGGCGGCAGCGGTGGCCGCCGTCGGCACGACGCCGTTCGGCAAGCGCGCCTACGCCGACGAGGCCCAGCTCGCGGTGGGTGGACGGCGCGTCGCCTTCGGGCCGGACGCGGCCAGCCAGTTGCGTTTCGCGGCGCAGCTCTCGCGGCGTCCGGCGGGCGCCACGGTGTATCTCGACCACGGACCGACACCGGCGTTGGGCGCGACGGTCCAAGCCGAGGTGCGCAACCTGCTCACCCAGCTGCCCACCGCCGACGGCGGCGTGCTCGCGGCCGAACAGTTCTACGTCCACGCACCGGTGGACGGCCTGCCCGAACGGGTGCCGCACTTCTATCGCTGGCGGACCTCCGACGGATTCGTCGGCGACATCCGCGCCGCCGCACCCGCGATGCCCAGCGCACGCCCCGCGGTCCTTCCGTTCCGGTTCACCATGATGGGCGATCAGGGCACCGACGAAACGCCCGCGCTGCCGGAGGGCGTCGCTCCCGGCGACTACGACGACAAGTACTACAAGGCCGACAACGATCCGGCCGCGCCGCACGCGAGCAACGTGCTGCGCCAGATCGCCGCCGCGCGGCCGGACTTCCACATCCTCGCAGGCGACATCGCCTACGCCGACCCGTCCGGCGCGGGCAAGCCGGGGCAGTTCGCGGCGCACGGAGCGCAGCAGGCGAGCGGTTTCGACAAGTACAACCCCTACGTCTGGGACGTCTACTTCAACGCCATCGAGCCCAGCGCCGCCCAGACACCGTGGATGTTCGCCACCGGCAACCACGATATGGAGGCGACCTACGGAGACCACGGCTACGGCGGGCATCTGGCGCGCCTGGACTTCCCCGGCAACGGTCCGGCGGGCTGCCCGTCGGCGTACACGTTCACCTACGGCAATGTCGCGGTGCTCTCGCTGGACGCCAACGACGTCTCCTACGAGATCCGGGCGAACAGCGGCTACTCCAGCGGGGCACAGACGAGTTGGGTGGAACGCACCCTGGCCGCCCACCGCGCCGACCCCGACATCGATTTCATCGTCTGCTTCTTCCACCACTGCGCGTATTCGACCACCGAATCGCACGCCAGCGACGGCGGTGTGCGCGACGCGTGGGTCGGGCTTTTCGACCGCTACCAAGTCGACCTGGTGTTGCAGGGTCACAATCACGTCTACGAGCGCACCGATCCGCTGCGTGGCGGGCAGGCGACGAAGGTCGCGGGCGACAACTCGATCGTCTACCCGGAGACCGACGGCACCGTGTACTACACCGTGGGCGGCGGCGGACGCCCGCGCTACGAATTCCAGCCCGGGTCGCGGGAAACCTTCCGCGGCAGCGAGCTGGCCGACACCTCGGTGCCGAACAGTTACGTGTGGACCCCGGGCGGCGGTAAGCAGGACGAAGCCGCGCCGTGGTCGCGGGTCCGCTTCCGGAATTACTCGTTCCTGCGCGTCGACGTCCGGCCGGGCGTGTTCGCCAGCGAGATGGACGTGGTCGCGGTCGACGAGTACGGACGCGAATTCGACCGTGTGCTGTTCCGGCGGCAGGTCAGGGCCTGAGCGGGGCTACTTCTTCGTTTTGGGTGGGAGGGTCCGGGCGTAGGCGACGCCGCGCTCGACCCATTCCCGCAGTACTTCGTCGTCGTCGACGGCGGTGACCCGCAGCCAGCCGACCATTTCGCGCCCGCCCATGACCATTGGCTCCACCGTGTCACCGAGGAGCCGCTCGCCCTCGTCGGGATCGACCCGCACCAGCAGACCGCCCTGCCTGCTGGCGGCCACCGCCATATTGCCGCCGATCAAGAAGGCCAGGCCGCCGAACATCTTCCGCTCGGTGAGTTCGGGGCCGGGTGCGATCAGTTCCCGGATTCGCTCGGCCAGCTCCTCGTCGTATGCCATGACGGCATTGTTCACCTGGTGTACGACAAGTCGGACGATCGGCGACCGCGTGTCCTCCCCCGGTCGCCGTCCGGGGCGAATATCGCGTACACCGATGACGCGGCCTGCGCCGAAGGCGGCTGGTTGCGCTGAAACGCTCTGTACACCAGTCGATTTGACGCACTGCGTAAGTAGACGGCCGAGGTGCGTACGTACACTCCCGAGCCGCCTGGATGTCATTGGACGTTCAGGCGGATGTTTCCGTCCCTGTCTGTAATACAGGACGTGAGACGGGGGCGAGTTGCCATTGACGTTCGCGTGCAACCCGTTTCGGAATTCGCAGTCGACTGCGCCCCCAGAGACGGGACGAAGGACTCTTTCGTGCACATCTGCCCCCAGGCGGTGCGATCACGCACTGTCCGCCTCAGTTCGACCGAGCGGCATTCGATCGGAGTCCCCCGCGAGTTTCCCACAGCCGTGACCGCGTTGCTCGCCGGTGCGCCGAACTGTTGGCCGGGTTCTCGGCCGGGCGTTTGGCGGCGGCGGGCGATCTGGACCACCCTCACTCTCTTCGCGCTCTTCGTGTTCCCGGGCTTCCTCGGTGCGCTGGCCGTCGCCCAAGACGCGGCGGGCAGCACTTCCGGAACTTCCGGCATCGACGGGCTCAGCTGGATGAACATCCACGACTCGTCGGGCATCCCGCTGTCGGACTACCGATTCGCGACCGGCGACGAGAGCCTGTTCAAGCCGCGCGCCACCATTCTGTGGGCCGTGCTGGGCTTGGAGTTCATCGGCTACATCGCCATCGTGACGACGGCGATTTGGTTGATCGGTTACGCGTTGAGCTTCCGGTGGCTGGACATGTTCAGTGCGGCGTTGCACGGCGTGGCCGACGCGCTCACCGGTCAGATCGCGACCCCGATCATGCTGGTCACCGCGGCGACCATCGGCGCGGTCTGCGTGGCGTGGTTCATCGCGCGCGGCTACCACGCGAAGGCCACCATGCAGGTGGTGACGATGGTGGGCGTCGCGCTGCTGGGCCCGTTGTTCCTCGCCGAGCCTCTCGCGGATGTGCTGTCCTCGCACGGGTTGCTCGCCCAGGGCCGCGATCTCGGGATCTCGGTGGCCGCCGGTCTGAACGGGAACGCCGACCCGAATCCGACCCAGTTGGTGGCGACGATGCAGAGCGACCTGGCCGACAATTTCGCCCGGAAGCCGCTACAGGTGTGGAATTTCGGGCACACCGTGGACCAGCGGCCCGCCTGCCGATCGGCGTGGTCGTCGGGGGTGGCGGCGGGTGACGACTCCCGGGTGATCAGCGGCCTGAAGTCCTGTGGAGACAGCGCCGCGCGCGCGAAGGCCGAGAATCCCTCCATGGGGCAGGTCGCCACGGGTCTGATGCTGTTGGTCTGCGGCGGCATCCTGCTGGCCTTCGCGATGTACCTCGGCATGAAGGTCATCAAGGCCGCGCTGGACACGATCTATCACGGGTTCATGTCGCTATTCGGCTTCGCCGCAGGCGGATTCGTGTACGGCCCGACGCAGACGTTCCTGGTGCGCAATGTCGTCGACAGTTTCGTCGCGGCGGCACGAATGACGGCGTACACCATCTTCCTCGGGGTCTACGTCTTGTTCATGGGCAATCTGTTCGCGCAGGCGCGCGGACAGGTCATGGCGGTGATCATCATCGCGGGCACCGTCGAGATCGTCGCAGTCCTC
Source organism: Nocardia sp. NPDC047038 (assembly GCF_040644075.1). NCBI lineage: Bacteria > Bacillati > Actinomycetota > Actinomycetes > Mycobacteriales > Nocardiaceae > Nocardia > Nocardia sp. NPDC047038. The sequence continues at coordinate 33,846 of NZ_JBEYVQ010000001.1, read as the reverse complement.
CAGCTCAAACGCCTCAGCAGCGGTTTCAGCCGGGGCAACGACTGGATCGCCAACCGATTCGCGCTCGCGACGCAGGGCAGTACGAGCAAGTCCGGGAGCAGCGGCGACACCGCCCTCGGCATGGGCGGCGGTGGCGGTGGGAAGTCCGCGCCCGGTATGGGATGGGTGACCCCACTCTCCACGCTCAACACCATCAACTCCTCGCCGGTGACGGCCTGGCTGGCGGGCGGGCGGGTCAATCCGTTCAATCCGCTCTCCAGCACGCGACGGACGATCGAACGCTCCACCAGAAGGATTCTGGCCAGCCGCGAAGCGGGGTACGTCGAGCATCAGCTGTCCCGCACCAACTGGCGTGGTGTGGCGGTCGACGCGGCCGAGCAGGTCGGGGGCATACACACCCAAATCGGCGTGTCGCGGGCCTTGAAAGTATTGCGCGACAACAAGGTTCCCGATTCCCGCATCCATGCTGTCCTGCTCTCCTCCGGCGCGAGCCACGAGCGGGTCACCAATGCGCTGACGGCATACTCCGTCCAGGAGTCGACGGCATCGCAGAACCCGTACAGCTTCGCGCCGTTGCAGAAGGCGATCGCGGCGGCGTGGGCAGTGGACAACCACGTCGGCCACGAGGCGCACGATGCCTTCGCCGCCCAGGCGGTGATCGCCGCCGACAGCTTCGTCCGGCACAGCAACGCGCCCGCCCCCAACGCGAACATCGATCAGGCGTTCGTGCAGCGGGTCGAGCAGAATTGGCATTCGGACCGGGCGCTGCGCGCGGCGATCACCCCGGACGAGTGGGACGGCGCGGGCCGTGACACCCGTTGGGCGATCGGCCACCGAGTCGCGACCATGCACCAGGAAGCGGCCAGGGAGTACTACGCGAACCCGAACGACATCAACCGTGAAGCCCTGATGCGATCGGCCAGGCGCGTCGCCAACCTCGATCACCTGGATCCCGACGGCGGCCTCGACCCCTGGAATCCGTAGCGAGCCGGGCTGGACCATGACCCGGTAGCGTGGCGGGATGCGCAGCGTCGAACCGCCCAGCCGCGTCATCTTCCTCAACGGAACGTCGAGCTCGGGTAAGACGACCTTGGCGCGAGCCATCCAGGACGAGAGCGACATCCCCTTCGTCTACTGGGGCATCGACACGTTGTTCCAGCTCATACCGCCGAACTGGGGCGGAGGACGTGACGGTCCGCTCAGCCGAGAGGGATTCTGGTACGACCGCCGCCGGGACGCGGACGGCAGCCCGATGGTGGTCATCCGCTACGGCGAGGTCGGGCGGCGGATGCTGCGTTCCGCCTGCGCCGCGGCCGCCGCCTTCGCCCACGGCGGGGACCACCTGGTGATCGACGAGATGTTGCTGAGCGCGGATCTACTGCCGATCTGGATGGCCGCGCTGGCCGGGCTGGACGTGCAGCTGGTGCGCGTCACCTGCCCGCTGGCCGTGGCGGAGCGGCGTGAACAGGCGCGCGGACGCGACATCAAAAAAGGCTTGGCGCGCGGCCATTTCCACCTGGTGCACGAACACGGCGCCACTTACGACACGACCGTTGACACCAGCACGGGCACCCCGGCCGAACTGGCCAGAATTGTCCTGCGACGACAGCAGTTCGCGGGAAAGGCGACGTCTTCCTGACCGATGTCCGCGCGAGCGTCCGCCAGCGGGTCCTCATCTGTCGGCGAAGATCTCGACCTCACCGCGCCGCCACGCTGTGCGGTCCGGATCACGCTCGAGCCGCGTGCACGACCTGTGCGAACACCTCGTCCGGGTCGGATGCCTTCAGGCCGAAGGTGTCGCGAATGGCCGAGTCGTCGACCGTGAAGGCCGCGTGCGACATGTGGTAGGTCTCGAACAACTCCGGCCAGAACGGGTCGGTGAGGCCGAGCAGCGTCAGTTCGCGATCGCTCATGACCGCCAGCCGCGGCTCGGGCGCCCCGGCCGCCGCGGCGAATCGTCCGGCCAGCTCCCGCGCGGTCGCGGTGATGCTCGGCGCATGCCACGGCCTGCCCCACGCGCGCTCGTCGCGGGCGACGGCGACCGCTGCCGCCGCCGCGTCGCCGACCGCGGTGTATGCGTGCGGCAGGTCGAGTTCCTGCGGCAGCAGCGCCAACTGCCCCGCCGAGATCTTCGGCTGTGCGAGGAGCGAGAACACCGAGATCGCGCCGGGACCGATGAATTGTGATGCCCTGACCTCGGTGACGCGCACTCGGCCCGCCCGGTGCGCCTCTTCCGCTTCCCGCCACATGCGGGCGCGAACCCGCCCTTTCGGCCCGGTGGCCGCCAGCGGTGACTGCTCGGTGACCGGCCCGTCGGCGGGACCGTAGCCGTACAGGTTGCCGAGCATCACGTAATTCGCACCGGACCGCTCGGCGGCGGAGCGAATGGACCCGAACAGCGGCGGGATGGTCTCCGGCCAGGTGTGATACGCGGGCATGGCCATGTTGAACAGGGTTTCGGCGCCTTCGGCAACAGCGGTCAGCGCGTCCGCGTCCGAGGCGTCGAGGGCGATTCGTTCGATGTTCGGGTGCTCGGGCCCCGCGCCGCTGCGGCTGACCATGCGTACCCGGTCGCCGGACCCGGCCAGTAGCGCCGCGGTGGCCGAAGCGGTGGCGCCACGTCCGACGATGACATGCGAAGGCATGCGTATTCCTTTCTGCGACAGATGTTTCCACACGACCTGCGGCATTCGGGGTGCCGTTCGCCGGTCGTGCGCTACTCAGCCTGCCGGTGCGGCGACAGGTAAGCTACTGGCTGGATTGCCAACTATCCCAAGGATCAGGCCATGCAGACTGTCGCCGTCGTCGCGGTGCCTCCGGTGAAAGCTTTCGACCTGGCCATGCCGGAAACGGTGCTGGGCGCGGCGATGGTCGACGGCGAGCCCGGCTACCGCATCGTGGTGTGCACCGCCGTGCCCGGCGTGCTGCCCGCAGGGCTTGGTGGATTCGACGTGGTCGTCTCCCGGGGCTTGGCGGCGATCGAGGAGGCGGACATCGTCATCGTGCCGAGCACCGGAAGCCGCGCCGACGCGGACGCCGCCACGCTGACCGCGCTGCGTCGCGCGGTGGCCGCGGGCAAGCGCGTCACCTCGATCTGCAGCGGCGCCTTCGTGCTGGCGCAAGCGGGCCTGCTGTCCGGCCGCACCGCCACCACCCACTGGGCTCTCGCCGACGAACTGGCGGCGAACCACCCGGACGTGTCGGTCCGCAGTGACGCGCTGTTCATCGAAGACGGCCCGATCACCACGGCCGCGGGCGCGGCGGCCGGAATCGACCTGTGCCTGCATCTGATCCGCGCCGACTACGGCGCGACCGTCGCGAACGCAGCCGCGCGCACGGCCGTCGTCACCCCGGTCCGGCCCGGCGGCCAAGCCCAGTTCGTGGACGCGCCCTTGCCCGCCGAGAACGGCGTGACGCTCGCCGACACCCGCGCCTGGGCGCTGCGACGTCTGGACCTACCGTTGTCGCTGGACGACCTGGCCGCCCACGCCCGCACCAGCGTGCGCACGCTCACCCGCCGCTTCCACGAGGAGACCGGCCTCAGCCCGCAGAAATGGCTGCTGCACCAGCGCCTGCAACGCGCCAGGGAGCTACTGGAATCCACGACGCTGCCCATGGACCAGGTGGCCAGGCACAGCGGCATCGGCTCGGCGGAGTCGCTGCGCCAGCACATGATCCGGCACGTCGGAGTGCCACCGAGCAGCTATCGGGCGTCGTTCACCCGGTCGCCGGCACACCCGGACTTCACGGACACGGCGGTCGGCGCCGGAAGACGGACCAGCCCATGAAGGAGCCGTCACGCCGACTGAGCGAAACGCCGGCGGCAGTCGAACGCGCCCTACGGGCAGCGGGCTTGCGCGGGACGCGCAACTCCCATCAAGGCGTTCCACTCGGCGCCGGTGAGATCCGGACCAGCATGCGCACAAGCGGCCCGGATCAGGCCGTCCGGTGAGATGTCCCGTTCGATCAGCGTCCCATCGACGCCGCCGGAGAACGCGGGACCGGGATTCACCGTCACGAGATGCCGTCCATCAGCGGACAAGGCGACGGCGGATGGGACGTGCCAAACGGAATCAGGCTCGAGTTCGCCCAGATTCGTGCCGTCGGCGGCGAAGACAGTCAGATAGCCTGCCTCGTCTTTCGCGACGACCACGTTCGCGTCCGCAGCGGCGGCGAGTTGCGCGGCCGAGTTCCGAGTACTGCGGAAGGGGATCGTCCGCTCTCGATGCGAGCCGGTCCGATCCCAGATCTCGATGCTGTCTTTCCGGCGGATCAGCAGATGCCGTCCGGCGAACAACACCGACTGCGCGTCCTTGCCGTCGATGTCGTGCGCGTTTTGCTCTCGCGCCAAGTCATAGACCGATATGTGCTCGGCATCGCGCATGACCAGGAACTCTCCGGCCGCGTCGATTCCCGCTTCGACGACATGGTCTGTGTCGACCGCGCCGCCCAGCGGGATGAATTCTGAACTGATGCCGCCGGTGGCCAGATCGTGCAGATACGCCCGTCCCCTGCTGTCGAGAGAAACAGCGGTGGGTGATACGGACGACACACCGGCCGCCTCGACGCTGATCTGCGGTGGTGGCGAGGACAGGACCGTCACCTCGAACGGAGTCTCCACGTGGGGTTTGGGCGGGGATACACGTCGCTCGTAGCCGGATGCCGGATTCGCGGCGATTGCCAGCATGGTGCCATCCGCGCGCCAGGCGAGTTTCCCGGATAGTCCCGGGATGGAGAGCTGCCGGGAGGGGTTCGGCCCGAGCTGTTGGATGATCACCACGTCACTGTTGAGCGCCGATTCTCCCGGATCTTTGTCCTGGCCGGTGATCACCGCGGTGCGCCCGTCCGGGGACAGCGACAAGCTGGGCGGACAATTATTGCAACCTTTGACGATCGGCACCGCAAAGGATTTCGCCAGCCGGTCGCGCTGCGCGAGATCCCACAGGGTGATCAGTCGCCCGGACGCCGAAACCAGCTGCGTTTCGGAGGTTCCGAGGAAACGCAGTAGCTTCCGGTCGAAATCGACGGCGGTACCGGTGATCAGCGGTGGCGGCTCAGGAGGCCTCGGCTCGCCGGTGACGGGCCCGACGTAGAACCCGGCGTCGGCACTGGGTACCGCCGCTATCCGCGCCGAGCGGCTGAGCACGGCGGGAGCCGATCGCCTCGGCATCGCGACGCCCACATATCCGGGCTCCGGGCGCACAGCGCTCGGAGTCGGACGCAGCCGGAAAACCGGCGCCGGAATACCGGGCAAGACGGCGCAGGCGAACGAGGACCCGTCGGGCGACAATTCCCCGACGTATTGGCCGTCGCCGCAGGCGTTGCCGGTGTCGAGAGGTGAAAGATCCCGGTCGGCGCCGCCGCGAAGCGAGATCTGCCGTACCTTGCCGTCGGTTTCGAGCAGACGCAACGCCGTGTCGTCGGTGAACACCATGCTCGTCACCGCTCGGTCGATCGGATGCGACGAGAGAACCCGTCCAGCGGCATTGTCGATGATGTCGACCGTCCCCGGGGTGCCTTCCGCCGCCTTGGTCTGCCTGCGATGGACCGCACCGAACTTCCCGGACGCGGATACGGCGACGACATCGACTTCGCTCGCGCCGGGCACGCCGAAGTCCGGCCGACCGGAGTTGCTGCCCCACAGTGTGATCGAGGCGCCATCCGTGGCGAGAACCGTCCGGCCGTCCGCGGCGACGGCCAGCGAGCGGATCTCGCCGGGCAAACGCGCGACCGAGGTCGTCACCGAGCCTCCCGGCGCCCATGTCACGACTTGTCCATCGGCGAGCCCGGCAACGACGGTTCGACCGTCGGCACTACTCTGCAAGGCCGTGACCTCCGCAGGTGCCGCAACGTAACGAGCGACTTTCGGACTGGCCAGATTCGCGCGCAGCAGGGCGGCATGGTGACGTGGACTCGGGTCGAGACGGTACGCCGCCACGGCCAGCAGCAGGGCCGCGCGGACATCCGTGGCCATCTTGGTGTCGGCGACGGAGGCCATGAGCCGCGCCGTGGCGATCTTGGCCTGCTCCTCGGCGCGATTGCTCTGCACCCGAGCCACGACCGCCGCGATCAGCGCCACGACGAGCAAGATGACCAACGCGCCGATGGCGGTTCTCGCCCAGCGCAAGTTCCGCTTGGTCTGCTGGTAACCCTCGGATTTGACGTCGGCCTCGGAGACGCCGCGAATCACCGCGGCGATCCCGACCGCGATGGCGTCGATGTCCGGACGCGGGACTCCGTTCGCGTCCGCACGCCATTTGAGCGTTTTGTATACGGGTTCGGACGCGAAAACACCGAACAGGCGTGGCGGTAGGGCGGTCGAGCGCGCCCGGTCCCAATCCCCGGCTTCTTCGTCCCAGAACAGGGACCCGGCACTGAGGACCAGCAATATCGTCTCGGGAGACCGATTCGCCAGCCACCACTCGATTTCGCGGTCCACCCATTTGGAGCCGGCGGCCTCGGGTGAAGCCACCACGACGAGCCACTCGGAACGCGACAGGCCCGCGACGATCTTGCCCCACAGTTCGGCACCGATCGGGACACCGCTGTAGTCGAGGAAGATGCGCGTTCGCGGGAAGCGGTACCAGGGTCGTGGCAGCTTCTCGATCGCGTTCTGGACCAGCGGAAGCACCGCACGGTCCCGCTCGCCGCTGTAGGACAGGAACGCGCCGTATCCGGTGTCCGCACGGGTGGTGCGGCGCCTCAGCCCCGCACGCACAACCGCTCCTCGCGTCCTACCGCGTTCGCGCCACCACGAGCCACGCCTCCCACCGGCATCAGGTCCCCTCTCCCGATCGTAGAGGCTCCTGCACTCGCCTCGACATCGATTCAACCACCGCGTCAGCGTTCGGAGCTCGATACCAGAAGATCAGTCCTGCAATCATTTTCGCCGATATGAGACGAGGACAGGCGGATTCGGCGTTCGGTCGCCACGTCATGCCGCGAATGTCGTGGGCGACGCACCGTGTGACGACGGCCTCGCACGTTCCCGCGGACTTCGGCGGTAGAAGTGGTCCATGACCAAGATTCTCGTCACGGGCGGAACCGGCGCGCTGGGCAGGCAAGTGGTCGATCGGTTGCGGGAAGCGGGCCATGACGTACGGGTACTGTCCCGTCGCCCTGGCGCGGGCACGCACGCCGGCGACCTGCGGACCGGTGTCGGCGTGGCGGAGGCGGTGGCGGGAACCGAAGTGATCGTGCACGCGGCTTCGGATTTTCGTCGCGCGGGTGGCGCGGACCTCGAGCAAACCGAGAACCTGCTGCGGCATGCACGGGAGGTTCGGCACCTGCTCTACGTGTCGATCGTCGGGATCGACCGGATCCCGTTCCGGTACTACCGCAACAAGCTGGCCTGCGAGCAAGCCGTCGTCGACAGCGGCGTCCCGCACACGATCCTGCGGGCGACGCAGTTTCACGAGCTGATCGCGGCGCTGTTGCGGACCGTCGAGAAATGGCCGGTGGCGCCGTTGCCCACGACCTTTCGTTTCCAGCCGGTCGCCGCCGCCGACGTGGCGCGGCGGGTGGCCGAGTTGGCCGTGGGCGAGCCGCTCGGCCGGGCACCCGACTTCGGCGGTCCGGAGGTGCTGACGATGGCACAGTTGGCGCGGGTTTGGCAGGGTGTCCGACATCGGCCCCGGCGTATCGTCCCGCTCCCCGTTCCGGGACGAGTCGGGAGCACGTTCCGGGCCGGGCTGAACACATGCCCGGATCATCCCGACGGCACGCAGACCTGGTCACAGTTCGTCGCGTCGAATCCGGCGAATCCCTACACCGGTCGGAAGAAGCCTTCCTGACCGCGAAACTTCGACCGCACCGACTCATTGCCGACGCGTCCGAGATCGAACGGGGCGGGCCCAATCGTCCGGGCGCACGCGATCCGACGCCCGGCCCGCCCGCGAACCGCGGCCGGTTCAGCGCCGCTCAGGCTCGGTCGGCCGCCGCCGATTCGGCGGGGGCCGAGTGCGTCGATGTCGGTCAGCGCGCATTCGGGCTGGCGCCCGCGGGAATGCCGGCGCGGCGCATGAGCAGGGTGGCCGGGCACCAGCCCACGGCGCTGTAGAGCAGCAGATTGACCCCGGCCAGGGCGGGAAGCAACAGCCACCACGCCGAGATCGTCGCGGCGAGTACGGTGCCGAGCAGCACGAACGTTCCGGCCAGCAGCGGAACCAGGCGTGCGATGGTCCATTCACCTGTCCAGCTGGATTCGATCATCGGTCATCCTTCTCCAGATCACGCCCTCGCGGAACGCGTGCGTCACGCGAGGGCAAGGAACAGTTTCTCCAGTTGATCCACCGTCATCGGATCGGCGGTCTCGGCGTCGGGGTTCGCGAGGCATTCCCGCAGCCCGGTGGCGACGATCTTGAAACCCGCTCGGTCCAGTGCCTTGGAGACCGCGGCGAGCTGGGTGACCACGTCTTTGCAGTCCCGGCCCTGCTCGATCATCGCGATCACTCCGGCGAGCTGGCCGTGCGCGCGGCGCAGCCGATTGAGTACCGAGGCGATGGCGTCTTCGTCGCCGACCATGATGTTTCTCCTTCTCTCACTTAGTCTTCACAATACCCCTTGGGGTATCACCCGCCGACTCCGTCCGCTCGTGGGCGAAACTGACGGTGGGCAGAATCCGGCGCAGCCAAGCCGGGGACCACCACGCGGCCCTACCGGTCAAGCGCAGCGCGACGGGCAGCAACACCAAGCGCACCACCACCGCGTCCAGCAGCACCGCGACGCCGAGGATGATGCCCATCTCTTTCGGCGGAAGCGGATCGGCCAGCGCGAAGGTGAAGAACACCGCGACCATGACCGCCGCTGCGGCGAAGATGACCCGGCCGGAATGGGCCAGCCCGTCGATGCCCGCCGTCCGGGGATCTCGCGAGCGCTCGTAGTGCTCCTTGGCCGTGGCCAACAGGAACACGGTGTAGTCCATGGCGATGGCGAAGATCATCGCGAAGAAGAACACCGGTCCCCAACCGTCGAGGAATCCCTGCGGACTGAAGCCGAGCAGGCCCGCGCCGTGACCGTCCTGGAAGATCAGCTTCGCCACACCGAACGCGGCTGCGGTCGACAAAAGGCTGACCAAGGTGCCCAGCGCGGCGATGAGCGGCGCTTGCAACGCCACCAACAGCAGGACGAAGCCCAGGACGAGGATCACCCCGACGACGATCGGCAGATAGTCGTCGAGCGCCTGTTGCAAGTCGAGGTTTTCCGCCGGCGCGCCGCCGACGAGGGCATCGGCAGGCAGTCGCTCACGCAGGTTGTCGAGGATGCCGCCCAGCCGGTCGTCGGAAGGATCGACGGCGGGCAGCGCCTGCATCATGACCAGGCCGGAATCATCCGCGGCGGGCGCGGGCGGCGTGACTGTAGCGATGCCGTCGGTCGTGGCTGCCGACTCGGCGCTGCGGGCGGCCTCGGCCTCGGGGACGACGATCTGCAATGCGCCTGGCGCGCCCTCGCCGAGTTGACGCTGGACCAGTTCGTAGCCCTGGCGCACGGGCGCGTCGGCGGGCACGACCTGGATCGAGGGCATCGCGACCTGCAATCCGGTGGCAGGCAACGCCAGCGCCGCCAGCACACCGAGCCCCGCGAGCGCGAACGGCCACGGGTGATCGTGCAGTAGCTGCCCCCAGCGGGCGAATCGCGGCGAGCGATGCTGCTGACGGGTCGCGTACGGCAGTGCCGCGGCGTTGATCCGGCCACCCAGCGCGCCTAGCGCCGCCGGCAGCAACGTCAGCGTGGCGGCGAGCACGAACGCCACCGCGAGCATGATTCCCACGGCCATGGTGCGCACCGCGGGCGCCGGAACCAGCAGCACCGCCGACAGGCTGACCAGCACGGTCAACCCGGAGAGCACGACAGCCTTGCCCGCGGTGGCCATGGTCTCGGCCACCGCCGAACGGGAATCGGCGGACTTGGTGAGCGCGTCACGGAAGCGGGCGACCAAGAACAGCGCGTAGTCGATGCCCAACGCGAGAGCGAACATCATGGCGAAGTTCATCGCCCACACCGAGATCGGCGTGAGGTGGTTGAGCAGCACCAGACCACCGGCCGAGGCGACCAGCCCGGCCACCGTCAGCAGCAGCGGAAGCCCGGCAGCGACCAGCGAGCCGAAGGCCAGCACCATGATCGCCAGCGTGACCGGCCAGGAGAACAGCTCGGCCTCGAGCATCGCCTCGTGGTTGGCCTTGTTGAAATCGCTCCACAACGCCGACGCACCGGTGGGATAGACCTCGACTCCGTCCCCGGACAGCGCGGTCAGCGCCGCCTTGTGCTCGTCGACGGCCTTCACCATGTCGTCGGTGGAGGCGTTCGCACCCGCGATCAGGATGCCGGTGTGGCCGTCCGGGCTGATCGTCGTGCCCGGCTGCGGCGGGACGACGGCACCGAAGCGGGAATCGTCCGCGAAGATCGCCGAGATCCGGCCCAATGTCTGCCGCATCGTCGGATCGGCGACGGTCTCGGTGTCGGAATGCACCACTACCTGCACCGCCGCCGACGAATTCCCGCCGAAGTGTTGCTGGGCCAGCTCACGGACCCGCACCGACTCCGAACCATCGGCCTGCCATCCGGCTCCGGCCAGCGAGGTGAACACGCCGGGCGCCGCCGCCCCGAGCGCCACCAGCGACAACAGCCACACCGCGAACACGATCCGGGCCCGCCCTGCCATCATCGCGCCCCATCGCGCCAGCAGGCCGCCGGGCCGCACCGACTTGCCGGCGGCGACCCGGTCCTGCCCCATGAATGTCGTCGGCCGCATCGGCGCTTCCTTTCCTTGCGGTACGAATCGCAGCACTCAACCTGCTCTAGCATACCCCTGGGGGCATAATCGACTATACCCATGGGGGTATATGAGGTGTAGTGGCATACCCCACAGGGTTCGGAGACTCCCGATGACAGCAGCGAGGGGAGCAGACTCCGTGTGGGTGAGCAACCCGTGCTCACGAACGCAGTGACTGCCTCACCCGCGCCGCCTCACGGGTGAGGTGGTCGCGTTCCGGCGCACTGGTGGCTGCTCGGGATGCCTCGGCGTACAGCTCGGCCGCCTGCTCGAGGTCGCCGGCGCGTTCGAGGAGATAGGCGCGAACGGCGGTGTACCGGGGCAAATCGGAATCCACCTCGCTCAGCTCTGCCAAGCCGGCTTGCGGTCCGTCGGCCTCGCCGACGGCGACCGCGCGGTTGAGTCGCACCACCGGGCTACCCGTGAGGCGCAGTAGTTCGTCGTACCACTCCACGATCTGCACCCAGTCCGTCTCGGCGGCGCTCGGCGCATCCGCGTGCAGGGCGGCGATCGCGGCCTGCGCTTGGTATTCGCCCAAGCGGTCGCGAGCCAGCGCGGCTTGCAGAATCGTCACTCCTTCGGCGATCAGGCCGGTGTCCCAACGTGATCGGTCCTGTGCACCGAGCGGCACCAGGCGACCGCCAGGGCCGAGGCGAGACGCGCGGCGGGCATGGTGCAGCAGCATGAGCGCCAACAGGCCCGCGACCTCGGGCTCGTCGGTGGAGCCTGCCAGCTGACGGGTGAGGCGGATCGCTTCGGCTGCCAGATCGACGTCCCCGCCGTAACCCTCGTTGAAGACGAGATAGAGGACGCGCAGCACCGTCGCCAGATCGCCGGGTCGATCGAGCGGCAGCCCCGCGATACGCCGCTTGGCCCGGCTGATCCGTTGTGCCATGGTCGCTTCGGGCACCAGGTATGCCGTCGCGATCTGCCGCGTCGTCAGGCCGCCGACCGCGCGCAGCGTCAACGCGACGGCCGAGCCGGGCGACAGCGACGGGTGCGCGCACAGGAAGTAGAGCCACAGTGAGTCGTCCGTGCCCGGCACCGGACCGGTCGGCGGCTCGACCTCCACGGCGAGTTCCCGCCCGCGCCGCGATGTTTCGGCCCGGGCGGTATCGAGGAACTTGTGCCAGGCGGCCGCGACGAGCCAGGCTTTCGCATCGCGCGGTGGATCGTCGGGCCAGCTTCGCAGCGCGCGGATCAGCGCCTCCTGCACGGCGTCCTCGGCCGACGCGAAGTCGGCTCCGCGCCGGACGAGGACACCGATCACCGTGGGCACGAGTTCCCGCAGCAGCGACTCGTTCACTCGGTGACCGTGGGCAGCGCGGTGAGGAACGGCCGCACCTCGAGCCACTCCTGGACCGGCTTCCCGCCCGCACCGGGTGCGGCGGACAGCTCCGCGGCCAGCTCGAGCGCGCGCTCGTAGGTCTCGACGTCGATCACCATCCAGCCGGCGATCAGGTCCTTCGTCTCGGCGAACGGTCCATCGGTGACCGGCGGGCGGCCCTCGCCGTCCGAGCGGACGAACGTGCCCTGCGGGGAGAGCGCTTGACTGTCGACGAACTCGCCGGTGGCCTCGAGCCGCGCGGCGAAGTCCTGCATGTACTGGACGTGGGCCGCGAGTTCTTCCGGGGTCCACTGGTCCATCTGCACGTCGTTGACCGATGCCGGTGCGCCTCGGTAGTGCTTGAGCAGCAGATACTTGGCCATCATCTTCTCCTCGGATCGGTAGGGACCATTCTTGCCGCGTCGCTCTCAGGCATGCTGACGTTCGGCCCGTTGCCGAATCAACTCCTCTACCGGGCTGGGCAGGGTGGTTTCAAAGTCGATGAGTTTCGCCCAAGTCGGGGTGACAACGATCCGGACCATGCCGTCGTAGAGCGAGCGGACCTCGGCCTCCCACTCGACGCGCTGCTCGGGTGTCATCTCGTAGCTGCCGTTCATCTGGAGATACTCGTCCGGGATGCCGTCGACGACGTCAAGCTCGGCGCGCCCGCGGATGAGCAGCAACTTGGGCGGGTGGACCTCGGTGTCGATGGTCAGGGCAACCATCGGGTTCTTGCGCAGTGCGAACAACTTGGGGGCGTTCTTCGTGGTGCACAGCACGATCTCCGAGCCGTTCCAAGTGAAGCCGATCGGTATGCTGCGCGGTGTGCCATCCGTGGCGACATAGGCCAGCCGGGTCAGGTCGCGGGCCAGCAGCTCCTGGCTGATCGGACGGTTCAGGATCTCGGTGATCTCGGTCGCTCGCATGGTGATCGCTCCTACGTCGGGGTGGTCGAGCGACATGTCCGTAGCCGCTCGTATCCCTGGGACGGAGCCGACCGGACGTTCTCGACATCCGAGGCGGACCAATTCTCGAGATTTTCTGGGCTCGATGGCCACGACACCGCGCAACTAGGCTTGACCTGCGCGATCGCCGCCCGCGGCCGCGGCCCACCCTATGCGCTCGCCGCGGAACAGGCTGCCGATCCACTCGTCCCGGATCTGCGGATCGGTGGCGGAGGGCGGCAGCACTTGCCGGTTCACGCGGGAATCTCGGCCTCTTCGACCTCGACTTCCAACGGACCTGGTAGCCGACCACCCGCCAGGGCCCGATGGACGGATCAACGGTCAGCAGCGTGTCCAGCTCGCCACATCACTCCGGCGTCAACTTGTGCGCCAACCCGGTCAGAGGTTCCCGCTGGCCTTGGCATGGCTGTGCACGACCTGGCGCACCACGGTCTCCGGTTGACTACCGGAATCCCGAATCGATCGGACGGCACTCGATCGCGCAGGCTCGCGCGCTCGCGCCGCCGATCAGCGGGCGGTGGACGGCCGATGCTCAGCGAACCCGCGCCCGCACCAACTCGCCGGCTGCGACCCGATAGCGCTCGGCGATCAAGCGGACCACCGCCGGGTGCACGCCGATGGGTTCCGCGACGCCGTCCGCGCCCGCCTCGTGCAGACGCTGCTGGAACAGGCCGTGCGCGAGCAGATAGGAGGCGACGAACACCCGGTCCGCCCCCGCCGCGCGCAGTTCCGCGACGACCTCCGGCACCCGCGGCGCACCGGTCGCGACGTAGCCGATACGGACCGGAACGCCGAGGTGTTCGGCCAGCAGCGCGGCCGCGCGCCGGACATCCTGGCGGGCCCGGGCGTCCGAGGAGCCCGCGGCGGCGAAGACCACCGCGTCACCCTCACGCCAACCTGCGGCACGCAGACGCATCGCCATGATCCGCGCGAGCGCCGGATCCGGTCCCATGGCGGGCGTGACCGTCACCGCGGGATGGTCGCTCTCGGCGACCTCGCGCGGCACGTCCTGGTAGACGTGATAGCCCGAGGCCAGGAACGCCGGAACCACCACGGCGGGTACGGTTTCCCCGGCCGGGGTCACCAGATCGCGCAGCACTTCCGAAGGCGAAGGACCGAGCACATCCACGAATGCCGTACGCACCCAAGGCGTCTCGGTGCCGGGCCCCGAAATCCCGGCACCGAGCTCCTTGGTCACGGCCTCGGCGAGCGCCGCGATCATCTGCACGCCCTTGGTGCTGCGGGTCCCGTGGGCCACGAGCACCAGGGCGGGCGCGGTCACCAGCTCCCCGCAGTCTGGATGTACCGAGGTGCCCGGGTCGGAATTCCGACACCGGGCACCTGTGGTCCTCCTGTCGCGGTGGGCCGTGGGTTGTTGTCGATACATTCCGCCGGGTCCAGCGCGAGCCGATACCCACGTTTGACCACGGTCTGGATCGCTTTCGGCGTGCCGAGTCCGGCGCGCAGCCTGGCGATGGCGGTCTCCACCGCGTGCGTGTCGTCCCCGCCGCCGGGCAGCGCGGCCAACAGGTCCTCGCGCGAGACGACCCGGCCGGGCTGGCGGGCCAGCGAACGCATCAACGCCATCGGCGCGGGCGCCAGCTGACGCACCTCACCGTCGACCACTACGCACGCGCCGCGCACGCTGATGATGTGGCCTGCGGCGTGAATCCGGTTGGCTCGCCTGGGCAGTTCCTCGGCGACGTGGCGGGCCAGCGCGCCCAGCCTGGCTCGGCCCGGCATCGAGGTTGGCACCCCGAGTTCCTCCAGCGGCGCGGCCGTGATGGGGCCGACGCAGGCGGGCAGCACCCGGCCGCGCAGCGCGTACAGCAGCCCTTCCAGCAGCCCGGTCTCCTTGGCGCGCATCAACATCGACGCCACGGCGGGGGCGCTGGTGAAGGTGACACAGTCCATGCCCGAAGTGACGATGGCCTCGATCAGGTGGTCCATCGGCCCCTGATCATCCGGCGGCACCCAGCGGTACACCGGCACCGGAACGACATCCGCTCCCGCGCAACGCAATACCTCGCAGAAGTCGGGCACCGGCTCCCACTCGGTGGTGGCCCCGTGCAACTGCACGGCGATCCGAACACCTTCCACGCCCTCGGCGAGCAGGTGATCGAGCACTTCGGCGGACGACTCGGAGGCCGGCGACCACTCTTCGCGCAGTTCGGCGGCGCGGATGGCGCCCTTGGCCTTCGGGCCGCGGGCGAGCATCCGGGTGGTCCCCAGCGTCGCGCGCAGGTCCTCGGCGAGACCCCAGCCCTCGGCGGCCTCCATCCACCCACGGAAGCCGATTCCCGTGGTGGCCACGGTGATCTGCGGTGGATCGGCGACCAACTGCCGGGTCACCCGCTCCAGCTCGTTGTCGTCGGCGAGCGGGATGATGCGGATTGCCGGTGCGGAAACGATGTTCGCGCCCCGGCGTTCCAGCAGTGTGGCGAATTCCTCCGCCCGACGGGCCGCCGTGATGCCCACCGTGAATCCGGCCAGGCTCGCGCCCGCGTCAACTGTTGTCATTGGGTTCATCCATCCGAGGACGCGAGCGCGGTGGCCACCGGCTCGTTGGAAATCGAGACGATGCCGTCGTCCACGCGCACCGCGTACACCGGCAGCATCGCCGATTCGTCGTCCAGGCAACGCCCGTCGACCAGGGAGAAGGCCTGCTTCAGCAGCGGCGAGGCCACGACGGGCGCCCCGCCGCGGTCGCCGACGATCCCGCGCGACATGACCGCCGCCCGGCCGATCGGATCGATATTGCCGACGGCATACAGCATGCCGTTCTCCAGCAGGAAAAGGGCGGCCTGTCGGCCACCTTTGAGCAACACCGCGACGCCGCGGCCGGGAATCAGGTAGTCGAGACGGCAGGCCTGCGTCCACCCAGTGGTGGTAGCTGCGGCGATGCCGGGGGTATCGATCACGGTCATCGGTGTCATCCTCCAAACGCCTTACTCATTGGTACCGACGTTCTGTTTCCATGCGGTTAAGCGGTCATTTCCCCTGCGTGGCGACCGGAACTTCCGGCAGTCCGAGCAGGACGGGAACTTTCCGCTCCCCGGATTCGTCGAAGGAAATCGTCGGATCGGCTTCCTCCGGGGCGTTGACGAACGACACGAAGCGAGACAGCTTCTCTTCGTCTTCCAACACCGCGGCCCATTCGTCGCGGTAGCCGGCGACGTGCTGAGCCATCGCCGCCTCCAAATCCTCGGCGATGCCGAGGCTGTCCTCGCAGATCACCTGCTTGAGGTAATCGATACCGCCTTCCAGCGCCTCCTGCCACGGAGCGGTGCGCTGCAAACGATCAGCGGTGCGGATGTAGAACATCAGGTACCGGTCGATGTACTTGATCAGCGTCTCGTCGTCGAGTTCACCGGCCAGCAGGACGGCGTGCTTCGGGGTGAGACCGCCGTTGCCGCCGACATAGAGGTTCCAGCCGTTCTCCGTGGCGATCACGCCGACGTCCTTGCCACGCGCCTCGGCGCATTCGCGGGCGCAACCGGAGACCGCCAGCTTCAGCTTGTGCGGCGAACGCAGCCCGCGGTAACGCTTCTCCAGCAGCACGGCCATGCCGACCGAGTCCTGCTGACCGTAGCGGCACCAGGTGGAGCCGACGCAGCTCTTCACCGTGCGCAGCGACTTGCCGTAGGCGTGACCGGATTCCATGCCCGCGTCCACCAGCCGCTTCCAGATCAGCGGCAACTGCTCGACGCGCGCGCCGAACAGGTCGATGCGCTGACCGCCGGTGACCTTCACGTACAGGCCGAATTCCTTGGCCACCTCGCCGATGGTGATCAGCTGTTCGGCGGTGACCTCACCGCCGGGCATCCTTGGCACCACCGAGTAGGTGCCGTTCTTCTGCAGGTTGGCCAGGAAGTGGTCGTTGGTGTCCTGCAGCCCGGCCTGCTCGCCGTCGAGGATGTGGTCGCTCGAGGTGGAGGCGAGGATGGACGCCACGGTCGGCTTGCAGATGTCGCAGCCGGTTCCCTTGCCGTACTTGGTGATCAGGCCGGAGAAGGTGCGGATGCCGGTGACCTGGACGATCTGGAACAACTCCGCACGCGACTGCTCGAAGTGCTCACACAGCGCCTTGGACATCTCCACGCCGGACTGCTCGAGCAGCTTCTTGAGCATGGGAACGCAACCGCCGCAAGAGGTTCCGGCGCTGGTGCAGCTCTTGATCCCGGGGATGTCGCAGGCGCCTTCGGCGATCGCCCCGCAGATCGCGCCCTTCGACACGTTGTTGCAGGAGCAGATCTGCGCGTCGTCGGGCAGCGCGTCGGCCCCGAGTTCGGCGCCCGCGGGCGAGATCAGCGCGGCCGGTTCGGCGGGCAGCGGGCGGCCGACCAGCGGACGCAGCGCCGAATAGGCGGTGGCGTCGCCGACCAGGATGCCGCCGAGCAGGGTCTTCGCGTCATCGGAGACGACCAGCTTGGCGTAGGTGCCCTTGGCCGCGTCGTGCAGCACCACCGACAGCGCGCCCTCGGTGACGCCGTGCGCGTCACCGAAACTGGCCACGTCGACACCGAGCAGCTTGAGCTTGGTCGACATGTCCGCACCGGGGAACTCGCCCGCGCCGCCCAACAGGCGGTCGGCCACGATCTCCGCGGTGGTGTAGCCCGGCGCGACGAGGCCGTAGCACACGCCCTCCACCGCGGCGCATTCGCCGATGGCCCAGATGTTCGGGTCGGAGGTCTGCAGGCCCAAGTCGGTGACGATGCCGCCGCGGGGACCGACCTCCAGGCCCGCGTCCCGGGCGATCTGGTCGCGCGGGCGGACACCGGCGGAGAACACGACCAACCCGGCATCGATCACCGTCTCGTCGGACAGGGTGACCTTCACTCCCTTGTCGGCCGCCTCGATCGAGGAGGTGCCCACACCGGTGTGCACGTACAAGCCGAGGTCGGTGACCAGGCGCTCCAGGATGGCGCCGCCGCCCTCGTCGACCTGGGCGGGCATCAGCCGGGTGTTGTACTCCACCACGTGCGGGGTGAGCCCGAGCAGGCGCAGCGCGTTCGCGGCCTCCAGACCGAGCAAGCCGCCGCCGACCACCACGCCCACCGCGCCGGAACCGGCGGCTTCGGCGGCCGCGCGGATACCGTCCAGGTCGTCGAGGGTGCGATAGACGAAGCATTCCGGGCTGTCGTGGCCGGGCACCGGCGGCACGAACGGGTAGGAACCGGTGGCCAGCACGAGCGCGTCGTAGGCGAGGATGTCGCCCGAGGACGTGGTCACCTTGCGCGCGGCCCGGTCGATGGACTCGGCGCTCTGGCCCAGCCGCAGCTCGACCAGTTCGTCACCGGCGTACTCGTTGCCGGGCAGCGCGAGCGCGCTCGGGTCCCAGGCGCCGACGTAGGACGACAGGCCGACGCGGTCGTAGGCGGGCAGCTGCTCCTCGCTGAGGATGATCACCTGCCACTGGCCTTCGGTGTCGCGCGAGCGCAGCGCCTCGACGAACCGGTGCCCGACCATCCCGTGGCCGACGACCACCGCGGTCTTGCGAGCGACTGTGGGGTTCATCTGTGGGTCCTCCTGGACTGGATCGGGTGTCAGGCGCGGGCCGAGCCGGCGGACGGGGACTGGGAGTGACCGGCCTCGGCTTCGAGGACGAAGGTCTCGGCTTCGGTCACGACCTCGGAATCGGCGGTCAGGCCGCGCAGGCTGGGACGGCGCAAGAACACCGCCCAGACCACCAGGGCGCAGACCACGTAGAAGGCCATGAACACCCAGAACGCGGTGGTCGCGGACTTGGTGGACGCGTAGGAGGTGCGCAGCACCAGGTTGATGCCCACGCCGCCGAGTGCGCCGATGGCGCCGACGAAACCGATGAGCGCGCCGGAGGTGTTCTGCGACCAGGCCGCCCGCGCGGCGGGCGTGGCGTCCAGGCTCTTGGATTTCGCCTCGAACACCGACGGGATGATCTTGGTGACCGACCCGTTGCCGATGCCGGAGAGCACGAACAGGGCGATGAAGCCGACGACCAGGGCGGTCATCACACCGCCGCCCGCTACGCCGTTGTTGTTGTCGGCCCGCGTGCTGGCCACCGTGACCAGCACGGCCGCCGCCATCATGGCGCCGAAGACATAGAGGGTGACCCGGCTACCGCCGATACGGTCGGCCCACTTGCCGCCGTAGGGCCGGGCCAGCGAGCCGAGCAGCGGACCGATGAACGCGATCTGCGCGGCGTGCAGCGTGGCCTGCGCGACGGTGTCGCCGCCAGCGCGGAAGCTGATCTGCAGGATCTGGCCGAAGGCGAAGCTGTAGCCGATGAACGAGCCGAAGGTGCCGATGTAGAGGAACGCGATGGCCCAGGACTGCGGCACCTTCAGCGCCGTCAGCATGTAGGACAGGTCGGCCTTCTGGTTGGGCAGGTTGTCCATGAACAGCGCGGCGCCCAAGCCGGCGATCGCGATGAGCACCAGGTAGACCGCGCAGATCAGCGAGGCGTAGCCATTGCCGAGGGTCGCGATGACCAGCAGGCCGATCAGCTGGATCACCGGAACGCCGATATTGCCGCCACCCGCGTTCAGACCCAGCGCCCAGCCCTTGAGCCGCTGCGGGTAGAAAGCGTTGATGTTGGTCATCGAGGAGGCGAAGTTGCCGCCGCCGAAGCCGGCGAACGCGGCGATCACGAGGAACGTCGTGTACGAGGTGCCGGGCTGGTTGACGAAGTACAGCGTGAGCAGCGTCGGGATCAGCAGCATCGCCGCGCTGAAGACCGTCCAGTTGCGTCCACCGAAGCGCGCGGTCGCCACGGTGTAGGGAATCCGCAGGAACGCGCCGACCAGGGTCGGCATCGCGACCAGGAAGAACTTGCCCGCCGGGTCGATGCCGAACTTGTCGGTCGGCATGAACAGCACCATCACCGACCAGATCGACCAGACCGAGAAGCCGACGTGCTCGGCGAAGACCGACCAGATCAGGTTGCGGCGGGCGATGTCCTTGCCGCCCGCTTCCCATGCGGCGACGTCCTCCGCATCCCAATGATCGAGATGCGGCCTGCGGATCTTCGTCCGTCCCAGCGCTTCCAGACGGTTATGCGTCAGCGTGCTCAACGGGGCCTCCCAAAGTCGGTTGGCCCCACGGTAGGAAATGGGTATTGCCGAAATGCTGCGCGAAATGACCGTCAAATCAACGGTTGCTCACGATTACCGGTTCCGCGAGGTGAGTTTCGACCGAATGTTTCAGGCATGTGACACAACAGTTTCCGTGCGTCACGAAAAGGCTTATCTCGAATTCGCCGACCGGTGAGGTGTGACGCGCGCTACTCCGTGCAATTCGAATGCGCCCATCCTGACCCCGTTCGCACAGCCGCGCAACCCGAACTGTGAGATTTCCGGCCGACGGCCGCGCGCGTCAATTCCAGGTGTCCTCGAGCACGCGCGGCTTGCACGCCTGCCACGCACCGGCCAGCAGCACCAGCACGGCGAGGCCGAGCATCGCGAACGGAGCCAGCCAGCCGCCCGTGGCCGTGTGCAGCACGCCGAACAACAGCGGACCCACGCAGGCCACCGCGTAGCCGACGCCCTGGGTGAAGCCGGACAGCGCGGCCGACCCGGCAGGCGTGCGGGTGCGCAGATTGATCAGCGTCAGCGCCATCGGGAAGGTGCTCGGACCGAGGCCGAGCACGACCACCCACAGGATCGGCGCCGCCATCGGCGCGATCAGCAGCCCGGCGAACGCGATGAAGAACAGCGCCGCGCAACCCACCACCACGGGGAACGGATTACGGAATCGGGCCACCACGGTCGGCGCGCTGAGCGCCGCGACCAGGCCGACCACGGCGAACAGACCGACCATGGCTCCGCCGTACGCCGCGCTCGCACCGGCCTCGCTCAGGATCTTCGGCAACCAGGCGAACATCGCGTAGGTGGTGAGCGAGGTCATGCCGAACATGCCCGCCATGCCCCAGGCGATCGGCGAACGCCACACCCGCCCGCCGTGCGGCTCCCGCACCGGCACGGCCGTGCGATCCGCGCCGTCGTGCCCGCGACGGCCACGCAGCACCGCCAACCACGGCACCGCAGCGGCGAACCCGAGCAGACCCCACACGCCGAGCGAGACGCGCCAGCCGTGCGCGTCCGCCACCGGGACCGCGGTGACGGCGGGCACGACCGTGCCGAGTTGCACCATCACTATGTACAGCGAGCTGATCCCGGCCAGGCGATCCGGGAAGTACCGCTTCACCAGCGGCGGGATCACCACGTTGCCGATACCCATGCCCGCGAGGGCGAGCGCGGAGAACACCAGCAGTTCGGCGGTGCCCGACATCAGCACCCGGATCGACATGCCCGCGCCCGCCATCAGCATGGCCGTCAGCGCGGTGCGCTCCAGCCCGAGCCGGACCGCCAAGACCGGGGTGAGCAGCCCGGACAGCGCGAACATGGCGGTGGGGAGCATCCCGAAGACGCCGACAACGGCGGTGCCGTAACCGATTTCGGTGCCGATCCGCTCGGCGAGCGGGCTGAACGCGGTGACCGCGACTCGTAGGGTGAGCGCCGACATCACGATGGCTGCCAGGACCAGCGCCCGGCCCTCGATCAGCGCACGTCGACGGCGCTCTACCAGGACGGATTCCTGGCGAGCCTCGGTTTCGGGAAGGGTCGCAGACACCGAGAAATCATAGGATGACCGGATGAAGAGCGGCAACGATTTGTGATGGGCGGTACTCTGTCGAGGTGCAACCCGTCCGGCGCACCAGCCTCATCGCCCAGGTCACCGAGCAGCTGCGTGCCGAAATCCGTTCCGGCCGTTGGTCGATCGGCTCCCGCATTCCCACGGAGCCGGAGCTCACCGAGCTCACCGGCACCGGCCGCAACACCGTGCGCGAGGCCGTCCAGGCCCTCGTGCACGCCGGCATGCTGGAGCGTCGCCAAGGGTCGGGAACCTACGTGATCGCGGCCTCCGACCTCGGCGGGACGCTCGGCAAGTACTTCGCCGACGCCGAGGAACGCGACGTGCTGGAGCTGCGCCTCGCGCTGGACGTCACCGCCGCGGGCCTGGCCGCGCGCCGCCGCGACGACTCCGACATCGCGAACCTGCTGCGCCTGCTGGCCGAACGCGACAAGAAATGGGAAGACGACCCCGCCTCCGCGATCGAGGCGGACGTCCAGTTGCACCGCGCGATCGTCGTCGCGAGCCACAACGCGGTGTATCTCGAGTTCTACGATTCGCTGCTGCCCATCATCGAACAGGTGATCCGCGCGCGGACCGCCAAATCGGATGACTCCTATACCGACGAACACGCGGCGCTCGTGCACGCCGTGATCGACGGCGATCCCGAACGGGCCGCCTCCGCGACACGCTGCTTCCTCAACTCTCTCATCGCGGAATATCCGGACGCGCGATAAACGGCGTCAGGTAACCAAGTGGTCACCATTCCCGGCCGCGCAATGTGAGTCGGATTTGCCGGGAACGTCATCGAGGGCCACGGGGACGCAACAAGCGGCTCATACCTTTGTCTCGACCGTAGCTAGGCACTCGACAGCCGCCGGCGGCACTGCGCCGCGATGAGGGCCGGTCGAGCCGAATCGAGAGGAAGCCGATGACCGCCGTAGCAGCCACCGGCCAGCAGTCGCAGCCAACGACTTTCGAATATCAGAAACGTGGCCGGTGGCTCGACCACTGGGATCCCGACAATCCGACGTTCTGGGCATCCGGCGGTGCGAAAACCGCGCGCAAGAATCTCATCTTCTCCGTGTTCGCCGAGAATCTCGGCTTCAGCATCTGGGTCATCTGGGGCACCGTGGTGACCAGCATGGGCGCCGCCGGATTCGACTTCCTCGCCGGGCTCGGCAAGGGCAACCCCACCGCGGTGAGCAACGCGCTGCTGCTGACCTCCACCCCCACCCTGGTCGGCGCCGCGCTGCGCATCCCGTACACCTTCGCCGTTCCCCGGTTCGGCGGCCGGGCGTTCACCGTGTTCAGCGCGGGGATGCTGCTGCTTCCCACACTCGGCCTGGCCTACTTCGTCAACCAGCCGGGCACGCCGATGTGGGTGTTCCTGTTGCTCGCGGCGCTCGCGGGCGTAGGAGGCGGCAACTTCTCCTCCTCGATGGCCAACATCAACTTCTTCTTCCCCGAGGGCAAGAAGGGGGCGGCGCTGGGCATCAACGCGGCGGGCGGCAACCTGGGCGTCGCCCAGACCCAGCTGGTCCTGCCGTTGCTGATCACCCTCGGCACGCACATCATGGCCAAGGATCCGGGCGGCTATCGCTTCGGCATCACGCTGTCGGTGCTGGTCTGGGTGCCGTTCATCCTGGCCGCCGCATTCGGCGCGCTGCGTTACATGGACAGCATCGGCACCGCCAAGTCCGATGGGAAGTCCTACCGGCGGGCGCTCACCAACCGGCACACCTGGGTGATGGCGATCCTCTACATCGGCACCTTCGGCTCGTTCATCGGCTTCTCCTTCGCCTTCCCGACCCTGATCAAGGCCAACTTCCCGGACCTGGCGAAGATCGGCTGGATCACCACGCTCGGTAACCTCGCGTTCCTCGGCGCACTGGTCGGGTCGTTCAGCCGTCCGTTCGGCGGCTGGGTGTCGGACAAGGTCGGCGGCGCGAAGATCACCCTGTACGTCTTCGGCGGCATGGCGGTCGCGGTCGCGCTGATCATGGCCGGGCTGGAACTGAAGAGCTTCCCGCTGTACCTGATCGCGTTCCTGCTGCTGTTCGTGCTCACCGGCATCGGCAACGGCTCGACCTACCGGATGATCCCGACCATCTTCAGCGCGGAATCCAAGAAGTACGCCGCCGAGCACGGCCTCGACCTCACCGAAGCCGCGGCCTCGGCCAAACGTCAGGCGGGCGCGGCGATCGGCGTCATCGGCGCGGTCGGCGCCTCCGGTGGCTGGCTGTTGCAGCAGGCGCTGCGGTTGTCCAACACCCACCTGCACAGCATGGCCCCCGCGTTCTGGGCCTACGCCGGTGCGTTCCTGGTGATGGCGGCCATCACCTGGTGGTTCTACCTGCGGTCCTCGTTCGCCATCCAGCGCGTCCCCTCGCTGGCCTACGCGAACGTCTGACCGCTCCGCCTGTCCCGCGGTCCGGACCCCGCGGGACACGGGCGTCATCTCCGCCGCCCCCTCCGGCGGAGCCGCCCACCCCACAACCGAACGTCCGCTCGTCACCCGGGGCCAGATCCCGGGTCCGGCAACGGGTCCCGGCCTGCACCGGGACGACGCGCGGGCGTTCGGTTTCGTCGCGCAACCCGGCAGTGATCGACTCACATAGGCCACCGGACCCCTCTGACCTGGTTCAGAATTCGAGTTCGGACCAGGGAATGGCGATCGGGAATGGAAAGTCGATCTCGATGCCGCCCGAATCACCGGGTGTCCATTCGCCGACCATAAGGTAGTTGGACGGGTGGAGTGGATGAACCCCCTCCGGAAGCTGAGCATGCCCGGTCTCGACCGCGTAGGCACGGACAATGGCGATGGCGCTCGCTTCTCGGGCCAGAGTCACTTCCCAGTACCACGGAATTCCGGCGCTCGCGTACCGAACCTTCTTCGCCTCGATATCAGCCTGGGTGTTGGATGGCGACAGGACCTCCCCGACCAGCAAGGTGTCGTCGCCACGCACATCCTGATACGGGGTTTCGAGACACCTGTGGACGAGGAAGTCGGGAGTAAGGAAATCGGACTTGCCAGTGCGGCCCAGAAAGACATTCGTCTCCGTCGTGACGCGCCAGCAATGCTGTGTGTGCTTTGACATGTCTTGCCCGGCACAGCGGCGCAAGGCGCTCCATATCAAATTCGTGAACGTTTGATGTTCGGAGGGACCACGGCCCACCCAGACCACGCGGCCGTTCCACAACTCGATCTGACTCGCGATCTCCTCCGGGAGTCGCTCCAGCTCCTCCCAGGTCATGTACTCGGGGAGGCCGGGCCGCTCGATACGCGGAACGGGCATGCCGCAATAGTAGATGACCTGCCCATCCAGGAGGGGCTACCGAGCAGCGGTCGACACGGCGCTCGGGCAGGTTGCGCGGTCCCCGGTGACGAGACCACCCGGGAGTAGAACCAGGTGATGTCCGTACCGTGTTCAGTTGATCCCGCAGGCCACTGCGTCTGCGGAGGGTTGGGGGCGCCCGGCCACTCCGGTCAATACGGTAGGTGGACCCCGTCGCGCACTTCCTTGACAGTTCTGCTGATCATTTGCTGCAAGGTGGCGGCGACGCGCTCGGCGGTGGTGGGTTTGATCGTCAGCAGATCCGCGCCGAACGTGACGTAACGGCCGTCATTTTCGACGTCGTTGAGCTGGAAATCTTTGCGGCCGTGCGTATGCCGGTTGTCTACGCTACCCATCGCGTAAACGCCGACGTGACCGATCAACGTCATTGCCCGGGTGAAGAACCGCTCGAACTCCTCCCGCGGCGTCGGTCGCCAAGCGTCGCGGACCGGCGGCCTCGGCCGCGCCAACTCCTCTGCGGAAGCCTGCAACTGTTTCCCCTGCCCCGGGCCGCAGACGGGGAAAACGTCGACCACGGCCCGCGCCACCGCACTGGCGGGCAGCAACGTCAGCACCACATCACCGCCGTGTTCGGGGTCCGGTCCCGGTTCCTGCACCGCGACCGCGCCGTGCTCGTAGTGCACCCCCACGTGGGCCCGCAGCCTCCGGTTGCGGCGTTTACCGACGAATCCGGCCACTTCCACCCGAGCCTCCGGCGCCAGCAGCACTTCCACCGCGCGCAGCAACTCGTCATCGATGCGCGGGCGCAGTGACTGCGCCGCCGCCTGCCGCAACCGCAGACTCTCCGACCGGAATTCCGTCGTGTACTGGTGCTGCAGGGGATACGGCAGCACGTCCCGACCGGTGGACTCCCACAGAGTCCGGAATTCGAGCGCGGTGAACCGCCAGTTCTGCACCTCGGGCATGGGTGTCCTTATCGCGGGTTGTCCCCGATGACCGGCGGCACCGTCCCGGGCAACTCGTCCAGGCCGATGAGCTCATTGCCGTGTTCCTGAGTGATCAGGTAATCCGGAATGCCCTTGGTGGATTCCTCATCCGACTTGCCGCCGCGCGCACCCGGAGCCATTCCGCCCATTCCGCTCGCACCGGCGCGGCCGGGAGAGGTGCCGGTCCGCGCGGCGGTCGGGACCGCGTTGGTGCTGTTCGGTGTGCCTTTCGACGGCACCGAGACACCGGGCGCACCCGGACCGGTCGGGCTTCCCGGACTGCCTTGCGTGCTCGAGTGCGGGCTGCCGGGACTGGTCGGCGATGCGCTCGGCGTAGGAGTCGTCGAGGCGGGTGTTGTCGAAGAGGGCATGGTGGAAGCCGGTGTGGTCGAGTCCTGCGTAGTGGACGCCGGGTCGGCACCGGTCGACTCCGATGTTTTCGAGGCGTCGTCCGAGGAATGGTTGCTCGACTGAGCCGTCGGGTCCTCGGTGGAGTTCGTGCCGGAGGGATCCGAGCTGGGCGACGAAGTTCCCGACGGGTTACTGGTGCCAGTGTTCGTGCCTCGCGGGCCGCTGCCGTCACCGATGCCACCCGGATTCGCGGTGGTCGCCGGACGCGGAATCACCGGCACATTGGTATCGGACTCCATCACGACCGGAGCGTAGACGGTTCTCAACACGCGAACTGCCTCGGTCTTCGTGTTGTACTCGGCGACATCGTCATTGCGCCATCCCCGCCCGGCGACGAAGGCGAGAGCGTTGCCGATTCCGCTGCGATGTTCCGGCGCGTGCGGGACCAATTGCTTGGTCGGCTCCAGCCCGGTCAGCAATTCGGCCAGCTTGTTGCCGGTCAGCCGGGCCGCGTTCGAAACCTGGGCACCTTGTGCGGCATAGTCGCCGACCGCACTCGCTGCGGCATTGCGCGCCTCACCCCGCCACACACTGTCGTCGGTAGCCCGCGCCATGGCTTTCGTAAAGGTGTCCAAAGAGGTTTGGTGCCGATCGGCGATGGTGTTCCACGCGGTCACCAGGTCACCGACCGCTTTCAAATCGATCTGATCGACCTTGCCACGCAGCGTCGCGATATCGTGCCGCTCGAACTCATCCGCGTCGAGAACCTCCCTCGGCCGGAATTCGCCCTGGAACCCGACATCGGAGGCCCGGCCTCGCACACCGTCGCGCTGCCGGTTGTACTTGTCCTGCACCCCGGCCACATCGACGTCCGGCTGCAACTCCTCACCCGATATCCAATTGGTGACGTTGCGAAGCATCGTCGAACCGAGTTCCCCCATATCGAAGACTCGCAGAGAGTCGAACGGGTTGCCCATCAGCGCACCTGCTCGGTGGTGTTCGTGAACTGCGTCGCGTTCTCGATGTCCTGTCCGGTGATGCGCTTGAACGAGATCGCCATGACCTCACGCATGTTCTTCACGGTCTCGATGTGTTCTTGGAGGACTTGGTCGATTGAATGAGGCTCACCGCTGGCCTGTTTCAGGAACTTTTTCGCCAAGCCCTCTGCCATGGTGAAATCGCCGAAGCCAGAGACGTTCTGAGCACCTTGCGCCGAGAAGAGGAGCCTATTCAAATCAACGAGGCGCTCGTCGCATGCCTTGGCGCAGAGATATGCGGCGTTCTCATCGTCGAGATACAACTCGCCCGCACGAGCCTGGTCGGCCAGTACACGCCAGGTCGCTGCGTTAGCCTCGCTCATACGACTCCCTCCCCAATTAATGCGGAAATAGCGGCACAGTAGAATCGCCGACCCGATTCAAGATCACACAAGGATCTTCAGGACTGCTGATCGTTGCCTTGTTGGAGACCCGCAGTTGAACCGCTCCCTGCCGAGCAGCGAAAACTACATCGCAGAGCAGGTTCTTCGATGCACCTTCTACCTTGAATTGCCGACCAACTCGACCAGCAATTGTCACGTCGCGGAATTCAATGTTGCCGGGCTTCTTCTCGAACTCGGCAACTGTACGTGCAGTAGAAAACACTGAGACGAAGTACTTGGGCCCCTCCCAATTGCAGATCTCCCAGCCGGACTGAGGAACTCCCGCGATGCCAGCCTCCTCGGTGGCCGGATCAACACCCGCCGACCGCAGCGCATCATCGGGGATCCCCGTGCAGGGGTTGAACAGAGCCTGGGCCGCAGTGGTGCCGGAACTCGCCGTGGGCGATCCGCTCGTGGCATCCCCGCATGCCACAGCGCCGGTCGCCAGCGCTCCGATGAGCAGTGCCAACAGGATTCGACGACTCATCCCCACCCTCTCGACCCGTGACGACTCAAGTGCGCCAACAGTAGCAGACGACCTGTCTGACGCTCCCTGCCTGCGCTGGTCGAGAGGTGCTCTGTGCGTGGCCGCGTCACTCGGTAGCGGACCGGGTCTGGAGACGCTCTCCACGTTGGGGGGCAGGGAGGTCGGGGGCCGGATCTATGGTGGCAGAGCAGTATCAAGTTCGACGAAAGCTAGGACATACGACTGAGTTCGACAAATTTCGAAGGGGTTGGAATCATGAAGTTCGGCAAGATCGTGGCCGGTTTTGCGTTGGCTGCCGCGGCGTTCTCTGTTGCTCCCGCCGTCGCCTCCGCCGACGATCCGGAGTTTCCGCGCAACGGTGTTATCCCGCCTGGTACCTATCACATCGGGCGGGGTCCCTCCAATGTGATCGGGTCGCCGATCGAGAACTGCGATCTGCAAGTCTTTGTGGATGGCAGGACGGTGGAGTTGGTCTGTGGCGGGTCCAGCCG
The DNA here is from genome assembly GCF_040644075.1 of Nocardia sp. NPDC047038. Taxonomy (NCBI): domain Bacteria; kingdom Bacillati; phylum Actinomycetota; class Actinomycetes; order Mycobacteriales; family Nocardiaceae; genus Nocardia; species Nocardia sp. NPDC047038. Next base: position 5,139 of record NZ_JBEYVQ010000001.1, on the reverse strand, counting down.
GGGAGGGCATCAGACGCCGGTCGGCTCGGACGAGACGTATGTTTCGTTCGACTTCGTGCCCTTCGGGCTCGACCTGCATGACATCGACCCCCGGCAAGGACTTTGGAGCGGAACCGTGAATATCGCCGGGACTCCGATTATTGCCCCGTACCCGCTGGCAGCAGTCTGGCTCAGCCGCCGTTGAATCGGACGCACCAAAAGCGCTTGACTTGCGTCAGTGTCCGTGATGGATACGGCCCGGACATCGGCTGAAGGGCCGAGGTCCGGGCTGTCTGTTGTCTACGCCGATCCGCAGATCAGAGCGCCAGTCATAACGCACGCGGTGAAAGAGTCCCATTGGCCCGGCGCGAAGATCAGCGCCGGGCCGGTCGGGTTCTTCGAATCACGGACGCCGACGTAACCAGCCTCGAGCCACGCGACTTCGACGCACGCATCAGCCTCACCGCTGTGGACAGACTTGAACCACTCCGCTCCGGATAGGTCGATGATCATTGTTCGTATCTCCTGGCCATAGTCCTGAGCAGGTCTCTCGATCCTTGCTCTTCGAGTGCCGCACCATTGAGGGCTTCGTGGATCACCCGGAAGCGGTTCACATCGTCCGCATCCTCGAAAATCATGGTCCCTATCGCGCCCTCGGTGTAGACAACGGACGGCTCGCCATGAGGGAAGTCGATAATGATGAACGGCGGTACCGCCAATCCTCCTGGGAAGCCAGCAGTAAAGGGAACGACTCGGATCGAGACGTTCTCTCGCCTACCCATGTCAGCAAGATGACGGTATTGCGAAGACATGATTCGCATAGAACCGACAACAGTACGCAAAGCCGACTCATGCACCAGGAATTCGGCCCGCATCGGTTTGTGCCTGCGGGTAAGAATCGCTGATCGTTGGATTCTCCGTTCCACGAGCCAGTCAGCATCTGCGGAGGAGCCCATCGGCGCAGACGATCGCACACTGCGGGCATAGTCGGGAGTCTGCAACAGGCCCGGTATGATGAGTGCTTGGAAGAAGTGCAATTCTGTTGCCGCGGCCTCCAATTGCAGATACGTGTTGAAGCCGGGACGTACCAGATTCCGGAAGTCCTCCCACCACGGTCTCACACGCGCCTGCTCGGCAAGCAATTTCAGGTACTCCGTCCGCTCCTCCGGCAGCCCGTAGTACTGGCAGATGAACTCGATGTCACGAACCTTGATCTTCTCGTTCTGCCCCAGTTCCAGCCGTCCCAGCGCGGATCGGCTGATCTCCAGGACCTCGGCTACCTGCTCGAGGGTGTAGCCGTTGGCCTGACGTGCGTCGCGCAGTGCGCGGCCCAACTGGCGACGCGGCAGCGTCGTCCGGCTGACGTCCGACTTGGTACCGACCATTTCCGTTGCGTCCTCCCCTGCTGTCCCACGGTGTGACCTGCTTTTTCCCACGGCGAGAATCGACATCCGCGCACTCGGGAAGCGCTCAGCGCGTATGCGCCGATTGCCGGGCACCGGTCGATTCGAGCTCCCCGTCGTGAGCACGTTCGCAGCATATGCACATGGCCGAACAACACGGAACAGAACTCGATTTCGTCACGAATTCCCGCGCACCGGCGCCTATTACGTGCGATCAACAGCCGACGAGTCACGGCATCGGGCCGCACCGGCCTGGGCGTCGCGAGGCCACGGACGGCCTCCTCGTTCCGCCCGGAATCTGCCGTCGCGCCGATGTGCAGTTGGCGCACGAGCAGATGCGGGCGCACCTGGCCTGCCGGATCGAGCGGTGCGCGTGGAAGGCCGCGGCGTATCGCACACTCGTCATCACCGGTCGGCTGATACCGCAGGCGGTGAGCCACCGGGAACGCGCCGCCGCCCGAGGACTCCGGTTCCCGTCCCATGACGGACACGACAACGCCGACCGCGCTGTCGACGTGCGCACGATTCAAGCTGTGCTGGAGCAATTGTCGGCGTTGGCGGCCCCACCGGAATCCTTCCGGGGGTGAGCCGATTGCATCGGACCACAACGGGAACCGCACAGGCCGGCTGGCGAGTGTTGGGCAGTCGCATCGAAATCGTGTTCTTGCGTGACGAAGCCGATCCCACACCCGCCTACCGGCTGCGCAACAACGGCGACGCCGTGCCGATCCCGCTGGGCGAGAATGGATTCGTCGCCTTCGATGAGCGCGCACTGCCGGATCTGGCGCAGGTCCGCGAATGGTTCCCGCGCCACTTCCGGCTGTGGGACGCGGTGCGCATCGAGTTCTGGGACATTCTGCTGCCCGCACACGGAGCACGCACCACGGATCCTCCCGGACCGCCCCAGCCGAGTGAGTTCGCCTGACCGATTCCACGCCCCCTCCAGAGAGCGAAAATGCCCGATCGACGAAATCGACCACAGGACAAGTCGCGCAAGCCGACGAGTTCCGCCATCCCGCCCAACGCCACGATCGACTCGCTACTCGCGGCCATGCTGGCCGAGCGTCGCGCAGACGCCGCCGACAGCGACACCGTGCATTTCTGGGGATTCGCCCGCACCGGAAGCGCCACCGCGCACGACGCGGCCCACACCCCGATAGTCCTCGACCCCGACGCCGAACGCTCACCCGTCCTGGATTCGGCCGAATGGCTGATCCGACGATTCACCGGCCGCCTGTGGGCGTTCGGGCTCGCCTACCTGACGGTGGGCGAGATATTCACCAGCCCGCACGAGGCGATACAGGCCGTGGCCGCGGGCCGATCGAGCGAACGCGCCACCGCCGATCCCATCTGCGCGGCAACGATATTCGACGCCCGAGGACGCACCTACACGTCGCTGACGTACACCCACCTGCCCGAACTCGGACCGACGCCCACCTCGGTGGGCGACACCCGCCAGTGCATCGACGCCTGGATAGCCCTCTTCGACCAGCGCGCCGTAGCGGCGCACGTGTGGGCGGCGGCCATAACGCTCGATCCGTCCGCGAACCGCGCCGCCATAGCCCGCCTACGGGGTCACTGAAAATCGCGTTGGCCGCGCCTGCACGCGTTGTTATGGTGTGGTCGTGAATTCCCCGGAGTCGTCCAGACGGTAGCCGCCCGGCATACGCGCCGGGCGGCGTTGTGAATGCGAAACCGCTGGTCGTAGCGCGACCGAGTGGTTATTTCGCAACGCCGGACGAAGCTGGTCTCTCCGCGGAGGGTGACGGTTCACCCGATTTCCGCGACCATCTCGGGCGCTTTGTCGCGCCCTGTATCCGGGGAGTTCCTTTTATGCCCATTGTGGTGTTCGTGCTGGCTGTCGCGGTGTTCGCGCAGGGCACGTCCGAGTTCATGGTGTCGGGGTTGCTGGAGGCGATCGCCGTCGATGTCGGAGTCTCGCTCGGCACCGCCGGTCTGCTGACCTCACTGTTCGCGGCGGGCATGGTGCTCGGGGCGCCGGTGATGGCGATGGCGGCGGGCAGGTTGCCGGTCCGGCACTCGATAGCGGCGTTCTTGGCGGTGTTCTGCGCTGCTCATGTCGTCGGCGCTGTGACCAGCGAGTTCACGGTACTGCTGATGACGCGGGTCGTCGCCGCCGTCGCCAACGCGGGATTCCTGGCAATCGCGCTGGCCGCTCTGCCGCACTTGGTCGGCTCGGCGATGGTGGGGCGTGCGACCTCGGTGGTGGTGTCCGGGGTGACCGTGGCGTGTATCGCGGGGGTACCGGCCGGCACTGTGCTGGGGCAGATCTGGGATTGGCGTATCGCGTTCTGGACTGTCGCGATCGTCAGCGGGGCAGCGGTGATTCCGGTGTGGGCGATGGTGCCCCGTACGGCTCGCACCGGTGATCGCCCGGCCACAGCTGAGTCCTTTTTGCTGCGGGAGTGGGCGGTACTCGGCGAACGGCCGGTACTCACCTCGGTGCTGGTCGCCGTGCTGGTCAACGCGGCGACGTTCGCGGGGTTCACGTTCCTCGGTTCGATCACCGCAGGGCTCTCCACAGCGGACAGCCGCTGGGTTCCGATCGTGCTGGCCTTGTTCGGCATCGGTTCGTTCGTCGGCGTGACGGTCTGCGGCCGCCACAGCGACCGTCATCGCGAGCGGATCGTCACCGTAGGAACGAGTGGGCTCGTCGGGGTGTGGTTACTGGCCGCTCTGACCGCGCACGCACTGCCCGGCGTGGCGATCATGGCGACGGTGTCCGGGGCGGTCGCGTTCGGAGTGGGATCGACACTGATCACGACGATCGTGCAGACCGCGGCGCCCGGCGCGCCGCGGATCGCGGGTGCGCTGGCCACCACGGCGTTCAATATCGGCGCCGTGCTCGGCCCTGTCACCGCCGCCGTGGTCGTCGACCACACCGGTCAGCCCGCGAAGGCGTTGTGGTGTGGCACGGTTCTCACACTCGCCGCGGCCACGGTCGTGCGGGCGGCGAGGCAACCGGTCGCATCACCGGCGGCGACCGCCGCGGCAGGAGACCCGCTCGAGTAATGCTGGCGAATTACCGCTAATAGACTTGACGAACGAAGGATCGAGATGTCACTATAAATATGGGAAGACACAGGAAATGGTGTGTCTTCTTTCTTGTTGTCTCTCGACATCGGTCGAAATCGGGTGTAATTTAGGGCTTCGCGCCGGGTCGCGTGCTGTCCAACTCTCGAAATACGAATTGACCGTGGAAAGTGGCACAGTCTGCGTGCCACCTTCTACCCGTTGTTGTCGAGTCATGTTCGGACACGGTCCAGCACGGTGCGCCATGTGAATTACCGCCCACAGGACAAGCAGATACCGTGACGCCCACGCGAACGTATGGGCGTCATGAGGTGCTGGAAGGACGCATCTTGACAGTCTCGAGTCAGACCGACGTCTATGCCGCAACGCCCGCCGATTCCGGAGTCTCCCCCTCGCCGAAACGGCTCTCGTTCGCGAAGATCCGTGAGCCCCTCGAAGTTCCGGGCTTGCTGGAAGTCCAGACCGATTCGTTCGAGTGGTTGATCGGCACGCCCGCCTGGCGCGAACGGGCCACCGCGCGCGGCGAATCCGGCGCCGGTGGATTGGCGGAGGTGCTCGCGGAGATCAGCCCGATCGAGGACTTCTCCGGCTCGATGGCGCTGACGCTATCCGATCCGCGCTTCGAAGAGGTCAAGGCCTCGATCGATGAGTGCAAGGACAAGGACATGACGTATGCGGCTCCGTTGTTCGTGACGGCGGAGTT